>JANNKU010000020.1:0-204447 GCA_031396445.1 Deltaproteobacteria bacterium | reverse complement strand
AGAAAGGGGGCGTGATCCGAATGGACCACGCCCCCTTGCAGACTGAGCTTCGTCGGAGAGTGGGTTACTCGCCGCCGAACTTGTTGAAGTTGTAGACCACCTCGGCACCGAGCGTGACCTGGTTCGACTTCAGACCGAAGTCGCTCTCGCTGTCGTCGAGCGAGCCATTGAAGAACTCGCCGTTGCTCGTATTGCCGCTGTGCCGAACGTTGTCCCAACGAACCTCGCCACGAACCATCAACTGATCCGTGAGCAGATGGTCGACCGTCGCGGTGACGCCAAAGATCTTGACGTCAGAGGACACGAAGGTCTGGCCGCCATCGGTGATGAACTCCGAGACCGTTCCGTTTTCCCAGGCACCAAAGCCCAGGTAGCCATCGTTGTCCGCAACGTACTCACCGCGGAGCGAGATCCCCGTTCGATCGGTGATGCCGAAGCGGCCGCCAGTCGCAACGCCCCAAGCCTTCGCGTTACCACCATTGGCGATCGTCGAGTAGTCGCCGTTCACGTACAGCGCCAGACGATCGGTCGGGTTGAACTTCACAACGCCGTTGAGGATCGTCAGCGCATTCTCCGACGAGGCAGTGAACTCATTCCCGTAGAGGCCGTTCACGCCGACGCTCAACGTCTCGTTCGCCCACCCAACATGACCGAGCAACGACTTCGACTCGTTGTTGTCCGGATCACGCGGGGCAACTCCGTTTGCCACGCCACCCATCACATCGAAGCCCGTGTCACCGAACGCGTAGCCGGCCGTCACACCAATGTGATCGATTGGCTCGAGCAGGTTCCACACGTTGCCGCGCGTGATCTGGTAGTTGTAGATCGTTCCCGCCACTTCGTAACCGATCGGCGTGCTGAACTTGCCTGCCTTGAACGTGATGCCGTCACCAACCGGCGCCAGGTACTGGACATAGCCCTGGGCGATGTAGATCGACGAATCATCGAGATTCGTATCGCGGTTGTTCGGACCACCCCCGTTGAGCAGGGCACCCGTCTTGCCGTACACCGTGTCGAGCCGGAAGCCCGCGCGGTTCTCTTCGTCGATCGGGCGCTCCACTTCGAACCACACCTGATCCAGCGCGAAGCTGTTGTGGTCCGGATGCAGCGGGTAGAACGCGCCGTTCACACCCTGGTTCGTTCCGCCCATGCCGTCGCCGGTCGGATACTGGCTGAATCCACCGTCGAAGGCGTCGCCCTGGATGTTGGTCTCGGACGTCGGGTGGTTGATGTTCCAGAAGTAGCTCGACGATACCCAGCCACCGACCGTGATCGAGCCGAGGAATCCAGGCAGACCGTTGCTCGCGCCACGCGTCTCCGCGAGGCCCGACTGTTCGATCAGCTGCGACTGCTCGTCCACTCGCTCATTCGCCGAGTCCAGTTGGTCCGTCGTTGCCTGCAGCTTGTCTTCCATCTGCTGCATGCGCCCTTGCATCTGCTGTAGTTGCTGCTGCACGGCATCGTCATTCGCCGAAGCAAACGACGGCGCCAGCGCCAGCATGGCGATAGCCGACAGCGCGGCCGTCCACCGAGATCGCATCGTCATACCCCTCCTCTCGCGTTCTTTGGTGCGAACGGCAATCGGGTTCCAAGTCCACATGCGAAGTTCCGAAGGACTGAATGCTCTCTGGGCTGCCATTGGCGCCTGAAGAGCCGTTCCTGCCGAACTCCCGTGAGAAATACCTGGCTCGTCGATACTCGGACCAGCCCTTAAGACTGGACTCGAATCTCCACGAGGCGGGCCCATCCCCCTGATGAGCTCACCCCCCAAAGTTGCCCCGGAGCGGTCTGAGTCCGGATCACGCGACACAAGCCATCCCGGTCACCATGCGTTGCCTCCCGATTCGGGCGCAACGAGCACGCACTTTACCCCTAATCCAAGTTCGTGCTGAAGGCTGTTTACCCTACGGCTGCCTGGGTTGCAACCGATTTTGCGGGCCGGCAAGAGCGCTTTTATGCCCCCGAGGAGAGTGAAGATCGCGCCTCATCGCGGGGCGGCCAAAGCTGGCGTTCGTCGAGAAACGCGAGTGTCCGGCGGCATGGAATAGTCACCCTTTCGGATCGCCGAGCCGCGAGCCAGCGCAAATCCTCGTAGCGGTCGATGTCGAAACCTGGGGGCAACTGGTGCGCGACGAGCTGCAGGCGCTCGGTCCCGACCAGCGTGTCGCGCAGCACGGTGGGCGTACTCATCGGATGATCGAAGAGCCCGCCGCGAGGACCCCGCTCGAGTGCGCGCCCACCGAGCCCAACCAAGTTGTAGCCACCGTCGCGATCCGGGCAGAACACGATATCCGCGTCGACTAGAGCCGCGACGGCTTCGCCGAATACGACGCGATCGAGACACGGGCTATCGCTGCCGCGCAGCAGCGCGAACGGCGCTCCCGCCGCCGCTGCCTGTCGCGCGACATGGCGCATGCGTGTTCCGAGTTCACCATCCACCTGCGCGACTGCGCGGAAGCCAGCCGGCGCTTGCTCGACGAACTCTGCCGTCGCGCTGGCAGGGTCCACCGCAACGACGGCTTCGAGCCCCAACTCCGCTGCGGCCGCTGCCGACTCTTCGAGCACGTCGAGGAGCATGCAGCGATAGAGCTCAGCCGCTTCGAGGGAGGAGAGCGGCGGCGAAAGGCGAGTCTTCACGCGGCCCGGCTGCGGCGCCTTCGCGAAAACTACGAGCCAACCCCTCACGGCGAAGTGGGCGCGACGAAGGGCAATGCGACCACGTGAGCGGTACCACCATCGACCTCGACGGCCGTACCGGGTTCGTCGAACCCCCTGCGCACGAAGCCGAGCGCGATCGCGCCCGCGCTCGGTGAGCGAGCGACACTCGTCAGCTCACCGGCGCGCGTGTCACCCGCAGTGATCACCGCACCCGGCGCGGGCAGCGCGTCGCCATCCAACGCGACGCCCACCAGCAGATGGCCGACGCGGCCTCGCGACTGCATCCGCGCGACGACTTCCTGGCCCGTGTAGCAACCCTTCGTGAACGACACCGCGCGATCGACGAGGCGCAGCTCCGCCGGCAGCGTGTGCTCGCCCAACTCGGCGCCGTAGCGCGCTTCGCCAGCCTCGATGCGCAGCACTTCGAGCGTCGCTTCGCTGGCGAAGATCGCGCCGCAGCTCTCGCCGGCAGCCTGCAGCGCGAGCTGCACCGCATCGGCATGCTCGAGCGCGACGATGAATTGGAACGCGGCATCGCCGCTCCAGCCCCAAGCCATGACGACCGCCTCGGTGCCGCCGATCTGCGCGACGACGGCGCCCTGCGGCGCGATCGGGAGCGCCACGCCCACGGCCGCCGCGACCAGATCTGGCGCACGCGGGCCCTCGACCCCAAAGCGCGCGAACGCGGCGCTGCGATCGACGATCTGCACGTCGTCGGCGATCACGAACTTCTCGAGGCGGGCGATCGCTGCGGACTTCGCCGCGGCATCGGTCTCGAGCCAGATCGAGTCCGGCCGCGCTACGACGTGGAAGTCGGCGACGATGCGACCTTCGCGCGTCAGCGCGAGCGCGTAGCAACTCGCGGCAGGTCCCGACGCCGCGAGGCTCGCGACGTCATTGCTGAGCTGGCCCTGCAAGAAGCGCACGCGATCGGATCCGCGCACTTCGAGCAGCGCACGACTCGCGAGCCGGAAGATCCCAGCCGAGCGGCGCACCACGGCGACTTCTTCCGTCACGCTCATCGCGGCTCTCCCGATTGCGGCGTCGCGTGTTCCGGAAGCGGCAGTGGCCCGTAGATCGACTCGACACGAGCGAGCTGGCTGGCGCGCCAGCGATCGAAGAGTTCGCTCGCCGCGGCGAGATCGGGTTCGTTGTCGATGTCCACCGCGCAGCCACCGCCTTCCGTCACGATGAAACGGAAGTGCGTACGCAGCAGCGCCGAACATCCCTTCTCGATGCGCGCCATCGGGATGCGATGTCGCAGCCAATCGGCGATCCAGCGCCAGCCGTTGCGATCGGCGACACCCGCGAGATGCATCAGCGCGTAGTAGTAGATCACCGCGAGGCCGCCGCCTTCCGCTCGCAACAGCGTCCAGCCCAGCTTGATCATCTCGCGCGTCTGTCGCTGGTAGCGGTGCTCGTAGAGGTCTTCGATGTAGTGGCGGTTGCCGAGACGCGCGGGCTTCGCCAGGTGGATGTTGCTCTGGCGGAAGCGGCCTTCGCGCTGGTTGAAGTACGCCAGGTGGATGCCGGGCGCGCCGGGTGACGCGGGGTAGAAATCGCGCATCGATTCCTCGGTGCAGATGCCGAGTCCGTAGTCACAGCCGGACGCGATCGTCTGGCGGATGAACGCGGAGATTTCCTGGGGCGTCGCGAAGGGGAGGTCGGCGGAGAGGAACAGCGCCCAAGTGTCGGCGTCCTCGGGACCCGGATCGCGACCATCAGGACCCGCACCGGGCAGCAGCCGTCGGTACGTCTCCCACGCGTTCTCATAGAGATTCCTGAATTGCGGAACGATCTTGAGTGGCTTCGTCAGCTCCGCACGAAGCGTGGCGTCGCCCAGTGTTGCCTGGAGCCGCTCGGCATTGCCGACCACCCACACTTCAGAGACTTCCGGCACGCGCTGCAACATCGCGACGACGTGCGCGACCAGCGCGCGTCCTGCCAACTCGAGATACGGCTTGCTCTCACCGCGCACCGCCTTTGCAGCGCGACGGTCCCCTGCAGCGACGATTGCGGGAATGCCCATGAGGTTAGCCGCGCGCGTCCTCGAGAATGACGATCTCGTGCATCGCACGGCAGCCTAGCCGATGCGCTCCGCTCGGCCGACGCGTGATGCGGCTACCGTCGCGGCGGGGAGGTCCGCATCTGGTGGAACAAAGGCAGTCCGCGTTGATTCGCCGCGCAGCGCTGCTCGCTGTGCCGCCGCTGCTCGCGCTCGCGGTCTTCTCGGCGGCACTCGCGGGAGGCTTCGTGCACGACGATCACCGGCAGATCGTCGGCAATCCGTTGGTGCAGAGCTTGTCGCATCTGCCGACGCTGTTCGCGAGCGGTGTATGGGCGGGTGCAGGGTCGGGATCGAGTTGGTACCGACCGCTGATGATGACTTCGTTCGCGTTCGATCGCGCAGTCTTCGGTCCCGGCGCTTTCGGATTTCATCTCGTATCGCTCGCGCTCTTCGCGATCGTCGCGGCGCTGCTGGTGCGCAGCGTGACGGTGTTCGGCGCGCCGACGTCGGTGGCTCTGCTCGCCGGTGCGCTCGGCGCGGTGCATCCCGCGCAGGCGGAAGTAGCGGCGTGGATCTCCGCGCGCTGCGACTCGCTGCTCGCGGCATTCGCACTCGCAGCGCTGCTGCTCTACGACCGCGCGCTCGCCGCGACATCTGCGCGCTCGCGCGGCCTGTTTCTGATCAGTGTCGGCGTCGCGTTCTTCGCCGCGCTCTGCAGCAAAGAGAGCGCCGTCGCACTGGCGCCGCTCTTCGTCTGTGTCGATCGCGTCCGCGGCGCGCGCTTCGCCCCGCGTGCAACCTTCGCGCGCCACGCGCCGTGGTTGCTGGCGCTCGGCGCGTATCTGGCGCTGCGCGCGCAAAGTCTGGGCGGCGTGTCCGGCGGCCTGCTCGCGCCCCTCGATCCGCTCGCCGTTCTCGGGGCGTTCGGTCAGGCGACGGCGCGCATCTTCGCGCCGCTTGCGCTGACGATCTCGCCGCCGCCGCCAGCGCCGTGGCACGCGGCGTTCGGAGCGCTCGTGGCGATTGGCGCCGCCGGCGCGTTCGTGCTGGCATGGCGACGGCGTTCACCGCTGCTCATTCCGATCGCGCTCGCGGTGGCGCCGCTCGCGATCGCGGCGCTCGGTGCGGCGCGCATCGGTGAAATGGCGGATCGCTATCTCGTGCTGCCGATCTTCGCGACCGCGTGGCTCGTCGCGGCCGGCATCGCGGCGCTGCCGACGCCGCTGCGCCGCGCCGGCTTCGTTGCCGGTGCGGCGGGCGTCGCGAGCTTCGCGATCGCCGCAGCGACGCATGTCCGCGTCTACGCGAGCGACGAGACGCTGTGGACCGACGCGTGGGCGAAGAATCCGCGCTCGCTGCGTGCGGCGGCAAACCTCGGCGCGCTGTACCTCGATCGCAACGAACCGTATCGCGCGATCGATTGGTTGGAGCGCGCTGCCGCACTGGCGCCCGGCGATCCGGAGATCGAGATGAACCGCGCGGTGGCTGCCGAGCAGCGCGGCGACGCGCGCTCGGCGCGGCGCCAACTCGAGACGCTGCTCGTGTCGCAACCGGCGTACTGGCCGGCCGCCGTTCGCGCGGGCCATCTGGCGCTCGCCGCCAGCGATTGGAAGGCAGCCGGCGATCACTACGAAGCCGCGCTGCGTGTGCATCCGCTCGCAGCCGAAGCCTGGGCGGGGCTCGGTGTCGCGCGCGAGAAGCAGGGTCGCAGCGACGATGCGCGTCGCGCACTCACTCGCGCACTCGCGCTCGATCCGCAGATGGAAAACGCGGACGCGCTGCGCCGCCTGCTCAAAGGACTCGGCTGATGGCGAATTCATTGCAAGCAGAGACCGCGGCGCCGCGCGATCACATCGGCGCCGTCGTTGCGATAGGCCTTTGCGTCGCGCTCTACAGCCACTACTTCGATCGCTTCCAACTTCCGCCGCGCTTCCCGGGCAGCGTTGGATTGATCGTCGGCGGTGACGTGCTGCCGCTGTTGGTGGTGCCGGCGCTCGCGGTGCGCTTCTTGTTGCGCGACCGGCTCGCGCGCTACGGCTGGCATTGGCCCGGAGCGCGCGCTTTTGTGATCGCTTCGCTCGCGGGCTTTCTGGCCGTCTTGCCCTTCGTGCTTTGGTTCTCGCAGCGTCCGGAGTTCCAGGCGTTCTATCCGTCGCCCGCGTTTCCGCCGGCGCGTCAGCACGCAATCGGCCTCGCGTTTTCCTGGCTGCTGCACCACGCGCCACAGTTGTTCGCAACCGAGTTCTGTTTCCGCGGCTTCTTGCTCTTCCCGCTCGCGCGACAGCTCGGCATCGCTCGAGCGATCGTCGTCACGAACGCGCCGTACGTAGTGCTCCACATCGACAAGCCACCGCTCGAACTCGCGCAAGCGGCGTGGGCCGGCGTCGTGTTTTGCGTCGTCGCGTGGCGAACGGGTTCGTTCCTGCCAGCTTTCGCCGCGCACTGGGCAATCGCCGTCGCGATGGACTGGCTCTGCTACCAGCACATCGCTCGTTGACCGACACCGTTCAGCGAAGCAGCAACTCGAGCGCACCCGGGCCGACGCGCAGGTTCAGCATCGGACCGGGGCCGAGCGCCGCCATCGCGGTCGCGCCCAGCACGAGATGGCTCCCGAGCACCGCGATCAGATTGCGGTGTAGCAGGAAGTGCCAGACCCAGAACGCTCCAGCGATGGCAACGCCTCCCATCAGCGCCGGGTTGGGGGCGTGCAGCGCGACGAAGGTCGCGGTCGTCAGCGCGATCGTCGCGGCGCCGCCCCGTGGCGCGGGCGCTGCGGCGGCGAGCATCGCGAAACGCGGCGCGAAGAATCCCTGCATCAGGAGCTGCTGCGCGGCGATGCCGGGCAGATAGTCGAGCAGCCACACGACTCGCTCGAATGGAATCGAGGCACTTCCCAGTGTCGAGCCGATCGCGACGAGCGCGGCTGCTGCCGCGCCCGTGAAGAGTGCGATCGAGCTCCAACCGTTGCGCCACTGCGCGGGCGCGAGTCCGAGCGCCTGCGCGCCGACACCCGCGCGCCGCCACGCGAGCACCACGACCGCGGCGGTGAACACCCCGAGTGTCGTGCCGATGGCGTTCGCCGCGCTTGCCGAGATCGGCAGCCACGCGCCGACGCGCCACACCACGGCAAGTAGCAGCGCGAATACGATCGCGACTTCGAGCCCGGGCCGTTCGCGAGTCAAGGCGACGCCGCCACCTCGATCGGCAAGTGCAGCGGCTGCGAGCCGAGCGCCTGGAACCACTTCACGCCCTCGTCGACGAGATCGACCTCGACGTCGTAGTGGCCCGGCGAAAGCGTTGGCGGCAGCGGCAACGACAGCTCGGTCGTCGCGCCCGGCGCCAGCTCGAGATCGATGAGACCCGTGCGCAACTCGATCGGCTCCGCGCCGCCGACCGCGTGCACTTTCGCGCCGAGATGAACGCCGTGATCGTGAGCGGCGCTGAATCGAATCGGCTGGCGACTCGTGTTGGTGACGCGCACGCGCAGCTCCGTCACGGTGCCCGTCGCGATGCGCGTCGGCGCGTCGATCGGCTCGATGCGCGCGCGATAGAAATAGGGCACGTACTCGTTCGTGGCCCAGGTGCGGAAGCGGTCGGGGGTGCTCGGCTGGCCCGCGAGCCAGAGTTCGTACTCGTCGAGTACCCGCGGCAGCCGCGGATTGACCAGATAGACGAAGCCCTTGTCGAGCGCGAACTCAGCATGGGCCGCCGCCAGATCGCCGCCGTTCAGCAGCACCGCAATTGCGGACGCGAGCCCGCTGCGCTCGGCGCCAGCGCGACAATGGAGCAACAGCGGACGCGGAGCGGTGTCGAGGATGCGCACCAACTCGCGCAGCGTCTGTGCGGGCGGGATGTCGTCCGAACTCATCCGCAGCGACACATGCTCGATGCCGTTGCGGCTCGTCGCCTCGCGCTCTTCCGCGAGCCAGCGCCGATCGTCTTTGCCCTTCGCACCGCGCAGGTTCACGATCGATCGCAGACCGAGCTCCGGCACCCAGCGGTCGATCTCGGCTTCCGACGGTTGCGCGCTGCGATAGACCTGGCCGGGAATCACCGCGTGCAGGTTCGAATCGAAGACGTACGAGCGCAGCGGACCCGCGATCGCGAGCCCCACCGCAACGATCAATGCAGCAACGAGCCAGAGCCAGCGACGCATTTGCCCAGCATGACGAGCGGACATCTGCGTCGCCACTGCATGCTCAAACAGGATCGGGTTCGCTGCCCCCGCGCGCGAAGCGGAACAATCGACCGAGCCCGATCTTGTCGCGCCACACGTAGTAGCCGGCCCAGATCGCGAGCAGCAGATACGGGCCCCAGTGGAAGACCAGTGCGAACGCGAGCGCGCGCGCGGCGAGATCTTCTCCGGCGACACCGAAGACCGCGAGTGCGGCGCGCACGGCCGCCTCGAAGACGCCCGCAAACCCCGGCGGCGCGGGCAACGCGATGCCGAGCATCGTGATCCCGAGCACGCCCATCGCCTCTCCGAATCCAATCCACTGCTGGAAGTGGAACGCACAGGCGAGCGCCCAGACGAACGCGGCCATCGCGATGAAGAGGATCGCGGTGAAGAGTACGATCAGCAGCATGCGTCGCGGTTCGCGCAGTCCCGCGACGCCATCGACGAACGAGCCCGCGAAACCGAGCAGGCCGCGCAACACGCGTGTCACCCACGGCGCGGTCACGCGTGATTCGATCGCGACGACGATCCGCTCCGCCAGCGCGAGCGCGCGCGATCCGAACGCGGCGAGCGCGACGATGCCCGCCACCAGCGGCGGCAACAACACCAGCGCGGTGCCGCGCGCCCACTCGACGACCGAGAAGGGGCGCCCGAAGAGCTCGATACTGCGATCGGGCACCTCGGCGAAGAACACCACCAGCAACAGCCCGATCAACAGACCGACGAAGTCGATGATGCGTTCGACAAAGACGACGCCGAGCCCCGCGCCGATCGGCACGCGATCGCGCTCGTAGAAGAGATACGGACGCACCGCTTCGCCGAGTCGCAACGGGAAGGTGTTCACGCAGAAGAAGCCGACCATCGTGATCGCGAGCTGCGTGCGGTACGTCGTCGCGGGCGCGAGCGGTTGCACGAGCAGCAGTTGGCGCCATGCGCGCAGCACGTACTGGCCGACCCACAGCACGGTCGCGGCTGCGAGCCACATGCCGTCTACCTGCGCAATCGCGTCGCCCACCTGATCGAGCGGCACGCCCCACAGCGCAAGGCCGAGAAAGAGCGCACCCACGACGAGCCCGATCACGAGACCTTTGATCACTGCGAACTCGGGACGCGATTTGCTGCGGGCGCTTGCATTGCGGCGCGGACCCTAGCTCAATCATCGACGCGAAAGAGACGACCGGCAGCGTTCGCCTCGACGACTTCGAGTGCATCGAGCGCGTCGTTGCGCGGCGAAGCGC
Organism: Deltaproteobacteria bacterium; assembly: GCA_031396445.1. Taxonomy (GTDB): domain Bacteria; phylum Myxococcota_A; class UBA9160; order UBA9160; family PR03; genus PR03. Next base: position 194,366 of record JANNKU010000020.1, on the reverse strand, counting down.
CACGCGGCAGATAGACGAAAGCGGCTCCGCTTTCGCGCAGTGCGCGGCGCGCGGCACTCGAGTCGTCGCCGGCAAAGAAGACCGCGATGCGTTCGAAGCGCGCATCGCGTTCGGTCGCCGGCAGATTCATCACCGCCGACAACAGACTCAGATACACCGGTCGGCCCGCGAGCAGCGGGATTGCCGCGGGCCGATCCGTGCTCGCGAGCATCGAGGGCTCGAGGACGACATCGCCCGGCGCCGACACGCGTTGCAACGCCGCTGCGAGCTCCCGCTCGTCGCGCGAAATCGCAAAGCTCTGCGGCGCGCCGACGCCGAGACGCAGCAGCGTGTCGATGCTGCCGGGCACGAGCAAGATCGTCGCGACGGCGAGCGGCACCCAACGTCCGGCTTGCAGCCAGCGCGCCGCAGCAATCGCGAGCAGCGGCCACAGCCCGAAGGTCGCGATCCACGTGAACTGCGCCGCATTCAAGTGGTGCGGCGGCGTCGCGATCGTGAACGCGAGCGCGAAGCCGAGCGCCGAGCCGAGCGCGAGTTGCCGGTAGACGCTCGCCGCGGCGCCACTGCGCGCGCCACGAACGACTTCGCCGAGCGCGAGCGCGCGCGCGCCGAGAGCGATCACGCCGATCACGCAGCATACGACGAATGCGCGCGGTGTCAGCCCGGCGCCCGGCGTGCGGAAGATCGCGAACGAGAGATCGCCGTTTCCCCAGGCAGCGTTCGCGAGATGGCGCGGGAAGCACGCGATGCAAAGCGCGAAGCCGGTGTCGTCGCGACCGCTCGCGGCCTGCGCCCACAGCGCCTTTTCGACGATCGACGGCAGCGACACGAGCGCCGCTGCCGCCGCGCTCCACAGCAGCGCAACGCGCGTCGCGGCGGGCGGCCAGAGCACGGCGACGGCAAACAACGCCCCGATCGCCGGCGCCCACAGGAAGAGCTTGATCTCGATCAGCGCGCCGATGAGCAGCCCTGCGACGATCGCGTCGCGACGCCGGATCGTCGCACCGCGAGCGAGCAGCAGGTATGCGCAGAAGAGTGTCTGCAAGCCAGCCGCGATCGGATTGAAGGCGAGTAGATAGGGACCGAAGAGCGACCACGTGTCGAGGTGCTGCACCGCGCTTCCAAAGACGCGCGCGATCGGTGCGAGCCATGGCGACGGATCGCCGCCGAGGAGCAGCAGCAGCGGAGCGAGCATCCACGCGAGCTTCGGCGCACCGAGCGCGCGCACGAACGCGATCGCTGTGACACCGAGCGCCATCGTGTCCACGAGCGGCAGCACGCGATAGACGAGATCGAGCATCGACGCGCCGCTCGCCGCCGAGAGCCCCGCGAGCGTCGCGAAGAGCACGTACGAGCCCGGCACCACTTCGCCGCCCGCGAAGGGATTCGCGAGCGGCAAGCCTCGATCGCGCAGCGCGAGTGCAAACGAGCCGTACACGAACGGATCGTTCGCGCTGTCGCGACCGTAGAACGCGAGCGCACCGTCGTGCGAGAGCGCCGAACGACCGACCACTGCGAACACCAACAGCGCGGCGCATGCGATTGCAATCGACACCGCGCGCTCCGTGCCGTCGCGCTCGACGCCCTTGCCCATGCGCCACCATGCGTAGGCGCCGAGGGCAGCACCGACGACGCCCCATCCCACCAGCAACTGCGGCGCCGATGCGCTGCACGCGGCGAGCGAAACGATCGCCAATAGCAAGCGTCCGAACGCCACGGCGAGTGCGAAACGCTCGAGTCGGTCGCGCCCCGATCCGAGCGCGACGGTGAGCGCGTAGCCCGGTCCCAGCCACGCGCCCAGCACCGCCCAGATCGACGCGATGGCAGCGAGAACGCCCGCGATCACAGGGGGCTGCAAAGGCATCACTCCGGTGGGGGCGCCAGAAGTAGCCCGCCCCTCTGCGCGACGCATCCGTATAATCGCGATCCGATGGAACCCCTCGTCGATCTGGAGAGCGGCGCGCGCCGAGCGAGCGCCATCGATGCGTTGCTCGCGAGCGAGCCCGAGCTGCCGTACGCGAACTTCGCGCCGATTGCGGCGCGCGCCGGCGCGGCTGCAGCGATCCATCGCGCGCGCTGGGCGGATCGCGGTGAGGTGCTGGTCGCGCGATCACCGGCCGGCGAGCCGCTCGCCGCGGTCCAACTCGACGAACGCCCGTTCGAGTCATCACATTTCGGCGTCGCGATGGCGACGCTCGAGCGACCGCTCGCGGTCGCGGATCCCGCCCTGCGCCTCGCTGGCCTGCGCGCCGCATTGCGCGCCGCCGTCGCGCGCGCGCGCGAACGCGGCTTCGTTCATCTCGCCGCGCGTGCATCGACGCGCGATCGCGTCGCGCCGTGGGTGCTGCAAGAAGTCGGAGGGGTTCACGTCGATACGCAGGTTTCGTGGATGGCGTCGCTCACCGGCATGCCGCATGACGATGCGCTGCCGCTCGGACTGCGCTTCGAGATTCGCGAGCGCAGCCACTTCGGTGAGTTGCCCGTCGCAGCCTGGAAGCGGCTCGCCGAACTCGGCGGTCGCGCCTTCGATCGCGGACCGCTGGTCTTCGACCTGACGCTTCCCTACGAGCGCGCGCTTCGCGTCTACGAAGCGTGGACCGAGCGCGTGATGACGGGCGACTGGGCCGACGCGGTGTTGCTCGTCTGGGATCGCAGCGAGATCGTCGCGTTCATCTCGATGCTCGAGCTGCCCGACGTCTCGCGCGAGGCCGATGCGGTGGTTTGCGGGCGCGGACTCGGCGCGACGTTGCCCGAATACCGCGGCCTCTTCACGGCGATCCAGCGCGAGATGATCACGGCGCGACCGCTCGGCGCGAGCTACATGGAGAACGAAACGCAGGTCGCGACGATCGGCAGCATCAACGTCTACGCAAAACTGGGTTTCCGCTATCTGCGCTCCACCGCCACCTTCCATTTTCGTCTCGACGGAGCGCAGCCCACATGCGCGTGACCTTCCTCGGCCACGCCTGCCATCTCGTCGAGGTGGACGGCTTGCGGATCCTCACCGATCCGTGGCTCGTCGATCCGATCTTCGGCGGCTTCGTCGAACGCGACCCGGCGCTCGCCTTCGGGCCGGACGATCTGCCGCCGCTCGACGCGATCGCGATCACGCATGGGCACCTCGATCACTTCAACGCGCCGACGCTCGCCGCGCTGCCCGACAAGTCGATCCCGGTGGTGCATCCGCCGATCCGGTTCTCGGAGCTGGACACGAATCTGCGACGCCTCGGCTTCCACAATCTGCACGCGCGCAGCGACTACGAAGCCTTCACGCTCGGCAGCGCGCGGATCGTGCCGACGCCTTCGCTCGGCGTGCAGGATGAATGCGCGTACTGGATCGAGGGACGCACGGGGCGCTTCTGGGACGGCGCCGACGCGCCGCAGCCGCAGGAGCTGATCGAAGAGATCGCGAAGCGATTCGGCCATCCCGATCTCGCGGCGCTCTCGCACAACTCCTTCGATCAGCCCGCGCTGCTGGCGCTCGATTCGTTCAAGGAAGCAGACCACGGTCCCGAAGGCGGTGCGCGCACCGCGCGCTTGTTGGGCGCGCCGTTCGCGTTTGCCGCCGCATCGAACATGCGCTGGACGGGGCCGGATGGCGCTGCGATCACGCGCAAGGTGATCCGTCGCGGCGCCGCCGACTGGCGCGCGTGCATGGCGCAGGGCGCGCCGGGGCACGCTGCTCTCGATCTCGCGCCGGGCGATGCGTGGTCGCGCGAAGGCGGCGTCGAACGTGGCGCGCTGTGCGGAACGCCCGCGCCGCGCGCGCAGCACGACTACATCCACGCCTTTCTGGAGACGGGCGAGCGCTATGCGGCAACACGTCCCAGCACCGAAGACTCGTTCCGGCGCGATCTGCCTGCGCGCCTCGCGGCTGCGCCGGAAGCTTCGGCGCAGGTTGCGCAGTCGGTGTACTTCGAGATCACGGGCGAAGATCCGGGCGCCTACACAATCGACTTTCGCCAGCCCGGTACGCCCGCCGAGCGCGGCGACACCGGCGCGGCTTTCGCGCTGCGGCTTGCCGACACCGACTGGAAGGATCTCTTCGAGCGACGCATCTCGTGGCAGGTGCTGCTCGTCTCCGATCGGCTCGCGGTGACGCGCGTCCGGCGCGGCGCGCCGCCCGACGGTTTGAACTTCGCGTACGCACTCCAGGCGGTGTTCCCGTGACTGCGCCCGAACTCTCCGTCGTCGTTCCCGTCTTCAACAACGCGTCGACGCTCGACGAATTGATCGATCGCCTCGTCGCGACACTCGATGGCGCCGGCCTGCACTTCGAGCTGATCTTCGTAGACGACGGCTCGCGCGATGCGAGCTTCGAGCTGCTCACGCGACGCGCGAGCGCCGACCCGCGCATCCGCCCGTTCGCGCTGGCGCGCAACTTCGGCAGCCAGTCCGCCATCTGCGCCGGCTTCGATCTGGTGCAGGGCCGGCGCGCCGCGTGCCTCGACGCCGATCTCGAGAATTTCCCGGAAGACATTCCCGCGCTGCTCGTGCCGCTCGATCAGGGCCACGATCTGGTCTGCGGCGTGCGCGAACAGCGTCGCGATCCGTGGCTGATGCGCCGCGTGCCGTCTGCGTTCATGAATTGGTGGGTGCGACGCCGCACCGGCAGCGACGTTCGCGACATCGGCTGCGGCATGCGCGCGATGGATTCGCGGATCCTGCGCAACCTCGCCGCTGAGGGTGAGCATCGGCGGCTGGTGACACCGATGTTGCTGCGCCGCGCGCGCTCGGTCGTGGAGGTGCCGATCCGCCACCGTCCGTCGAGCCTGCGGCTCGGTCACACCTCGCTGACGCTGCTCGGCATCGCCGCCGACTACTACCTGCTCACCGCGCGACGACCGTTCCTGGTGAGTGGGCTGCTCTCGGCGGCAGCTTTTGGTGTCGCCTGCGCGGTCGCTGCGATCGCGCTGCTCGTCGCTTCGCCGCTGCTCGGCATCGCGGCGCTGGTGATCGCGTCGAGCAGTCTGCTCGGCGGCTTGCTGTCGCTCGTCGGTGACTATGTGCAGCGCGTCTATCAGCTCGGGCAGGGGATTCCGTTCTACCAGTTGCGCGAAGAGGATGCGGACGCGCCGGCGACGAGCGCCGCGAGCGCGCCGCCGCGCGCGCCGTAGTCGAGGTGGCGTTGCGCATCTCGCTGTGGCTCGGTCCGCACACGCCATTCGCAGAACTCTGCGATGCCGCCGCGCACGCCGAAGCCACCGGCTGGGACGGTCTCTGGTTCGCCGATCACTTCATGCCGATGCGCGGCAATCTCTCGCAACCGACGCTCGAGTGCTGGACGGTGCTATCGGCATTCGCCGCGCGCGTGCCGCGCCTCGCGATCGGCTCGCTCGTTTGCGGCAACACCTACCGGCACCCATATGTGTTGGCGAAGCAGGCGGCCACCGTCGATCAGATCAGCGGCGGTCGTCTCGTGCTCGGACTCGGCGCCGGTTGGCAGCAGAACGAACACGTCGCGTACGGCTACGCGTTTCCACCGATTCGCGAGCGACTCGCGCGACTCGACGAAGCGTGCAGCATCGTGCGCTCGCTCTTCGAGAATGAACGCACCACCTTCGAAGGTCGCTACTACGCGCTGCGCGACGCGGTGCTCGCGCCGAAGCCGCAGCAGCAGCGGCTCCCGCTGATGATCGGCGGCGGTGGCGAGCGCGTGACGCTGCGCATCGCCGCGCGCCACGCCGATCTGTGGAACGCGTGGGGCACGCCGGCGACGATCCGCGCCAAGCTCGCGATCCTCGATCGACACTGCGCGGACGTCGGTCGCGCGCCGGAGCAAGTGCGTCGCACCGCCGTTGCGCTCTTTCATCTCGATGACGATGCGGAGTCGGCGGCGCGCTTCGCGAGCGCCACCGAACGGCCTTGCATCGCCGGCAACGCGGAAGTGATCCGCGCAGCGCTTTGCGAGTACGAAGCGATGGGCGTCGGCGAAGTGATCGTGCCGGATTTCAATCTAGGCCGGGGTGCGAGGCGGATTGGAGCGCTCGATCGGCTGCTGCGCGAGGTGGTGGAGCCGGTTCGTCGGGCCTTGTGAAGGCGCCGCTCGCCGTTGGCTCGCTACGCGGGAGCAACTCATGATCCTCGCCGCTCGCCGTTGGCTCGCTACGCGGGAGCAACCCATGATCCTCGCCGCTCGCCGTTGGCTCGCTACGCGGGACGATGGGGTTTCGGGGTTGGGTGGGGGTGCGGGCGCGGGCCTTATGGATGTCGCCGCTCGGCTTTGCCTCGCTACGCGGGAGGCGGGATGGGCGCGCTGCGCAGGAGTGATTAGCGCGCGTAGAAGGTGAGGATGCGGGCGAGCGCTTCGATGACGTGATCCTGTTCGGCGTCGGTGAGACCGGGGAAGAGCGGCAGCGACAGCGTTCGGTGCGAGGCGTCGGTCGCGACCGGCAGATCCTCCGGGCGTTGCGGGAGTGTTTCGCGGAAGAAGCGGTGCAGCGGGAGTGCGCGGTAGTGGACGCCGACGCCGATGTTTTCGGTGAGCAGTGCGCGCAATACGGTGTCGCGATCGATGCGGATCCGTTCGAGATCGAGCAGTACCGGGAAGATGTGGGCGGCGGTCTCGCCGCCGTCGGGACCTTCGAGCGGTGCGACGCCGGGTAGCGCGCGCAGCGCGACGCGGTAGCGCGCATCGAGTGCGAGCCGGCTCGTCTGCGCGGCGGGCAACCTTGCGAGCTGCGCGAGGCCGATCGCCGCCTGCACGTCGTTCAAGTTGTACTTCCACCCGAGCGCGACGGCTTCCCAGTGCCGGTACTCGAGTCCGTCGCGGCGGCTTGCGTCGAGATCGACGCCATGCAGTCGCGCGACACGGATTCGGCTCGCCCAATCGTCCCGTGCGGTCGTCACCATGCCGCCTTCGCAGGTGGTGATGTTCTTGTTCGGGTAGAAACTGAACGACGCGGCGTCGCCGAGTGTGCCCGCCGCGCGCCCTCGGTAGAACGTGCCGATCGCGTGCGCGGCGTCTTCGATCAGCAAGAGCCCGTGCGCATCGGCGATTGCGCGCAGCGCATCCATCTCGCACGGCCAGCCGGCCAGTTGCACGGCGATGATCGCGCGCGTGCGCGGGCCGATCGCCGCGCGCACCGCGGCGGGATCGAGCGTCAGTTGACGCGGCAGCACGTCGGCGAAGACAGGCGTTGCGCCCGCGTGCAGCACGGCGTTCGCGGTCGCAGGGAACGTCATCGGCGACGTCACGACCTCGTCGCCCGCGCCGATGCCGGCTGCATGCAGGATCAAGTGCAGACCGGCGGTGCACGACGCGACGCTGATTGCGTGGCGCGCATTGATCTGCGCGCCGAACGCAGCTTCGAAGCGATCGCAGACGGGGCCCGTCGCGAGCCAGCCCGATCGCAGTACGGCAATCACCGCTTCTTCTTCTTCGCGACCGAGCGACGGACGGAAGAACGGCAGCAACGTGTCGCGCACCGGCGCGCCGCCTTCGAGCGCGGGGCGACCGCTGTTGGCGTCGCCGCGGATCGGTGCGCTCATCGCGCGGGGTCCTCGGTGCGCGCCGGTCCGCGACGCATCACGAAGGCTGCCGTGCCCGAAACGTTCTTGTAGACGCGCGCAAGGTAGACGCCGAGCGTCCCAGCGGCGATCCACACGCCGCCGACGGCAAAGAGCGCGAGCGCGATCGCCGGCCAGAGCCAGTTCTGCGGCGCGGCGAACAGACAGAGCAGCAGGCCGAGTGCGCCGAGCGCGAAGGCGATGACGCCCACGGCACCGAGCAGCACCAGCGGCACCGTCGTGAAGCTCGTCACCAGATCGAGATTGATGCGCACCAACGCGCCGAGCGTGTAGCGCGAACCGCCGGCGCCGCGCGGTTGATGCGCGGCATCGACCTCTGCGACCGGATAGCCGAGCCAGAGCGCGAGCGGGAAGATCGGCTTGCCGGGCGCCCACACCGGCCGCAGCGATTCGACGACTTCGCGTCGATACGCTTTGAACTGGCCGCCGAAGTCGCGGATCGATGCGCCGGTGAGCACGCGCGCAAGACCGTGCACGACGCGCGAACCGAGCCAGCGCCAGGTGCGCTCGTAGCGCTGCGCGCGTCGCGCCGTGACGACGAACGCGCCCTTCTCGACCGCGTCGAGCAGCTTCGGAATCTCTTCGGGCGGGTTCTGCAAGTCGCCATCGATCGTAACTACCACCCGCCCGCGCGCTTCGAAGATGCCGCAGGCGAGCGCGGCGGCCTGACCGAAATTGCGGGTGAATTCGAAGACGCGCACGCGCGGGTCGTCGGCTTCGATCTCGCGCAAGCGCGCAGCGGTGGCGTCGAGGCTGCCGTCATCGACGAGCAGCAACTCGAAGCGCTCGCGACGCCGGTCGAACACGGCGCAGATGCGTGTCACCAGCTCCGTGACGCTGCTCTCCTCGTTGAGCAGCGGCACCACAACCGAGACATCGACGCCTTCGCCGCTCATGACGCGCGCGGACTCCGCGCCGCCGAGCGCAACACGCGACGCGCGCCCTCTTCGCCTTCGCAGAGCAACAGATCGAGCGCGGACAGATGCGAGACGAACGCGCCGTGCAGTTGTGCGTAGACAGGATGCTCGTAGCGGTGAAAGTGCACGCGGAAGCCGGCCTGCTCGAAGAGCGCGACGTCGAAATAATCGCGACCGCTCTCGCCCTCGATCAACTCCGTCGCGCCGAGCGCTTCGAGATACACGGCGATGCGCTGCGTGGGGCCGGCGTCGTCCGGAAAGCGTTCGCGAAAGCGCGCTTCGAGTCCGAGCTCCGACGAAATCAGCAGCGGCGTCTCGATGCGAAGTCGCTCAGCGAGGAAGCGGATCGTCGCGAGTGACGCGTCGGTGAGTCGCGTCGCGTCATCGGGCAGCGCGACTTCGAGCGCATCGAGCAGATCCGCTGCGGGCTCCGCCTTTGCGTAGAGATGCCGCAGCGACGCGATGTGCTTGCGCTTCCACGGCGCCGACGGCGCGAGCGACACCTCGCAGATCGCTTCGCCGCTGCGCGGCCGCGCGGGAAGCGTGAGCCAACGCGGGCCATTCGGCGCTTTGATGCGGTTGCGATGCGCCCATCCCGAGGAGGAGAAGGGCATCTCGTCGGCGACGAGGAATGCATCGACCTGCAGCATCTGATCGAAGTATCCGAGCCAGGGGAGGTAGCCGGGTTGGATGCCGGCGATCCGTGTCGCCAAGAGTTCTACCTACCGACGGGTCGGCCGATGTTATCATGCGCGCGTGCCCGCGCCCCCCACGTTGCACGCTGCTGCATTCCCTCGTCGCGTCAGCATCGAGCCGACCAATCACTGCAATCAGCGCTGTGTGTTGTGTCCACGACAGGGCTTCACGCGGCCGCTCGGTTTCATGCCGATGGCGCTCTTCGAACGCATCGCCGATGAATGCGCCGAGCACGAAACTGCCGTCTGGTTGCACTTTCTCGGTGAGCCGCTGCTGCATCGCGAACTGATCCCAATGATCCGCTATGCGAAGAAAGCCGGCGTGCGGCAGGTGGGACTCTCGACCAACGGCGTGTCGCTGCATGGCGCGATCGCCGATGCGCTGCTCGGCAGCGGCCTCGATCGACTCGAGTGCTCGCTCGATGCGAACGATCGCGACGGCTATCAGGCGATGCGCGGTCGCGATCACTTCACGCGCGTCGATCGCAACGTGCGCGCTTTTTTGCGCGCAAAAAATGCGCGCGGCCAGGAGCGCCCGGTGACGTCGGTGCAGTTCATGCGCACGCCCGAAGTCGAGGCGCATCTCGATGAACTCGTCGCCGCGTGGCGACCCGATCTCGGTCCGCGCGATTTCGTGATGACGATCCGCCCGGCGCCGTTCGGCGGCGCAATCGAAACCGAGCGCACGCACGACTCCGCGACGCCGCGTCCGCCGTGTAGCTGGCTCTTCTCGTCGGTGATGGTGCTGCAAGACGGCACGGTGCTGATGTGCGGCGCCGATTGGGACGCGCACGCGCCGCTCGGTCACTTGAACGATGCGACGATCGGCGAGATCTGGCGCGGTGCCGAAGCGGAGCGACGACGGCGCGCGCATCTCGAAGGCCGCTTCGCCGACGCGGGTCCGTGTGGCACCTGCCAGGATTGGCGACTCGCCGATGGCAGCGGCTACGCGAACGCGCTCGAAGAAGTGGCGCAGCGAAAGATCGCCGCCGCCGGGAGCGCACGATGAGCGCCGCGCGCACGCTGCTCGTCACCGGTGGCGCCGGCTTCATCGGCTCGCGCTTCGTCACGCGCCATCTCGAGCGCTTCCCGAACGATCGCGTGATCGTGCTCGACTCGCTCACCTACGCCGGCAATCTCGAGAATCTGCCGAAGCAGGCCGCGCGCGAACATCGCCTCGAGTTCGTACACGGATCGGTGCGCAGTCCCGCGCTGGTCGAAGCGCTGATCGAGCGCTCCGACGTCGTCGTGCACTTCGCCGCCGAAACGCACGTGCCGCGCAGCATCGTCGATTCGCTGATCTTCCTCGAGACCGACGTGCTCGGCACGCAGACGGTGCTCTCCCAGGTTTTGCGTCACCGCACTCGCATCGAGCGCTTCGTGCACATCTCGTCGTCCGAGGTCTACGGCACCGCCGTGCGGAGCCCCATGGACGAGGATCATCCGCTCGACCCGTGCACGCCGTATGCGGCGGCGAAGTGCGGCGCCGATCGACTCGTCTCGGCGTTCGCGCACACCTATGGCTTGCCGGTCGTGATCTTGCGCCCGTTCAACAACTACGGCCCCGGACAACATCTCGAGAAGCTCGTGCCGAGACTCGTCACCAGCGCGCTGCTCGGCGAGCCGTTGACGGTGCATGGCGACGGCAGCGCCGCGCGCGACTGGGTCTTCGTGGACGACACCTGCGACGCCGTCGAGCAGGTGCTCGCGAAGCCGCTCGCGACCGTTGCGGCGCAGGTGTTCAATGTCGGCACCGGGATCGCCACCGACGTCATCACGCTGGCGCGTCGCGTGCTGGCGCTCGCAGGCTCGGAGGCGGGCGCTGCGTCGATCGTGCACACCGACGATCGACCCGGTCAGGTGCAGCTCCACGTCGCCGATCCGAAGAAGGCCGCGGCCGCGCTCGGCTTCGAGACGCGCATCGGTCTCGACGCGGGCCTCGCGCAAACGCTCGCGTGGTACCGCGAGCGGCGCGCGTGGTGGGAGCCGCAGCTCTGGATGCGCTCGGTGCCCGTCGCGGATGGCGCGGGTCGCTTCAGCTACTGGTGAGTGCCGGGCGTCGCGTTTCGCGCGGCTTCGCACGACGTCGCGACCCAGCGATCCGCGGGTAGCGCGGGCGTCCAGTCGCCGTCGCCGATTCGCGCGGCGAACACATGTGCGTAACGCGGGCGATCGTCGATGCGGAACAGCGCGGCGCGCGGCCAGCGCGCGCAGAGCGACGCAGTGACGGCGCGATCGGCTTCGAGCGCGGGACTCCAGAACACCGCGTGCGTTGCGGTGCGCACCGCGTCGAGCGCCGACGTCAATTCGGTGATTCCGTCGATCGGAACCGTCTCGATTGGCTGCCTCGGAACCTGCGCAGCGATGCGCGCGACGTGCAGCCAAGAAACGTCCAACGTCGAGGGATAGTCGAGCACGAAGGTTCGGCCGTCCGGTCGCTCGCGCGATGCGTCGATCACGAGCGACAGCCACGACGCGCGCAGGATGCGCGGATTCACGATGTCGAAGAGCAGCGCACCGCCGATCACGGCGCCGACGGCGAGCGCTGCGAGCGCGCGCTTGCGGAATGCAGGCGCGACGAACTCCGCAACCCGGCGGCCGCCGAGCGCCGCGAGCAGCGACGCGGGAATCAGCAGCGTGTTCATGCGTGTGATTGATGGGCGGTCGAAGCTGGAGGTCATGCCCGGAAGCAGCGTGAGCGCCAGCAGCAACAGCAGCCAACGCGCGCTCGCCGCACGCAACGCGAATTGAAGGCAGAGCGCCGCGCCGATTGCGAGTAGCGCCGTGCCGAGCGGATCGAAAAGCGAATCGCCCCAGCCGCGCATCGCCGTGCGCGCCACCGCGAACGGCGCGAGCGCGCCGGCGAGCGGCACATCGAGCGGGCCGGCGAGCGGCGCTTCCCACGCACGCACGACGTCGATGGGTGTCGCCTGCCCGAAGAGCGCGCGTTCGAGCCCCTCCCACTCGCCGTGCTTCTCGACGTAGGCGCCGACCATCGCGTTCATCGCGGCCGGTCGTGGCACCGCGACCCACGCCGCGGCGAGCAGCGGCAGCGCCGCGGCAACGGCGATCGCACGCGAGAAACGCATCCCTGTCGCGATCGTCCAGCCTACGCGCACCGCAGCGAACGCCGCAGCGGGAAGCGCGAGCGGCACCGCCGGCGAGAGCGCGAGCAGCGGAGCGAGTGCAACCAACGCCGCCGCCGACCTGCGACGCACGACGGACTCGGCGAGCAGCAGCAGCGCGACGCCAACGCCAGGACCGAGAAAGTAAGGCGTCGGCCCGAGCGGCATCATCAACGTCAGCGGCGCCGCGAGAAAGACGCAGACGGCGAGCGGCGCGGCGCCCTCACCGATCCACAGGCGCGTGAGTCGAGCGACACCGAGCGCCGTCACCGCGATCCACGCGAAGCAGACGAGTTGCAGTGCGGTGAACGACAGCGGGATCCCGCCCGCGCCAAACGCCGGCGCGCCCTGCAAGATCAGATAGAGCCCGCTCATGCCTGGCAGAAAACCCTCGACTAGCAGGTTGCGCGGCGTCGCGACCACCTCCTGCACGTATTGGAAGCCGAGCCATGTATCGACGAGATCCGCGGCGCGTGGCGCGTGCAACGACAGCGGAACGCGCCATGCGAGCCACAGCGCGACGAGGAGCCATTCGATGCGACGCGGCCCGCACGCGACGCGACCGACGAGGTCTCGCGCATGGCGACTCGACAGCAGCAACGACGCGGGCAACAGCAATGCGGAGAGAAACGCCACCTGTCCGGCACGCGAGAGCTGCTCGCGCCCGAGCGCCCAAGCGAGAGCAACGATCCCCGCGGCGATCGACGCCCCGACCTGTTGCGAAGTAGGTGCGACGCCAGCGTCGGGCGCGTCCGCGACAGGCAACGAATCGGTTCGCGACAGCAGCCACGCACCGATCGCGAGCAGCAGCAGCCGCAGTGCCATCCAGCAACTGGGGACTTCCGGAAAGATCCGCGCGAAGAGCGATCGCGCCGCCTCGCTCGGCAACTCGGAGCCCGCGGGCGGGAAGAGCGCGGTCGCGACGAAGGCGCCGAGCAGCAGCGACCCCGTAACGGGCCAGACGCGGGGCAGTGTGCGAGATCGATTCGGCAAGCGCGCGCATGGTAGTCGCCGGGGTACTGTTGACCCATTCCGCCCGCATCAATGATCGGCGGCATCGTGCGAGACGAGAGCATCCATCAATGAGCCAGCCTGCTTTGTTCCTGACAGTGGTCTTGGTCGTCGCGGCTCTAATGCGAATCGCGGCCGCATCGACCGAACTCTGGGTCGATGAGCTTTGGAGCCTCTGGACGGTCCAGCATCTCCGCTCGCCGGCGGACCTACTGGTGGGACCTCTCACGAGAAATAGCCATGCGCTCTACTCGTTGTTCCTGATGACGCTGGGGAGCCCCCCCCCCCCAACTTCTGAGAGCGCCGTCAATCATCGCGGGGTCGCTCGCTCCACTTCTTGCCTACGCGACACTGCGCCCACTCGGCACACTTCCAGCGAAGTTGGGCGCTGTCGTCATCGCGGTGTCTACCGTGCAAGTGGTCTACGGATCCGAAGCGCGCGGATACGGACTCTGTGTCCTGATGATGCTCGCTGCGACATCGCTCGTAGTTCGCGCGAAGCGCGAGGAATCGAGCGGGGCGACGATTGCGTTCGCTGCCGTGTGCGTGCTCGGCGTTCTTTCTCACCTGCAATTCATCGCGTTCCAAGGCGCGATGTTCATCGGGTGCGTGTTCGCTCACAAGCAGGAAGACCGTCGAGCGCAACTGCGGTTCCAGCTCCCCGCCGCGATCCTCAGCGGAGCGATCGCTCTGCAACAGCTCCAAGTCCTGACCTGGGTCCCCGGACCGCCGAGTTCTTGGCCGCGCGTGCTGATGTCTGGGTTCGCACTGGCGGTGGGTGGCGGCGGCGGCGAGATCACGACTGCGCTCTTCGCGGTGATTGCGCTCGCGTCCGGTGTGATCGGGACCGTGATCCTCCGCCAGCGCGACTGCATGATGTGGCGGCCAGCCGCGCTGGTGTCGTTCGCAATTCCGGCGCTGCTCGTTCTAGTCGACCGTGATCAACTCGCGGAGCGCTTCATGCTGCTGCCGATCGTCGGCATCCAATTGCTGTTCGCGATTGCTGCTGCCGAGGCCATTGGTCGCGGCGGGCTCACCCGCGCGGCAGGAATCGCAGTGCTGGCGCTCTTCCTCGCGAGCACAGCGCTGGATCTACGCGACTTCTTCCGATTCGGACGTGGTGATGTCCGTGGTGCCGTCGCGTTCATCGAATCGCGCTCGAACGCGCCGTCGATCGCCGTAGGAAGCGATCAAGATTTTCCCGCCGCACTCTCACTCGGGTACTACCGGTCGAGCGCGCAACGCGTGCGCTTCGTCGCGAACGACGCCTGGTCGCGCGATCCCGTGGATTGGCTGCTGATCTGGCGGTCATCGAATCAGTTTCAAAGGGGTTCCGGGTCTCCGTCTCCGACCTTCGATCACGAAAACCTCGCTGCGCTCGCGGCCCCGCCGCCTCCCGAGAAGCTCTCGGATCGCGAGGGACGGAGCTTCGAGTTCGAGCGAGTGTTCCCTGCTCATCGCCTTTCGGGTCTCGATCTGTTCGTGTACCGGCGAGCGCCGTAGAACTGATCGCTAGCGCAGCGACGCGCGACGGTGTCGCGCGCGCGAGAAACGCAGCGCCCAGACGACCCAGGCCGCTTCCCACAAAATCCGCATCGAGAGTTTGCTCTCGCCCTGCGTGCGGTCGGTGAACACGATCGGAATCTCGCGCACGCGCATTCCGAGCTGCCACGCGCGCACCGTCGTCTCGATGTGGAACGCGTATCCGCTGCTCTGGATCTCGTCGATGCCAAGTCGCTCGAGCGCGCTGCGCCGGTAGCACTTGTAGCCACTCGTGAGATCTCGAATCGGCAGCGACGCGACGAGGCTCGCGTAGCGATTCGCGGCGAGCGAGAGCGCGAGCCGCTGCCACGGCCAGTTCAGCACGCGGATGCCATCGCGATAGCGAGAGCCGAGCACCAGATCGCTGCCGTCGATCGCCTTCAGAAAGTCGGGCAGCGCAGCGGGGTCGTGCGAAAGATCAGCGTCCATCTGCACGGCGAACTCGGCGTCGGTTTCCGCGAGGAGGTACCGGAAGCCTTCCACGTACGCCGACCCTTGACCGAGTTTTCCCGCTCGATGCATCACGTGAACGCGCGAGTCCGCCGCGGCGAGCGCATCGGCAACTGCGCCGGTTCCGTCCGGGCTCGCATCGTCGATGATCAGCAGATGCAGGTCGTGATCCTGCGCGAGGATCCCGGCCGCCAGGCGTTCGATGTTGGGTCGTTCGTTGTAGGTGGGAACGACGACCAGCGTCTTCATCGCGCCGCGAGCGTGTGCCGACGCAGGATCGGCAGCGAATCCATCCGCGAATCGTCGAGCATCGACTCGGGCAGCAGCGAGCGAATCGGCGCAGTGGTGCCGAGGAAATGCGCGCGCGCTTGCGCGTCCGTCACCGCTTCGCGTCGCGCGCCCTTCGCAACACGGCGAACGAGGCCGCCCTCGAAGTAGGTGTACATGCCGGCGAGGATCATCATCTTGTAGCCGCCCTGGCGCTTCACGAAGATCCACGGCGACGTGACGCGCGGCCGGCCGATTCCGAAGATTCCGCGCGCGAGGCGCAGCACCACGTTCTTCCACGAGTAGAAGCTCGTGACCGCCGTCTTCAGCTCGGCTTCGAGCTCGGCGGGCGCGAGGCGCGGGTGCGCGACCATCGTGCGGTTGCGGAAGTACTCGTTGAAGTCGCGCTCGATCAGCGTGCCCTTCTCGAGTGCGTGCGCGTAGTCCTCGGCGCCCGGCAGCGGCGTCAGCAGGTAGAACGACACGATGTCGATGCCGATCGCGACCATGTCGCGCGCGGCGCGGGTGCCTTCGCCGAGCCCGTCCGCCTCGAAGCCGAGGATGTAGCCACACTCGACCGACGCGCCGATCTGCTGCCAGCCGCGCACCGCCGTGCGATAGCGATCGACGATCGCGCGCGGCGCGTCGGCCACGCTCGCCTTGCGATCGCGGTTCACCTGCTTCGCCATCTCCTGCAGCGCGGCGTCGTTCGTGCTCTCGAGACCCATGAACACATTCGAGACGCCCGCTTCGCGACAGAGCGCAAGGAAGCTTCGCGTCCGCTCGCCGCGCGGCGACTCTTCGGTGGCGTAGCACGACGACTCGACGTCGAGGATCAGCCCGACCGAGAAACGTCGGCCCTGCGCGCGAATTTTCGCGAGCCCTTCGAGGATCTCGAGGTGGCGCGGGTTCCGGATGAAGTTGTCGTCGGTGAAGGTGAACCAGCGGATGCCGTCGCGATCGACGCGCTCCGCCATCCACGCGACCAAAGTGACCGGATCGCGGCCGCGCACGGTACGCCCGAAGGTGTTCTTCACGCTGCAGAAGCTGCACAGATACGGGCAGCCGCGCGAGCCATCGATGTAGAGATGCGACGGATTGAGATACCGCGAAAGGTGTTGCCGGGGCATGTGCGGAAAGGTCTGCTGCTCGAGATCCGGCGCGGTGATGTCGGACACCGCCGTCTTCACGCGCAAGCCTTCGCTCTCGGCGATCCGATACAGCGGCTCGAGCTGCCCGCTCCACGCATCCGCGATGATGCGATCCCAGATCGGCTCCACCTCGCCGATGCCGACGCTGACGCCGCACGATGTCAGAAAATCCACCGACGGCCCGTGGCTGGAGAGATGCACGCCGCCCGCGACGACGTCGATGCCGAGGCTGCGCGCCATCAGCGCGATGTCGCGACCACGCGGGTAGGTCGCGGTTTGGATGCCGCAGACCAGCAGCACGAAACGCTCACCGGCGCGCTCGGCCTCACGCTTCCAACTCTGTAGCAGCGCCGGCGTCACGGCCTCGCGCACGTGCTCATCGAAGACGTCGTAGCGGATCTCGGCGCTTCCGAGATGCCGGCGGTTGTAGTCCTCGATCAATCCCGAGATCGCGCCGAGGGAGCCGTTCTGGTTGATGCCGATGCGGAACACCAGCACGCCCTTCTCGTCGTAGCGAGAGGGCGCGACCAGCATCGTGCGAAGCACACGCAGCGTCATCGGAACTCCTGGGCCGCGCGCAGCCATTGCGCGGCCGAACGGGGCATCATACCCCCATCGCCGTCTTTGGTGGTACTGTGCCGACCGGCCACGGCAAGGAGACCCGGCAGAATGTCGGCAGCAACGACCTTCGAGTTCACGCGGCGACTCCAACTCGTGTCCGATCGCGACGTCGAGCGCCTCGACGAGAATTTCCTCGCGCCGGCGCGCGCCTTCGACGCCGCCGAGCTCGGCGAGCACCTGCTCTTCCCGCGCGAGATGACCTGGTTCTACGGCGAGCCGATCTGGCACGAACTCGCGCCCGAACAGCAGCGCATGCTCAATCGGCTGACGTTCTGCCAGAGCTACTTCTCGACGTCGGTCGCCGAAGCCGCCACCAACACCCTCAACTTCCAGGCCGCGCTGCAGACCTTCATCCGCGAGGACGCCGATGTCGCGCTCTACATGGCGCGCGAAGTCGTCGAGGAGACGACGCACATCCGATCGTTCCTGATCGTGATCGAGAAGGTGCTCGCGCACCACGGCTTGACGCTCGACGACTTGCGACGCGCGAACGTGTCGCTGTCGCTCTCCGAGCGCTACGTGCAGGCGCACTCGCTGGTCGGCTGGCTGCGCGGCAACCTCGACTTCTACTACTTCACGCGCTTCCCGCTGAACGTGAACCAGAAGACGGTCGAGCGCTGCGCGATCGACGAACCCGCCATGCACCCCGGCGTGCGCACGATCCTTAAGAACCACGCGATCGACGAAGCGCGCCACATGCAGATGTCGCGCGCAACCGGCAAGGTCGCGCTGGCACGGATGGCGATGCCGATGCGCGTGCTCGCCTGCATCGGCTTCGCGCACTTCGCGGCGCGGCTCTACATCGGTCGCCACAAGAAGGACGGGAAGCTTCAGCGCGGCACACGCGTCAACACGCTGATGCTCTGCGGTGTTCCCAAGGATCGCGCGAACCAGGCCTACGAAGCGTGGCGCGATCGCGTGAACCAGCCCGAGGATCCGCCGCTGGTTCGCGCCGGGCGCCACTACTACCTGCGCCAGATGACCGAGTACATCGATCAGCTCGACGTGCCGCAGCGACTGCGCACCTACATGAAGCGCGTCGTTGCGGACGGTTATGCGGACGTCGCGCCGACGCTCGCCGATCCGCGCGAACCTGCGCTCGAGTTCCGCGACCTCACACGCTGAGCCGCATTCAAGCGAGTTCGAGCAGCGCGATCTCGGGACGACTCGCGACACGCAGCCGCGGTCCCGCGAAGCCGAGGCCGCGACTGACGTAGAGCGCCGCGCCGCCGATGCGGTGGAGTCCGCGGTCGAAGCGCGTCAGCAACCGCGCGGTGTTGAGGCGGCCACCGCTGAGCGGGATCGCGACCTGACCGCCGTGGTAGTGACCGGAGAGGACCAGCGAGAAGCCGAGCGCCGCCGCGATCGGGAACGCTTCCGGCCGATGCGCGAGCAGGATCGACGGACCATCGAACGGTTGCGCGGCGGCGAGCTTCTCGAGGCCCGCGCGCGCTTCTTCGTCGCCTGCCCAGTCGCCGCCGGGATCATCGACACCGCCGAGGAGCAGCGGGGGCGATGCCGAAGCCACCACCCAGCGCCCCCGCAGCAACGCGATCGCGGGGGCGTTCTCGGCGATCGCGTTTGCGACGCGCTCCGCACCGACGAAGAGATCGTGGTTGCCGAGCACCGCGTAGACACCGAGCGGTGCACGGAGCGCGTTGAGGGCGCGTGCACCTTCGGCCAGGATCGTCGCGTCGTTGTCGAAGAGATCGCCGGTCACCGCGACGAGGTCGGCGCCGAGCGCGTTCACGCGTTCCACCAGGGCCGCGAGGCGGCGGCCATCGAGACCATTGCCGATGTGCAGGTCCGACAGGTGCGCGATGCGCCGGCCGCGCAGTGCCGTATCGAGGCCCGCGATCTCGACGCGCTGCTGCGTCACTTCGATGAGTCGGCCCTCGATGTGAAAGCCCCAGATCAGCGCGACACCGGTAGCGGACACCGCGGAGAGCGTGCCCGCCCGGAACAGCGCGAGTCCCGTATCCGGCGACAACCCGGCGATCGCCAACAGCGAAGCGAGAACGCCGAACGCCGCCGATGCGACGGCAATCGTCGCCGCGAGCGCGATCAGCACGAAGCCCGTCGCGAAGAGCAGTCGCTCGACGTCTTGCGCGATCGCACTGGTGCGCGCGAGCACGGTGAGGCGCGGAACGCCCCAGGCGCCGACCGCTGCCGTGAGAGTCGCGACGCAGACGAGCGTCGTCACCGGCATGGACAGCGGTCCGGACCGCAGCGCCATCAACCAGGCCACCAGGATCACGGCAGCCACGCAGGTCGCAGCGCCAAAGAAGAGCGGGAATCGCTCGAAGATCTGTTTTCGGAGGAATTCGCGCACCAAGGGATTCCCGGTAGTTCGAAGCCATCACACGAGTCCGACGCTACCGGACCCGGCGCCCGGTATCGGGACGAATCCAGCAGCGCTGAAGCGCAGCGGCGCTCCGCGATGCGAAGCTGGCACGCCCACGCGGGTCGCGCGAAGCTCCGCGCGCCGAGGAACCAGAGCGAGGACTGCGCGTTGTCGATGCTGCTCTCTCGAATCTCGCTGTGCAGGTCCACGCTCGCGTGGGTCGTCGTGTTCGCAATTGCGCGGGCGTCGCTCGCCGCGTCGCCGGTCGAATCCGATTGGCTGCCGCTGAGCGCGGGAAACCAGTGGGTGTACGAGGTGCACCGCGATCACACCTATCACCCGGCGGATGCGTCGATCGATCGCGTGTTCCACTCCGGCGGATCCGTGCAGGTGGCGGAGTCGTCCGGCAGCGACGGCGCCGCGTTCCGGATCCGGGACACGACGTCGCTGCGACCGCAGGCTCGCAACGGAAAACCAGAGACGCTGATCTCGGCGCGCGTGCTGTCGTTCGACGACGGCATCCGCCTGCTCGCTTCCTCGTCGACCCGCCCCGACGGCACCCAGAACGAAGCCACCTACCGGCCTGCGCTGCGCATGCTGCCGACCACGACGATGGGCGAGACGTGGAAGGTCGGCATGTACCGCGACGGCGATCTGAACGTCGACTTGCAGGGCGAGATCGTCGCCGCCGCCAAGGACGATCCGCCGTGCGCCGGCTGCCTGAAGGTTCGCTATCGCGGACCGATCGCCGGAAGCATCCCAGTCTTCCAGGGCAGCGCCGCGATCGAATCGGGCCGCTTCGAACGCGTCGTCTGGATGCAGCGCGGTGTCGGGATCGTGCGTGAAGTGGGAACCACCGAAGGCGAGCTGCGTCTGCCCGACGGCGCGCACGCGAAGATCCTCGCGGTGACCACGCTGCGACTCGTCGAGCACCGCGTCGCGAAGTGAGCGTGGGCGCGCCTCCGCGCAATCGACGCCGCCACTTCGCACCGCTCGGCATCGCCGTGCTGGTATTCCTCGTCTACCTGCCCGACGTCCGCAACGGATTCGTGTACGACGACCACGAGGTGATCCTCCAGCAGGCGCCGGTGCATTCGCTCGGCGCGCTGCTGCAGGTGTTCGCCGAGCCACACGGTCTCCCGCAGTCGAATCTTCCCTACTACCGGCCGACCACGCGCGCGTCGCTGCTGCTCCAGAAAGGCGTACACGGCGACGCGCCTGCGCCTTTTCATCTGGTGAACGCGCTGTTGATGAGCGCGGTGGCGGTCGCCGCGTATGCGCTGCTGCGAACTCCCGCGCTCGGCCTCTCCGCGGGCGCCGCAACCTGGGCCGCGGCTGCGTTTGCGCTGCATCCGATCGCGTCCGAGTGCGTGCATCCGATCGCGTCGGGACGCGAATCCGCGATGCCGGCGCTCTTCATGCTGGCGTCCGTAGCCGCGTGGTTGCGCGGCGGCACGCGCGGTCGCTTCGCCAGCGTCGCGCTTTTCGCAGGCGCACTTTGGAGTAAGGAACAGGCGATCGTCGTGCCGCTGCTGATTGCGCTCGCGGATCTGCTGCGACTCGCGCCCGAGCCGCCGGGGCGACGCATTCTGGCGTGGCTTGCACGACTCGCGCCGTTCGCGATCGTGCTCGCGCTCTATCTCGCCGCGCGCGGCGCCGTCGTGCCGCCGGCGCCCGACGACGGCGAAGTCCTCGCGCGCTTCGCAGCGCACTGGCAGGCGCATCCATTCGGCCCGCTCGAGGCGCTGCTCTTCCTGCTCCAGTCGGCGTTCGCACCGAGATCGGCGCTCTTCTACGAGCCCGCGTTCGCGGCGTGGTACTCACCGCTGCGCGCTGCGTTCGCGCTCTTCGCGTTCTTCGCGACGCTGGCCATCGTGTTCGCGCTGCGTCCGCAGGAGCGGCCGGCGCCGTCGCGCGCGGAGTCGCTCTTCTGGCTGGGCTGGCTGCCGATCGCGATGCTGCTGAACGCGAACCTGCTGCCGCTCGAGGCGCTCTTTGCCGAGCGCTACGTGTTCGTGTCGTCGCTCGGTGTCGCGGCGCTGGTTGCGACCGCCGCGCGACGAGCCGCGGCGCGGATCGGCCGGCCGCAGCTCGCGACCGCCGCGGGCATTGCGGTGCTGTTCGCGCTGGCGGCGATGTCGCTGCAGCGCGGCGCGTACTACCGCGACGAACTCGCCTTCACGCAACAATGGGTCGCAACGGCGCCACGCCATGCGAACGCGCACGCGAGCCTCGGCGTCGCGCTCTCCCGCGGTGGTCGCCTGGAAGACGCGCTGCCGTCACTGCGCGAAGCGGTGCGGCTCGAGCCGCGGCTAGCCGCCGCGCACTACAACCTCGGTGCAACGCTCGCCGAGCTCGGCCATCGCGACGAGGCGATCGCGGCGTTCCGCGAGACGCTGCGCCAATGGAGCGGCGACGCCGATGCGCACTACGCGCTCGGCGTGCTGCTCGCCCAGCGCGGCGATCGCAGCGAAGCGCAAATCGAGTTGCGCGAAGCGATTCGGCTGCGCCCCGGTTGGGCGGAGCCGCAGGCGATTCTGCGCCGACTCGAAGCGGCTACTCCGTGAGCGAGCCGGCACGCAGCATGGTGTCGGCCTCGCCCGCGCGACCTTGCGCGCGCAGCGCAGCCGCCAGGTTGCGCGCCGTTTCCTGGCTGCCCGGGTCGAGGCGCAGCGCTTCGCGGAACTCGGCCTCGGCCTCCGCGTAGCGAC
Source organism: Deltaproteobacteria bacterium (assembly GCA_031396445.1). Lineage (GTDB taxonomy): Bacteria > Myxococcota_A > UBA9160 > UBA9160 > PR03 > PR03. The sequence continues at coordinate 172,002 of JANNKU010000020.1, read as the reverse complement.
CGAGTCGCGCGAGCGCCACGCCGAGATTCTGATGCGCGACGGCGAAGCGCGGCGCCGCGAGCACGGCTTCGCGGTGATGCGCCACCGCCTCGTCGAGGCGACCCGCGCGCGCGAGCAGCGTTCCGAGCGTGGCGTGCGCTTCGGGATGGCCTGGGTCGATGCGCAGCGCTTCCTCGAGTTCGCGTCGCGCTTCGGCGTCGCGACCGAGGAGCGCCAGCGCAACGCCGATGTTCACGTGCAGATCGGGCGAATCGGGCGCCGCGCGCAATGCGCCTCGATAGTGCGTAACGGCAGCGTCGAGTCGCCCTTCCTGCGCAGCCAGCACCGCGAGCAGATGGTGCGCTTCCGGCGACGCAGGATTGGTGCGGAGCCACTGCGCGGCGAAGGCAGCGTCGTCGCGGAACGCGGCGCTGCGGCCGAGCGTCACGATGGCGAGCAGCACCGCGATCATCGCGCCGATTGCAATCGCTGCGACACGCGCGCGGGGTCGCGACCACAGCGCCGTCGCGCTCGTCGCTGCGAACGCTGGAAACGCGAGCAGCGCGAGGAACGCGTAGCGCTCGTCGAATGGCGCCTCCTGCTGCAACAGGTTCGCCGTGGGAAGTTGCGCGATGACGAACCAGCCGGCCCAGAAGAGCGCGACGCGCATCGGTGGCGCGCCGGCGACGCGGGCCAGAGCGCCGAGTGCGGCAAGAATCGCAGCAGCGATCGCGATGCGCGCCGGCGAGAACCACAGCGCGAACTCCGGCTCGTAGTGAAGCTGCGCGAACGGCGCGAGTGCCACTTGCAGACCGAAGAGCAGCGAGCGCAGGGGACCGGCGGGATCCTCGAGTACGGCGACGTCGTAGTGCGTCGCGCCGAGCACCTGCTGTCGAATCGCGACGTAGGCGAGCGTCACCGCGACCACCCCTGCGTAGCGCTCGATCCATGCCCGAGCTTGTGAAACACGCCGCCGCGGCGCTCCCGTTGCCACGCCGCAGACATCGGCGAGCACGAAGAGCAGTGGCACGACCGCGGCCTGCTCCTTCGCGAACAAGCTCGCCGCAAGACACGCGAGTGCGACGCGGCGGTGCGCGCGCACCCACGCGGCGACGGCGGCGAGGATCAACACGGCCGGGAGCAGCGTCTCGCGCCCGGAAGCAATCGGGTACACCGCGGAGGATGCGACCGGATGCGCCGCGAAGATCGCCGCAGCCCACCAGGCGGGCGCCATGCCGACACCGAGTCGCGGCGCCCACAGCAGCGCGAAGGCCGCAGCGGCAGCGACACCGGCCAGCAACGCGTTACCGAGATGAAAGAGGGCAGGCCGATCGCCGTGCACCGCTTTCTGCGCGAGCAGCGAGGCCCGCACCACGGGCCGGTAGTAGGGAAGCCCGCGGAAGTGCGGCTCCGCGAAGACGCGAGCGAGGTCGGCGATCCCAGCCGGCCGCGGCTGGACCTCGATGACCTCGTGGTCGTCGTAGACGAAGTCGTTTGCGAGCGACGGCGCATAGAGAAGCGCGATCCCGACCACGAGGACGGCGCATGCCAGGGCGCTTCGGCGGTCGTGCATCGAATCGACCTCGAGGAGAGTCGCGGCAGGGTATCCGAGCGTCCGATTCGAGGCGGTCACGACCCGCAGATGAGGGAAACGATTTTCCATCCGGGGAGAATCCACCTTCCGCACGGTCGGTTTGAGCGCATCGATCGAATCGAGGGGAAGCTCACTCTCGACGATCTTTCCCTTTCATTGCAGGGGTCTACGGAGAAATCACGGGCTTCTTTCAGCGCGGATCGGGCTGGCCCGGGTCTTGCTATTTGATCGGCTCGGGAAGGGCTCTGGGTTTTCGAACCCGAGTTGAGGCCGCCCTTCCATTTCGACGGGCGGCCTGACTCGTTTTTGGATCCGGGGCTGGGTTTCGCCGAGTTCAAGCTTGGGAAGGCTTGGGCCGGCTTCATCTGAGAAGGGGATATTCGGATGCAGTTCTTGTCATTTGCTCTGGGGTTGGCCTTGTTGGCCTTCACCACCACGGCTCAAGCGAACACGATCAACTTCGGCACGCCGACCTTCACGGGTTCGTGCACTCAGTCGGGTAACGCGGGCGATCGCAGCTGCTCGAACGCTGCGACCGTCACCAACGGCGCAAACGATGCGACGGCCAACTTGGCGATCGTCGCACAGGCCTCGGCCGATCACGGGATCACGACGAACCCGACCGCGATCGCCGACGTCCTTGTCTCGTACACGATTCCGTATACGGTGACGCGCACTTGGAACACGACTCCGGGCGCGATCCCGCAGTTGGTGATTCCGAACCAGACGATCACGCTGAACCTGAACCTCGCGGGTGAGGTTGCGAAGGACAACTCGCAGGCCACTGGCGGTCTCGGCCAGGCGATCCTGGACGTGTCCGCGGGGAACGTGTCGAGCGCTCGCTTCGGCAGCGTCTCGTTCGGCAGCGACGTCAGCCAGACCGGTGGTGGCGGGCTCGCCCGCTCGCCGTTCAACGTCGCAGTGCCCGACATCAGCGGCGCCGCCGGCCGGAACTTCGATGGTGCCTCGGTTGGCGAGATCAGCCTCGTCGCGCAGATCCCGACCAACTACCGGGACTGGGTCGATCTGAACGGCGACGTGTGGGGCCCGTACCCGCCGCTCGATGGCTGGAATGCGATTGCGCACTCGGGCACCCAGTCGTTCACCGACACGCTCACGGTCAGCTTCCGGCTCCGTGCCGAGTCGCGAAACTCGGGCTCGGTGTCGACGACCGGTGGTGAGGCCCTCGCCTGCGCCGGCCAGACCTCGCCGCTCGGCTCGTTCGTGCTCGACAACGCGGCCGCCTGCGGCAATGGCTTCACCATTGCGGCGAGCGTGACGCAGACCGGGACGACCAGCGCGCTGGTTCCCGAGCCTGGCACGCTGATGCTGATCGGTTCCGGCCTCGCGGGCCTCGTGGCCTTCGGCGCCCGCCGCCGCAGCTAGTCGGCAAGCTTGGCTCCGGGCATTGCCCGGGACCCGACCCAAGAAGGGGTGATCGCGAAAGCGGTCACCCCTTTGTCGTTTCCGGCGTCGCGTCCGAGAACAGGAACGCGAGCAGGCCCGCGATCATGATCGCGCTCCAAGCCCAGATCTCGATGTGCGTGAGCACGCCGAGCGTCGCGTGAAGCGCGACCAATGCCCAGGCCCACAAACGCCGCGTCCGCGGCGCCCACAACATGACGGGCGCGAGCCCCTCGAGCGCGAGCGCACCCCAGGTGCCCAGCACGAGCAGCGGCGCGAACGCGCTCCAATCAAGCGCAACGCGGCTGAAGTTCGCGCTCGTGAGTGCGATCTGGACCACGTCGCCGTGGAACCACGCGGGCTTGTCCAGGCGACTCCACCCGACGACGACGTAGAGCGTGGACACATTGATCTGCAGCAGTCGCAGTTGCCAGCCCGACGCGTACCACGAGGCAGCGGGTTCCTGTCGCCTGCGGCGCAGCCATGCGTCGATCGAGAGGTGCCGACCGACGGGTGCGAGCACGACGTAGAGCAGCGGCCCGTTGAGGTAGCCAGCCCAACCGACGTAGGCGATCGGATTGCGCGCATAGAAGAGCAGGTGCAGCCCGAGCGTCAGCACGCCGGCGATGCGCGTGCAGAAGCCGAGCGCGAACGCGGCGGACGCCACGAGGATCAGCGCATAGAGCGCGTAGATCGCGGCTTCGCTCGGAACGAAACGCAGCACGTCCAGCGCCGGAACGATCTCCGGATGGAGCGGAGGCAGATCGGGCAGCCGCTCGACGAACGCCGGGCCGCCGAGCCCGTTCGGTCCAAAGAGATCCTGCACCGCCGGAAACCGAAGTGCGTAAGCGATGAAGACGACCGACCCATAGATGATGCGCGCGCCGATCAGCGCGTGCAGCGGACGCGGAGCGAGAAACCAGCGCTCGAGCGCGGCAAGCATCGCCATGGGGCTCAGCCTTTCTCGAGCGAGCTGAGGTCTGCGTCCGTGGGTCGCAACACGCGACGCACGAAGCCCGGCGGATCACAGCGCCAGACTACGAGAGCCGCGTTCGCGATCCCTTCGTGTCCATCGACGAGATCGAGCCAGGGTTGGGTCCAGACCAGCTCGACCTCGCGCAGGTCGTACGCATCCCAGTGCGGCCCATGGCAGACCCAGTCGCCGATCAAAGGCTCGGCGAGACCCGGCGGCGAGCGCAACACCAGCGTCCGCAGGGCGCCCTCCATCCAGGGCACGATCACCCGAACGCCTTCGGTCACGCAGTGATCGTCCTGCGGTGCGAGCACGATCATCCGCCCGTTCGCTTCGCGACCGCGCAAGCGGATGCAGTCCTGGCGGATCACGATCCGAGGGTCGTCGCGACCGGTCTCGAAGACCGCGACGCCCGCTCGGATCCCGAGCGAACGCAGCGCGATTCGGGCCACTTCACTCGGCACGTCCAGGAAGCGCGGCCGTGCCTCCGGCGGGAAGGCGGAGAGCACCAGCACGGCGGAGTACGCCGTGAGCAGCGCCGTGGCCACGCGGCGCGACGTCACAAGCCGGCTCGTCGCAGTCGCAACGCGTTCGCGATCACCGACACCGAAGAGAGGCTCATCGCCGCGGCCGCGAGCATCGGCGAGAGCAGAATGCCGAAGGCGGGATAGAGCACGCCCGCCGCGATCGGCACGCCGAGCAGGTTGTAGATGAACGCGAAGAAGAGATTCTGGCGGATGTTGCGGACGGTGGCGTGCGAGAGCCGCCGCGCGCGCGCGATGCCGCGCAGATCACCGCGCACCAGCGTGACGCCGGCGCTCTGCATCGCGATGTCGGTGCCGGTGCCCATCGCGATGCCAACTTGCGCGAGTGCGAGTGCAGGCGCGTCATTCACGCCGTCGCCCGCCATCGCGACGATGTGTCCGGCGGCTTGCAGCTTCGCCACCAGCGCGGCCTTCTGCGCGGGCTGCACCTCGGCGTGTACCTCGTCGAGGCCCAGGCGCGTTGCGACGGCCTGCGCCGTGGTGCGGTGATCGCCGGTCAGCATCACGACGCGCACGCCGTCTTCGCGCAGCAGGCGCAGCGCTTCGGGCGTCGTCGGCTTCACCGGATCGGCGATCGCGAGCACGCCGGCCGCGCGACCGTCGATCGCGACGAAGAGGGCCGTCGCGCCGGTCGCGCGCTGGGATTCCGCCTGCGCGGCAAGCGGCGTCGCGTCGATGCCTTCCGCTTCGAGCAGCGCGAGATTGCCGAGCGCGACGCGGCGACCGCCGACGTTGCCGACGACACCGAGCCCCGGTCGCGCTTCGAACTCCGTTGCCGCATCGAGCGCAATGCCGCGTTCGCGCGCAGCCGCCAGCACCGCCGCCGCGAGCGGATGTTCGCTCGCGCGTTCGAGTCCGGCGGCGACGCGCAGCAACTCGGTTTCATCGAAGTCCGGCAGCGGCAGCGCGGCGACGAGGCGCGGCCGCCCCTCGGTGAGCGTGCCGGTCTTGTCGACGACGAGCGTATCGACGCCGCGCAGCACTTCGATCGCTTCGGCATCGCGGAAGAGCACGCCGACCGATGCGCCCTTGCCGGCTGCGACCAGGATCGACATCGGCGTCGCGAGGCCGAGCGCGCACGGACACGCGATCACCAGCACCGCGACGGCATTCACCAGCGCGAATGCGAAGCGCGGCTCGGGACCCCACCACGCCCAACCCACGAAGGTGAGCAGCGCGACGAGTACGACCGCCGGCACGAACCACGCGGCCACCGCATCGGCGAGGCGCTGGATCGGCGCGCGTGACCGCTGCGCCTCGGCGACCAGCGCGACGATCTGCGAGAGCAGCGTCGCGCCGCCGACGCGATCGACGCGCATCACGAAGCTGCCGCTCTGGTTGACGGTCGCGCCGATCACGCGATCACCGGGCCCCTTCTCGACCGGCATCGATTCACCGCTCAGCATCGATTCGTCGAGCACCGAGCGACCTTCGACCACTTCGCCATCGACGGGAACCTTCTCGCCCGGCCGCACGCGCAGCCGGTCGCCCACGCGGATCAGCTCCAGCGCGACGTCTTCCTCGTTGCCGTCGCTGCCGATGCGGCGCGCGGAGCGCGGGGCGAGCGCGAGCAGCGAGCGAATCGCCGCGCCGGTGCGATGACGCGCGCGCAGCTCCAGCACCTGACCGAGCAGCACCAGCGTCACGATCACCGCCGCCGCTTCAAAATAGATGGGCGCGCCGCTGGCGTGATCACGGAACGAAGACGGGAACAAATCCGGCGCCAGCGTTGCGACGACGCTCGACAAATACGCCGCGCCGGTGCCGAGCGCGATCAACGTGAACATGTTGAGATGACGCGATCGCAGCGATGCCGCGCCGCGCACGAAGAATGGCCAACCGCCCCAAAGTACGACGGGCGTCGCGAGCGCGAGCTGCACGAACGCAAGCGCGCCGTGCGACATCGCGATCACGAACAACGGCAGCGTCAACACGGCGCAGACGAGCAGCCGCCGCTGCATCACGACGAGCTCCTCACTCGGCCCCTCATCGAGCCGAGGCGTCATCGCCTCCAGCGCCATCCCACAAATCGGACAATCCCCCGGCCCCTCCCGCACCACCTCCGGATGCATCGGACACGAGTAGGAACCGGGGCCGGGCGTCAGGTTATTTTTTGTCAGGTTATTGGTGGTGAGAAAGGGCGCGGGGTCGGTGCGGAAGCGATCGGCGCAGCGGGCGGCGCAGAAGTGGTAGCGCGTGCCTTGGTGGACGACGGTGTGCGGCGATGCAGCGGTGACCACCATCCCGCACACGGGATCGCGCTCCTCGCTCGCCACCGGCTCTCGCATCGAATCCCCCTGCGCGCGACGACGGATGTATACCCGCTCGCGACGGGCGGTGGTAAGATGCCGCCCGCTCGAACGGGCTCCCGAGACGAGAGGAGATCAGGATGGCTCTCAAGGTCGTGGTGGACTTCGATCTCTGCGAAGCGAACGCGCGCTGCATGGAAGTGTGCCCGGAAGTCTTCAAGGTCGATGACGACGACTTCCTGCACATCCTGATCGAGAATCCGCCCGACTCGATGCGCGAAAAGCTCGAAGAAGCTGCGCGCGTCTGCCCGCGTCAGGCGATCACGATCGAGTAAGCCGCCTTCGGTGGCGCGCTACGCCTCGAAGGGCGCGATGCCGAGCTTGGCCAGCGCCGCGGCATCGAGCGGCACGTAGCGCCGCGCGACGGTGTCGCGCACCCAGAGCGGATCGGGCACCAGCGCCGGGTCGTAGCCTTCGCGCTGCAGATCGACCTTGCGCAGCTTGAAGGTGGACGTGACGTCGGGTTCGGGCGAGAGCCGCACGAAGAGCGGCGCTGCGTACTCGGGCAGCTTCGACGCGACCCACGCGAAGAACGCCGCGCCGTCGAATGACGCGCGATCGCGCAACACCAGCGCCGCCATGCCGGCGCGACCTTCCGCACCCGGCACGCGCACACCGTAGACATTCGCGATCTCGAGCCCCGCGAAACCGCCGAGCGCTTCGGCGACTTCTTGCGTCGAGACGTTCTCGCTCTTCCAGCGATAGGTGTCGCCGATGCGATCGACGAAGTAGAAGTAGCCGTCCTCGTCGCCACGCAGCAGATCGCCGGAGCGGTACCAGCGATCGCCCGGCTGGAACACGTCGCGCAGGATCTTGCGCTCGGTGGCGGCCGCATCGGTGTAGCCCTCGAAGCGGCCCGCACCTGAATCCGGCAGCACGGGAATCGCGCCGAGGAATTCGCCGACTTCGCCGGGCGCGCAGAGCGTGCAGCGACCATTCGCGTCGCGCGGATGTTCGTCGCGTTCGAGGTCGTAACGCACGAGGCGTCCGTTGTGGCGCTCCGGAAACGGAATGCGCCCGCACGAGCCGATGTGATTGTCGACGTTCATCAGCGACGTATTCGCCTCGGTGGACGACCAGCCTTCGAGAATGCGCGCCACGCCGAAGCGACGCGCGAACTCGCTCCACACGTCGCGGCCCATGCCGGCACCCATCATCACGCGCACGCGGTGTTCGCGTTCGCCATCGATCTCGGGCTGATTGACGAGGTAGCGGCAGATCTCGCCGACGTACTGGAAGCCGGTGACACCGTGGCGGCGCACGTCGTCCCAGAAGCGCGTCGCAGAGAAGCGTCGCGCGAGCCACACCGCTGCGCCCTGCGCGAGTGCGCTCGAGATCACCACCATGCCGCCGGCGCCGTGATAGAGCGGCAGCACGCAGCCGATCACGTCGTCCGGCCCGTAGCCCGCGACGGCGGACACTCCGTCGCCAACGCCGAGCCAGCGCATGTGCGAAAGGCGCGCGGCTTTCGGCAGCCCCGTCGTTCCCGAGGTGTAGATGAAGAAGAGATCGTCGCCAGCGGTGAGCCCCGCGCGCACCGCGCGATCGGGATTCTCGGTCGATGCGCGCGCCAGCAGCGCATCGAAGTCACCCGTCGCAGCGCTGCGCTGCGCGGGCGCATCGCTGTCGCTCGTGACGTAGGCGGCGAAGCGACGCTGCGCCGCGACATCGACACTTTCGAGCGCCGGCAGACACTCGCTGCCCACGACGACGAGCTTCGGCGCCGCCGTCGCGAGCGCATGCTCGAAAGCGCGACCCCGCGCATTCGTGTTGATCAGCGCCACCGTGACGCCCAGCTTTGCGAGCCCGAGCCACGTGCTGAGAAACTCGGGACGGTTCTCCATCACCAGCGCCGCGACATCACCGCGCCGCAGCCCCAGCGCATGCGCCGCGTGCGCAACGCGATTCGCATAGACGTTCGCCGCGCCGTATTCGATGACGCGATCCTCGAAGAACACGAACGCTTTCGCGGGATGCGCCGCGGCGCGTTCTTCGAGTCGATCGCCGACCGTGTACGGCTGACTCGGCACATGACGCAGCGTTGCTGCCGAAAGGCGATCGAGAATCGCTTGCGTGTCTTCCCGCGGAACCGGCACGGGCCTACTCTAGCCGTGAAGGTTCGCTCGTCGCGAAGGGAAGACGTCTTTGCAGCATCTGAAGCCCGGCATCACGCACGACAATCGCTTCTTCTGGGAAGGACTCGTGCAGCACAAGCTCTTGATCCAGCGCTGCGCGAGCTGTCACCGCTTGCAGCATCCGCCGACGCCGATGTGTCCCGGTTGTCATGGCTTCGAAATGGAAGCGATCGAAGCCTGCGGTCGCGGCATCGTGCACAGCTTCGTCATCGCGCATCATCCGCCGATCCCGCCCTTCGAGTATCCGAACGTGATCGTGCTGGTGGAACTCGAAGAGGGCACGCGCCTCGTATCGCGCCTGGTCGGCACGCAGCCCGACGACGTTGCGATCGGCATGCCCGTCGCGGTCGAGTTCGAGAAGGTCGCCGATGATTTCGTGGTGCATCGCTTTCGGGTGAGCGCGTCGTGACGAGCTTCGCGGGTCGCGCCGCGATCGTCGGCATCGGGCAGACCGAGTTCTCGAAGAACTCGGGGCGCAGCGAATTGCGGCTCGCGTGCGAAGCGGTGATGGCCGCGCTCGGCGATGCCGGCCTCGAGCCGCGCGACGTCGATGGCCTGGCAACCTTCACGATGGACAACAACCCCGAGATCGAAGTCGCGCGCGCGATCGGCGCGGGGCCGCTGCGCTTCTTCTCGCGCATCCACTACGGCGGCGGCGCGGCGTGCGGCGTGATGATGCAAGCCGCGCTCGCGGTGGCGAGCGGCGCGGCGGAAGTGGTGGTCTGCTATCGCGCGATGAACGAGCGCTCGCAGCAGCGCTTCGGCATCGGCTCGACGCCGCAGTCGAACGTCGCCACCACCGAGACCGCGCACTTCGGCTGGTACACACCATTCGGTTTGATGACGCCAGCGTCGTGGGTCGCGATGCAGGCGCAGCGCTACCTCTACGACTACGGCGCCACCACCGAAGATTTCGGTCGCGTCTCGGTCGCGTGTCGCAAACACGCCGCAACGAACCCGAACGCGTGGTTCTACCGCAAGCCGATCACGCTCGAGGATCACCAGGCGTCGCGCTGGATCGTGCGCCCGCTGCGGCTCCTCGATTGCTGCCAGGAGAGCGATGGCGCGGTTGCGGTGATCGTCACCACCACAGAGCGCGCGCGCGACCTTCGCCAGCCTCCGGTCGTGATCCGCGCCGCTGCGCAGGGCGCGAGCGTCGATCAGCAGATGATGACCAGCTATTACCGGGACGCGATCGGCGATCTGCCCGAGATGAGCTTCGTTGCGCAGCAGCTTTACGCGCAATCCGGCGTCGGAGCGGGCGATTTCCAGACCGCGGTGATCTACGATCATTTCACGCCGTTCGTGCTCGCGCAGCTCGAGTCCTTCGGTTTCTGCAAGCCTGGTGAGGCGAAGGACTTCATGAAGGACGGCCGCATCGAGCTCGGCGGCGCGCTTCCGGTGAATACGCACGGCGGACAGCTGGGAGAGGCTTACATTCACGGCATGAACGGCGTTGCCGAGGGCGTACGACAGGTACGCGGGAGCGCCGTCAATCAGGTTCGCGACGTCGAGCATGTACTCGTGACGGCCGGCACGGGCGTACCGACTTCGGCAATCATTCTTGGCAAATTCTGAGGGCGCCCCGTCGCCCCCGAGGAGTCCGACCCCATGGCAGATCTGACGAACGAACTTCGCGCAGGGCATTTGATCGAACACACGAAGTTCGGCCTCGGCAAGGTTCTCGACGTGAAGCTTCAGCATGTGCTCGTCCACTTCAAGGACGACAACCAGGACGTGCGCAAGCTCGCGATCGACAAGTCGCCGCTGACGGTGCCCGAGAATCAATCGGATGCGCGTCTCGACAGCCTGCCCGCGTTCAGCGATGGCAAGTTCGAGGGCAAGTCGAAGCGCATCGGCCTCGACGACGCGATCGCCGAGTTCACGCGGCAGTTCCCGAAAGGCTTCGCAGATCCCGCCTACGCAGAACAGCGTGCGCTGAAGGCGACCGCGCACGAACTCTACGTCTCGACGCTGGGCGGTGGCCTTGCAGAAGAGTTGCTCGAGGCGGATGAGGTCGCGGAGATCACACAGCTGGCGGTCGCGCTGATCGGTCCGACGAAGCTGCTCTCCAAGTTCGAATTGATCGCGCTACGCGATGGCCTCGGCGAAGCGCCGCACGCGAAGCGCTTCTTCGGCGCGCTGCTCGAGTTCGTGAAAGCGGCGCCCGAGCAGGCGGGCTTCGAGAAACTCGTCGCCGCGATCGGCAAGCTCCCGGCAACGACGCCGAAAGCGCGCGTCGCGAGCTGGCCGGTGCTGACGGTGCTGCCGTTCCTCGCGCGCCCCGACCTCTTCATGTACCTGAAGCCGGAACCCACAGTCGCCTGCTCGATGCGCCTGCGCTTCGATCTTCACTACGACGCCGCGCTGCAGTGGGTCACGTACAACCAGCTAACGACCTTCAGCACCTTCCTCCGCGAAAAACTCGCCCCGCTCGGCGCCCGCGACAACATCGACGTCCAGTCCTTCCTCGCCCTGATCTAGGGGTGAGAAAGGGGACGGTCCTCAAAGTGACGGGCGGTGGACTCCGGGGACACACTTACTCGAGCCTGTCCCTCCAGTCACCAGCCAGTCACGATCCAGGACCGTCCCCTTTCTCACACTTGCGCTCGATCGGGTGCTTCTTCGGTGACGTGACGCTGCGGGTCGGGAAGAGCGAGGCGGTGCGGGCGACGCGGACGCCTGAAGGTCCGGCGACGCTGCACTTTTCTGCGACGGAGGTGCGCGCCTGGGGTGAGGGCGCGGGGTGGGCGATCGCGCACGCGCTCGATCTGCTCGGCGCTGCGGACGCTCTGCCCGACACGTTGCCGGCCGGCGCGCGCTCGGTGCGACTGCCGCGCACGCATCGCGTGATCGAGTTGCTGGTGCCGATCGTGCTCGAGCAGCTCGTGTCCGGCGCGGAAGCGGGGCGCGCGTTTGCTGGCCTCGTGCGTCACTTCTCGGAGTTGGCGCCCGGTCCGTTCGCGGATTTGTGGCTGCCGCTCGGCGCGCAGCAACTGCTCGCGATTCCCGGCGCCGCGTTTCCCGCGTTCGGCGCGTTGCCACGTCAAGGCGCGACGCTGCACGAACTCGCGCGCCGCGCGAGTCGCGTCGAAGAAACTGCGACGATGGACGCCGAAGCTGCCGAGCGCCGGCTTCTCGCCTTCCCCGGTGTCGGCATCTGGACCGCGCGCTCCGCGATGCTGCGCGGCCTCGGCCACGCCGACGCGGTGCCGCTCGGCGACTACCACCTGCCGAAGATCGTCGCGTTTCATCTCACCGGCGAAGCGAAGGGCGACGACGCGCGCATGCTCGAGCTGCTCGAACCGTGGCGCGGGCAGCGCGGGCGCATCGTGCAGTGGATCCTGCGCGACGGGAAGCTGCCGCCGCGACGCGGCCCGCGCATGGCGATGCGCGAGGTGGATCCGCGGGGTCGGTCGCTGCTGCGCTGAGAAAGGTGAGAAAGGGGACGGTCCTCAGAGTGACGGACTGGTGACTCGGGGGACGCACTTGCTCGGAGCCTGTCCCTCCAGTCATCAGCCAGTCACAATCGAGGACCGTCCCCTTTCTCACCTTTCTCACTTTCTCACCTTTCTGCGCGGCGGAATTTGATGGATGTCTTCGCCACGATGGACCAGCGCCTTTCGCTCGCCGACGTCGCGGCGCACGCGCAGCGCGCCGAGCGGCTTGGCTACACGGGGCTTCATGTTCCCGAGGCGGTGCACGATGGATTGCTGATGTCGCTGCGGGCGCTCGAACACACGACGGCGTTGCGCGTTTCGACGAGCGTGTTGCTCGCGTTCCCGCGCTCGCCGATGACGACGGCGTATGCGGCGTGGGATCTCGCGGCGTTCTCGGGCGGGCGCTTCGAGCTGGGGCTCGGCTCGCAGGTGAAGGGCAACGTCGAGGGTCGCTTCGGTGTTACGTGGTCGGCGCCGGTGCCGCGGCTCCGCGAGTACGTGCAAGCGCTGCGCGCGATCTGGTCGTGCTGGCAAAACGGTACGCCGCTCGATGTCGCCGGCGAGCACTACCGCTTCGCGCGGATGCAGCCGTTCTTCGATCCCGGACCGATCGAGCATCCGGCGATTCGCATTGCGCTCGGCGCCGTCGGACCGCTGATGACGCGGCTCGCCGGCGAAGTCGCCGATGTGCTCGTGACGCACCCGACCAACGCGAGTCCGCGCGTGTTGCGCGAGCGCGCGCAACCGAAGGTCGCGGAGGGATTGCAGCGCGCGGGTCGCGCGGCGAATGCGTGCGCGATCGTCGCGGGCGGTTTCGTCGCAACGGGTCGCGACGCCGCCTCAGTGGCGGCCGAGCGCGAACGCATCCGCGAATACCTCGGCTTCTTGTACTCGACGCCGCAGTACTGGCCTGCGCTCGAAGTGCATGGCTTCGCCGATGTCGGTCGCCATCTGCATCAGCTTTCGCGCGAGAGTCGTTGGGGCGAGATGCGCGCTGCGATCGGCGACGAGATGCTCGACGCGTTGGTGCCCGCCGCGCGCTACGACGAGATTCCGGATCTGTTGCGCGCGTGGTTCGGTGATCTCTGCAGCGGCATCACGTTCCCACTGCCGAGCGACCCCGCCGATGACGCACTCGCGGCGCGTGCGATCAAACGCCTGCGCGGGTGACGCGTTTCGGCCCATCGCCTAGATTGGCGAGGATGAGCGAACCGTCCGATGCCGCGTCCGCCTCGCCCAGCAATTTCGTTCGCGAACTGATCGCGGCGGATCTCGCTGCCGGCAAGAACGACGGTCGCGTCGTGACGCGTTTTCCGCCCGAGCCGAACGGCTATCTGCACATCGGGCACTCGCGCGCGATCTTGCTGAACTACACGCTCGCGCAGGAATTCGGCGGTCGCTTCCATCTGCGCTTCGACGACACCAATCCCGCCGCCGAGGATGTCGAGTACGTCGATGCGATCGAGGCCGATCTGCGCTGGCTCGGCGTCGATTGGGGCGATCACCTCTACTACGCGTCGGACTACTTCGAGCAGCTCTACACCTGGGCCGAAGAGCTCGTCACGAAGGGACTCGCCTTCGTCTGCGATCTCTCGTCCGACGAGATCCGTGCGCATCAGGGTTCGCTCACCGAAGCCGGTCGCCCGTCACCGTTCCGTGATCGCGCGCCGGACGAGAGCCTCGATCTGTTGCGCCGGATGCGCGCGGGTGAGTTCGAAGCCGGCACGCGCTCGCTGCGCGCGAAGATCGACATGGCGTCGTCGATCCTGCCGCTGCGCGATCCCGTGCTCTACCGGATCGTGAAGGCGAAGCATCACCGCACGGGCGATCGCTGGTCGATCTATCCGATGTACGACTTCGCGCACCCGCTCTCGGATGCGATCGAGGGCATCACGCACTCGCTCTGCACGCTCGAGTTCATCGACCATCGCCCGCTCTACGATTGGTGCATTGAACACTGTTCGGTGCCGTATCGCCCGGTGCAGACCGAGTTTGCGCGCCTCAATCTGACGCACACGGTGATGAGCAAGCGCTGGCTGCGGCGGCTGGTCGAAGCCGGCCACGTGCGCGGCTGGGACGATCCCCGCATGCCGACGCTCTCCGGCATGCGCCGGCGCGGCGTGCCGGCCGCGGCGATTCGCAACTTCAATCGCGAGATCGGCGTCACGAAGCGCGACATCACGATCGAAGTGCCGCGCTTCGAGCACTCGGTGCGCGAAGAGCTGAATCGCAGCGCGCCGCGCGTGATGGCGGTGCTGAATCCGCTGCGCGTGGTGATCGAGAATCTGCCCGAAGGCGAACGCCTCGACTTCGACGCGGTGAACAATCCGGAGGATGCGAGCGCCGGCTCGCGCACGGTGCCGTTCTCGCGCGTGCTCTACATCGAGCGCGAGGATTTCCTCGAAGATCCGCCGAAGAAGTACTTCCGCCTCGCGCCGGGCCGCGAAGTGCGGCTGCGCTACGCGTGTCTCATCACCTGCACCGGTGTCGTGAAGGATGCGAACGGCGAGATCGTCGAGCTGCGCTGCACCTGGGATCCGGCGACGCGCGGCGGCAACGCGCCCGATGGCCGCAAGGTCGCCTCGACACTGCATTGGGTTTCGGCGGAGCACGCGCTGCCCGTCGAGGTGCGGCTCTACGAGACGCTTTTCAGCGTCGAGGATCCGATGGCCGAGGCCGAAGCGACGGGCGCCGACTACACGTCGTTCCTGAATCCGAACTCGGAGCGCTTGCTGCCCGCTTGCTGGGTCGAGCCGAGTCTCGCGAGCGCCGAGCCGGGCACCGCATTCCAGTTCGAGCGACTCGGCTACTTCGCGGTCGATCTCGAGTCAAAGCCGGGCGCCCTCGTCTTCAACCGCTGCGTCACGCTGCGCGACGAGTGGGCGAAGCTGCAGAAGCGTCCGCCGGGCCCTTCCAAAGCGTCGAAGTAGCCCGACGCGAGCTACATCGCCGGAACCGTGAACCCATCCTTCACCGGCTCGAGCTTCTCGAAGTGCGGGCCGAGCGTGCTCTGCAGCGACTCGACGGTCCAGCGCGCGTCGCTCTCGAACTTGGTGTCGAGACGGGGACGCGTCGCGAGCGTCACGTTCTTCGCCCAGATCACGAAGACCTGACCCGAGATGTTGTGCGCGAGTGGCGATGCGAGCCAGCCGACCAGCGGCGACACATTTTCGGGTGCGAAGGTGTCGAAGCCGTCCTCCGGCTTCTTGAACATCGCGGCGAGCGGCCCCGCATCGTTCATCCGCGTGCGCGCGCGCGGCATGATCACGTTCGCGGTGATGCCGTACTTCTGCATCAACTGCGCGGCGCCCATCGTCATCGCGACGATGCCGGCCTTCGCCGCCGAGTAGTTGGCCTGGCCGGGCGGTGCGAAGAACGCGGATTCGGATGAGGTCGAGATGATGCGACCGTAGACGGCGTTGCCGGCCTTGGCGCGTTCGCGCCAGTACGCCGTGGCGTGACGCAGCGCGCAGAAGTGTCCCTTCAGGTGCACGCGCACGACGTCGTCGAAATCGCGCTCGGTCATGTTGAAGAGGATCGCGTCGCGGATGAAGCCGGCGTTGCAGACGATGATGTTGACGTCGCCGAACGCCGAGACCGCCGTTTCGAACATTCCCTTCGACGCGTCCCAGTTCGTGACGTCACCGAAATGCGGCACCGCCTCGCCGCCGAGCGACTTGATTTCGTCGCAGACCGCACGCGCCGCGCTCTCGTCCTTGCCCGAGCCATCGGCGGCGACACCGAGATCGTTCACGACGACGCGCGCCCCGAGCCGCGCGAGTTCGAGCGCGTGGCAGCGGCCGAGGCCGGTGGCTCCGCCCGTGATGATTGCAACCTTGCCGTCGAGCATCTCGACCTCCGAACGAAGCTCCCGCAGATCTCGGGGCACCCTGACTCGTGTTGGTGCGGCCGCTTCCTGCGGCCGGCACGGAAAACCATAAGGCTCGCGGTCGAACCGGTAGAGACCTCAGATCCTCTCGATGATCGTCCCGGTACCGACCGCAGCTCCGCAACACATCGTAATGAGCGCCTTCGACTTGCCCGTTCGCTCGAGCTCATGCAGCGCCGTCGCGATCAGCCGCGAACCCGTTGCGCCGACCGGATGCCCGAGCGCGATCGCGCCGCCGTTCACGTTCACCTTGTCCATGTCGGCGCCCATCACTTGCGCCCACGAGAGCACCACGGCGGCGAAGGCTTCATTGATCTCGACCAGATCGATGTCCTCCATCGTCATGCCGGTCTTGCGAAAGAGTTCCTGCGTCGCATCGATCGGCCCGTCGAGCAGGTAGTAGGGATCGGTGCCGACGACGACATCCTGGATGATGCGCGCGCGCGGCCGCAGTCCGAGCGACTTCGCCTTCTCGGCCGTCATCCACAGAACGCCGGCCGCGCCGTCACTGATCTGCGACGAGTTGCCGGCCGTGTGCATGCCACCCGGCAACACCGGCTTCAGTGCGGCGAGCCCTTCGAGCGTCGTCGCGCGCGGGCCCTGATCCTTCGTGACGACGCGCGTCTTGCCGGTTGGCGCGCTGGCGTCATCAAGTTCGGGCGCTTCGATGGGAAGCGTCTCGCGATCGAAGCGTCCCTCGGCGATCGCCTTCGCCGCCTTCTGCTGCGATGCGAGCGCGAAGCGATCGACATCTTCGCGCGTGATGCCGCGATTCTTCGCAATGCGCTCCACCGCTTCGAACTGCGTCGATGCCTGATCCCACGGCCAGTTCGGCGTCTGGAAGTAGCCAGGGCCGTGGATCGCGTTCGCGCCGAGGCCGACGTGGCTCATCATCTCGAGTCCGCACGCGATGCCCATGTCGATGCTGCCCGCGGCGACGAGCGCGCGAATCAGATGATTCGCCTGCTGGCTCGAACCGCATTGCGTGTCGACCGTCGTGCCGCCTGCCTTGAAGGTCTTGCCGGCCGACAGCCAAGCGTGTCGCGTGATGTTGTTCGATTGCTCACCGGCCTGCGTCACGCAGCCGCCGATCACCTGCTCGATGTCGGCGGGATCGACGCCGGCCTTCTCGCAAAGACCGAACTGCACCTTCGCGAGCAGTTGCCCGGCGTGCAGGCCCGAGAGATCGCCCTTGCCCATCTTGCCGCGGGCAATCGGCGTTCGCAGCGCTTCGACGATGACGGCTTCACGCATCGCAAATCTCCTTCAGAGTTGTCCGAGAATCATGCCGCTGGTGGGCACGCCGACTCCGGCGGTCACCAGCACGTGGTCGTTCTTCGCGGGTTGATTGAGCGACGTGCCGCGGATCAGCCGCACGCCTTCATTCACGCCGTTCATGCCGTGGATGTACGCCTCGGAGAGCTGACCGCCATGTGTGTTGCACGGCAGCGCGCCGCCCACTTCGAGGTTGCCGCCGTGCACGAAATCCTTCGCCTCGCCGCGGCCGCAGAATCCCCACGATTCGAGCTGCCACATCACCACCGGCGTGAAGGCGTCGTAGATGATCGCGGCATCGACGTCGCTCGGCTTCAGTCCCGACATCTCGTAGGTCTGCTTCGCGACGAGATCCATCTCGGGCAAGTACGAGATGCTCTCGCGGTAGAAGCTCGTCATGTTCTCCTGATTGGCGCCGGCCGCTTGCGCGACGCCGCGAATCACGGCGCCCTTCGCTCGCATCTCGCGCGCTCGCTTCGCAGAGACCAACACTTGCGCGCAGCCGCCGTCGGATTCCTGGCAGCAATCGAAGAGGCGCAGCGGTTCGGCGATCCACTTCGACGCCTGGTGCTGTTCGACCGTCAGCGGCACGCCGTGGAAGAACGCGGCGGGATTGTTCACCGCGTGCTTGCGCGCCGACACCGCCACCTGCGCGAGATCCGTGGCTTTGCAGCCGTATTCGTGCATGTAGCGCTGCGTGTACATCGCCACCCACGAAGCGGGCGTCAGCAGGCCGAAGGGCATGTACCACGACCAGTGGATCGAGTCGGCGGTGACGAGCGCTTCCGAAACGCCGGTCGAGTAGCGCCGTCCGGAGCGCTCGTTGAAGGCGCGATAGACGACGACGCATTCCGCAACGCCCGTCGCGATCGCCATCACCGCTTGCTGGATTACGCCGATCGCCGCGCCGCCGCCGTGCGGTGTACGCGAGAAGAACGTCAGGTCGCCGATGCCGACGTTGCGCGCGACTTCGATCTCGTCGTTGGTGTCCATCGTAAAGGTGGTCATGCCATCGACTTCGGAGGGATGGATGCCGGCGTCGCGCAGCGCGGCGCGAACCGCCTCTGCGGCGAGCTGCAGCTCCGAGCGCCCCGAGTTCTTCGAGAACTCGGTCTGTCCGATGCCGACGATCGCCGCCTGATCCTTCAGCGCGATCGACATCAGGCAGCTCCCTTCGGCAACGCGAGCCGCACGGTGCCGGTGACGTGATTGCCCCAACCGTTCTTGCCGGCGATTTCCACGACCAGCTCGCCGGCCGCGTCGTCCTTGCTCTTCACGCTGCCGACCAGTTTCATCGTGTCGCCCGGCAGATTCGGCGCGCCGAGCTTGATCGCGACGTTCTTCACGATGGCGTCCGGGCCCGCCCAATCGGTGACGTAGCGGCCGACCAGGCCGTTGGTCGTCAGGATGTTCATGAACACGTCGCTCATGCCCTGCGCCTGCGCGGCGGCCTTGTCGTGGTGTACCGGCGTGTAGTCGCGCGACGCGAGCGCGCCGCCCACCACGAGCGTCACGGTGATCGGGATCGGCACTTCGGGCAGCGCGTCGCCGACCTTCACCGATTCGAAACGCAGAGTCTTCATGTCAGCTCCCGCGGACCGGTCGTCGCCATGTCGCGGCCGAGGCGGACGAGCTGCGGCGTCGCGGCGCCGAGCGACAACTCGATTGCCTTCGACCACAAGAAATACCGGTGGATCGAGTAGTCCACGTCCACGCCGAGCCCGCCGTGCAGATGCTGCGCGGTGTTCGCAAGTCGCGAGCCGCCGTCGGCCGCCCAGAATTTCGCCACGGCTGTCTCGCGCGTCGCGTCTTCGTCCTCGGCGATCCGGCACGCCGCGCGCCAGGCCGTCCAGCGCATCGACTGCAAGTCGATCCAGCAGTCCGCGGCGCGGTGCTGCACGCTCTGGAACGAACCGATCGGAACGCCGAACTGGATGCGTTCCTTCAGGTAGGCTGCTGTGATCTCGAGCGCGCGCTCCGAGACGCCAACCTGCGTCACGCAGAGCGCCGCGAGCGCGCAGTCGTGGATCCAGCGCGCGGCGGCGGCGCCGGACTTCGCGTCGCCGCCGAGCAGATCGTCCGCGGCGACGCGCACGCCCGTGAGCGTCACGTCGAAGAGTCGCTCGCCGGTGGAGGTGCGCTGCGCGGTGAGCGCGACGCCGGCCGCGTTCGGATCGACGAGAAAGATGCCGACGCCTTCGTCGCTGCGTGCCGGAACCAGGATGCGGGCTGCCCGAGCGGCGGCGGGAACCAGTCGCTTCGCCCCATCGAGGACCCACGACGCTCCATCGCGACGCGCGCGCGTCGCCGGCTGCGCGACGTCATCCGACCCCGCATCGACGAGCGCGGCCGTGAGCACCGCATCGCCCGACGCGAGCGCGCGCAGCCAGCGTTCCTGCTGCGCCTCAGTGCCGAAGCGCGCGATCGGCAACCCGCCGAGCACCAGCGACGCGAGCACCGGCACCGGCGCCACCGCGCGGCCGATCTCTTCGAGCAGCGTGCAGACCTCGAGCAGCCCGAGTCCCATGCCGCCCTGCGCCTCGGGCACCGCGACACCGAGCAGGTTCGCTTCTGCGAGCGTCTTCCACAACGCGGCGTCGCTGCCGTCGGCGGTCGCCGCAGCGGCCTTCAGACGGTCGCGCGAAAGCTCGCTGTCGAGAATGCCGCGCGCGAGATCGCGGATCGAGTTCTGTTCATCGCTGGTCGAGAAATCCATGGCGGCTACTTCACCGGGTAGAAGAAGGGGAGGTTCATCTCTTCGTCGGCGGCTTCGATCTTCGCTTGCACGCGCATGCCGACGTGTACGTCCGACGCCTTGCAACCGACCACGTTCGCGACGAGACGCGTGCCTTCGTCGAGGTCGATCAGCGCGACCGGCAGCGGGAAGTCGTAGCCGGGAATCGGCGGGTAGTGCATCACGACGTACGAGTAGACCGTGCCCGCGCCCGTCGCGATCGCCCAATCCCATTCGAGCGACTGGCAGTTGCCGCACATCGGGCGCGGCGGATGGCGCAGCGTCTTGCACTCCTTGCAGCGCTGGATGCGGAGCTCTCCCGCAGCGATGCCGTCCCACCACCATTTATTGTCGTGACCGAGCGGCGGGCGCAGCCGGCGGGGCTTCGTCGGTGTTGCGGCGGCATCCGGCGCGGCCGCAGCGGCGGCGGGCTGATTGGGTTTGAAGCGGAGGATGCGGAAGGTCATCCATCCCACTTCGTCGCCGTGCTGATCGCGGAAGGTGGTGCGCGTGTCGATGAAGTATCCGATGCCGAGGCCGGTGGCCTTCTGCTCCGAGATCGCTTCGAAGATCGTCTCCGCGACGAGCCGATCACCGGGCCGCAGGTAGCGCTTGTATTCCTGCTCGCAGTTGGTCGCGACCACCGACGGGTAGCCGGCATCGACGAGCATGCGCCCGATCTGGAGTTGGCCGTCGTCATAGTCGTCGCTCGGCGAGGCCATCGCGATGCCGCGCAGGATCCAGGCTTGCAGCATCGTCGGCGGCGCCACGATGCCGCCGTGCACGGACTTCGCGGCTGCGTCGGCGTCGGCATACACCGGCAGGCGATCGCCCATCGCGTCACACCAGTGGCGGATCATTGCCTCGTTGACGGCGTCGGGCGCCGGCGACGGCGGACCCGCGGCGCGTCCCGCGAACGTCTTCAGCTTCGCCTCGAGCTCCGCTCGTTCCATCCCTATCTCCGCGATCGAGGCAGTCCGAGCCCTGCCATGGCGATGATGTCGCGCTGCACTTCGTTGACGCCGCCGCCGAAGGTCAGCGTCGTCGCGCCGCGATAGGCCTGTTCGAGGAAGCCACCGAACATGCAGCCCGGCTCGCCGGCGACGATCGCGCCCGACGCGCCGGTGATCTCTAGCAGCAGCCGGTAACACTCGACGAAGAACTCGGAGCCCATCACCTTCACCGCCGACGCTTCGGCCATCGCCGGATGCCCCGCTTCGAGCGACCACGCCGAGCGCCAGTTCAGCAGCTTCAGCGCGTCGAGCTTCGCGTAGCAGCGCGCGAGGTTCTGCTGCACCCACGACTCGTCGATCAGGCGGGTTCCGCTCGGGGTCTTCGTCTTCATCGCCCAGCCCCACACTTCGTCGAGTGCGCGATCGGCGACGCCGGGCGTTGCGAGCGTGATGCGCTCGTGGTTGAGCTGCGACGTGATCAGCGACCAGCCGCCGTTCACCGGGCCGATCGTGTTCGCGACTGGCACACGCACGTCGGCGTAATAGGTTGCGTTGGTGCGCTCACCGCCGAGCGTGTGGATCGGAGTCACCGAGAAGCCGGGCGACGACGTCGGCACCAGGATGATCGTGATGCCTTTGTGCTTCGGCACTTCGGTGTCGGTGCGCGCGGCGAGCCAGATGTAGTCGGCGTCGTGGGCGTGCGTCGTGTAGATCTTCTGGCCGTTGATGACCCAGTCATCGCCGTCGCGAACGGCGCGCGTCGTCAGCGACGCGAGGTCGGTGCCGGCGCTCGGTTCGGTGTAGCCGACGCCGAAGTGCAGCTCGCCGCGCAGGATGCCGGGTAGCAGCGCCTGCTTCTGCTCGTCGGTGCCGTAGCGGATGACGGTCGGGCCGATGGTGTTGACGGCGATGATCGGGAGCGGCGCGCGGGCGCGGTAGGTCTCTTCCCAGAAGATCAGCTGCTCGATCGGCCCGCGACCCTGGCCGCCGTATTCCTTCGGCCAGCCGATGCCGAGCCAGCCGTCGGCGCCCATGCGGGCGACGATCTGGCGGAAGACCGAGCCGCCCATGTCGTCCCATTCCGCATTGAGGGCGGCGCGCAGCTCGGGCGTGAAGAGGTCGCGGTAATAGGACCGGAGCTGCTTGCGTAGCGAGTGCTGCTCGGCGGTGAGGTCGAGGTGCATCGGGGTGGGGGGCTCCGGGGCAGGCGCGCGAGGCGGGGGGCGGAATTGAAACGTGTTCCATTATTGCCGAGTGAGGTTTGGCGGGCAAGGCGCAGACGAGCGCCGCCCTCGAGGCTTCGATGCTCCGGTCGCTCTGAGACCGGCGGCCTGCGGCTAGTTGCGGGTACGGGTGCGGGTCATTCCGCCATGACCCCGCGCCCGCGGATCGCATCGAGTTCGCGCTGCTCGGCGGGCGTCAGCGACGCATCGCCGATTCGGATCGCGACCTTGTCGATCTTGCCGGGGAATCGGAATGGCAGCACGTAGTCCTCCATGACGGGAGTGCCCGTGTCCTCGCCGCAGTCGAGCGTCTCGTCGAGGGACATGCGGAACGCCAGCGTGCGCGGGATCGCGCCTTCCGCCACCGGCTTGCCATCCACCAGCAGCGTCGCCTTGCCGCCCTTGCCGAGGCCCGGGCCGTCGTAGTGAAAGTTCATCTCGATGTTGTGCTTGCCGGGCGCGAGCGCGCTCTTGCCCGTGACGCAGGTGCGCTCGACGCCAGCGAGGTTGTAACAGTAGACCGGCTTGCCCTTCAGAATGTAGAGACCCCAGCCCGCGAAGCGGCCGCCCTGCGTGATCAGCATGCCGTCGCTGCTGCCTTTGGGAATCTCGACGCTGGACGTGACCAGGAACGACTTGTTCTTCACGTCGGGCGCGGCGCCTTCGGGAATCCGCACGGCGCCCGGGTAGTAGGTGAAGACGTTGCGGCCGCGCGTGAGGCTCGGGCGGTTCGTCGTGTCGAGGCGCTGCACCTTCGAGTTGTCGAGCGGTAGCACCTGGTGCTTGGTGGCCTCGTCCATGAACAGCTCTTGCAGATTGGCGAGCTTGGCCGGTTCCTTCGCGGCGAGATCATTCGCCTGGCTGAAGTCTTCGGCGACGTTGTAGAGCTCCCACTTGTAGTCGAGCACGGGCACGTCGCCCGCGACGGCGACCCACGGCGGCGTCGGCGGCGTCGTCGCTGCGACCCACCCGTCGTGGTAGATCGCGCGGTTGCCGAGCATCTCGAAGTACTGCGTCCGACGCTGCGATGGCGCCTTCGCATCCGCGTACGTGTAGGCCATGCTCACGCCTTCGACCGGCGACTGTGCGATTCCGTTCATCTCGGTGGGCGACTGCACGCCCGCCGCTTCGAGAATCGTCGGATACAGATCGATCACGTGATGGAACTGCGTGCGGATGCCGCCCTTGGCCTTGATCTGCGCCGGCCACGAGATCACCAGGCCGTTGCGCGTGCCACCGAAATGCGACGCGATCTGCTTGGTCCACTGGAACGGCGTGTCCATCGCGTGCGCCCAGCCGATCGGATAGTGGTTGAAGGTCATCGGCCCGCCGAGCTCGTCCATGCGGCGCAGCACTTCGGCGAAGTCTTCGGGGATGTTGTTGAAGAAAGTCATCTCGTTGAGCAGACCGTTCGAACCGCCTTCGGCACTCGCGCCGTTGTCGCCCTGGATGTAGATGACGAGCGTGTTGTCGAGTTCGCCCAGCTCATCGACCGCGTCGAGCACGCGACCCATCTGCGTGTCCGCGTGCGAGAGCGCGGCGGCGTAGACCTCCATCATGTGCGCGGCGACCTTCTTGTGGTCGGCGTCGAGCGAGTCCCACGCGGGAATGCCGGCGGAACGCTCGGTGAGCTTCGCAGTCGCAGGCACGACGCCGAGCTGCTTCTGCCGCGCAAGCGTCTCCTCGCGCGCCTTGTCCCAGCCCTGGTCGAATTGGCCTTTGTACTTCGCGATCCATTCCTTCGGCGCGTGGTGCGGCGCGTGCGCGGTGCCGGGCGCGTAGTAGACGAGCCAGGGCTTTTGTGGCGCGACCGAGTTCAGCATGCGGATGCGCTCGATCGTTTTGTCCGCCATGTCTACATCGAAGAAGTAGTCGGGGTCGTCGTGCGGCGGCTCGATCGGCTTGATGTTCTCGACGAGCGCGGGATTCCACTGGCTCGTGTCGCCGCCGATGAATCCGTAGAAGTACTCGAAGCCCAAGCCCGTCGGCCACAGGCCGAAGGGACCCGCCTGGCTACTGTGCCAGTCCGGCACGTTGTGGTTCTTGCCGTACCACGCCGTGTTGTAGCCGTTGAGGCGCAGCACCTCGGCGAAGGTACCGTCGCTCTTCGGCATCAGCGTGTTGTATCCGGGGAAGCCGGTGCCCGCTTCCATGATCACGCCCGTCGCGACCGAGTGGTGGTTGCGGCCGGAGAGCAGCGCGGCGCGCGTCGGCGAGCAGAGCGCCGTGGTGTGAAATTGCGTGTAGCGAAGGCCCGCTTGCGCGAGTCGATCCATCGTCGGTGTCGGGATCGGTCCGCCGAAGGTGCTCGACGCGCCGAAGCCGACGTCGTCGGTGAGGATCACCAGGATGTTCGGTGCGCCCTTCGGCGCCTCGACTTCCTTCGGGAAGTCCTTGACCGAATCCTGTGTCGTGACGCCGATGCGGCCGCCGAAGGGCGGATCGGGTCGCGGCAGCACTTCTTGCGCGCCTGCAGAAGTGGCCAGCGCGATCGCCGCCAGCAAGCCAAACGCGATGATTGCTCGTCTCAACTCTGCTCCCCCTCGTCGCGACCGGTCGTCGCGTGACGTCCGACTCGGTCGTTACGGCTCGGATCGCCGAATCAGTTGCTCTCACGCCCCGGTGTTTGCAGTGACTCCAGCACCGAATCGAGCGCGAACGTGCCTCCCTTCTGGCTGGGCGGGAACTCCCGGAACGTGCCGAGGAATCGTCCTACGTACTGCTGCGCGGGAACGAGCAGGAAGATGTGCTCCACCCACCAGCGGTTCCAGTCCATCGCTTCGTGATCTCCGATCTCGAACGGATCGGAGCGCAGGTTGAAGATCTTCGGCGCGCGCAGCGTGGTGAACGGCTCGCGCCACACGTCGGCGCCATGCGCCTTCTGCTCGGCGAAGACGATCTTCCACTGGTTGTAACGCAAGCCCACGAGCTGGCCGTCGTCGTTGAAGTAGAAGAACTCATTGCGCGGGCTCGGCGTCTTGCCGGCGAGCGTGTCGGTGATGTCGTAGCCGTCGAGATGGACCTTGAAGGTCTTGTCGCCGACCTTCATGCCCTTCAAGAGCTGCTCCTTCACGTCGGGCACACCAGCGGCGGCCAGAATCGTGGGGAGCAAGTCTTCGTGCGCGAAGATGTCGTTCAACACGGTGCCGGGCTTGACGACGCCGGGCCAGCGAATCGCCGTCGGCACGCGAAAGCCGCCTTCCCAGTTGGTGTTCTTCTCGCCGCGGAAAGGCGACGTGCCGCCGTCGGGCCAGGTGAACTTCTCAGCGCCGTTGTCGGTCGAGTACATCACGAGGGTGTTGTCGGTGAGGCCGAGTTCGTCGAGTGCGTTCAGGATCTCGCCCACCTGCGCGTCGTGCTCGACCATGCCGTCCGGATAGATGCCGAGACCCGTCTTGCCGCGCGACGCTTCCTTGAGTCGCGTCCAGATGTGCATCCGTGTCGAGTTCCACCACAGGAAGAACGGCTTGTCCGCCTTCTTCGCTTCCGTCATGAAGCGGATCGCCTCGGTGGTGGACTCCGCGTCCACGGTCTCCATGCGCTTCTTGTCTAGCGGGCCGGTGCTCTCGATCTTCTGCGTGCCGTCCGGGTTCGCCCACGAATGGATCACGCCGCGCGTGCCGAAGCGCTTCTTCAATTCGGGATCCTTGAAGTAGTCGTCGTGCTCGGGCTCGTCCTCGGCGTTCAGGTGGTAGAGCGAGCCCTTGAACTCGCCGAAGCCGTGCGCGGTGGGCAGGTGCTCGTCGAGGTCGCCGAGATGGTTCTTGCCGAATTGCGCCGTGGTGTAGCCCTGCGCCTTCAGCAGCTCGGCGATCGTGACGTCGCGCGCCTGTAGCCCTTCCTTGGCGCCGGGCAGCCCGACCTTCAACAGGCCAGTGCGGAACGGCGATTGACCGGTGATGAACGCGGCGCGCCCCGCGGTGCAGCTCTGCTGGCCATACCAGTCGGTGAACGCCGCGCCTTCCTTGGCGATGCGATCGATGTTCGGCGTCTTGTAACCCATCATGCCCTGGTTGTAGGTGCTGACGTTCCAGTAGCCGATGTCGTCGCCCCAGATGACGAGGATGTTGGGCTGCTTGTCCGCGGCATGCGCCGCAGCCGTGGCAAAGAGCAGCGCGGTCGCTGTGGCAAGCATGCGCAGACCGCAGCGTATTGACGTACTCATGGTGACTCCCCTCGTAGGTGGATTCAGTGCCGTCCGAGACGCTATTGCTCGAACGCGAAGATCCGCTTCCAGTCGGGCCCGTAGGCGTACTCGCGCTTGTCGTCGTCGTGCAGCACCAACATCGCGAGCCGCGGGCCGCTACCGGCCTTGGTGTATTCGAGCACCTGCTGGTCGCTTTTTCATCGTCGAATCTCCCTCGCTTGAAAGGAAAGCGGGCGACCCTCTTGGGCCGCCCGCTCGGCACGTCACGTATGGCTTCCCCAAGCTTCCCTGACTCGCTACGTCCTAGTCTCCCTTGGCGCGAGTTCTCGCCATTTGTTCCTGTACCTCCGTGAGTACCTGGGCCAGGCTGTAGGAGGCCGGGGACTGCAGCGCCGGGTACGGTCCGTAGGACTCGAGTTCTTTCAGCCACAGCGCCTGACCGATGGGAATGATGTTCCAGTCGTAGATATAGGCGGTCACGGGGCCACCAAGTGCGCCGCCCTGGCCGAGGAGCGTCTTCGGTTCGAAACCGACGGAACCCTCGAAGGGATCCCGCTTGATGTTGTTGACCAAAGGCCAATGGAAGGTATGGACGCCCAACAAGCCACCGGTCGCGGCCTCGGATGCCATCGCGAAGTAGATCTTCCAGTTCTTGTAACGCACTGCCGACGGAACGGGGCCTCCGTAGTAGAAGAACGTGTCACGCGCCGACGTCTCCGACTTGCCCGTCAGATAGTCGAGCTGGTTCACGCCCTGAAGCTTGGTCTTGACGATGCCGGGATACTTGCCCGCCATGATCTGCGCGTTGAGGTCGTTGCCCTTGGCGCCACCGGCGATTTCGACCAGAGTCGGCATCCAGTCGTAGGACGCGAAGATGTCGTTGAGAACGGTGCCCGGCTTGATGTGGCCCGGCCAGCGGATGACCGCCGGCGCGCGCATGCCGCCTTCCCAGGTCGTCAACTTCCCGCCCTTGAAGGGCGTGTTGCCGCCATCGGGGTAGGTGATCACTTCGGCGCCGTTGTCGGTGGTGAAGACGACGATGGTGTTGTCGAGCTGGCCCATGTCTTCGAGCTTCTTCAGCACGAGGCCGATGTTGTCGTCCATCTGCTTCATGCCGGCTTCGTTGATGCCCCAGTCCTTGCCGCCGGGCGTACCGACCATCGCCATGTACTTGTCCGACAGCATGGTGGTGATGTGCATGCGCGCCGGGTTGTACCAGACGAAGAACGGCTTGTTGGTCTTCTTCGGGTCGTTGCGATCGAGGAAGTCGACGACCTTGGCCGAGATCTCCTCGTCCGCGGTCTTCGATCGCTCCAGCGTCATCGGCCCCTCGTCCTTGCAGCTCTGATTCTTCTCGGTGCCGTCGGAAGACGCACATGCGATCACCGGCCGCGGCGGCGTCATGCACAACGCGGTCTTCGCATCCACCGCGCCCGGGGGGTCGCTGAGGCCGGGAACCGGCGTGTTCTTGCACGGCGGCACGATGGCCTGCTCGGTCGGAGTCTTGTTGATGTCGGGGAAGCTCACGCCCTGCATCGCGTCGAGGTGGTAGAGGTAGCCCCAGAACTCCTGAAATCCGTGCGCCGTCGGCAGCGCCGCCGAGTGGTCGCCCAGATGGTTCTTGCCGAACTCGCCGGTGTTGTAACCGAGGTCGAGCAGGAACTTGGCCAGCGACGGTGTGCCGGGCTGCAAGAAGGACGGGCTGCCGGGCAATTGCGGCGGGATCATCCCGGCGCGCAGCGGCGTGATGCCAGTGAAGAAGGCGGTGCGCCCCGCCGTGCAGCTTTGCTCGGCGTAGTAGGTCATGAACTTCGCACCCTCATGCCCGATGCGGTCGATGTTGGGCGTTTCCCCGACCATCAGGCCCTGGTGGTAGATGCTCGGCTGCATCCAGCCGATGTCGTCGCCCATGATGAAGAGGATGTTGGGCTTCGCGTCGGCGGCGAAGGCTGGTCCCGCACCGCAAGCGGCGAGGACGGCGCCGATCACCAGACGAGCTGCGAGCCGTGAAGCAATTCTTGTCATCGGGAAACTCCTCGAGAGAAATTGATGGATGAGTTGGCAACGAGTGCCTGCCGAGAACCCCGCGTCGCGTACTCCATCGCATGGTCCGAGTCTGGACTCTATCCAGATTCGTCCAGATCGCATCCCGAAAGTTCGGAGCCTCCACCGATATTTCGCGAGCGACCAGGCGCTGCACCGAGTGACCGAATCGCTTCCACTGGCGATCTGCTTCAATACGCCCCGCGCGGATCCGACGCGCTCATCGAGGCGAACGAAGTGTCCCAGCTCCGTGTTTCCGAGATCGCCATTGCGATCTTGCTGATCGCGATCGACGTGGCGCAGGCAGCGCCGCCGGCGAGCTTCGTCGGCAGCGCGCAATGCAGCGGGTGTCACGCACAGGCGGACGCGGCGTGGCGCGGTTCGCATCACGCGCTGGCGATGCAGGTCGCAGACGATGCGACGGTGCTCGGGAACTTCGAGGGCGCGACGCTGACCCAGTTCGGCGTCACCACGACCTTCACGAAGAAAGACGGCAAGCGCTGGATCCGCACCGAGGGTCCCGACGGCAAGCTCGCGGACTTCGAGGTCGCGTACACCTTTGGTGTCGCGCCGCTGCAGCAGTACCTCGTCGCGTTTCCGAACGGGCGCTACCAGGCACCGTCGGTGGCGTGGGATACGCGGCCGAAAGCGGAGGGCGGCCAGCGCTGGTTCTCGCTGCAGCCCGACGAAAAGATTCCGCCGGGCGATCTGCTGCACTGGACCGGCGTCACGGGCAACTGGAATCAGATGTGCGCCGCGTGCCACTCGACGAACCTGCGCAAGAACTACGACGCAAAAACGGATCACTACGCGACGACGTGGTCGGAGCTGAACGTCGGCTGCGAAGCGTGTCACGGGCCGGGCTCGAATCACGTGGCGTGGGCGAAGGCGGGCGCGAGCCGCGGGCCGGACTCTGATCCGCAGCGCGGGCTCGAAGTCGAACTCCCGCGCCGCGATCCGGCGCGCTGGGTGATGAATCCCGCGACGGGGATTGCGAAGCGGAATCCGCCGCTCGCATCGCACGTCGAGGTGGAGACCTGCGCGCCCTGTCATGCGCGACGCGGCGTCGTCTCTGAAGACCAGGTCTTCGGCAAGCCGCTGCTCGATACGCATCGGCCCGCGCTGCTCGGCGCGCAGCTCTACCACGCGGATGGGCAGATCCTCGACGAGGTCTACGAGTACGGCTCGTTCTCGCAGAGCAAGATGCACGCGGCCGGTGTCACGTGCAGCGATTGCCACGACTCGCACAGCGGCAAGCTCCATGACGTGACGAGTGATCCGAACGCGGTGTGCGCGAATTGCCATCTGCCCGCGAAGTTTGCGACGCCGGCGCACCACCATCATCCCGCGAACTCGAAGGGCGCGAGCTGCATCGCGTGCCACATGCCGGCGAAGCTCTACATGGGGATCGACGAGCGCCGCGATCACGCGATCCGCGCGCCGCGCCCCGATCTGACCGTGAAGATCGGAACGCCAAACGCGTGCAACGGCTGCCACACGAAAGAGTCGCCGCAATGGGCGGCCGACGCGACCGCAAAATGGTTCGGCCCGGCGCGCGCGAACACGAAGCACTATGGCGAGGCGATCGACGCGGGCCGCCGCAATCTGCCGGGCGCCGAGCGCGCGCTGATCGAGCTCGCGAGCGATCCCGCGCAGCCGGCGATCGCGCGCGCGACGGCGCTGTCACTGCTGCGCGCGCACCTCTCGCCGGATTCGGGGCCGGTGCTGCAAAACGCGCTCGCGGATCCGGATCCGCTGCTGCGCGATGCCGCGCTGAACTCCGTCGCCGACATCGATCCGCGTATGCGCGTGCCGCTCGCCGCGCCGCTGCTCGTCGATCCAGTGCGCACGGTGCGAAGCGATGCAGCGCGCGCGCTCGCATCGCTGCCCGCGACGCAAGTGCCCGAAGCGCTGCGGCCACTGGTGGGTTCCGCGCTCGAGGAGTATCGCGCCGCACAGATGCTCAACGCCGATCGGCCCGAGGGATTGATGAACCTCGCCGTGCTCGCGATCGAATCCGGCGACGCCGCCGAAGCCGAGCGCCTCTATCGCGCCGCGCTGCGACTCACACCCGCGTTGCCCGCGATCTACGTCAACCTCGCCGACGTCTACCGCTTGCAGAGTCGCGACGCGGACAGCGAGCGTGTGCTGCGCGAAGGACTCGCCGTCGCGCCCGACGCGGCGGATCTGCACCACGCGCTGGGCCTCGCGCTGGTGCGCGCGAAGCGGCTGCCCGACGCGCTGCCCGCGCTCGCGCGCGCGACCGAACTCGATCCCGACGCCGACCGCTACGCCTACGTCTACGCGGTGGCACTGAACAGTGCCGGCCAGGGCGAACGCGCGATCGCGGCGCTCGAACGCGCGCACCAACAGCATCCCGGCGACATCGACACCGTCGCTGCGCTCACCACGATCTCCAAGGAACGCGGCGATCTCGCTGCCGCACGCAAATGGGCGCGCGTGCTCGTCGAACTCGCGCCGCAGGATCCGCAGGCGCGCGCGCTCCTCGAATCGCTGAGCGGCGCCCCTGGACCTCCGCCCGCGACGCCGTAACCCTGCGCCCGATGCGCGCCGTGCTCTTCGACTTCACGCTCGCCGACTCGTCCACCGCTAGAAAAGCGGGCGCTGTTTCGATGCGGACTTGCGAGCTTCACGCGCAAACTTGTCGCCTAGTTTGCTCCGGCTGAAGAAAGCGAGGTGGTAGAGGCTCTGCTGTCCCTTCGTTATGAGGATGGCGTTCTCGAGATCCCACCGATATCCGAGCCGCTGCATCGACTGGCCAAACATGTCGACGAGAAAGATTGCGAAGTTCCGGGGGTGCCCGCGGCCGCTCTCGTCGTGCCAAGCGTCGCGCCACGACGGATTGCCAAGAAATTGCGCCAGTCGAGCGCTGGAGGGATCGAGGTAGTAGTCCTGCTCTCGGTGAGCGTCCATGAACGACGGAATCAGCACCAAGAAGTCGATCCGGCGCTCGACGCCCGGCTCAACGAATGCCAAGCGTTCAATGGTCGAGAATCGCAGATCTCCCGTGTTGCGAGGATCGACGACGCAGAAACTCAGCACCGAGGACGCTCGACCCTCTTCAGGTAGCGCGGCGATGACTCGGTCGATCTCCTCGTTGCAATCACCATGCACGTAGCAGGCCTGGGCGATTGGGAAGTCGCGACTCACGCGTACCTGAAGCGCGTCTAGCAGCGTCGGGTCGATGTCACAGAAGACGTAGCGATCGAACGGCGGATCGACTCCGAGAGCACTCGTGGCTGTACCACGGAGGATGCGGCTGGTTCCCTTTACCTGGGCCCAGCCCGCGGCCGCGAAGAGATCAACATAGGCTCGAGTCCATTTCCCCTTCATCGAAGTGGAAACCATCTGCGAGAAGTGCTCGACGAGCTCGTACTTCATCTCGGCCCACTCGCCTACTTCCGGCAGAGCGAGTCCATCAGGCCGCAACGGCTCTGACGAGCGATCTTTCACCGCGCGGCTTCCAGGGGGAGTTCGTCGTACGTTCGGCCTTGAAGCGTGCGTCCCGTCAGGTGTTTGCGTTTTCCTCCCCACTGCTTGAAGAAGAACGCAACACCGGAGCGCTCGCATTGGTCTCTGATTGACAGCACCCAGCGCTCCTCCATTGGGCGCGCACCCGGACCGCTTTCGCCGCCAACGATCACCCAATCGATTCCACCAAGATCGATTCGTCCAAGATCCTCGAGCAACGGTTCGACCGAGAGGAAGCGCACCTGCGCCGGCGTGTCTCGGAGAGCTCGCACACGCGGGAGCCCGTGCTTCTTGTCTTCGACGCTGACGCCATACCAGACGTGAGGGAGTCGGCTCATCCACTCCAGCTCGCCGCGAAGGAGCGTTCGCATCCTTTCGTGCCGCTTGGTGAGGACCTGGAAGACGTGCCAGTTCGCCTGCTCCATGACCCGACCGACGGATGCAACGAACGATGCCGGCACGTCGTCCTGAAAAAGATCGCTCATCGAGTTGACGAAAATTCGCCTCGACTCGCGCCAACGGAGCGGCTCATCGACCTTGCCAGGGACCAACCGCAGATCGAAGCCCTGTTCGAAGGGATGGCCCGGGACGCCGCGAAATCGCTCGGCGAATGTCTCCGCATAGCAATGCTTGCAACCCGGGCTGACCTTCGTACAGCCGCGAACCGGATTCCACGTCGCGTCCGTCCACTCGATGGCGCTTCGATCGCTCATCGGGTTCCTCCGAATTCTCACGCTGTAGGATTACATGATGTTGTGGCAGATTCGGTCACAACATCGCGCCGCAGTATAGGCTCGCGTGAGATCTGGACCCAGCACTCCATTCCGGTCAACCTCGCGCCCGATGCGCGCCGTGCTCTTCGACTTCGACTTCACGCTCGCCGACTCGTCCGCCGGCGTGATCGAATGCTTCGCGCATGGGTTCGAGCGCGTGGGATTGCCGAACGTCGAGCCCGAGCGCGTGCGCCGCACGATCGGCCTCACGCTCGACGAGGCGCTGCGGTTGCTCCACGGCGTCGAAGATCCCGTCGTCGCGCGCGCGTTCTTCGATGCGTTCCGCGAGCGCGCCGCCGACGTGATGGTGGCGAACACGCGCTTCCTCGATCGCGCGCTCGAAGCGGTGCAGTCTTGCCGCGATGCTGGGCTTGCCACCGCCATCTGCTCGACCAAGAAGCGGAGCCACATCGAGGGCGTGCTCGAACGCGACGGCGTAGCGAAGCTATTCGACGTCGTGATCGGGCACGACGATGTGGCGGCGGCGAAGCCCGCACCCGATGCGCTGCACGCAGCGCTCGCGCGCCTCGATGTCGGAACCGAGCGCGCGCTCTACGTCGGCGATCACCCGGTGGATGCGGAGGCGGCGACACGCGCGGGCGTCGCGTTCGTCGCGGTGCTCACGGGACCGTCGCGCCGCGAAGAGTTCGCCGCGCTGCGCGTGCACGAGTTCCTCGCGTCGATCGACGAGGTGCCGCGTGCCGTGCGCGCGCTGTTGTTGGGAATCTAGCGGCGCAGCCGATCCGCAAGACCCTCGCGCGCCATCGATTGCTCGAACAGCCTGTGCCCCCAACGGATCAGTTCGTCGACGTCCTCGCGCGGGAGCCGAAGACGCGTGGGAACGGTCTGTAGGCGTTCGCGGACCTCGTCTCCCGGAATCGAGTCGAAGCGAACGTGGATCAGCGAGAGCTCGGGATGGGGTGGCTTCATCTGCTCGCTCGCGCCGAACTTCTCTCGGCAGACCTCACCAACGCGTTGGCGGCACGAGCGCCCTCCCTGCACGGTGCAGGCTGCGGTAGTCGCCTCGCAGGAGGCGCGCGCGTGGTCGTAGTCCTTGGAGGCCGCGTCCCACACGGCGAACCAGTCTCGAACGCGTTGGACGGTATCCGACGAATAGTTCTCCATAGGCTTGCTTGCGGCGGCGTCGAGCACAGTGATGAACCCAGGCGCGCGCGGGCTGGCGTCCGCCTTCGGCTCGCCGCGCGGCATCGCGTCTACCGCGATCACGATGAGATGTTTGATCTCGCCGGTACTCGCTTTGGAGAGAATGTGCGGCGGCGTCCCCAGCACGACGCTCTCGTCGACTGCGCGTAGACCGATGTTGTCGGCGATGCCACCGTCGCTCAGGTGTATCCACGCCCGGTCTCGTTCCCCGTAAGAACGCCACGTCCTTGCTAGCGCCCAGCGCTGGGGCGCAACGTCGTAGTCGTTCTGTGCCAGTTCGACCGATTCCGGCAGGCGATAGCCGCAGGATTCCTTGGGCCAGCTCTGCAACGTCAGCGGTGGGAAGGCGACGGGGAACGCGGACGACGCGGTCACGCCAAGCGCGACCGGTACGGGGCCGAGGTCCGAACAGAAGCGGTCGAAGGACTCCTGCGTGAACCCGAAGCGCGCTCCGAGAGTGATATCGGTCGCGTTCAGCACGATGAATGGCCGACGCCGGGGCATCGCGTCGAAGTTGCGATTTTCGAAGATCGCGGAGTCGTAGTACTCCGCGGCGAGATCGGAGCGGGAGAATCGCGGCGAGAGCAGGCGCGGCCAGTTCCACGGCGCGAGGATTCTCAGCAGCAGGCCAACCTCGAGATCCCGGTAGAGCACGTCCTTGCGGAACGCAGCGAAGAAGCGGTCGGTACCGAAGAGGCCGAGGTATGCGGCGGCGAAACTCCCGCCGGAGACCGACGAGATCAGATCGACCTCGTCGAGCAGCGTGCGCCCGCCGCCGATCGGCATGTCACGCAGCGCCTCGAGAACGCCGTAGCCGAGTGCGGCCGCGCGCGTCCCGCCGCCAGAAAGCGTCACGACGACGAAGGTGGTGTCGTCGTCGCGACCGGATTCGGACTCCAATGCACCGAAGCGGTAGCCGGTCTGCTCGTCGACGCGCGCGAGCTGCGGATTCCATTGCGCGCAGGCGCAGAGAGCGAGTGACGCCGCGAGAGCAGCGACGCGTCGGCTCACGGGAACGGGACCACACGCGGGACGACCCGCGTGGTTCCCTTCACCGCGATCTTCCGGAACTTCGGCGCATAGTTCACCGGCGCTCCGAGGTCGAAGCGGTGCGTCCCACGCGACACGGCGATCAGGCGGTTGGTCTGGCCGGATCGAATGCCGTCCACGAAGACGTCACGAACACGCGCATGCTGGACAACGACCCATTCGAGCATCGCCGTCTCCTAGCCGAGCGGGCGTGCGACTTCGAAGTGCATGCCATCCGCGCGACCCTTGAAGTGTCCGCCCCAGTAGAAGCCGAACTCGTTGGCGAGCGGCACCAGCTCGCGCACCGACCCTGTGCGGCCTCGCAGCGCGGGAAGGGAACCGAGCTTGTTCCAGGCGTAGTTGATGTCGAATGCCGTTCCCCAGGCATGGTTCGACAGGGTGCTGCTGCTACCCCGGACGTAGCGCGGGACGAAGCTGCCCTCCCAGGTCAGCACCAGACGCATCAGACCGTTGCGATCCCAGGCGTCGAAGAGCGCACGCGACTGTTCCGCCACGCGCTTGTGGAAACGCACACTTCCGCTGGCTGGCGCACTCCTCACCTTCGCGAGCTGTGGAATCACGACGGACACGATGTTCGCGGCGACCCATCCGCCGAGGATCTTGATGTCGTCCTTGCCCGAGGCGATGCGCTGGAAGTTGAATTTTCCGAACTCCTGCTCGCGCTGGAGATTCGAAATCAGCGGCGAGAAGCTCGGGCGTGGCGGCCAATCCGCTCCGGAACTTCCACCGAGCGGATCCTCGATGCCGGGATCGAATCCCTTCTGAAGCGCGGCTGCGTAGGTCAGCGGACCGACGGTTCCGTCTACTTCGATCTTGGTCTTCGTCTGGAACTTCTTGGTGGCCGCCTCCGTCATCGGACCGAAGACGCCGTCGACGTTCGCCGCGAGCGCACCCTGGCCGACCAGGAAGCTCTGCCAGCGACGCACGTTCTCCCCTTCGCTACCTCGACGCAGTACTTGCATGATCGTGTCTCCCGATGCGCTCAGCGGAGCGCGACGACGTTGCGCAGACGACCGTCGACGGACAGCGATCCGTAACACACGACGGTCACACCGAAGCCATTAAGCGCAGCCTGTTGCTCGTCCCGATTCAACGTCGGCGACAGTTCCTCCAAACGAACCAGGTCCGTAGGGATGCCCGCGTCCGCCTGATTGAAGAGAACGAAGTTCGCAGCGAGACCACCGGCGTATCCAACACCGAGTGATAGCAGCCGGTAGCCGAGCTCCTCTCGATTCTGGATCGCAGATTGATGTTCACTCAACGCCGACTGCGCGCCGAGAATCTCGAGCGTGACGGGTACGCTCATCGGTTCTCGCTTTGGGCACGATTCACGGCGGACTCGATCTGCGTGAGCTGCTCGGGATCCTCCGTCCGCCCGATCAGATCCTGCAATGAGTCGTGTGCATTCTTGTCGTGTTGCTTCGGCACCGCGAGAATCTCGAGCGTGCGGGCCGAGCCCTCCTCGCCGAGACCACCCAGCTGCTGATTCAGCGCCGATCGCCTCGCTTTGACCGCGTCGGGAATCGCGCGCATCGTCGCCGCAGCGAACTTCTGGCCGAACGCGGATCCCTGCGTCTGGATCGCACGCGCGGCGTGGCCCGTCGCGATGAAGGAATCGAGTTCCGTGTCTCCGAACCACTGGGTGCGAAAGTAGAAGGTGGCGAGCGTCGAGAATGCGTCCTTGTCCTGGGGAACCTTGCTGTCTTCTCCAGCCGGGCAGCACTTGGGGCAGCCGTTCGTCTCCGTCTTGCAATCGACTGCAACATTTCCCTGCGTCGGTACCAGCGCCAGTTCTGCGCGCTTATAGGCGAGCGTCACCTGCGGTGGTCGCGTCTGCATGTCTCCCGGCGTCGCCTTGAGACCAATCGACGTACCGGTGTTGATCATCACTCGCGGTCCGCACCCGAACGCTAGAAGCAGGACGAATCCAGCGAGCGCAACGTTGGTGGAGCAATCCGTGGTCCTCACCGTTGGACCTCCGGCGTCCGTGTAAGGGGCTCGGCCGCCTTGCCAGCGAAGAAGCCTTGGAGCGCCGTATTCTTCGATGCCTCCCGTGCGGCCAAACCCGTCGAGAACACCTGGCGTATGACGAGTGGCTTGTCCGTCCAAGGGTTTCCGTACGAGACATGGAAGTACCCGAGAACCGAATAGGTGTCCTCGTGTTCCGCTGCGTCGCGGTTCGCCGGAGCTGGAATCGACACGATCTCCGCGCGGTCGTAGCCCATCGACACGTCGATGGTCTGATCGGCCCTCTGCGAGATGTCGAGACCGAATTTAGTCGCCGTGCTGAAGGCCAGCGAATTTTTTAAGCATCCAAGGAGACCGAACACGGGAACCAAACACAGCGCGAGCCGATGAGCTTTCCTCAAGGCGTGATGACCTCCAGAATTTGATGGATGGGCATCGACGCGCCTTCCCCGAAATCCCGTGATGCCCACACGGCGAGGTCCGCGTCGATGGGATGCGACGAATCGAATGCGACGAACGTCATGGCGTCGGCTTCCGGCCACACGGTCGCCCTGCGTTCTGCGCCGATCAACAAGCCTGTGGTTTCTGCACCCAGCTCCAAGCGCGCGCCGATGATCGTGGTCTGGACGAACACGGTGCGCGAAGCGTTCTCGACCGTCAGAAAGAG
Source organism: Deltaproteobacteria bacterium (assembly GCA_031396445.1). Classification (GTDB taxonomy): domain Bacteria; phylum Myxococcota_A; class UBA9160; order UBA9160; family PR03; genus PR03. The sequence goes on along the minus strand of JANNKU010000020.1, from coordinate 134,245 downwards.
CGGGCTGAAGCACCAATCACCCGGCTGCCCATCACACGACCACACCAACGGGCTGCGCCAAACAACGCTGCCGGACGAAGCTGCGCTCTGGTCGGTCGAAGCGATCGCCGTACGTTCGAGCGCACCCATCCACAGCGAAACTCGATCGCCTCCGTCCGCCCCGATCGCGAATCGTCGGACCTGCCAGACGAGCGCTCGCGTTGCCGACGCATCGGCGACGCGGAAATAGACGGGTCCCAGAAAGTGCTCGACGCCTGTGCTTCGCCACGCGCAACCGGCGGCGACACAGGCCGCCATCGTGATCCCAAGGCGTGTCGCACGGCGAGCGCCGATCATTTCGTCTTCTACAGCTCACGTCGTCGAGGAGTCAAGCAAAGATTTGTCAGTACGGACACGGATCCCGTCGCAGACCCGCGACACGCGAGGCAGGTGGCCATCTTGATTCTGCTGAATCGCCTTGCTACGGGGTCCGTGATGGCCGGCCGCGGCCGGGATCCGAGCACTGCGCGAGGTGTGTTTTGAGCCGACCTTCACTCCGACTTTTGATCGCGTGTTGGATCGGCGCCCTAGCCGCATCGGCGGCGTCAGCACGGCCGATCGAAAGCTGTACCGATCTCGCCGCGCACCTGAACGACGTCAAGGAGCGACGGCTCTCGTTGTTCGCAACTGCCACGGAACTCGAGAAGGCGAGCGACGCACTCGATGACGGCGACTTCGGCGACACTTGCGATGCAGTGTTGGTCGGTCGCGCGCGATGGGACTACGCAGATGCGTTGGACACCTACGCGCGGAGCCATCGAGCTTCGTCGCCGGTCGCGCGCTCGTACTCGCAGCAGGCGGCCGAAGCGTTCGAGGCGTATCTCGACTTCGTGAAGGGACTGAGTGCCGATCAGTTCGAATTGGCGATCCGGAGGTTGAAGCAAGCCGAACGGATGTCGGATGCGCAGTTCGCGCCGATCCGTGCGTCGTTCCTGCGGGGTCGCATCGGCAATGCGATCAACTCGATGAGTCAATCGCGCATTCGCGCTGGAGACTACGCGGGGTTTTTCGACTCGCTCGAAGAGTTTGCGAATCTGCCCATCGAGTGCTTTCCCCGCGAAGTCGTTCTGGAGTGGTACAAGTGGCTTCGATCCCAACCTGATTTCGGACACGAACGACAGGTGAGCGAGGAAATCGTCGCGGTGATCTCTCAGAACAACGATTGTCGGCATCGTTGGTCGACTTTCGTTGCCTTCCTAGAGCGCTACGTGAATCAGGGTGGACCCCAACGTACGAGATGGCACCCAATCTTGGATCGAGCCCGCGCGTGGTTGTGAGAGTTGTCCAGCTTGTTGGCCTCCTCGCCTCTGTACTCGCCGGCGAGAGCTGGGCCCAATCCAACGCAGGTCCGTCCACGGCGGATCGGGATTTCGGGACGGACGAGATCCCGCGGATCGAGATCGCGCTCGCAGACCCCGCGGACGACGTGACGGTCTGGGGCAATCTGCGGCTGGTCGTCGCCCTCGTCGCCCCAGCCTCCAGCGGAGATATTGGGTTCACCGATGTCTGCGTGATCGTTCCGCCGCGATTGGCGATGGTTGCTCGCAGGGGTGACAAGGTTCTCGACCGCTGCGCGATCTTGGAAGCAACCTCCCTCGACGGTGCGATCAAACGCAAGGACTTTGAACCGATCGAGTTCGAGCCAGCACGCCTGAACGAAAAGAGGTTCCTCGACCTAGTCTCTTTGCTGTCTCACCAATCGCGCTCGGAGATCGTAACGGTGAGCGCGACGTACTTCCCTCTTGCCAGGAAAGAAGAGCAATCGTCCATCGAGTCACACCTTCGTGTGCGTGTCGATTCTCATCCGCTCTCGATGTTCGTCGGTGCGCTCTTCGGGTCGTTGTTGGCGGCTTCGCTGCTCGTCAGTGTCCGAGTTGCAGGCGGAGCAGGAACGAATTCCGGATCATTGTGCGATGCGTTCAGGGGAGTGGCGGGGCGTTGCTTCCGTGGCGCCGTCGTCGCGATCATCGTGATCCTATTGGCCAAGACGACTGCAGAGCTACGCATGCCGGTCAGTATCGACGTGCACGACTTCTACGGTGGCGTGTTGCTCGGCCTGTTTGGTGACGCGGTAGCGATGGCGATCCGGCGTTGGATCAACAACCCGGAGACAGACACTTCGCAGGCCCGCACCCAGCAGGAGCAGGGCACGACCGCAGACCAGGGAAGCCGCTCAGAGGACGCCGCGGCATCACAAACCGCGCGCTAGCCGGCCAGCCGCTCTCCGAGCGCCGCGAGATGGCTCGCACCAGAACCGAGCGTCAACTCGATCTGCCGCGACCACAGGTAGTAGCGATGCACGGGGTAATCGACGTCGGCGCCGATGCCGCCGTGCAGATGCTCCGCCGCGTAGGTGACGGTGTGACCCGATTCGCCCGCGAAGAACTTCGCGATCGCAACGGCGTCCGTCGCGGTCTCGTGCTTCGAGAGCAGATACGCCGCCTCCCACGTGACGAGTCGCAGCACTTCGAGTTCGACATAGGCGTCGGCAGCGCGCGTGTGGAACGCCTGGAACGAGCCGATCGGGCGATCGAACTGCTTGCGTTCCGCGCCGTAGGTCGCCGTGATGCGCAGCGCGCGATCGGCGACACCAACCTGCATCGCGCAGAGCGCCGCCGCGGCGCGCTCGACGAGCCACTGCAGTTGCGCGCGCCCCGCGCTCGGATCGCCGATCACATCTTCGGCTGCGACCTGCACGCCATCGAGTGTCAGCCAGCCCTGGATCGCGCGGTCGGTGACGAATTGCTTCTCGAGCTTCACGCCCTTCGCGTGCGGATCGACGAGGAAGAGGCCGACCTTGCCTTCACCCGTCTTCGCCGGCACGAGGATGCGCTCGGCCACGAACGCCGATGGAACGCAGAATTTCTCGCCGCTGAGCTTCCAGCCGGCTCCATCTTTCGTCGCCTTCGTCACCGGCGCGAGCGGATCGACGTTGTTCGGTTCCTGCAGCGCGGCGCTGAGGATCACATCACCCGCGACGACGCCCGGCAGCCAGCGCTGCTGCTGCGCGGCGCTGCCGAAGCGCGCGATCGGCAATGCGCCGCAAACGAGTGTCGCCCACGCCGGCACCGGCGCGACGCTGCGGCCGATCTCTTCGAGCAACACGCAGAGCTCGAAGAAGCCGTAGCCGCTGCCGCCATGCGCCTCGGGCAGCGCAGCGCCGAGCAGGTTCGACTTCGCGAGCTCCGTCCACAGCGCGCGGTCGATGCGCTCTTCACTCTTCTCGATCTCGCGCAGCCGCTCGGGCGTGCACTCGGCTTCGAGGATTTTGCGCGCGACTTCGCGCAGCGCGTTCTGTTCGTCGGAAAAAGCGAAGTCCATCGTGGTTCCTCAGCTCTTGTAGTGCGGCAGGCCGAGGCCGGCCATCGCAACGATGTCGCGTTGCACTTCGTTGGTGCCGCCGCCGAAGGTCAGGATCAACGTGGCGCGGTACATGCGTTCGAGTCGGCCGCGGCAGATCGCGCCGGGCGAGCCGTCCTTCACCGCGCCCGCCGGACCGAGAATCTCCATCAGCTTGCGATACGCATGCACATAGAGTTCCGTCGCGTAGATCTTCACGGCCGAGGCATCAGCCGGATGCAGCGCGCCCTGCGTGAGACTCCACGCCAGCTTCCACTGCATCAGCCGCAGCGCTTCGAGCTTCGCGTGCACCCACGCGAGCGAATCGCGCACCCAGGCCTGATCGATCACGCGGCGACCGTCGGCGAGCTTCGTCGCCTTCGCCCACGCGCGGACTTCTTCGAGCATGCGCGCCGACGGCCCGTACGGCGTCAGCGACACACGTTCGTGATTGAGCTGCGACACGATCAAACCCCAGCCGCCGTTCTCGCCGCCGACCAGGTTCGCATGCGGCACGCGCACGTTCTCGTAGTACGTCGTATTGGTGCGCACGTCGCCCATCGTGAAGGTTGGCGTCAGCTTGAAGCCGGGCGACGAGGTCGGCACGATGAACATCGAAATGCCGCGATGCTTCGGCGCCTGCGGATCGGTGCGCACCGCGAGCCAGACGTAGTCCGCGAAATCCGCGAGCGAGGTGAAAACCTTCTGGCCGTTGATCACCCACTCATCGCCATCTCGAACGCCCTTGGTCGTCAGCGACGCGAGGTCGGTGCCCGCGCCCGGCTCCGAGTAGCCGATGCAGAAGTGGCAATCGCCGGCGAGGATGCGCGGCAGGAAATCGTTGCGGATCTCATCGGAGCCGAACTTCATGATCGTCGGCCCGACGGTATTCAGCGTCAGGAACGGCAGCGGGAAACCCGCGCTCTGCACCTCGTCCGAAAAAATCATCTGCTCGATCGGCGTGCGCGCCTGGCCGCCGTATTCCTTCGGCCAGCCGATCCCCAGCCAGCCATCCGCTCCCATCTTCTTAAGGGCGACGCGGTAGAGCGGCCCGCCGCCCTCGCTGCCCTTGATCTCGTTCAGCAGCGCGGGCGTCATCATCGCGGCGAAGTAGCCCCGAAGCTCTTCCTGCAGCGCGCGGTAGGCGGGGGTGAGTTCCAGGTGCATGGGAGCTCCGTTTTTAGAACGTGTATCAGAAACTAGCCGCGACGTTCGGGTCCGCCAAACGAAGCCCAAGCCACTGCGCAGACCTCCAGGTGCGATCGCGCGAACTGCCATCGACGACGAGCACCTCGCAATCGAGACCCATGTCGCGACAGACGCCGCGCACGTCCGTCACCGCCTGCTCGACGCTGCCCTCTTCGTCGAGCGCGAGAAGGATGATCGAGAGATCCACGTGGCGCGGGCGGTAACGCGGCGCTCCGAATTGCTAGCCCGAAACTTTCTTTGCCACTTGTACAAATTGCCGGCCACTTGCGTCCCGAGGAGGACACCACCGATGTGGCAAGTGGCAGCGTTTGCTTTGGCGTTCTTGGGAGTCTCAGTCGCCGTTTTTGCGGGGACCGGCGATTCGGAGAACAAGGCTGATCTCGCGAATCGCGAGGCGTGCCATCGGGCAATCAGCCATGGCGTCCTACCCATTGCAGGCTCAGAGCAACGCGTCAGCGATTGCATCGCATTGGCCGCCCGCCAGGCTTCGGAACCGACGATGGCCCAGGTCGCGTCCTCCGAGTTGGTGGCGAGGCGCTAAGACCGCCGCCTTCGTCAGCGTCGGGCTCCCCGCGGTGTAAAGTGCGCGCGTGACGCCGCACCCGCGCCCTCGAGATCCGTCGATCACGGTCGTCGTACCCGTTCTCGATGAAGAGGAATGCGTCGCCGAGTTGGCGGAGCGCGTGCGCGCGGCGTTCACCAAGGCCGGCGTGCGCGGCGAGATTCTCTTCGTCGATGACGGCAGCCGCGACGCGACGGCCACGCGCATCTCTGCGCTGCGGGCCGGCGATCCCGGCGTCACGGCGATTCACTTCACGCGCTCGTTCGGCCACCAGGCGGCGCTCTCCGCCGGACTTCGCTTCGCGCACGGCGACGCCGTCATCACGATGGATGGCGACTTGCAGCACCCGCCGGAACTGCTGCCCGCGCTGATCGATGCGTGGCGCGCGGGCGCCGACGTCGTGCACACGGTGCGGCGCGCACCGGCGGGCGAACGCGCCAGCGCGAAGGAGCGCGCGGCGATCGCGTTCTATTCGCTGCTCTCGCGCCTCAGCGCGACGCCGATCGTGCCGCGCGGCGCCGACTTCCGATTGCTCGATCGCCGCGTGGTCGATGCGCTGAACGGTCTCGAAGAGCATTTCGTGTTCGTGCGCGGGCTCGTGCCGTGGCTCGGCTTCCCGGAAACGCGTGTCGATTACGAAGTGAAGCCGCGTTTCGCAGGGCAGAGCAAGTACCGGCTGCGTCCGATGCTGCGACTCGCCTTCGACGGCATCTTGTCGTTCTCCGTGTTGCCGCTGCGGCTGATCGGCGCACTCGGCGCGCTGACGGCACTTTTCGGTGTGCTCTTCGGGATCTTCGCGCTCTTCGCGCACATGACGGGCCGCGTGCAGGCGAGCGGTTGGACTTCGCTCGTCGTGCTGGTGCTGATCTTCGGCGGTGTACAGCTTCTCTCGCTCGGCGTCGTGTCCGAGTACGTCGGGCGCACCTACGAGGAAGTGAAACGAAGGCCGCGCTACGTGATCGATCGCGTCGAGGGCGCCCGGTGGCCGTGAGTTGCCCCGTGTGTCTCGCCGACGCTGCGGCGCCGCGGCTGCACAAAGCGGGCACCACGATCCTGCGCTGCGCGCGTTGCGGCTCCGCGTTCTGGCAACCCGATGCGGCGTTCGATGCGGCGGGCCTCTACGGCGCGGGCTACTTCGCGGATAGCGAGGAGGCGACCGGCTACGACGACTACGCTTCGCTCGAAGTTTCGCTGCGACACAACTTCGTGCGCCGCTTGCGCAAGCTCGGAGCGCCGCGCGCAGGCGCGCGCTTGCTCGATCTCGGCGCCGCTTACGGCTTCGCGGTGGACGAGGCGCGCCGTCTCGGCTGGCACGCGGTGGGCCTCGAAGTGTCGCCCGCCGCTGCGCGCCGCGCGGCCGAGACGATTCGCGCCGCGGTGGTCGCCGTCGGCGATGCGCAACACGTCCCCTTCGCCGACGATTGCTTCGACGTCGTGACGCTCTGGGACGTACTCGAGCATCTCCCCGAGCCGCACGCCGCGATGGCTGAACTCGCGCGCGTGCTGCGGCCGGGCGGCCGGCTGGTGCTCACGACGGGCGATGTCGGAAGCCTCGCCGCACGCGTGTCGGGCGCGCGCTGGCATCTCTACACATTGCCGGAGCACCTCTTCTTCTACAGCCGCGAAGGGCTGCGGCGACTGCTCGCCGCGCACGGGCTGCGCGTCGAACGGATTCGCGCCGAAGGAGCGCGCTATCCGCTCGGCTACTTGTTCGAGCGCGTGCGCAAGACCTTGCTCGGCACGGATGCAGCGCCGGCCCGCTGGCCCGGTGCGGGAATCTCGATTCCGGTGAACCTCTTCGATGTCGTGACGGTGCACGCGGTGCGGGAGGCGGCGTGAAGCGCGGGGCATCGCTCGCTCTGCTGCTCGTAGCGGCGTTCGCCGTCGGCATGTTCTGGTTCCAGGTCGCAACGCAACCCTTCAACGTCGATCTCGAGCGCGAGCGACCGTCGCGTGTCTACGACTTCTTCTCGTACTACCGACCCAATGCGGAGTACGCCTTCACGCGACTCGGCGACGGCGAATTGCCGCTGTGGAATCCGAACCAGGGACTCGGCGGACCCTTCCTCGCCACGCTGCAAACCGGCGTGCTCTATCCGCCGAACTGGCTGCATGTACTGTTGCCGCCGCAGCCGACCTTCGTGTGGCTCGCGTTTGCGCACATCGCGCTCGCGGCCGCACTCGCCGGTGCGCTCGCGCGCAACCTCGGTGCGGGCAGCGTCGGCAGCGTCGCAGCGGGACTCCTCTACGCGACGTCGCTGCAACTCTGGAGCAGCGTCTGGACACCGCCGACGCTCTACACCGCAGCGCTGGCGCCTGGAGTGCTGCTCGCGGTGGAGCGCGCAGTGGCGCAACCGGGCGCGGGTCGCGCGGCTGCGCTCGCCACTGTCCTCGGCTTGCAGATCCTCGTCGGCTGGCCCTACGCAGTGGTGATGACGGCGCTGGCGGCGACGATCACCGGCAGCGCATCTCTGTTGCGCGCGCTGATTCGCACGCGGCGCGTGCCGCTTGCAGCGTTCGCGACGATCGTGCTCGGCGCGCTTGCCGGGGGCTTGATCGCAGCGCCACAGCTCTTGCCGTCGGTCGAGTTGATGCGCCAGAGCGCGCGTGCGCCGGGCACGCTCGACGAACAAACCTCTGGCATCACCGGTGAGATGTACGACGCACCGCGCTTCTTCCGCGGCCTCGTGAACCAAGGCACGAGCGGCGGCATTCCAGGCGTCGCGAGTCCCGTGCTCGCGGTGCTCGCCGTGGTGCTCGCCGGTTGTGGGCGCGCGCGGGCCGCTGCGTTGTTGGTGGTGGCGATGCTGGCGCTCGCGATGTCGTTTCCGAATCACACGCCACTCTATGACTGGGCGCGCAACCTTCCGCTGCTCGGCGACTTCCGTTTCCCGTTTCGCTACCGGCTGCTCTCGACGCTCGCGATCGCGGTGTGCGCCGGCATCGGAATCTCGCGCATCGAGCAGCGCGGCGGACGGCGTGGTGTCGTCTCGGCGACACTGATCGCTGGCATCGCGGTGGCGCTGCAAGCGTGGCCGATGGCAGTCGCGTTTCACCAGACGGTGAATGTCTTCCCGCGCGAGCAGCCGCGCCGAAGCGGTGGCCTCTTCGCAGCGCTCTCGACGAAGGCGGATCTCCCGAAGCAGCTCGCCATCGTGCGACGCTTCGAAGGCCCGCGATCGCGAAGCTATTGGCGAACCTTCGCGACCGACAAGATCGGGCAGAGCAAGAAGATCCTCGTGTTGCAGGATCTCGAACCGCTCTCGCTCTCGGCGACGAGCCGCCTGATGACCTTCCTTGCGAAGGGCGATGCGGGCGTCGATCCGGAACGCGAAGCGGGCGTGCGGCCGACGCTCGGCGCGCCGTTTTGGGGCTCGGCGTCGATTCCCGATGAGCCTTCGCGCGCGGCGCTCTTCGACGTGATGTCGGTGCGCTACCTCGTCGTCGATTCGCCGCCGGCGTGGTTCGATGCGCGCTACAGCCGCGCGTTCGAGGTGAAGGACGCGCCGTTCGTCTTCGAGAATCCGCAGGCGCTGCCGCGTGCGTGGCGTGCTGCGCGCGCCGAGGCGGCGCCGGCCGACCCGCAGGCCGCGCTCACACGCCTCGTCGATCCGGCCTTCGACATCCACACCACGGTGTTGCTAGAAGCGCTGCCGCCCGATTTCGCGAATGGAAGCGGCGTCGTCGAAGCCGACGCGCGGACCTGGATCGAGCACGACGATCCGGAGCACGTCGTGATCCACACGCGCGGCGCGAGCGCTGCCGTGTTGGTGCTGAACGATGCCCTCTATCCCGGTTGGGCGGCGACGCTCGATGGCGTCGAGACGCCGCTGCTGCGCGCGAACACCGCCTTCCGCGCCGTGCACGTTCCAGCGGGCGAGCACGTCGTCGAGATGCGCTATCGCCCGCCGGGCTTCGACATTGGCCTCGCACTCTCCGGCGTCACCATCGCGCTGCTCGGCGCGGCGGTGATTCTCGAGCGGTACCCGGCATCCGTTGGCGCACGGAGCTAACGCCGGGTTGATGGCGAGCGCGCCGCGCCACCGCCTCGTCCTGGTCGGCGGCGGTCACGCGCATGTGCAAGTGCTGCGTGGCCTCGCGATGCGACCGCTCGCAGGTGCGCACGTGACACTCGTCGTCGACGATCCGATCGCGGTGTACTCGGGCATGGTGCCGGGCTTCGTCGCGGGCCAGTACCGGCAAGACGAACTCGAGATCGACGTGCGCGCGCTGGCGCGCCGCGCTGGTGTCGCGGTGATCGTTGCGCGCGCACTCGAGGTCGATGCGAGCGAGCGGCGCATCGCGCTCGAAGGTCGCGCGTCGATCGCGTACGACACAGCGTCGTTCGATGTCGGCTCGCAGGTCGCTGGGCTCGAAGGACCGGGCGCGCGCGTGTTCGCACTCGCGACGCGACCGATCGGGCGCTTCGTCGCGCAGATCGATGCGGTGATCGCGCCGCTGCGCGCAGCATCGAGTGCGCGCGTCGTCGTCTGCGGCGCGGGGGCGGGCGGCGTCGAGCTCGCGTGTGCGCTGCGCGCGAGGCTGCTGCGCGATGGTGTGCAAGGCGCGAGCGTCACGCTCGTCGATGCGACGTCGCGCTTGCTTCCCAGCATGGCGCCGCGCGTTGCGGAGCAAGTGCTGCGCGCGATGCAGCATCGCGGCATCAATCTTCGCCTGGGCGCGCGCGTCGCGGAGGTGAACGAAGATGCGTTGGCGCTCGAAGGCGGCGAACGCATTCCCTTTGACGCGCTGATCTGGGCGACTGGCGCCGCGAGCTTGCCGCTCTTCACCGCGAGCGCGCTGCCCGTCGATGCGCGCGGCTTCGTGCGCGTTCGCGCGACACTGCAGGTGGAAGGGCACGGCGCGCTCTTCGCCGTCGGCGACTGCGCGCACTTCGAGCCCGATCTTCCGAAGGCGGGCGTCTACGCCGTGCGACAGGGGCCGCTCCTCGATCACAACTTGCGCGCGCGCGTCGTGAGCCGGCCGCTGCGCGCGTATCGCCCGCAGCGCGACACGCTGGTGTTGCTGAACCTCGGCGATGGCGCTGCGCTCGGCACCAAGTGGGGGCGCGCGATCGAAGGCCCGCGCGTCTTTGCGCTGAAGGACCGCATCGACCGCCGCTTCGTGCGTCGCTTTCAGGTGTTGACGGCTGACGGCGAGCCGACGCTCGCGTTGCCGGTGATGGATGCGGGCGCAGACATGCTCTGCGGCGGCTGCGCTGCGAAGGTGGGCGAGTCGGTGCTGCAACGCGCACTGGCAAGGCTCGACGTGCGCAGCGACGACGCCGTCTTGCTCGGCCTCGAAGCGCCCGATGACGCGGCAGCGGTTCGCATGCCGCGCGGCGAAGTCGTCGTCGCGAGCATCGACGGCTTCCGCCCCTTCACCGACGACCCGTACCTGGTGGGACGCGTCGCCGCGGTGAATGCGGCGAGCGACCTGTGGGCGAAGGGCGCAACACCGCGCTTCGCGCTCGCGCAGGTGACGATCCCCGATACCGACACGGAGCGCGCGGAAGAGGCGCTCTTCCAGGTGCTAGCCGGCGCGCGCGCCGCGCTCGATGCCGAGGGCATCGCGCTGGTCGGCGGTCACACGACATCGGGCGACGAGCTGCAAGTGGGCTTTGCGATCTGGGGCGCGCCGGGCGACACGATCCTGCGTTTGAGCGGCCTTGCGCCCGGCAACCGGCTGATCCTCACAAAGCCACTCGGCACTGGCGTTCTTTTTCACGCCGACATGCGCGGCCTCGCGCGCGCGCCTTGGATCGAGGCGGCGACCGCGTCGATGCTGCGCAGCAACGGCGCGGCTTCGCGCATTGCGCGCGAGGTAGGTGCGACGGCTGGCACCGATGTCTCGGGCTTCGGCTTCGCGGGCCACCTCGGCTCGATGCTGCGCGCGAGCGGCGTCTCGGCGCGCATCGCGCTCGACGCGTTGCCGTTGTTGCCCGGCGCCCGCGAGTGCTTCACGCGCGGACTGCGCAGCACCGCGCATCCGGAGAATGCGAAGGCGCGCCACGCGATGCGCATCGGAGAGGAGATCGCGACACGGCCGGAGCTCGCTGCGCTCTTCGATCCGCAGACATCGGGCGGGTTGCTCTTCGGCGCCGCGGCGGAGCGCGTCGAGGAGGCGCTCGCGAAGTTGCGCGATGCGGGGGATGTGGCGGCGGCGTGTGTGGGCGCAGTGGAGTCGGTGCGCGTTGATGGCGCGCTCTTCGAGGTAGTCGCGTGATTCGCTCAGGCGACAGATCTTCGTCGCGTCGATCGGACCCGTCGCTCACGCCGCCCGGTAAGGCCGCACCTTCGCCGTGATCTCGGCCTCGAGCTCGCGCCGCGCGCGACGCACGTCGTACTCCATCTGGAGGTTGAGCCAGAGCTCTGCCGTGGTCTTGAAGTATCGGGCCAGACGCAGCGCAGTGTCTGCCGTGATGGCGCGCCGGCCGTTCACGATCTCGCTCACGCGGTTCGGCGGCACATGGAGATCGCGCGCGAGGCGATTGATGCTGATCTCCTTGGGGACCATGAAATCCTCGTAGAGGATTTCGCCGGGGTGGATCGGGGCGAGAGTCCGCTTGGTGCGGGGCACGGTGGCCTCCTGGTGGTAGTCGACGATCTCGACATCGTAGGCGTCCGCATCGCGCCATACGAAACAGATTCGCCATTGGTCGTTGATCCGAATGCTGTGCTGCCCCCGGCGCCCACCCTTGAGCGCCTCGAGTCGGTTGCCGGGTGGGCTCCGTAGATCCGCGATGCTTTGAGCTGCATGCAAGTAGAGCAGCTTCCGACGTGCAACTCGCTCGATGGCTCGAAACCGCAGCGCGGGACGATCCTCGAAGAGTGCTCGGCTGCTCGGACAGCGGAAGCTCCGGATCATGAACCAAGGCATTACGCCGGGCGTAATAGGTCAAGCAACTACGAGAGCTGGATGGGGCGATGAATCGGGTACTGTCGCCCGCCGTGAGGTCCCGCATCCCGCTCGGCGTGCGCTTCATGATTGGCAGCGCGCTGGCGTTCAGTGGAATGAGTGCGCTCGTGAAGCACGCGGGCATTCGCTTGCCGTCGCAGGAGTTGGTCTTCGCGCGTTCGGTGATAGCGATCGTGATCTCGATCGCGATGCTGCGCCGCGCCGGTGTACACACGCTCGGCAATCGGCGCTGGCTGCTGCTCGCGCGTGGCATCTGGGGATACGCGGCGCTCTCGTGCGGCTTCTATGCGATGACGAAGCTGCCGCTCGCGGAAGCGACGATGATCCAATACCTGCACCCGGTCTTCACCGCGATGCTCGCAGCCGTCGTGCTCGGCGAGCGCGCGGATCGCTCGCTCGTGGCGTCGGTGCTGCTCGGCAGCGCGGGCGTGCTGCTGGTGACGAAGCCCGCGTTCCTCTTCGCGAGCGGCGGCGCGACGCTCGACCCGCTCGGTGTCGCCGCTGCGCTCGGCGGCGCGGTGCTGACTGCCGTCGCGTACGTCGGCGTGCGCGAGCTCTCGCGCACCGAGCATCCGCTCGTGATCGTGCTGTGGTTTCCGATGGTGGCGCTGCCGGCGTCGGTGCCCGCGACGATCGCGAGCGGCGTCTGGCCGCAGGGCTGGGAATGGCTGGCTCTGCTCGGTGTCGGTGTGCTCGCGCAGATCGGGCAGGTCTGTCTCACGCGCGGCCTCGTGTTGGAACCCGCCGGCCGCGCAATGGCGATCTCGTACGTACAGATCGCCTTCGCGACACTTTGGGGCGTGCTCTTCTTCGGCGAAGTGCCGGGCGTGCCGACGCTGCTCGGCGCGCTGCTGGTGGTCGCCGGCACCGCAATCGGCGCACGCGCCGTCTTCAGGCGTCAGTAGAGTCGCAAGCGCACGAACGCCTCGGCGAAGCGCTCCGCCGAACCCCAGTGCGCGCCGATCGCGCGCGCATGCGCGAGCAATCCGCCGACCGCCTCTTCCTGACTCGCGTGCGCGCGCAGCGACGCCTCTTTGCGTTCGTAGCCGGCGGTCGCGTCGACGAAGAGATCCGGCTGCGGCGTATCGAAGAGCCAGAGTTCGCGCGGATACCACGGCTTCAACGCATCGGCGCCGCCGACGTGCTCCGGGTAGAAGTTGGGACTCGGCGAGCGCGGATAGATCGCATCGAGCGTCGCCTGCCCCGCCGCACGGTGATCGCTGTGACCGGGTTGCGCGATGCCGCCGATGATCGTCCACAGCGTGCGCGCATCGTGCGCGAGCACGAGTTCGGGTCGCACGCGCCGCAGCGCGCGAACGAGATCGCCGCGCAGCGGATCACCGGGCGCAAGCGCGCCGTCGGGATGCGCAAGCCATTGCCAATCGTCGATGCCGAGCGCAGCGGCGGCGTGTCCCTGCTCGACGCGGCGAACCGCGGCGGGATCGTCGAGATTGCGACCGCCTTGCGCGCCGTCGGTACACACCACCATCGCAACCTGCGCACCGGCATCGCGCAATTGCGCGACGGTCGCGCCGGCGAAGTACTCGACATCATCGGGATGCGCGCCGATCGCGAGCACGCGCTGAGGCACGAAGGGGAGCGTTTGCAGTGCGGACATGGGCGCGCATGCTATCAGCCCGTCGTCTAACGTGCGTCACGAATTGCCGAACATGAAACGCTTCGCCGCACTCGCATCGCTGCTCTTCGCACTCGGCTTGCTCGCGAGCCGAAGCGGCCTCGTGCTGCACGAAGTCGGCGGCCACTGGGGCGTCGCGGCGGCGTTCGGCTGCACGCTGCGCGAGATCCACCTATTCGTGTTCGGCGGCGGGTGGGTGAACTTCGACTGCGCGCAGCTCACGCCAGCGCAGGCGCTTGCGATCGATCTCGGCGGGATCGCGTTGCAGCTCGTCGTTGCGGTGCCGTTGTTGTTGCTGGCGCGACGGTGGCCGCGCGGGCTTGCGGGTCTTGCGTGCAGCGTGGTGGGTGCGCTCTTCGTCGTGCATGGGCTTTTCTATCTCGTGACGGGCGTGCACTACGGCGTTGGGGATGGGCGCGATCTCTATCGGATGCTGGATGCGCGGCGCGGTGGCTTCGTCGCGGTGGGGAGCGTGGTGCTCGTGTCGTGCTGCGGTGTCGGCGCGTTCGCGTTGGCGCGACTGCTTGCGCCGCGCGTGCCGGCGGCGCGGTGGTCGGCGCGCGTCGCGGTGTTGGCGAGTGCGATGCTGGTGGCGGCGGCGACGCATGGCGCGCTGACGTGGACGGAGATGCGGCTGCGGGACGATCGCGCGTATGCGGCGACGTTTCAGCCGGTGCATGAGCAGAAGATCGAGGCGGAGGTGAAGAAGTTTGAGGCGGAGAAGCCGCGGACGGGGGAGCAGGTGGCGGTGGAGCGACAGGAAATTACGTCGCGGTATTGGGTGTTTCCGCTGAGGACTGTGCTTGGGATTGCGATGGGAATTGCGGCGTTTGTGGGGGTTGGGGTGGCGCTTCGGGCGCGATCCGCGACATCTCCACTCGACTCGGTTGCCTAGGCGATTCCATACGAGTCATTGCGGTGTCTGTAGAGAGCGGAATAGACTGCGAGATCGCAGTTGAAGACCTGTTGGACTGCAGCCAAGAGTGTCTCTGGTAGAAGAGAAACTCTCCTCCTCCGATCGTCGTCGATGCCGAAGTTTCGTTTCCGGTAGGCGGGCGTCGGCGGCGCCTAGCGCAAGCCGGTTGGGAGCGCGCACCAGCGCACGGCACGCGTTGCCGGTTGGGAGTCGCAGCGTTGTCCGGCGCCGCCTGAGGCGATCCGTCATTGGATGGCTTGCGCAAGTTGGTCGCGCGTTGCACGTCCACTGTCTGAGTCGCGTTGGTCGGTGAGGTTGCTGAGTGAGGTTCTCGCAATCTTCGATTGCCGTGCCGCGGTTCGCGGAGCTGCGCTTGGGTCGTCAGCGGGTGCGGGTTGCGAGAAGCTGCGAGTCCAACAATCGGCTGCACCTGACCGCCCGCGGCTTGTGGTCCACGCAAGTTCGGGAGCGGCGGCTGGTTCGGCGCTTCGCGCGTTG
The DNA here is from genome assembly GCA_031396445.1 of Deltaproteobacteria bacterium. Taxonomy (GTDB): domain Bacteria; phylum Myxococcota_A; class UBA9160; order UBA9160; family PR03; genus PR03. Next base: position 119,128 of record JANNKU010000020.1, on the reverse strand, counting down.
CTCGGTCAGCTATCGCAGCGGGCCGCCGTCGGTGTAGTGTGGTGCACGGCGGGCGGCAGGTGAGCCGCAAGCCGTTGGGCAGCTAGGGCGCCCATCCCTGATCTGGTCGCGGTGCGATACTCGCGTCGCACGGAGGAGCGATCCACTTGCAGGAGCTACGCGATCACTGCGCGGCTCTAGCGCTTGCGGGGCGGGTTACCACAGTTGATCTCCGCTATGCGTATCGAGCCGCCATGCTGAAGTGGCATCCAGACCTTCATCATGGTGATCCGGAGCATGAGCGCGTCGCTCACGAGCGCGCGGTCTCAGTCAACCTGGCGTTCGAGTACTTGTCGAATCTACTCGATCGCTCCGGCTCGATCATGGTTCCTGCGGGAGGTGCTGTACCGGGCGGCTGGCCGTCGGAAGCCAATGTCGCGGCCGCGCGCAGCCGCACAACCACAGCCAGCGGCTTCCCAGCGTCGGTCTTCGAAGTGTATGTACAGTCCTCGAACATTTTCTCGATTGGATACGATCGCCTTAGTCAGACCCTCTACGTCAAGTTCTATCGTCGGGGCCACAACAACGGCTACGACATCTACCGCTACTTCGCGATATCGGAAGCGCTATTTGGAAGCTTGTTGGCCGCCGAGTCCAAGGGTCGGTTCTTGCACAGCAACATCGCGCAGAGCTACCGATACGAGCGCTACTAGCGAAGCCCAACAAACCAATGGAGCTAGCCGCCCGCGCTCCATCGCCGCACGACCGCCACGCTATCCCGCGCCCGTCGGCGGCAGGGACGCTAGACAATTTGCACCTTCAGGCGGGCGTGGCTCGGCGATGTGTTGGTGCGACACGGGCGGGCGGCAGCTGATCTCCGATCCGTTCGACGTCCGGAAAAGAGCAAGACATGCGGGAGAACCAGAAGCAGCGAGAGCGCAGATATCTCGACCGCTTTCGGGAATGCTATGCGGACTTCCCGAGCGGTGAGATCGTGCACAGCGAGCGCCCTGATTTCATTCTCCTGTCGGATGATTTGAGGTTAGGAATTGAGGTCTCCGAGGTCTTCCAGCCCGGCCCCGACCACGGTGGTTCGCCTCAAGCACAGGAATCACTTCAGACGCGTACTCTCCACATCGCCTCGGATATCCATTTGCGCAACGGCGGCCCCTTTGTGGACGTTGCCATCCAATTCGCTCGCGCGAGCGACCTGACGAAGCGACGGGTCGATAGGCTTGCACGCGACCTTGCAGAACTCGTAGGAGAGTCGCGCGCTGAAATCGGCGAGGTAATTCGTCTCGGCGATGAGGATGATCTTCCCGAAGAGATCGCCAGCCTCCGGATATTTCGCTTGCCCTCGCTTTCGCGTTCGCACTGGAACGCTGCCGGGGCCATCACGGTTCCGAGGCTAGATCCGCCAGCAATTCAAGACATTCTCAATCGGAAGACATCTTTGCTACCCGGATACCTCAATCACTGCGACGTGTGTTGGCTACTACTGATTGCCGATGGCTTCCAGTTCTCGGGCTCGGTCGATGTTTCCGAGTCAGCCTACCACCACGCATTCGACTCTCCCTTCGACCGGGTTCTCTTCTTCCAGGTATATGAGCGCCGCATCATCCGGTTGTTCACGTTCGCCCCGCTTGTCCGCGATGTCTAAGACCTATCAGGCCGCTCCCTGTCAAATGGGCAAGCAAGCCCGTTGACCACGGCTCGGTCCGCAAGCTTCCCGCATTGAGCGTTCGTCTCGGCTTCATACGATCGCTGGAGCAAGAGCGCATCGAATCAAGCGTACGAGCTGCCCGACCTTCGAGCTCACGCCCGTCTCCCCCTCACACTCCTTCGCTCCCTCAGTTGACTACAGCATCGAGATAGTCGATCGCGCTGCCAAGGAAGGACCGAGATGAGTCGAACTTCGGACTTAGTCGACGCCTTCGCCTACACCGATCAGCGAATCGCCGCGATCATCGAGCTCGTCGGAGCCATCAACTCCACGGATCTTCGACGCGTCCGAGTCAGCCCTGAAGCGAAGGCCGCGCTCATCGACGGGCTCGAGCATCCCAACGCGAAGGTGCGGTGGTGGTGTCTCCAGCTGATGGATCATCTCGCGGATGAGTCCTACCTCGAGCCGATTCTCTCCAAGCTGTCGGATCCCGTGGCGAAGGTTCGGCGTCACGCGATTCACGCGCTGAGCTGTGGCGCCTGCAAGCCGAACCGCCAGGTGCTTGCTCTCGAGATCGAGGCTGCGCTTCGCGATGTCCTCGCTAGCGATGCAGACGAGAAGGTGCGCGCGGAGGCCCGTCAGGCTCTCGCTGCGCTTGGCGCTCCGCTGTCGCAACGCGCCAGCTAGTAGGACCGTCTCGTTCCTGGTCCCGCTGAATTGTCTCCCGCAATCTTCAGCACGCCGGATGGTGTAGTCGTCATCCGTGCTACTTCGAGATGATGAGATCCATGGTCTGCAGATTCTTGGGTGTGTTGGCGGCGGGATTGATTGCCATGGCGATGGCCGGTGATGCGCACGCCGTGGCTCTCGGCTTCGAGGGCAGCCTCGTCCTCCAGATCCTCCGGTTGGACCCGATCGTGATTCCGGGTTCGGGCACCGCGATCGTGAACGGTTCGGGACCGGGCGGTCACCTGAACGACCTCGACATTCCCGCGTCGCCCTTCGCGATCTCGGGTTTCGTACTTCCTGTGTCGGATCCGGGCGGGTACCCGATCAACGGCATCCATGTCACGGCGCACAACGGCGACGGCGCGTTCTCCGGCGTTGGTGGCGGCGGCTTCGGTGGCGTGATGCCGATCGTGGGCGCAGCGAAGGTGTGTCTCTTCGGAAGCTGCTCGGCGGCCCTTTCGAACCTCGATGTTCCGCTGACGGTCGTGGGCCAGGGCGGCGTGGCCGTCGCGACGGGCATCGTGGACCTGACCGTGGTCGGCGCTCCGTGGACGACCGGCACCGCATTCGTCGGCACGGCATTCACCGCGATGGGCGGCGTGTCGCCACTATCGAACACCGGCGCCCCGTCGGGCAGGTTGACACTGGTGACGCCGGTCTTCATCAGCACGAACGTCAGTTCGTCGGCGATCATTCCCGCCTTCGCGATCCTGAGGCTGCACTTCGTCCCGGAGCCCGGCACGCTGACGCTCTTCGGTGCGAGCATCGCGGGCCTCGTGGCCTTTGGTCGCAGGCGTGTTCGCTGAGGCGACGCGATTGTTGAAGGCTCACTCGTTGCGAAGGTTCATCCGTCTGGGATGATCGCTCCGCGGAGTCGCGGCCCGGGGGTATCGGGTACACCGCGACGTGACTCGCAGCTCAGCTCCCGGTGTGGGGGATTGGAGTAGACCTTGCGACGCTTCATCGCCGTGGTTTCTCCGCACGGCGTAGATTGCGAGGTCGCAGCTGAGAATCTGTTGCACGGCGTGCATGACAGAGAGGGGAAGCGCGCGAGGTTGTTCGGATTCGGATGCGCTGTAGCCTAGTCGCTGTCCCGACAGGAGATGATGCGTGGCCAAGATTTCCAAGGCTGTCTCCGTTACCGAGCTAGGTGAGAATCCGGGCCGCGTCGTTCGTCGAGTTCGTGACTCCAAGCAGCCGCTGATGGTCACAGAGCGTGGGCGAGCGCAGGCTGTCTTGCTGGGCGTGGAAGCCTTCGAGCGCAATGAGCGAGAGCGGCAGATCTTGCGTGAACTTGCTCGTGGCGAGCGAGAGATTGCTTCGGGCCGCGGGTTCTCGCTGGATAAAGTGCTCGCGGATGCGGACAAGGTCCTGGCTCGCGCTCGCAAGTGATCGTTCGCTTCACGCTCGGCGGACGCCGTCAGTTCTTGGCCGCTGTCCGCTACATCGCCGAGCAGAACCCTCCCGCAGCAAGGCGCTTCCGAGTTCGAGCGGAGAAGAATCTCCGCCGACTGGAACGCTTTCCGACCTCTGGCCGCCGCCTTCCGGAGTTCCCGGAACTCCCTCATCGCGAGGTCATCGTTCGCCCTTACCGGTTCTTCTACCGGGTTCGCGGCACTGAGGTCTGGGTGGTAGCCGTGTGGCACGGTGCGCAGGTTCCGAAGCGTCCAGCCGGTGCACGCCGTACAACACGGGAATGGAGCTGACGTCCATTGCGTTACCGCCGTGCGATCGATTGATGCCGTTCTAAGCTCGGAGCTGCGCTGTTGAGATTGCTTCTCAGTTCGGGCCGCAGATCATCGACAAGTCGTCCGTCCGGCAGACAGCGCGAATCCGTCAGAGCGCAACCTTCGCAAAGAGCAACGACACTTTCTGGGACTGACAGCTCAACCACATGGGGCAGGTCTACGGGGCGATGGACGTGGTCTTCCACTTCGCGGCGACGTTCAAGGAGTACCCGCCGCGCTCGTTCCCGCCGAGCTTCGTCCCGACGACGATCATGGAAGAGACGCTCGACGATCTCCGCGCGGCGCGGAAGCAGGCGCAGGAGAAGGCGAAGTAGCGGGCACGGCTGTTCGCGGTGGCGCCCGGCACAACAAGCCGCCAACACTCCCCCATGCCCAGCATCGGACACATCGCGATCGGAATGGCGGCAGCGCGACATCACCGTCGCGCTGGTCCCGCGCGTTGGACGCTCTTCGCGGCGATGCTCGTCTGGTCCGCGATCTCGCTCTTACCCGATGCGGATGTCGTCGGGTTCCACTTCGGGATCGCATACGGCGATCCGTGGGGCCATCGCGGCGCTACACACTCGCTGGTGTTCGCCGCACTCGGGGGTTTCGCGTTCGGGCTGCTCGCCAGGGCCGCTGATCTTCCCGCTTGGCGAACCGGTGTGCTGGCGGCGCTCGTGCTCGCGAGTCATGGCATCCTCGACACGCTCACGGACGGCGGTCTCGGCTGCGCGCTCTTCCTGCCTTTCAGCAACGAGCGCTTCTTCGCACCCTGGACACCGATCCCTGTTGCGCCGATCGGTCGGGCCTTTCTCTCGTCGGCGGGATTGACCGTGGCGCTTTGGGAACTCGCTGCGTTCGCGCCCTTCCTCCTCTACGCGCTTTGGCCCCGTGCGCGTCGCCGGATCGAATGAGAAATCTGCTCCGCAGCGAAGCGCGTGATCCAAAGCGCGGTGATGTCACGGCCTCCGCGAAACCTCCTACACCACCTCCACCTCCAGCCGCACGAGCCCGCGCAGCACCGGATTCCCCCGATAGGCCGGCGTCTCCTCCGCCAGCACGAGCTTCGGGAAGCGGCGCGTGAGTGCGTCGAACGCGAGCTGAGCCTCGAGTCGCGCGAGCGGCGCGCCGAGGCAGAAATGCGTGCCGAGGCCAAACGCGAGGTGCGGGTTCGGGTCGCGCGCGAGGTCGAGTTCGTCGGGGTTCGCGAAGGTGGCGGGGTCGTGATTCGCGGCGCCGATCGACACCAGCACGAGTGCGCCTTTCGGGATCACGTGTTCGTCGAACGCGACGTCTTCGAGTGCGACGCGCACGGTCGCCTGCACCGGACCGTCGAAGCGCAGCAGTTCTTCGATGGCGGTCGGCATGAGCGATGGGTCGGCGCAGAGCTGGCGCCAGGCGTCGGGATCGCGCAGCAGCGCGAGCGTTCCGTTTCCGATCAGGTTCGTCGTGGTCTCGTGGCCGGCGAGCAGCAGCAGATTGCTCGTCGCGAGCAGCTCGGCGTCGGTGAGCGCCTCGTGCTCCTCTTGCGCGTGGATCATCGCGCTGATCAGATCCTCGCGCGGCGCGCGACGGCGTTCCGCGATGGTGTCGGCGAGATAGCCGAAGAGGCGCTGGCCTGCGGCGCTCGAGGCCGCACGCGCGTCGCTGTTCTGTGACGTCGCGCCCGCGAGCAGCGCGCTCGACCACTCGCGGAACTGGCGGTGATCCGCAGCCGGCACGCCGAGCAGTTCGGCGATCACGATCGCCGGCAGCGGCTCGGCGAGATCGTGGATCACGTCGAAGCGGCCGCGCTCGGCGGCTTCGTCGAGCAGCGACGCGACGAGCGCTTCGATGTGACCGCGCAGCGCGGCAATGCGCTTCGGCGTGAACGCTTTGTTCACGAGCTTACGCACGCGCGTGTGGTCCGGCGGGTCCATGATCAGCATCGAACGCAGGCCCTGCGCGCTCTGCCGCAGGAACTCGGGCATGCGCGCGAGGTTGTCGCGCACGAGCGGCGCGCGGATGCGTTCGACGGAGAAGCGCGGGTCGCGCAGCACACTGTGCACGTCGCGGTAGCGCGAGAGCATCCACATGCCGGGGCCGTCCCAATCGGGGATCGGCACCGAGAGCACGGGCCGCACGGTTCGGATCACCGAGTAGATCGGGTAGGGGTTGTCGAGCGAACCGGCGCTGCGGAGCGGGAGGAAGAGGTCCAACTCGCCGTTGCCCGGCTTGGCGGGTGCGGGCGTCTCAATTGCTGCGGTTTGGGATGCCATCTCATTGTTCTCCGGCGGGCGCGGGTTGAAAATGACTGACTGACCAGTCATGATAAGCGCGTGCCCCGCATTGCCGCAAGCGCTCGCGACGCCTTCTACGAGAGCCGCCGCCACGGGATCGTGAACGTGGCGCTGAAGCTCTGGGCCGAGCAGGGCTACGACCACACGTCGGTCGAGGCGATCGCGACCGCGGCCGGGATCGCGAAGGGCACCTTCTACCTCTACTTCGAGACGAAGCGCGCGCTGCTGCTCGAGGTGCTGCGGCGCAACTCGCTGGTGCCGAGCGTGATGGCGCTGATCGACGATCTGAAGACGCGCAGCCTCGAAGACGCGGTGCATGGCTTCGTGCGCGGCGCGTGGCGACACCTCGATGGGCAGCGCGACCTGTTGCTCGTCGCGCTGCGCGAGATGCCGACGCATCTCGCCGAAGCGCGCGATGCCGTCGAGCGCGTGCTCGTGCCCGCGAACGCGGCGCTCGCGCGCGACCTCGATAGGCGCATCGGGCCGGCGCGCGCGAGCGAGATCTCCACGCTGATCGCCGTGCGTTCGCTGATCGGGATGATCGTTCTGACGTTCGTGACGCAGGAGATCCTCGGCGCGGGCCGCCACCTCCCGGTGCCCGAGGACGAGATCACGAGGACGATCGCCGAGCTGTTCCTTCGCGGTGTCGCGCCCCAGATAGGAAGGCCCTCATGACCATCCGACAATTCCGAATCGTTCGTGTGCTGCGCGTCGCGCTCGCCGTTGCGCGCGTGCTGCCGCGCTACCTGCTGCTGCTCGCGCGCGAGCGGAGTCGCCGCTTCCGGCCCGACGACGCCGCCTGGATGCGGGCGCACGCCGCCGCCGCGCGCGAGGTGAAGCGCGTCGCGCTCTCGCTGGCGGGCGCCTTCACGAAGGCTGCGCAGATCCTCGGCGCGCGCGCCGACTTCCTGCCGGCGCCCTTCATCGAGGAACTCAGCCAGTTCCACGATGCCGTCCCGCCGCGTCCCTTCGAGACGCTCGAGCCGCTCATCCTGCGCGACCTCGGCCGCCCGCTCGACGCCGTGTTCGCGCACATCGACCGCCAGGCGCTCGCCGCGGCGTCGCTCGCGCAGGTACACCGTGCGACGTTGCAGGACGGACACGAGGTGGTCGTGAAGATCCGCTACCCCGAGATCCCGCGCGTCATCCCGCTCGACCTCGCGATGCTCCGGCGCGTCGTCACATTGATCCAGCGCATCCAGCGCCGCATCGACATGCGCGCTCTGGTCACCGAGGTGACGCGCTTCATCGAACTCGAACTCGACTTCGCGCGCGAGGTGCGCGCGACCGAGCGGCTCGGCAAGACGCTCGCCGACTGCCCCGACGTCGTCGTCCCGCGCGTCTACACGGAGCTGTGCGGCGAGAACACGATCGTGCTCGAGTACATCGCAGGGATCCAGGTGGCGCGCACGGCGGCGCTCATCGCAGCGGGTCACAAGCTCCCGGTCGTCGCGCGCAAGATCGGCGCGCTCTACGGCGCGATGATCTTCGAGCACGACTTCTTCCACGGTGATCCGCACCCCGGCAACCTGCTCGTGCTTCCCGACGGGCGCATCGGACTGCTCGACTTCGGCCTCTGCAAGGAGCTGCCGCCGGGATTTGCGCGGCTCGTCGCGCAGATGACGGTGTCGGCGATGATCGGCGACTCGGATGCGGCGATCGCCGCAGCCGAACGCCTCGGCTTCGACACGAGCGCGATGCGACCCGAGCACCTGCGTCCGATGATGCTGATGATGCTCGGCGACTCCGACGGCGAGACGGGGCTCTTCGACATCCTCGGCGAGAGCTCCGTGCGCCGGATCCCCGAGGACTTCGCGCTCGTGGGCCGCACGCTGGTGTTGCTGAACGGACTCTCGCATCGCCTCGCGCCCGGGCGACGACTGATCCAGGCCGAGCTGCTGAAGCACCTCGCCGCGGGCGCAGCGCGTGGAGATGTTCCGCAGGCTGGAAATCGTTTCTGAAACTTGTTCTAATTCGCGCCAATGGACTTTCGCGACTCGGATAGCGAAGCAGCGTTTCGCGCAGAAGCGCGCGCGTTTCTCGAAGCCAACAAGCCGGCGAAGTGGGCGCATCCCTTTGACGATGATGTCGATGAGCACGCGCTGCTCACCGGGTCGAAGGCGTGGCAGAGCACGCTCTACGCAAACGGGTGGGGCGCCATTCTTTGGCCCAAGGATTTCGGCGGGCGCGGGCTCGGGCCGATCGAAGCGATCATCTGGAATCAGGAGCTGGTGCGACTCGGGCTCGGCGAATCGATCTTTGTCGTCGGCACGGCAATGGCGGGGCCGACGATCATCGCGCACGGCACGCCCGAGCAGAAGTTGCGCTACCTCGAGCCGCTCGCGCGCGGTGACGAGATCTGGTGTCAGCTCTTCAGCGAACCCGGCGCCGGTTCGGATCTCGCGGCGCTTTCGGCGCGCGCCGTCAAAGATGGTGACGACTGGGTCGTCACCGGCCAGAAGACCTGGTGCTCCGGCGCGCACTACGCCGATTTCGGAATCCTGCTGACGCGCAGCGATGCGAGCGTGCCGAAGCACGCGGGCATCACGTACTTCCTGCTCGACATGCACGCGCCGGGCATCGAGATCCGCCCGCTGCGCCAGATGTCGGGCGGTTCGCACTTCAACGATGTGTTCCTCAACGAAGTCCGGATTCCCGACGCCGCGCGGCTCGGGCCCGTGGGCGCCGGTTGGGGCGCGGCGATGACCACGCTGCTCAACGAGCGCATGGCGCTCGGCGGCACCGGCGGCTTCTTCTCGTTCGACGATCTCGCCGCGTTCGCACGCGCCAACAAAGACCGCATTGATGGCGTGACGCGCGACCAGCTCGCGCGCCTCTTCACGTGGAACAAGACGCTCGATCTGCTGAACGCGCGCGTCGTCACCAAACTCGGTCGCGGCGTGATCCCGGATGCGGAGTCGTCGGTGATGAAGCTCGCGCTCGGTCGCATCCTGACGCTGGGCGGCGAACTCGGTCTGCGGCTCGCGGGGCCTGACGCGCTGCAGCGGGTCGGGCACTGGCAGCATCAGTTCATGATCGCGCCGTCGCTGCACATTGCGGGCGGCACCGACGAGATCCAGAAGAACGTCGTCGCCGAGCGCGTGCTCGGGCTGCCGCGCGAAGCGCGCGTCGATCGCGACGTGCCCTTCGACAAGATCCCGCGCTCCTGAATCGCGTTTTCTCAAGAGACCTTTGCGGCGCACCGATGCGCGCTGCAGAGGGTCGAGTTGGGCATCATTCCGATCATCGGCTTCGGTTCCTTCGTCATCGCGAGCCTCTTCGTCGGCGCGCGATTGCTCTCGCTCGCCCGCCGCACGCGCCAGCTCCCCGAAGCCGCGCTCGGCACGGCATTCTTCTGCGGCGGCGGACTCGGCTACCTGCTCGTCGTCGCGACGTTTGCGCTCGGCGCGCTCGGGCCGGCGCTCCGCATGCCGGTGATGCTGCTCGGCGTCTTCTTCATCCACCTCGGCGCCGCCGCACTGGCGCTCGGCACCTGGAAGATCTTCCGACCGCGTGACCCTCGCGGCCGCGCGCTCTTCGCCGTCATCACCGCCGTTCTCGCGATCTTCTTCGTGACACGCGCGTTCGATCCCACTGATTACGCTTACGACATCAATTTCTGGCCCGGCGCAATCGCGGGTTGCGCGAGTTATGCGTGGAGTGCTGCCGAGTCGTTGCACTTCGGTGTGCTGGCGCGGCGCCGGCGCCGCATCGGACTCGACGCAAGTGAGTACGCCGACCGCTTCCTGTTCTGGGGCGCCGCGAGCCTCTGCGCCGTCGCGATGCACCTCGCCAGCATGGTCGATCGCTACCTCGACCCGCGCGTCGCCGATCCGTCGATCCTGCTCTTCCAATCGGTGGTCGGCATGGGCGCGGCGATCTCGATCTGGTCGGCGTTCTTCGCGCGGCGCCAAGCGCTTCGCTCGGATCGCGCAACTACCTAGCCAGTCTCGCGACGGCTGTGGCTATCTTGCCGCGGTGCCGGTCTATCGACTCAGCGAAGCGCTCGACTTCCCGCCGCCCGATCACGCGGATTCGTCGGGGCTGCTCGCGGTCGGCGGTGATCTCTCGCCGGATCGGCTGCTGCTCGCGTACTCGAATGGAATCTTCCCGTGGCCGCTGGTCGAGAAGCCGCTGCTCTGGTTCTCGCCCGATCCGCGCATGGTGCTGCGACCGGCAGAACTCGTGGTGTCGCGCTCGCTGCGCAAGACGCTGCGCCGCGGCGGCTTCGAGGTTCGACTCGATTCGGTGTTTCATCGCGTCGTGCATCGCTGCGCCGAGGTGCCGCGTCGCGGCGAGGCCGGCACGTGGATCACCACCGACATCGCCAACGCCTACGTGAACCTGCACGAACTCGGCTACGCCCACTCCGCCGAAACCTGGTACGACGGCGAGCTGGTCGGCGGACTCTACGGTGTGTCGCTCGGCAAGAGCTTCTTCGGCGAGTCGATGTTCGCCGATCGGCCCGACGCCTCGAAGGTCGCGTTCGTCGTGCTGGTGCAGCAGCTCGCGCGCTGGGGCTTCGATCTGATCGATTGCCAGGTGCACACCGATCACCTCGCGCGCTTCGGCGCACACGAGTGGTCGCGGCGGCGCTTCTTGACCGCGCTCGCGCGCTCGCTGGCGGCGCCGTCACGGCGCGGCGCGTGGAAACTCGATCCCTGCGATGCCGCGGACGACGCGTGAAGCGCGCGCTGCTCGCACTCTCGATGCTGGCGGCGAGCGCGATCGCGCTGCCGTCCGCAGCGCAGGATCCGCGCGAGGCAGAAGCAATCCGCATCGCGACGGGTTGGATCATCGACCGCCACGCGGATCCCACCGAATTCGAGATTCCAAAGCTCGTCACCGCGTCACTCGCGAGCGCGAAACCCGGAGAAGCGCCCGAGGTGTTCCTCGATCGTCTCGCGGTGCTGATCACGGACGCCTACCACAGCTTCGCGCCCCTCGGCGCCACGCCCGACCCGACGATGCGTTACCGGCTGCCGTTCCCGCTCGAGGTGCCGCGTTTCTGCGTACAGGGTGTCGATGGCCCCACCAGCCACATGGGCGCCAATCGCTTCGCATTCGATTTCGCGATGCCGGTGGGGACGCCGATCCTCGCGGCGCGCGAGGGCACCGTCGCGCGCGTGACCGATGGCTTCAAGGAAGCCGGCCTCGATCCTTCGTTCGTGATGAAGGCGAACGCCGTGCTGATCCTGCACGCCGACGGAACATTCGCCGATTACGCGCATCTGCGTACGGGCGCGGTCGTGAAGCCCGGCCAACAGGTGAAACAGGGCGACCTGATCGGCTACAGCGGCCACACCGGTTTCTCCTCCGGTCCGCATCTGCATTTCGCAGTGATGCGGCGTGCCGGGCCGGGCGATCTCGAGACCGTTCCGATCCGCTTCGGCGTCGGCAGCGCGAAGGGCTTCGTCCCGGTCGCCAACGAGTTCTATGGCGGCGCGCCGAAGAACAACGTGCCGCTGCTGGTGACCGCAAACGGCGCGCCGATCGATCTGGAGAAGGGCGTAGACGTTGCCCCCGGCGGGCGGATCGAACTCGCTGTCGCACTCACGGGTCCCGGCATGACGACGACCGATGTCACCAAGGCGGCGCAGACCCACTACCTCGCGCCGACGAGTTGGAGCGTGACGGTCGATTCGCGCGGCATCATCACGGCCACGCCGTCACCGGACTACGTCGCCGCGAAGGCCGCGCTCGCCCGGCAGGCGAAGGCGGCGCCAGTCCGCGGGGAACGCGGCATCACCGGCGATGCGCCGAGCGGCAACCTCCTCGCGGCGCAAGCCTCGCAGCAAGCGAGTTGGGGTGTCGTGATCGTGAGCTACGAGGATCCCGCGAAGCAGCGCTTCGGATTCTCGAGCGTTCCGATCGTGATCCGCGATGCCGCGCGCTGAACGCCCGCGCGATCTCGTGGGTGTTGCCGACGCGCTGGTGCGCGCGCTCTCGCGATTGCGCTTCGCAGCGCCGGTGACGCATGTCTATCAACCGCTTCGCTATGCGCGGGCGCCGTTTCGCGACTACACGCTTCGCTACGGGCGCGGACCGAAGGAAGTGGTGCTGCTCGGCATGAACCCTGGGCCATTCGGCATGGCACAGACTGGTGTTCCGTTTGGTGAGGTCGAGCTGGTTCGAGACTGGCTCGGCATCGACGCGCCGGTCGGCAAGCCAGAGCGCGAGCATCCGAAGCGGCGGATCGACGGCTTTGCGTGTACGCGGCGTGAAGTCTCGGGTCAGCGTCTCTGGGGGTTTGCGCGCGATCGCTTCGAGAAGCCCGAGCGATTTTTCGCGCGCTTCTTCGTTGCGAACTATTGCCCGCTGATCTTTCTCGAGGAGAGCGGTCGTAATCGCACGCCCGACAAGCTGCCTGCGGCAGAACGCGCACCGCTCGAACGCGCCTGCGATCTCGCACTGCGCGACACAATTGAGATCTTACGACCGCGCATCGTCGTCGGTGTCGGTCACTTCGCCGAGTCGCGCGCGCGGAATGCGCTCGCGGGCATCGACGTCGAGATTGGCCGCATCCCGCATCCGAGTCCGGCGAGTCCCACGGCGAATCGCGGTTGGGCGGAGCAAGCGGCGCGCGCATTCGCGCAACTCGGGATAGAGATCTGAGGGCTAGGCGCGCGGGAGGTTCTTGCGCGACAGGATCAGCTGCTCGTAGGCGCGTGCGACGCAGAGTGTGAGCGCGCGCAGCGCGCCGAGCGCCGTCTCGGCGATGGCGACCTCGCCTCCGTCTACATAGAGCAGGTTCACGACGCGACCGCGCAATGAGATCGGCAGCACGGCGATGTCGCGGGCGCCCGCGCGACCGAGTGCGCGCAGCACGCGCACGTCGAGGGCGCCCTTCGGCGGCGCGCCGCGATACGGCTCACCGTGCGCAGCACGCGCGAACACGCTGTCCGCGTCGGTCGGAACCAATACCGCATCGATCCGCGTCGCGAGACCGCCACCGTCGCCGAAGAGTCCCATCACCATGCCGCGATGCACGACGAGCAGCGCGGCGGTTTCGACGTGCAGCCGCGACAGCGCGATCGCAGTGCGACCGGCGCTCTCGCGATCCGGTGCCGCAGCGAGCAACGCTTCGAGTGCGCGGGCGTCGGTCGGCAGCGCAGCGACGGTCGCGTCGCCCCGCTGGCCGCGCGCTTCATCGAGCACCTCGTCGTCGAGCAGCAGCTCCGCGTCCGTATCGTCGGCATGCGACGCCGAGGCTTCCACCGGTCCACCGGACGCCATCTCGCGTGCCGACGTCAGCTTCTGGTGTAGCGCGGCGAAGCTCCGCTCATCGATCAGGTCTTCGCCTTGTCCGAGCGGGCCGATGCCGAGCGACTCGCGCAGGCGGACTTCCTCCGGACGATCATCCGGTTCCGCAGCGGCCTGCCGGCGCACACGCTCGAGTTTCTTCGCGACGTTCACGAAACGCACAGGACGGGCGATGCCAAGGTGACGCTCGAGCGCGTAGAGCAGGCGCAGTTCAGGGAGCAGATAGGGCTCGATCCTGCGACCGGTCGCGCGCGTGAGAGCACCGAGCGCGCGCGCATCGCCGGGATCGAGCATCGCCACGTGCAGCGTCGTGCCTTCGACATGCAGCGGCAGAGCGCAGTGACGCTCAGCGGCGTCGCGTGGCAAGAGCTCGATCGCCTTCGGGTCGGGCGCCTCGACCCATTGCTTCGGTGCCAGCGGGATCTTCGAGAGCGCCTCGAGATGCTCGGCGATCTGATCGAGATCGAGCACACCGAGTTCGACGAGATTGGTACCGAGGCGACCGCCGTAGACGACCTGCGCTTGCAATGCGTCCTCGAGCTGTGCGCGCGAGATCACGCGCTGCTCGACCAGATACGCGCCAAGCCCGAACTCCGTCATCGGCACCCCCCGCTCCGCAACTCTTCGGATCGCTTCTGGGAGCGCATGAGCGAATGCGCGTTCGTGTCAGAAGCCGAGCTGGGTAGCGAGCCTTGCGCGGTGCCAGAGGGGATCGCCGAACAGGAACTCGGCGGTCTTGGCGCGGCGATAATAGAGATGGCAGTCGAACTCCCAGGTGAAGCCGACACCGCCGTGGATGTGGACGTTCTCGGCGGCGGCGCGCAGGAACGCGTCGTTGCAGGTGGCTTTGGCGACGCTCGCGGCTTCGGCGAGTTCCGCGGCCGATGTCTCGGGCTGCGCGGCGACCCACCACGACCAGTAGGCCGCGGAGCGCGCCGATTCGAGTTCCAACATCACCTCGGCGGTCTTGTGCTTGATCGCCTGGAACGAGCCGATGGGGCGCGCGAACTGGATGCGCGACTTCGCGTAATCGACCGCCATCTCGAGACAGCGCGCGGTGGCGCCCACCGATTCGGCGGCAACGGCGATCGCCGCGAGATCGAGCGTGCGCGCGATCGCGGGCCACGCGGCGCCGGCGTCACCGAGAAGCGTCGCAGCGGCATTCGCCAACTCGACTTCGGCGAGCTTGCGCGTGAGATCGAGCGTGTCGGTCGCCTTCACAGTGACGCCCGCGGCATTGGCGCGCACCGCGAAGAGCGAGATGCCCGCCTCGCCCGACGAACCGGCCTCGCGCGCCGCGACCAGCAACAGATCTGCGTTCTGTGCATCGAGCACGGCGATCTTGCGACCCTCGACGCGCCAGCCTTCGCTCTCGCGATGACAGGTGGCGGCGATGGCGTCGGCGTCGTGGCGGCCCGAGGCTTCGAGCAGCGCGAGCGTCGCGATCGTCTCGCCGCTCGCGAGGTCGGGGAGCAATGCGGCGCGCTGAGCGGGTGTCGCTGCGGACTGGATCGCATGCGCCGCAACGACTGCGCTCGCGAGGAACGGTCCGCCCGCGAGCTGGCGCCCCATCTCTTCTAGCGCGATGCCGAGTTCGATGAAGGAGAACCCCTGCCCGCCATGCTCTTCGGGCAACGCGATTCCATGTAGCCCGAGCTCCTCCGCCATCTTCGTCCACACACCGCGATCGAAGCCCGCGGTCGTCTCCGCGAGCTTGCGCACCTCCGCCGTCGCCCAACGCTCCTCGAGAAAGCGCCGCACCACAGCGCGAAACTCGTCCTGTTCGTCAGAGAACGCGAAATCCATCTAG
The DNA here is from genome assembly GCA_031396445.1 of Deltaproteobacteria bacterium. Taxonomy (GTDB): domain Bacteria; phylum Myxococcota_A; class UBA9160; order UBA9160; family PR03; genus PR03. The sequence goes on along the minus strand of JANNKU010000020.1, from coordinate 103,675 downwards.
AACTCCAATCGAAGCACGGTTCCCGTTTCCCGCGTAGCGAGCCGCAGGCGAGCGGCGAGGTTCATCAAATCGAGCGCTCGCGACCTTCCCAGTAGGGGTCGCGGAGTTTGCGCTTGTAGAGTTTGCCGTTGGGATCGCGCGGCATCTCGGCGATGAAGTCGATCGTCTTGGGTGTCTTGAATTTGGCGAGGCGGTCTTTGCACCAATCGAGCAGCTCGCGCTCGAACGCGGGGCCGGGCGTGACGCCGGCGGCGGGCTCGATCACCGCCTTCACCTCTTCGCCCCACTCTTCGTGCGGAATGCCGAAGACGGCGACGTCGCCGACTTTCGGATGCGACAGGAACTCGCACTCGATCTCGGCGGGATAGATGTTGACGCCGCCCGAGATGATCATGTCGTTCTTGCGATCGCGCAGGAAGAGATAGCCGTCTTCGTCGAGCACGCCGATGTCGCCGACGGTGAAGAAGTTCTCGATGCGGTTCTTGCGCGTCTTGTCTTTGTCTTTGTAGTACTCGAAGTCGGCCATACCGAGTTTCATGTAGACGGTGCCGATCTGGCCGGCCGGGAGCTGCGTGCCCGCGTCGTCGTAGATGCGGATCTCGGCGCCCGGCCATGCGCGGCCGACGGTGCCCGGCTTCGTCATCCAATCCTCGGCGCCGACGAGCGTGCCGCCGCCTTCGGTCGCGGCGTAGTACTCGCAGATCGCGGGGCCCCACCACTCGATCATGCGCTTCTTCACTTCGACGGGGCACGGCGCCGCGGCATGCGCCATGCAACGCGTCGAGGTGACGTCGTAGCGCTTGCGCACCTCTTCGGGCAGCGCGAGCAAGCGATGGAACTGCGTCGGCACCATGTGACTCGTCGTGACGCGGTACTTCTGGATCGCCTCGAGGCAGAGCTCGGGCGTCCAGCGTTCCATCAACACGACGGCGTGGCCGAAGTGCAGCGACGTCGAGGAGAACACCAACACCGCGGTGTGGTAGAGCGGCGAGCCGCAGAGGTGGACGTTGTCGTCCTCGGCCTTCACGCCAAACATCGCGAAGAAGCCAGTGCCGAGCGTCGCGGCGATGTCGGGATCGATCGGCGGCAACGGACGGCGCACGCCCTTCGGCCGACCCGTCGTGCCCGACGTGTAGTTCATCACCGCGCCAGCGGCGCGATCACCCGGCGTGGTGTCGGGCTGACCGGCAGCGAGTTCGGCGAAGGGACGGAAGCCGTCGATCACGCCCACCGCGAAGCGCCGCTCGGGCGCGAAGTTCAGCTCCGCCGCGGCCTTCTTGCACGCGTCGGCGAAGCGCTCGTGCGCGACCAGAACCTTCGCTTCGGAGTCTTCCACGATGTACGCGATCTCGGGCGCCGTCAGATGCCAATTCACCGGCACCAGGTACATGCCCGCCTGCGCGACGGCGAGATAGAGCTCGATGATCGCCGCGTCGTTCGGCAACACCGCCGCGACGACATCGCCCTTGCCGAGCCCGAGCGCGCGCAGCCCGTGCACGATGCGATTGCACGATGTGACGAGTTCGCCGCGCGTCCACTCGCGCCCATCCGGCAGGGCGAGCGCCAGCGCGCTCGGGTCCTTCGCGGCGTAGTTCCAGAATCCATGATCTGCCATCGCAATCTCCTCAGTGACTCTTTGCGGCGTCGATCGCGACGCGCTTCGCCCACGGATAATCAGGCTTGCCGCTCGGCGATCTAACGATCTCATCGACCACGTGCACGAAGCGCGGCGCCTTGTAGCCCGCGACGTGTTTGCGCGAGTGCGCGACGACGTCGTCCACCGAAACGCTGCGACCGGGGCGTAGCTGGATCAGCGCCGCCACCGCCTCTCCGAAGCGCGCGTCGGGGATGCCCACGACGACCGCGTCGAAAACATCGGCGTGTGATTTCAGCGCGCCTTCGACTTCCTCGGGGAAGATCTTCTCGCCGCCCGAGTTGATGCAGAGCGAGCCGCGACCGAATACGGTGACGGTGCCATCTGCTTCGGGACGCGCGAGGTCGCCGAGTAGCACGTGGCGCACGCCATCGATCGTGACGAAGGTACGCGCGGTTTTCGCTTCGTCCTTCCAGTAGCCGAGCGGCACGCGACCGCGCATGGCGAGGCGCCCCGTGGCGCCCGAGCCCGGCTCGATCGCGCGATCGCCGTCATCGAGCACCACCGTGTTTGCGTTCATCCGGAAGCGGATGCCGCCCTCCGCGTGTACACCGCCTGCGTCCATACCCTGTGCGCCAGTCTCGGATGCACCGAAGTTGTCGAGCAACATCAGATTGGGAAGCTTCGCCTTCAACTGGTCCTTCACCGACTGCGTCCACACGGCGCCGGCGGATCCCATCACGAAGAAGTTCGAGAGATCGTACGCGCGTTCGTCGAGCGCTTCGGCGAGCGGACGCGCCATTGCGTCGCCGACGATCGAGAGCGAGAGAACCTTCTCGTCCTGCACCATCTGCCACACCCGATGCGGCTCGAAGCGTGGCACGAGACACGCCTTCCAGCCTTGGAGCATGGAGATCCAGGTGCCGAGCTGCGCGGCGCCGTGGATCAGCGGAGCCGCCGTCATGCCGGCGTTCGCGGCGCCGGCGGCGGCGCGCGTGGCGACGTCTTCCGGTGTCTCCGGTTGTGGACCCATCGGGTTCGCGCCGAGCATGCCGGCGAAGAAGATGTCTTCCTGACGCCACATCACGCCCTTCGGCATGCCCGTCGTGCCGCCCGTGTAGAGCATGAAGAGATCGTCGGGCGTCCGTTCCTCGAAGGCGCGCGTCGTGTTCGCGCCAGCGAGCGCCGAGTCGTAGTCCTCCGAACCCGCTGCGCTGAGGTCGGCGCCGCTCTCGTCATCCACCGACAGGACGGTGCGCAGGCGCGGCAATCGATCGCGCACCGCAGCGAGTCGCGGCGCGAAGCTGCGGTGATGGATCACTGCGACGGTGTCCGCGTCGGCCAGCAGATAGTGCAGCTCGTCCTCGACATAGCGGTAGTTCACGTTCACCGGGATCGCGCGCATCTTGAAGCAGCCGATCATTGCTTCGATGTATTCCGCGCCGTTCATCAGGTAGAGCCCGACGACGTCGCCCGCTGCGACACCGCGCGCAATCAGCGCATGCGCGCACTGGTTCGAGCGGCGATCGAGTTGCGCAAAGGTGCGTCGCTGCTCGCCGCACACGAGCGCGGTGCGCTCGGGAACGGCGTCAGCGACGGACTCGAAGAGATCTGCGAGATTGAAATTCATTGCTACGGCTTCGCGCTGCCCACGATCCACATCGAGAAGAATTGCGAGCCGCCGCCGTAGGCATGGCCGAGTGCGATCTTCGCGCCGTCCACCTGGTGTTCGCCAGCCTGGCCGCGCACCTGCATCGCGGCTTCAGCAAAGCGCAGCATGCCCGACGCGCCGATCGGGTTGCTCGAGAGCACGCCGCCCGAGCAGTTGACCGGCATGTCGCCGTCGAGTGCGGTCGCGCCCTCATAGGTCATCTTCCAACCCTCGCCGACGGGCGCGAAGCCGAGGTTCTCCAGCCACATCGGCTCGAACCACGAGAACGGAACGTAGATCTCGGCCACGTCGATCTGCTTGCGCGGATCGGTGATGCCCGCCTTCGCGTAGAGATCCTTCGCGCAGTCGCGACCCGCTTGCGGGCTCACCTTCTCCTGCCCAGCGAACTGTGTCGGCTCGCTGCGCATCGACGTCGCGTGGATCCACGCCGGCTCGTGTTGCGTCTTCCGCACGCTGCGCTCGGACGTCAGCACCATCGCGCACGCGCCGTCGGAAGACGGACACGCTTCGTGCAGGCGGATCGGATCCCAGAGCATCGGCGAGCCCGCGATGAGGTCGAAGGTCATGTTGGGATCGCGCAGATGCGCGTAGGGATTCTTCAGCGCGTTGCCGCGATCCTTCAGCGCGACGCGAATGCCGGTGTCCTCGGGCGCTCCCGAGCGGTTCATGTACGAGCGCACCAGCGGCGCGAAGTAGCCGCCTGCGCCCGCGACCACCGACGCCTGCAGCGGTGTCTTCACCGTGAGCGCCCACATCGCGTTGCTCTCGGATTGCTTCTCGAACGCGACGGTGAGCACGCGTTCGTGGATGCCGGCTTGCACGAGGTTCGCGGCGACGAGCGCCGTCGTGCCGCCGACACTGCCGGCCGTATGCACGCGCAGCATCGGCTTGCCGCTGCAGCCGAGCGCGTCGGCCAGGTAGAGCTCGGGCATCATCACGCCCTCGAACATGTCGGGCGCCTTGCCCACCACCACGGCTTCGATGTCGGGCCAGTCCATGCCCGCGTCCTCGAGCGCGCGCGTCGCGGCCTCGCGCAAGAGACCTGCGATCGACACATCGTCGCGACGCGCGGTGTGGTGGGTCTGTCCGATGCCGGCAATCGCGCAACGCTCGGCCATCACTCACCCTCCAGTACGCAGACGAGATTTTGTTGCAGGCACGGACCCGACGTAGCGTGCGCAACCGCGCGCTGCGCGCTGCCGTCCCAGATTCGCGTCGCCGCTTCGCCGATGCGGATCAGGCCGGCGGTCATCATCGGGTTCGCGGTCAGCGCTCCGCCCGATGGGTTGATCGTGACGCCGGCGCCGAGTCCCAGCGCTTCGCGCAGGATCGGCTCTTGGTGCGTGAAGGGCGCGTGCAGCTCCGCAACATCCACCTTGCCTTTGCCAACGCCAGCCTTCTCGCCTGCGAGACGCGTCGATCTAGAGACGGTGAGATCGCGCATGCCGAGCCCGTGCGGCTCGATGCGGTGATCGATGCCGCGGATCCAGGCGGGTCGCTTGCAAACTTCGCGTGCGCGGTCGCCGGCGACGAGCACCACCGCGACGGCGCCGTCACAGACGGGCGCACAGTCGCTCGCGCGCAGCGGCGCCGCGATGTACGGCGCGGCGAGCAGCTTCGCGATCTCGAAGTCGCCTGACACCGTTGCGTTCGGGTTCGCTTTCGCATCGCGCCGCGAGCGCACCGCGATTTCCGCGAGATCGCGCTCGGTCGCACCTGTCTTCTCGAGCCAGGCGCGCGCTTGCAATGCGGCGAGACTCACCGCGTCGGGCCAGAGCGGCGCGAGCACGTACGGATCGAGCTGCGTCGCGAGCACTTCGGGCAGATCACCCGGCGACGCCTTGCCGAATGCGTAGACGAGCGCCGTCTCCGCCTGCCCGCTTTGAATCTTCACCCACGCCTCGTAGAGCGCCCACGCGCCATCCATCTCGACGTGCGATTCGGCGATCGGCGGCCACGCGCCGGCGGCGTCGAGCGCCATCACGAATGCGAAGGGCTGGCCTTGCAAGAAGTCGCTCGAACCCGAGCAGGTGAAATCGAAGGGCCTTGCGATGCCGGAGCGTTCGACGGCTTCGTGCACCACGGGCATCAGGATCTCGACTTCGTTGCGCAACTCGCGGCGCAGGTTCGGCGCCTGCGCAAAAGAGACGATCGCGACATCACGCATCAGACGGTCTCCCGGAGCTGGTCGGCCGGCACGTCCGGCTCGTCGATCGGTTTGAAGTAGCGGATGCTCTGCAGTGTCGGGCCGAGCTCTTCCTTGGGAACCCAGACGGCCTGCACGCGCATCCCGAAACGGATCTTCTCGAGCGGGCACTCCTGGACGATGCTGAACATCGGGAGGTCGGCGCCGTCGAGCAGCACGTGCACGCTCGCGAAGGGCAGCGGCACATCGATGTTCTCGGAGGGAACGCGCACGATTGCGTAGGTGGTGATCGTGCCCTTGTCCGACAGCTCCACCTCTTCCTCGGTGGCAACCGCGCAACGCGGGCACGAGCCGCGCGGCGGCACATACACCTTTTTGCAACTCGGGCAGCGCTGACCGAGGATCTTTCCCTGCGCGATGCCGTGCAGGAAGCGCGAAGTCGCGATGCCCGCGCTGTAGCGATACTCGAGACGCATCGGCGTCTTGATGCTGGTGACCGGCTTCTGTTCTTCACTCATGTTGGGCTCAGCTCTCCAGCTCGAAACATTCGATGTCGCGGATGTGGCCCTCGCGCTCGGCGCGCCATCGCGGCACGACGCGCATGCCGGTGCGCATGCGCGCGATATCGCCCGCATCGACGGCGTGCAGCATCGCGGTGTCGGCGCCGTCCAGCTTGATGAGCGCCCACGCAAAGGGTTGCGCGAGCGGCTGCTTCGCGCGCGGGCGCGTGACCCAGCTCCAGGTGGTGACGACGCCACCGGGGCCGACTTCGACGAACTCCGAAGTCGTCGCCGCGCCCGTCTCGGGGTCGTACTCCTGCGGCGGCACCAACACGCGTCCCTGTTGCGTGCGCACACCGACGAGCTTGCCGGCGCGCATCTCCGTGAAGAAGCGCCCTAGGACGGGACCCACCGAGCGCCGGTACGGATACTCGAGCACGTGCGGCGCCGTGAGGATCTCGCCTTCGTCGCGAATCGTTGCACTCATGTCGTTCCCTTCTGGAAGAAGAGCTGGTTGGCGTTTTCATAGAGGAAGCGATCGAGCACGCCGTCGCGCAGCGGCAGCGCTTCGGCCTCAGTGATGCAGCGCGCGAAGTCGAGCACCGGGTGGTCTGATGCGAAGAGGATCTTGTGCTTCCCGCGCGTGTTCATGAAGTGGATCAGCTCGGGCGGAAAATACTTCGGCGCGAATGCCGACGTCATCAAATGCAGGTTCTTGTATTTGAGCATCAGCCGGATCGCAACGTTCCACCATGGATCCGCGCCATGCGCCATCACGATCACCAACTCGGGCAGGAAGTAGCAGACCTCGTCGAGGTGCATCGGATCCTGGCACGCGCCGGGCATCGGCGGACCGGGCAGACCCGTGTTGATCGAGATCGGCAGCTTCCAATCAATGCACTTCGTATAGAGCGGGAAGTAGCGGTAGTCGTTCGGCGCGATGCCGCCGACCATGAACGGCGTCACGCGCGCGAGCACCACCGGCTCGTTCTTGCAGAGCCCTTCGAGTTCGCGCACCGCTTTCATGCCGCGGCGCGGATCGACGACCACCGACAGCGAAAAGCGTTCCGGATATTGTTTCGGGAATGCCAGCACTTGCGGCAGCGGGTGATCGCTCGAGAGCGTGACGATCGCCTTCTCGACGCCGGCCGCATCCATCTGCGCAACCAGTTCATCCGGCGTGAAGCTCTTGAAGATCGAATCGGCGCGCTTGAAGTAGTCCTCGGCCACGCGCTTCAAGAACTCGGGCGGCACGGCGTCGCCCATGTTGGTGTTCACCCAACAATCGATTGCGCGGGGCAAGGGGGGACTCCTCGGGCGAAACGCCCCGCAGTGGAGCGCCGGGGGGAAACGTCGCTACTTCGTGTCGGGGCGATGCAGGATCAGGCCGGCGGCGGTTCGCACCTGGTCGCTGACGACGCGCTCAGCGTGCAGGCCCGCGGCCCAGCCGACGAGCGATGAGAACCACACTTGCATGATCGTGAACGCGATCGCCTGTTCGCGCTCGGTGCCGATCGACGTATCGAGCGGTGCGGTGATTTCGGGCGCCGTGCCGCGCAGCGCCGCGGTGACGAGTCGCGCGATGCGGAGTTGCAGCGCCGCGATCTTCAGCGCGGTGTCCGCGTCGCCCGCGGTCATCGAGCGGATCATCGCGCGGGCGAACTGTGGCCGACGCGCGAGCGCGCGCGTGCCGCGGCGAAAGAAGTCGCTGATGCGCTCGTAGGCGGAGCCGGCGGCGACCGGCCTGGCCGCCATCGCGTGCTCGAGGCGCTCGATCTCTTCATTGAGCGCGAAGAGCAGGATGTCTTCCTTCGAGCGGAAGTATTTGTAGAGCGTGCCGAGCGCGACGTCGGATTGCTCCGCGACATCGCGCAGCCGCACCGCTTCGAAGCCACCCTTTTCGGCGAGGTCGACGGCGGCGTCGACGATGCGGCGCATCCGGCGGAGCTGGTTCTGGGCGAGTCGCGCACCCTGCGGCGTGCTCCGAGCGCCACCAGCGGCGGAACTCGAGAGGGCGACAGCAGCCGTGCGGGGGCGGGCCATGATAAAAGCAGATTAGAACAAGTTTCATTTCCCGGGCAAGCTCGTGCCGAGCTCGATTCGGGGATTGATGCGGGACGTGCATTGCGATCCCAAGTCATCGATGGCGGGCAGTGGTAGGCTGGGGCAGTTGGTCCACCCATTGATGCGAGGTTCCCCATGTCGAACTCACCCTTCCCGCAGACTGGCTCGATCCCGAGCTCGATTGGCGCCGATGCGCGCGTCAGCGCGTTCCTGCGGAGCGTTTATGGTTGGATGTTCCTGGGTCTCGGCATCACGGCGGTGGTCGCGACCGTCGTCGCGGGCTCGCCGTCGATCGTCAATGCGCTCGTGGCCAATCGGATGATGTTCTTCGGGCTGATCGCGGCGCAGCTCGGACTCGTGTTCTACCTGTCGTCGCGCGTCGCCACGATGGCGCCGTCCACGGCGGCGTCGCTTTTCATCGCGTACTCGGCGCTCACGGGCGTGACGCTGTCGCTCGTGCTGCTCGCTTACACCGGCGCTTCGGTCGCGAACGCCTTCTTCGTCTCGGCCGGCATGTTCGGCGCGCTCGCGTTCTACGGCACGACGACCAAGACCAGCCTCGCTGGTTGGGGCTCGTTCTTGTTCATGGGTCTCATCGGCGTCGTGCTGGCGTCGCTCGTCGGGCTCTTCTGGCAGAACGACACGATGCAGTTCGTGATCGCGATCGTCGGCGTGATCGTGTTCACCGGCCTCACGGCGTACGACTCACAGCGCCTGAAGGCGATGGCGCTCTCGCTTCCGGAAGACAAGCTCAGCTCCTACGCCATCTCTGGCGCGCTGTCGCTGTACCTGAACTTCATCAACCTCTTCTTGTCGATGCTGCGCTTGATGGGGAACCGGCGCTGATCAACTCATGACCTCGCCGCTCGCCGTTGGCTCGCTACGCGGGAAAGGTGGCGCGGAGCTCCGAGCCGAGCCCGCGTAGCGAGGCAAAGCCGAGCGGCGACTCCATGAGTTGGCTCGCTACGCGGGAAACGGGATTGGGGATTCGTTCGTTGCGGCGCGATTCATTGGCGTTTCAGCGGACGACCTTCGTGACGGGGCGTACGGCGCCGCGGGCGCGTAGGCTGCCGATCGTCTCGATCTGGCCGGTCCATGTGAGCGGTTGCTTTGCCATCCACAGCAGAGCGTCGGACATGATGATGGGGTCTTCGAAGTCGTAGCCGCTCGGGTCGCCGAGCGTTGCGGCGAAGCCCTCCGTCCAGACCATCAGCTCGAGGCGCAGGCAGTTCACCGCGATCTTCGCGTCGCGCAGATCGTGCGCCATGCACGCGGTGAGTGATTCGAGCGCCGCCTTCGTCACCGTGTAGCTCGCGCGGCCGAATTGCGGCGCCTGCGCGGCGCCCGACGAGATGTTGACGACGCGCCCGCCGCCGCCGGCCGTCATTCGCGGATGCAGGTGGTAGATCGCGTAGAACGGGCCGTTGACGTTGACGTCCATCGCGAGTCGCCAGCGTTTGGTCGTGTCCTGCAGCGCCGGCGTTTCGGGCGCGATTGCAGCGTTGTTGACGAGCAGATCGCAGCGACCCCATTCGGCGTAGAGCTGCTCGACGACGCGGATCACCGCGTCCTCATCGCGCACATCGAGCGCCACCGGCCACGCGCGGCGGCCCGCTTGCATGACGGCGTGCGCAGTTTCTTCGATCGTGCCGGGCAGCTTGCTCGGGCGATCGCTGGTGCTGCGCGCGGCGCACACCACGTCGTAGCCCTCCTTCGCGAGATCGGCGCAGAGCTGGCGCCCGATGCCGCGACTCGCGCCCGTCACCAGCGCGACCGGCGATTCGCTCGCCTTCATCGCAGCGTCCGGAAGAACGAGCGCACGTCTTCGACGAGTCGCACCGGCTCTTCGAGCGCCGCGAAGTGGCCGCCGCTCGGCATCTTCGTCCAATGCTGGATGTTGAACGCCTTCTCCGCCCAAGCGCGCGGCGCGCGATAGATCTCTTTCGGGAAGATCGCGCCTGCGGTCGGCTGCTCGACGCGTTCCATCGCCGGCCCGAAGCGCCCCGATTTCATCGTCTCGTAGTAGAGCCGCGTGGACGACGTGATCGAGCTGGAGATCCAGTAGATCATCACGTTGGTGAGCAGCTCGTCTTTCGTAAAGCGCGTCTCGACGTCGCCACCACAATCGCTCCAGGTGCGGAACTTCTCGACGATCCACGCGGCGAGCCCCGCCGGCGAATCGTTCAGGCCGTAGCCGAGCGTCTGCGGCTTCGTTCCCTGGATCTGCTGGTAGCCGGTTTCTTCCTTCTGGAAATTGCCGAGATCGCCGAGTCCCGCGATCTCGTCGGGCTGCAGCCCCGCCATCGCTTCGGGCCCCATGCCCTCGGCCGGGAACGCGACGACCATGTTGAGGTGGATGCCGGCGCAGTGCGCCTTATCGACGAGCGCGTTCTGCACTGAGATGATCGCGCCCCAGTCGCCGCCTTGCGCGCCGTATTTCGCGTAGCCGAGTTTCGCCATCAGCTTCGCGTTCATCTCCGCCATCCGGCGCGTGTCCCATCCCCGTGTACGCGGCGCTTCCGAGAAGCCATAGCCGGGGATCGACGGACACACGACGTGGAACGCGTCGCGCGCATCGCCGCCATACTGTGTCGGGTTCGTCAGCGGCCCGAGGATCTTGTGGAACTCGAAGATCGAGCCGGGCCAGCCGTGTGTGATGACCAGCGGAAACGCATTTTCGTGTGGCGAGCGGATGTGGATGAAATGCATGCGGTGGTCATCAACAGACGTCGTGAATTGCGGGAACGAGTTCAGCAATCGCTCTTGCGCGCGCCAGTCGAAATGATCCTTCCAGTAGGCAACGAGCTCGCGCAGATACGAGAGCTCCGTACCGTAGTCCCAGTTCGCGCCGTCGATCTGACCGGGGAAACGCGTGCGCGCGAGCCGCTCGCGGAGATCGACCAACGTGGCTTCGGGAACTGCGATCTCGAACTTTTCGATGGCTGCACTCACGGCTCGTTCCTCCGGATGGGGCGCCTGAAAGAAAAGAGGCCGGGACTTTGCGGGTCCCGGCCTCTCGAACGAAATGGCTACGCGACGGTCAGCGGCCCTTGGTCAAGCGGCCGACGTCGATGTAGCGGTGGACCTTGCCCACCGCGATCTCGTTTTCCTTGTTGACGAAGGGCGTACCCGAGTTGTCCCAGAACTCGATGCGGTTACCGGTGCCGGTCTGGACGTTCACGATCGTGTCCGAGACGACGCGCACGTCCATCGGCTTCGGCACTCCGACCCAGCCGGGGTACCACTCTCCGCCGATCGTATGGTCCTCGCTCCACCGGTGGTTGTGCCAGATGATCTTCCACAGTTCTTCCTTCTGGTCGTACGCGAAGGAATAGAGCGGGACGTAGGTTTCCTTGTCGATGTAGATGTCTTTGTGGTGATACGGATGATCCGCGTTGTTCGGCTTCATCCGGATCTTCACCGCACGGCGGAGTTCCCAGCGGTCATCGGCGTACGAGAGACCGTAGGGACCGAAGTTGTGATCCTTCGAGTACGGATACGCGCTCACCTTCGAGTTCATCGGCGCGATGATGTCCATCTCGCCGATGCAGCTCCAGGTGTACTGCGGCACCACGCCGGCGAACGAGCGCAGATCGTCGAAGGTGAAGTCGGTGCCCGACACTGCATCGGTTCGCTGGGCGGTCGAGATGCGTCGCACGCGGCGCAGCGTCGGCACATACACCCAGGTGTCATCGTTCTTGGTCTGTGCGGTCGGCTTCTCGGAGTCCTTGTAGCGATAGCTCATCAGCATGATGCCGCGGGCGTCGAAGGGCGCATCGACTTCGATGCCGAATGCGCTCACGCGCTTCTCGCCGCGGAACAGATCGCCGTCCTGCTTCTCGACCAGTTCGGGCTCCACGCGATGCGTCATGGCGATGGTCTTCGAAGTGCCCTCGTAGTAGAGCGGAAGCTCCTCGCCTCGGTCCCAGTACGAGTAGAAGTAGTGCACGTTGGTGCCGTCGCCGTCCCACTGGTAGACGAAGTTCCAGATGTGCTTCGCGCCAGCCTGCGGATCACCCTTGCAGTCAATCGACTTCGGGTCGAACGCGAATCCTGACGCGAAACCCTCGAGGCTCTCGCCGGGCCCGATCTTCGCCTTCCCCTTGTACTTCTCACTCGCGGCGATGTACTCGGGCGGTTGACCGTAGTCCTTGAAGGACGGTCCGATCTCCATCTTCATGCCTTCGTAGAAGAAGAAATCGCGGTTCGCCCAGAACTCGGCGGGGACGAAATTCTTCAGCGACTCGACCTTGTCGAAGCTGACGGTGTCGCCTTCCTTGAAAGTGGGACCGGCTACGCCGGTGTCATCCGCGGCGAACGCTGCCGTCGGTACGGCGACGGCCGCGAGCGCCATCCATGCGACGGAAGCGAGCCAAGTCGGGCGATTCGGACACCAACGCGCCATTGCGTCTCCTTTGCTGGATCGCGGCTGTGGAGAGCCGCCGCGATGATGATTTCAGGTGTGCTCACTGCGATTCGAAGGGGCTTGAAATTTCTACGCTTCGCTGGCGAAGCGGAATTCGATCCTAGCCTGACCGTCCAGCGAAGTCAGTTGAAATCCGCACCGCGATCGTGCTTCCGAAGGCTCGTGGACCGAGCGTTGGATGCACGCGATCGAGCCCGCGTTCTGGCACTCATTCGCCGCGTGCGATGCGGGCGTGCGCCTCGATCACGTCGGGCGGCGCCTGCACCAGCTCGATCAACACGCCCTCGCCACCGACGGGCAGCGCTTCGCTCCCCTTGGGGTGGATGAAACAGACATCGAAGCCCGCCGCTCCTTTGCGGATCCCGCCGGGCGTGAAGCGCACACCCGCTTCGCCGAGCCAGCCGACGGCGGCGGCGAGATCGTCGACCCAGAGGCCGACGTGATTGAGCGCCGGATCGTGAACGCGCGGCTTCGCATTGGGATCGATCGGCTGCATCAGGTCCACTTCGACCGCGAATGGGCCCGAACCCGCGGACGCGATGTCCTCATCGACGTTCTCGCGCTCGCTGCGAAACGTTCCGCGCGGTGTGAGCCCGAGCAGGTCGATCCAGAGCCTCCGCAGCGGCTCTTTCCTCTCTGCGCCAACGGCGATCTGCTGCACTCCGAGGACGCGGAACGGTCGATCTGCCAAGGCTTTCCTCCTTCGATCCAGGCGCGCGATGGTACTCGGACGAGACGTAGCTGCTAGGAGGCCGGCTCGAGAGTCGGCCGACGCGCAGCGAGGCACGGCCGAGCGGAGTTCGTGGGCTAGGTTGGCGCGCCCGTGACTGCCGCGACCCAGCCCTCCGCCGCCAAGGCCACCGTCCACTTCCGCTCGCTCGGTTGCCCGAAGAACCGCGTCGACAGCGAGGTGATGCTGGGCTCCCTCGCCCTCAACGGCTACGCGCTGGCCGAGCGCCTCGACGACGCCGACGTCGTCGTGATCAACACCTGCTCGTTCATCGAGAGTGCGCGCCAGGAATCGATCGACGCGATTCTGGCGGTGGCCGAGCTGCGCGAGACCGGCCGCCTGCGCGCGCTGATCGTCGCCGGCTGCCTGCCGCAGCGCTACGGCGGCGAGCTCTCGAAGGAGCTCCCCGAGGTGGACGCGTTCGTCGGAACCGGCGAGTTCCCGCGCATCGCCGAGATCCTCGACGCCGCGCTCGCCGGCCGACGCGGCGGCGTCTACGTCGAAACCGGCAGCACCTATCTATTGGGAGCGGGTGACCCGCGCATCCTGGTCGGGCCGACGCACACGGCGTACTTGAAGATTGCCGAGGGTTGCGACCGCATCTGCGCGTTCTGCGCGATCCCCGGTATCCGCGGCCGCTTCCAGAGTCGCCCGCTCGAGTCGCTGCTCACCGAAGCGCGGCAACTTTCGGCGGCCGGTGTTCGCGAGCTGAACCTGATCGCGCAGGACTCGACTTCGTGGGGCAAGGATCTCGCGGGGCGACCGCGGCTCGACGCGGTGCTGCGCGGTCTCGACGAAGTCGAGGGACTCGACTGGGTTCGCCTGCTCTACGTGTACCCGAGTGCGGTGACTGACGAGCTGATCGCGGCGCTCGCGAGCGGAAAGCGAGTTCTGCCGTACGTCGACATTCCGCTGCAGCACGCCAGCGACGCGATGCTGCGCGCGATGAAGCGCGGCACCACGGCGGATCGCCAGCGGCGATTGGTCGAGCGTTTGCGCGCAGAGATTCCGGGCGTCGCGATTCGCACCACCTTCATCGTCGGCTTCCCCGGTGAGACCGACGCGGACTTCGAAGCTCTTTGCGGCTTTGTTCGCGAATCGCGTTTCGATCGCGTCGGCGTGTTCCGCTACTCCGACGAAGAGGGCACCGCGGCGCGCGATCTGCCCGGCAAAGTTTCGAAGCGCGCGGCGCGCGATCGCCACCGCGCGCTCCTCGATCTGCTGCGCGGCCTGCAAGCCGAGAAGCTCGCCGAGCTGGTGGGAAGCGAGGTCGAGGTGCTGGTCGATGCGGGCGGTCGCGATCGCGCAGTCGCGCGAATGCGCTCACAGGCGCCGGACATCGACGGCAACGTGCTGCTTCACGGCGCCGCCAAAACGGGCGACCTGCTGCGCGCCCGCATCACCGCCGTTCGCGGCGCGGACCTCGACGCCGTCGCGGTCTGATCCGCTCAGCGGAAGTCGCGCGCGATCAAGTACTTCTCGCTGCTTCCCTTCCGCGTCGCTTGCGAGATCGTGATGCGCGCCGAGCCGAAGCGCTTGCGCAACCGCTTCACGATCACCTGCGCCTCGGGACCTTCGAGCAGCTTCGCGACCAGCGTCCCGCCAGGTCGCAAGAGCGCGGGCACCAGCGCTTCGATCGCCTCGAGCAGCGTCTCTTCGTGCGCGCGATCGGTCGCGCGGATGCCCGTGAGCTTCGGCGCCGCATCCGAGAGCACGACGTCGGCCAAGCCGCCGAGCGCGTCGAGAATCCTTTCTGCGACGCCGAGTTCCGCGAGATCAGCCTGAAATGCGATCACGGTCTCGAATGGAATCGGCGGCTCGATCGCGGCGCGATCGACGCCGACCACGCGACCGCGCGGACCCACCGCCTCGGCCGCCACCTGCAGCCACCCACCCGGCCAACAACCGAGATCGACGACGCGATCGCCAGCCTTCAGCAGCCGCTGCTCGCGCTGCATTTCATCGAGCTTGTAAGCCGCGCGCGACCGAAACCCCTCGCGCTTCGCCCGCTGATGAAACTCGTCCTTCCGATCGTAAACCACAGAGCCACCTGACTCAGAAGCCAAAGAGCCACCTGACTCGTGTTGGCGCGCGGCCGTCCGGCCGTGGTGCGGAAATCATGAGTTGGACCGCGGCGAGAAATCATGAGTTCGAAGTGGTGGCGTGGAACCGACGAACGAGAGCTAGCGCGGAGCCACCGCCGTTCGAACCCGGACGATGCCATCGTTGGCGCCGGGGACGGAGCCGCGGACGATCAAGATGTTCTTCTCCGCATCCACGCGCACGACCTCGACGTTGCGCGTCGTGACCTGCTCGTTGCCCATCCGGCCCGCCATCCGCATGCCCTTGATCACGTGACCCGGGTAGGTGCCCGGCCCGATCGAGCCCGGCGAACGGAAACCCTCGTGCGTGCCGTGCGTCCACTTCTGCATGTGGAACTTGTGGCGCTTCACGACTCCGGCCGTGCCGCGGCCCTTGCTGGTGCCGATCACATCGACGCGCTGGCCGAGCGTGAAGATGTCCACCTTCACCTCGCCGCCCGTCTCGTACTTTGCGGCGTCTTCGGCGCCCACGCGCGACTCGTGCAGATGGCGTTGCGGCGCGATCTTCGCCTTCTCGAAGTGACCGATCATCGGCTTCGAGGTGGTCTTGCGTCGCTTCTCGCCGAAGCCGAGTTGGAGCGCCGTGTAGCCGTCCGTCTCGTCGCTCTTCTTCTGGACGACGAAATTGGGTCCGGCCTGCAGGACCGTGACGGGGATCGACTCGCCCTTCTCGGAGAAGATGCGAGTCATGCCGAGCTTCTTGCACAGGAGTTCGATTGCCACCGCTGATTCTCCCGGAGGACCCGAGAGCGCCGAGGGGCCTGCTGGGGTCGCGGTTAGGGGCTATGGAGGGGGCGCAACATAGGAGGCGACCTCGCGCATGTCGACCCAGACCACCCACGCCGTGACGCTGCTGCCGGGCGACGGCATCGGGCCCGAAGTCACCGAAGCCGCCGTGCGCGTCCTCGCGGCAGCCGGCGTCGCGATCGAATGGGATCGCGTCGAGGCGGGCGGCGAGGTGATCGCGAAGTACGGCACCGCCGTGCCCGAGTCGGTGCTCCAATCGATCCGCCGCAATGGCGTCGCGCTGAAGGGGCCGATCACGACGCCGGTCGGCGAGGGCTTCCGCTCGGCGAACGTCACGCTGCGCCAGGATCTCGACCTCTACGCCTGCATCCGGCCGGTGCGCTCGCTGCCGGGGGTGAAGACGCGCTTCGACGGCGTGGACCTGATCGTCGTCCGCGAGAACACCGAGGATCTCTACGCGGGCCTCGAACACCGCGTGACGGTCGGCGTGGTCGAGAGCATCAAGGTGGTGACGGAGCGCGCCTGCCTGCGCATCGCCCGCTACGCCTTCGCACTCGCGCGCCGGCTCGGGCGCCGCAAGGTGACCGCCGTGCACAAGGCCAACATCATGAAACTCACCGACGGCCTTTTCCTGGAGTGCTGTCGGCGCATCGCTCGCGATCATCGCGACATCGAGTTCGGCGACGTGATCGTGGACAACTGCGCGATGCAACTCGTTCGCGATCCCGGCCAGTTCGACGTGCTGCTGCTCGGCAATCTCTACGGCGACATCATGTCGGACCTGTGTGCGGGACTGGTCGGCGGACTCGGCGTCGTACCCGGCGCGAACGTCGGCGACGACGTCGCGGTCTTCGAAGCCGTCCACGGCAGCGCGCCCGACATCGCCGGCAAGGGACTCGCGAACCCGACCGCGGTGATCCTCTCGAGTGTCGAGATGATGAAGCACCTCGGCGAGCTCGGCGCGGCGACGCGCATCGAAGCGGCGGTGCACGCGGCGTTGATGGAGCCGCCGCTGCGCACCCGCGATCTCGGCGGCAACGCGACCACGGACGAGTTCACGAACTCCGTGATCGAACGACTCGGGTAGCGAGACTTCGTCCTGTCTGAACGCGCTCTCGTCCTCGGTCTCGATGGCGCGGATTGGAGCGTGCTGCGCCCGCTCGCGCAGGCGGGACGTTTGCCGAACCTCGCCACGTGGTTGCACGATGGTGTAGCCGCGCCGCTGCCGAGCACGTCGCCGCCGATGAGCTTCCCGGCGTGGTCGTCGTTCGCGACCGGACGCGCGCCCGGCCATCACGGCATCTTCGATTTCACGCAGAAGGAACGCGGTGCGTATCGCGTCCGCTTCGTGAATGCGGCGGATCGCGCGGGTGAAGCCTTCTGGATGCGCGCAACGCGAGCGGATCGGCGCGTGCTCTGTCTCGGTGTACCCGCAACGTTTCCGCCCGATCGCGTCGATGGCCTGCTCGTTCCCGGCTTCGATGCGCCCGTCTCGACGGGCAGCGACGCAGCCGCGGCCAGCGATCCGGCGCTCTACACCAGGATTGCCGCCCGCGTCGGTCCATGGATGATTCCCGATCTCGCCGAAGGCGCGCAGGCCGAGGGCTGGCACGAACGCGCCGTCAAGATTCTCCTGGCACGCGTCGAGCGCAAGACCGCGTTCGCGCTAGAAGCGCTGCGACAAATGCGCGAGGCGGGACGCGACCCCGAGCTGATGGTCGTCGTGTTCTCCGAGAGCGACACCGTTTCGCATCACTACTGGCGCGATCACGATGCTGCGTCACCGCGCCACGATGCGGGCGCGTCGAGCGTCCGCAAAGGTGCGCTCGGCGCCGTCTACGAGCGACTCGACGCGGCCGTCGGTGCATTGCGCGCTGCCTTCGGCGACGACGCGGCGTGCTTCGTCGTCTCGGATCACGGGCAGGGCGGCGCATCGCGGCGCGTCGTGCATGTGAACCGGCGCCTCGCCGACTGCGGCTTGCTGACGCGACGCGCGACCGGTTCGCTCGACACCGTCGCCCGTCAAGCACGGGATCTCGCGCTGCGCGTGCTCCCGCCGCGGATCGCGCAGCAGATCTTTCGGCGCATGCGCAGCTCTGCTGCGCGACTCGAGAGTGCTGTGCGCTTCGGCGGTCTCGAGTGGTCGCGCACCGCCGCATTCTCCGAAGAAGTGAACACGCAGCCGGGCGTGTGGATCAATCTGGCGGGGCGCGAGGCCGCAGGCTCGGTGGCGCGCGCCGACTACGAGCGCGTACGACGCGACGTGATCGATGCGCTCCTCGATTGGAAGCTCGATGGCGCTGCGGATGGCGAACGCGTCTTCGTGCGCGCATTGCCGCGCGAAGAGCTCTACGACGGCCCGTTCGCCGAGCGCGCGCCCGACATCGTGCTCGAAGTCGGCAGCGAGCGCGGCTACCTGCACTCACTCGTCGCAACGCGCTGGGATCGCCCGGAGATCGGCGCGCTGCGTACACTCGCGGACGACGAACTCGCGGGCGGGCGCGGGCGCGGCATGAATGGCACGCACCGACGCAATGGCATCTGGCTCGCGAGCGAAGCCCGCGCGGAGCGACCCGCTTCGATCACAGAGGTGGCGGCCGTCGTGTTGCGCGCGTTGGGAATCGAGACGGATGCCGCGGACGATGCGGCGAACGGAGAGCATTCGCGCGCGCCGGTACCCTACTCTGCCCAAGAAGAAGCCCTCGTCGCAGCGCGACTGCGCGCGCTCGGATATCTGGAGTGACGATGCCGAACGAAGGCGCGCGGCCGGGCATGATCTCGCTGGTGTTCCCGATGTTCGACGAGGAGCAGAACGTCGGGCCGCTGCTCGCGTCGGCGCTCGCGCTGGCGCCGCGTCTCGCGGACGATTTCGAGATCATCGTGGTGGACGACGGCTCGCGCGATGGCAGCGCCGCGGTCGTCGAAGCGCAGCGCAAGCGCGACCCGCGCGTGCGGCTGCTGCGCCATCCCGCGAACATCGGCTACGGCGCGGCGCTGCGTTCGGGCTTGCGCGCGTCGCGCGGCGATCTCGTGTTCTTCACCGACGCCGATCTGCAATTCGATTTGCGCGAGATCGAGTCGCTGCTCGCGCATGCGGGCGACTTCGACATCGTCGCCGGCTATCGGGCGCCGCGCCGCGATCCGTTCCGGCGTCGCGTGCTCGCACTCGGCTGGGGCGCGTTGGTGCGCGCTCTCTTCGGCCTGCGCGTTCGCGACATCGACTGCGCGTTCAAGGTATTTCGCCGGCCCGTACTCGACGCGCTGCCAATCGCGTCGATCGGCGCGTTCGTCAACACCGAGTTGTTGCTGCGCGCGCGCCGCGCCGGCTTCCGGATTCGCGAGGTGCCCGTTACGCATCACCCGCGCATCGCCGGCCGCGCGAAGGGCGCGACGCCGCGCGTGATGCTGCGCGCGCTGGTCGAGCTGGTGACGCTCTACCGCGAACTGCGTCGCGGCGCGCCGGCGCAGTCGTGGCGGGAGTCGGAGCACGGCGTCCAGGAACGGACGTGATCGGGAAGCGCGACGGAGTGCGGCGCTTCGCGAGCCCGTGCACGTAGCGCTCGTCGGCGCGTTCCCGTTTCCGTATCCGCAGGGCTCGCAGGTGTTCTTCGCGGATCAGGCGCGCGCGCTGCAGGCTGCGGGCGCACGCGTGACGCTCCTCTGTTACGGTCGCGGCGTGGGTTCGGTGCCGGCGGATCTCACGCTCCTGCGATCGCCGCTCTCGCCCCGCAAGCTCGCGTCGGGACCGAGTCCCGCGAAGCCGCTTGCCGATCTCGCGCTCGCGGCTTCGCTGCTGGCGGCGCATCGGCGTACGCCCTTCGATGCGGTGCTCGCGCACAACGCCGAAGCGGCGCTCGCCGCGCTGCTCGCGCGACCGCTGCTGCAACGCCCCGTCGTGTACGTGGCGCATACGATCCTCGCGCACGAGCTCGAGACCTACGCGCCGTCACGGCTCGCGCCCGCGATGCGCCGGCTCGGCGCGGGCATCGATCGCATCGTCGCACGCGGCGCCGATGCGATGATCGCACTCTCGCGCGCGGGCGAGCGCGCGCTCTCGCATCACGCGCGCGGGCCGGTACTGCGAATGCCGCCTGGACTCACGCCGCGCGATGCGCCCACGCCGGCAGCGATCATCGCCGCATGCGAGCGACACGGGCTCGCTCGCGGTCGCTACGCGTTCTACGCGGGCAATCTCGATGCGTATCAGGATCTCGCGGCGCTCGCGCTTGCGGCGCGCGCGATCGATGCGCCCGTGGTGGTTGCAACGCACGGCGCAGGAACGGCGCCCGCGCCGCTTCGAACGCTGCGTGCCGCGGATGCCGATGAGGTGCGGCTGCTCACCTACGGCGCTGGCGTCACGCTGCTCGCACGCCGCGCGCCCGGCGGTTTCCCGATCAAGGCGCTCAACTACATGGAAGCGTCGCGCGCGATCGTCGCGCGCGCGTCGATCGTGGATACGCTGACGCACGATCGCTCGGCGTGGCTCGTCGCGGACGATGCGACGCCGCGCACCTGGTCGAACGCCGTGAATGCGCTGCTCGCCGATCCGGTGCGCGCGGATCGGCTCGGCGCCGAAGCGCGCCACATCCTCGAACGCGAACACGAGCCAATCGCGCACGCTCGCGACGTTCTCGCCTTGCTCGCTAGCCTCGGCAATCCGGGGGCAACGCGCGCAGGATCGTGGTAACTCTGATCGGCTGGCAGCGGGAGCGCGCCCCTTCCGCACGGCAACGAACGAAGAGATCACTTTGCCCGAGGCGCCCCCTCTGAACGATCCCGAGCGCGATCCCGCAGCAGACGATGGCGCGCAGGCGCCCGGCTTCGTCGCATTCTTCATCGACCGCCCCATTTTTGCGTCGGTCGTGGCGATCCTGATCACGCTCGCGGGTCTGATCACGATTCCGCTGCTGCCGGTCTCGCAGTTTCCGCCGATCGCGCCGCCGACAGTTCAAATTTCGGCGAACTACACCGGCGCCAGCGCCGACGTGGTCGAGCGCACCATCACGCTGCCGCTCGAAGAACAGGTGAACGGCACCGACGGCATGCTCTACATGACGTCGGTCTCCGCGAACGACGGGCAGGCGAGCCTCACCGTCACCTTCGAGCTGGGTCGCGATCCCGACATCGCCGCCGTCAACGTGAGCAACCGCGTTGCGATCGCGGAGCCGCGACTGCCGGAGGATGTGCGGCGCTTCGGTGTCACCGTGCGCAAGCAGTCTCCGGATCTGACGCTGGTGGCGAACCTCTACTCGCCCGACGAATCGCGCGATGCGCTGTTCCTGTCGAACTACGCGCTGATCAACGTGCTCGATCCGCTGAAGCGGCTGCCCGGTGTCGGCGAAGTGAACATCTTCGGCGAGCGGCGCTATGCGATGCGCATCTGGCTCGATCCGGAACGCCTCGCGAAGCTCGGTCTCGTCGCGACCGACGTGATCGAAGCCGTGCGCGAACAGAACGTGCAGATCGCGGCGGGCAAGACCGGCTCGCCGCCGACACCGAGCGGTCAGCAGCTCGAGCTTCCGCTGATCACCGAGGGACGTCTCTCGACGGCGGAGGATTTCGAGCAGATCGTGCTGCGCGCCGAACCGGACGGCTCGCTGTTGCGGCTCGGCGACGTTGCGCGCATTGAACTCGGCGCGCAGAGCTACAACGGCTTCACGCGGCTCACGGGTCGCCCGACGATCAGCCTCGGCATCTTCCAGTTGCCCGAGGCGAACGCACTCGAAGTCGCCGCTGCGGTGCGCGCCGAGATGGCGCGCATCAGCGAGACGTTCCCGCCCGGCGTCGATTGGATGGTGCGCTACGACCCGACGCGCTTCGTCGCCGAATCGATCTCGGAAGTCGTGGAAACACTTTTCGTGGCCACGCTGCTGGTGTTCCTGGTGGTGTTCCTCTTCCTGCAGGATTGGCGCTCGACGCTGATCCCGGCGATCACGATTCCGGTGTCGCTGATCGGCACCTTCGCATTGCTCGGCGCGCTCGGGCTATCGATCAACACGATCACGCTCTTTGGGTTGGTGCTCGCGATCGGACTCGTCGTCGATGACGCGATCGTCGTCGTGGAGAACGTCGCGCGCTTGCTCGCCGAGGGCGTCCCGCGTCGCGAAGCGGTGCGGCGCTCGATGGGCGAAGTGACGAGCGCGATCGTCGCCTCGACGCTGGTGCTCGGCGCAGTCTTCGTGCCGGTCGCGTTCCTGCCGGGCACCACCGGCTTGATGTTGCGACAGTTCGGATTGACGGTGAGCTGCGCGGTGTTGATCTCGCTGCTGAACGCGCTGACGCTTTCGCCCGCACTCTGCGCGCTCTTCATGCGTCCCGAACCGGAGCACAAGGGACGCTTCCACCGTGGCTTCGATCGCGGCTTCGCTGCGCTGCGCCGTCGCTACGAAGGCGGTGTCGCGGCGCTGCTGCCGCGGCGCGCGCTGGTGCTCGGCATCTTCGCGGTGCTCGGGCTCGCGACGATCGCGTTGTTCCGCGCGGTGCCGACCGGCTTTTTGCCCGACGAAGATCAGGGCTACTTCATCATCTCGTTGCAGCTCCCCGACGGCGCATCGCTCGAACGCACCGAGCAGGTCGTGATCGAAGTCGAGAAGATCTTGTTCGCGACGCCCGGCATCGTCGGTGCGAACGTCTTCGGCGGCTTCGATTCACTCACCGGCACGTCGCCCGCGAACGTCGGCTCGATGTTCGTGACGCTGAAACCGTGGAGCGAGCGCGGCGCCGATCAATCGCTCGACGCGATCTTCGCGAAAGTGCGACCGCAGATCGCCGCGGTGAAAGGCGCACGCGTGATCGCACTCAATCCGGCGCCGATCCGCGGACTCTCGCGCACCGGCGGTTTCGAGTTTCAGCTCCAGGACAAAGGCGGCGCCGACATCCACGAGCTCGCCGCCGTCTCGCAGCGCGTGATCGATGCGGCCAACCAGTCGCCCGAGCTGCGCAACGTCTTCACCACGTTCCGGCCGACCGTGCCGCAGATCTTCGTCGATCTCGACCGCTCGAAGGCGAAAGCGCTCGGCGTCTCGGTGGACGACGTCTTTCAGACGCTCGGCATCTTCATGGGCGGCGTCTACGTGAACGACTTCGATCGCTTCGGCCGGCTCTTCCGCGTGTACGCCCAGGCGGAGGGCGATCTGCGCACGCAGCCCGAAGACGTTTCGCGGCTGTGGACGCGCTCGGATCGCGGCGAGATGATTCCGCTCTCGACCTTGGTGTCGCTGTCGCGTGTTGCCGGTCCGCGCGACATCTCGCACTACAACGCGTATCGCTCGGTGCGGATCCAGGGCGAAGCGGGCGCCGGGCACTCTTCGGGTGAGGCGCTCGACCGGATGGAAGCAATCGCGCGCGAGGTGCTGCCGACGACGATGTCCTACGAGTGGACCGGCACCGCGTATCAGGAGCGCCGCGCCGGTTCCGAAGTGCGGTTGATCCTGCTGCTCTCGATGCTGGTGGTGTTTCTCTTTCTCGCTGCGCAATACGAGAGTTGGAGTCTTCCGCTGATCATCATGCTCGCGGTGCCGCTCGCCTTCCTCGGCGCGCTCGGCGCGCAGGCGCTGCGCGGACTCAGCGACGATCTCTATTGCCAGATCGGACTCGTCACGCTGATCGGGCTCGCGTCGAAGAACTCGATCCTGATCGTCGAGTTCGCGCGACGGCGCCGACAGGAAGGCGCGTCGCTGCTCGAATCCGCGCGCGATGCCGCTAGCGTCCGCTTCCGCCCGGTGCTGATGACGGCGTTCGCGTTCATCCTCGGTGTCGTGCCGCTCGTCATCGCAACCGGCGCAGGCGCGGCGGCGCGGCGATCACTCGGCACGGCAGTGTTCGGCGGCATGCTGGTCGCGACGCTCCTGTCGCTGGTGTTGGTGCCCGCCCTCTACGTGATCGTCGAGGGCGCCACCGAATGGCTTCAGGCGCGACTGCGCCGCACACGCGCGGCAAACGGGGGAACACGATGAGGCGTCGGCGAGTAGCGATCGCAATCGGTGTGGCTGCGACGCTCGCCATAGGGGCGTGCGGCCGCGGCGATGCGCCGCCCACGCCGCCCGCCGCAGAGGTGACGGTCGCGATCGCGACGCTCGGTCCGCTGCCCGATCGCCGCGAGTTCGTCGGCAACGTGCGCGCGGTGAATGAAATCGACGTGCGCGCGCGCGTGCGCGGCTATTTGAAAGAGCGGCGCTACGTCGAAGGCCAGCCGGTGGCGGCGGACGACGTGCTCTTCGAGATCGACCCGAGCACCTACGCGGTGAAGCTCGCGGCGGCGAAGGCGCAGCTCGCGGAAGCGCGCGCGACGCAATTGCGCGCGCAACAAGAATTCGATCGCGCGAAGAACCTGATCGCGAAGGGCGTCATCTCGGCGGCGCTACTCGATCAGCGCCGCGCCGACCGCGACGCCGGCGCGGCAGAAGTGCAGAGCGCGCAAGCCGCGGTGGACGCCGCGGACCTCGATCTGTCCTACTGCACCGTGCGCGCGCCGATCGCGGGCCTCGCCGGTCGCGCGCTGGTGGATCCCGGCAACCTCGTCGGCGAATCGGGGCAGGACACCGTGCTGACGAAGATCGTGCAGGTGGATCCCGTGCACGTCTACTTCGCGCCGACCGAGAGCGAACGCTTGACGGTGTTGCGCGGTGTGGAGGAAGGTCGCATTCCGCAGCAGCGTGCTGGCACGATCCCGATCGAGATCGTGCTCGGCGATGGCACGCCCCATCCACAGAAGGGCGTCATCGACTATGTCGATCCCACGATCGAAGCGACGCGCGGCACGATCACCGTGCGTGCGGTGATCCCGAATCCCGCCGGCACGCTGAAGCCGGGGCAGTTCGTGCGCGCGATCGCGGTGTTCCCGGACCGTCGCGACTCGGTGTTGGTGCCCGAGCGCGCGGTGCAGGAAGAACAAGGCGGCAGCTTCGCGCTCGTCGTGAAGGCGGACGACGTCGTCGAATCGCGGCGCGTCGTCACCGGCGCGCTGCACGATGGAATGCGCGAGATCGTCTCGGGCGTCGCGGCGGGTGATCGGGTGATCGTCGATGGTGTGCAGAAGGCGCGACCGGGGCAGAAGGTGATTGCGAAGTCGATCGCGGAGACGCCGCCCGCCGCGAAGGCTCCTTAGCAGGGTGCTGACAAACCTCTCCCGTCGCCGTGCACGGATCTCCGGGCCGATCTCTTCGTTGCAAAAGCTCGCCGTAACTCTGTTACGGCTGCGCTTCCGCGCCGCGCCGCCACGCCCTCTGAGTCATTGGGCCGCGTCCCGAATCTCCGCACACGGCTCGGTCCGACGTTTGTCAGCACCCTGTTAGTTCCAACGCGCGCCGAGGCGCAAGCTAGACTCGCGCCCGACCTCGACCCACCCCCCGCGCGGGGCGGGCCGGGGCCGCGCTGCGTTTTGCGTTCTGCATGGCGTCGATGGAGAGGGCGCGTCGTTTGCCGGAGCATCCGCCGAAAAGTTTCGACGAACTCACCGCTCGCGTGCAGACGCGCAACGGTGTCGTGCGGCTCACGGGGCTGCGTGGCTCGTCGCGCGCGTGGGCGGGCGCTGCCCTTGTGCGCGCCGTTGCGCCGAAGCCGGTGCTCTTCCTCGCCCCCGACGCCAAGTCCGCCGACGCGCTGCTCGAGGATCTGCGCGTGATGCTCGGCGAAGCCGCGCCGGAGGAGGGCGGCCAGGTTCGCCCGTTCCCGCATCCCGACACGCTTCCCTACGACCGCTTTTCGCCGCAGCCCTTCGTCACTGCGCAGCGGATGGACGTGCTCTATCGCTGGCTCGAAGCGACCGGCGAGCGCGGCGCCGACGAGAAATCGCTCGTCGTCGTCGCACCGATTTCGGCGCTCGCGCTGCGCGTGCCGACGCGCGCTGCGTTGCGCGCGCGGACGACGCTCTTGCACGTCGGCCAGTCGATCGATCGCGATGCGCTGATGACACAGCTGGTCGCCGCCGGCTATGCGCGCATGGCGCTGGTCGAGGAGCGCGGCGAAGTGGCGATGCGCGGCGGCATCGTCGATGTGTTCCCGCCGCAGCGCGCGCGCCCGGTGCGCATCGAACTCGCCGGTGACGAGGTCGAATCGATCCGTGAATTCGACGCGGCGAGTCAGCGCTCGCAAGAACGCTTTGGCGCGGTGACGCTGCCGCCGCCGCGCGAGATCCAGCTCGACCGTGACCTCGTGATCGAGCGCAGCCCTGCGATTCGCGCGCAGGCGGAGGAGCAGGGCGCCGATGCGCGCGCCACCGACGAGACGCTCGATGCGTTGCTGCGCGGCTCGCTTCCGCCGGGCGCGGAAGCGCTGGCGCCGTGGATCCAGCCGGGCGTCGAGACGATCTTCGACTATCTGCCGAGCGACGCGCTGGTCGTGATCGAGGAACCCGAGGCCGCGCAGGAACGACTCGCACGCTTCGCCGACGAATCGAATCAGAGTTTCGAAGCGGCGCGGGCGGCCGGTCGCGTGGTGGTGTCACCAGCGGAGCTGCTGCTCTCGACGGACGAAGTGGAGCAGTCGCTTGCGCTGCGCACACCGGTGTGGCTCGAACGGCTCGACATCGAGACGGACGACGCGGCGCTTCGCATCGCGCTGCGCTCGACCGATCACGATGAGCTGCGCCGCGAGCTCGCGCGCTCGCGCACCGGCGACGCCGCGCTGCTGCCACTGATCAACGCGCTCGAGCATTGGTGTCGCGAGCGCTGGCGCGTGGTGATCGCCACGCCGGCGCTCTCCGGCGCGGAACGCATGCGCCAGCTCCTTCTCGAGTACGGGCACGACGCGAAGCTCGCTCGCGACGCGCGCGAGATCGCGCACTGGGGCCGCCCCGGCAAGATCGAAGTGCGCGTCGCCGCGATCTCCGAAGGCTTCGTGCTGCCGCTCGCGCGCACCGTCGTCGTCACCGAGGAGGAGATCTTCGGGCCGCGCGAGCGGCGTCGCACCAAGGTGTCGACGCGCGAGGCGGCGGCGCTCGAATCGCTCGCGCAACTGAAGACGGGCGATCACCTGGTGCACGGCGAGCATGGCATCGGTGTGTATCGCGGACTCGTGCAGCTCGCCGTCGGACCGGCGCGGCGCGACGATGCGAAGAACGAGTTCCTGCGCATCGAGTACGACGGCGGCGATCGCCTCTTCGTGCCGGTGCATCGGCTCTCGCTGGTGCAGCGCTACGTCGGCGCCGAGGGCGTGCCGCCGCGCATGGACAAACTCGGTGGCGTCACCTGGGAGAAGGCGAAACGCGGCGCGAAGAAGTCGCTGCGCGACATGGCGCGCGAACTGCTCGGCATCCACGCGGCGAGCGAACTGGCGGAAGGCTTCGCGTTCTCGCCCCGCGATCGCGCGCTCGAAGAGTTCGAAGGCGCGTTCCGCTACGAGGAGACGCCCGACCAACAGGCCGCGATCGAAGATGTGCTCGCCGACATGCAGAACTCGAAGCCGATGGACCGGCTGGTGTGCGGCGACGTCGGCTTCGGCAAGACGGAAGTTGCCGTGCGCGCCACCTTCAAGGCGGTGATGGACGGCAAGCAGGTGATCGTGCTGGTGCCCACCACCATCCTGTGTGCGCAGCACGAGGAAACCTTCCGCAAGCGCTTCGACGGCTACCCGATCCGCGTCGAATCGCTGTCGCGGTTCCGCTCGGCCAAAGAGCAGAAGCAGGTCGTGCTCGGCATGGCGGATGGCTCGGTGGACGTCGTGATCGGCACGCACCGATTGCTGCAGAAGGACATCGAGCTCCGCGATCTCGGCCTGCTCGTCGTCGACGAAGAGCAGCGCTTCGGTGTCAGCCACAAGGAGCGCATCAAGAAGCTCAAGAAGACGGTGGACGTGCTGACGCTCACCGCGACGCCGATCCCGCGCACGCTGCAGATGGCGTTCACGGGGTTGCGCGACATGTCGGTGATCCACACGCCGCCGGCCGACCGGTTGTCGATTCGCACCCAGGTGGCGCGCTTCTCGGAATCGATGGTGCGCGAGGCGATCCTGCGCGAAGTGCGGCGCGGCGGGCAGGTCTACTTCGTACACAATCGCGTGCATTCGATCGGTCAGGTGGCAGAGATGCTGCAGCGCATCGTGCCCGAGGTGAGCGTGCTGGTCGCGCACGGCCAGATGCCCGAGCGCGATCTCGAGGATCGCATGATGCGCTTCCTGCATGGCGAAGCGGATCTGCTGCTCTGCACCTCGATCGTCGAAAGCGGCCTCGACATTCCGCGCGCCAACACGATGCTCGTCGATCGCGCCGAGACCTTCGGGCTCGCGCAGCTCTATCAGCTGCGCGGTCGCATCGGGCGCTCGTCGCATCGCGCGTATTGCCATCTGCTGATGCGCGGCAACGAACGCAGTCTCTCGGACGACGCGCGCAAACGGCTCGAAGCGCTGCAGTCGTTCACCGAACTCGGGAGCGGCATGCGCCTCGCCTCGATGGACCTCGAGATTCGCGGCGCCGGCAATCTGCTCGGCGCCGAGCAGCACGGCAACCTCTCCGAACTCGGCTTCGAGACCTACATGGAAATGCTCGAAGAAACCATCGAGGAAATGCGCGGCCTGGTTCGACCGAAGGAAATCGACCCGGAGATCCGGTTGCCGATCGCGGCGAAACTTCCCGAAGACTATGTGCCCGACGTCAGCCAGCGGCTGGTGCTCTACAAGCGCCTCGCATCGGCGCCCGATCAGGCCGACGCCGATCGCATCCGCGACGAAGTGCTCGACCGCTTCGGCCCGCTCCCGGAGCCCGCCGCCAATCTATTGAGCGTGATCCGCCTGAAGATCGCCGCGCGCCGGCTCGGTGTCGCTGCGATCGACGTCGCGCGTGACGAACTGGTGTTCACCGCCGCCGAGAGCACGCGCATCGATCCGAAGCGCCTCGTCACGCTGCTCACACACCCAACGCTCGGCATCCGCGTCGCGCCGAATCACAAGATCTACGCGCCGCTCGCGAAGGATCGCGATACGGAGCAACTCTTCAAGGCGGCGCACGAATTGTTGGCGCAGCTCGGGGGGTAGCCGCCTCGATGGGTCAGACGGCGCCCTTGGAACGACGACGCGTACCGACTGCGGACATGTAGGCGCGCAGCACTGCGTTCATTCGCGACTGATAGCGAGGCCCCTGCTTTCGGAACCACGCGAGTACGTCGGCATCCACCCGCAGCGAGATCGGCTCTTTCGACACCGGCTGCACGAGCGTCGCGCCGTCCCAGAAATCCGCGGGCAGATCGGCCAACTCGGGCGGTGACGTCCGCGCGATGTCGCGCTCGCTCATGCGGCGAATCCGCGGAAGATCGGCACTTCCTCGCGAGGGCTTCACGGGACGCTCACGCCGGGTTGCCGGCTTCGGAGAACGCTTTGCGCTCATGGCGATTGCTCGGTCGGGCCGAGATGATTCGGCGGACGAACTCACCGTCGCTCCCGGCCCGATCGGTGTAGATCACGGTCAGCGCGAGCCCATCGGCGATCCCGATGGCGATGACTCGTCGCTCCCCGTAGTCCCGGCGGAGATCGTCTCGCTCCAACGTGGGACCGTCGAAGATCAGCGTCGCGAACCGGAAGTCGAAGCCACGAATTGGCCGGTTGGTGGCGCTCTTCTTCCGGTCCCAGTCGAAGTGCAGTGGGGAACCTACGAATGTATATGCAATTGCGCAACAATGGGACCGGTGGGATGGCTCGAGACGACACACGAGTTGCTCGTGTGGTTCGAGGCGGAACCGAGTCGACGCTCAGTCGAGCGACTTGACCAGATTGATCTGTACGGACACGTCATCGACGTCTCCGACGTGCAGCCGAGCGAGTTGCTTCTTCCGCGTGTTCTCGTCGTACATATCGACGTCGAACACGGCCTTCGATCGCTTCGATTCATCACTGACGCGGACATCACCGACGACGAAACCGACGAGACCGCTCAGCTTCTTCACGCGAACACTTTTCTCCACTTCCCTCTGGCCCTCTTCGTTCACGCTCAGCCATTGGACGTAGACGTAGCTGTTCACGTGCTCGAACCAGTCGTGCGTCACGACGACCCGATAGAACCCGCTCTCGCCCCAGAGCCCCGCATCCACGACCGTCGAGACGGACGCCGGGATCGACCTCACCGCGGCTGCCTCCGCCTCATCAGCGCGCGCCCCTTCCGACAAGAGCGCAGAGAGCACCGCCAATCCACCGACTGCAGCGATCCGCCAGGGCGACCACGTTCGACCACCGCGGTGATGAGCCGCATCCACAAAGATCCTAGATATGTGTCGCATCATGCTCCTTCCCAGAGTAGTGATCTCGACTATGGCGTCGAGAAGATCGGCTCGCCGGCCTCATATCGCTCTCGAATGACGCGCAATCGAAGGCCGCCATCGAATTGGAAGTGGCCTGCATCTGGCTTGTCCCACCTGCCGCCCCATTCGAGTCCGGTGGAGGAGCCCAGGCCATCCGTGACTCCTTCAGCGAGATTGCCGGCTCGCTCGTAGCGACGGTCACTCCCGTCCGTGACGTACCTGCCGCGTTCGAATATCCCCACGTCATACCCAAGACCGAAGTTGTGCAGACTCGACCCACCCCGCACATCCGTCACGATGTCTCCGGGCCGCGACCGTCCCTGGCCGTAGTAGTCATTCTGTCTGTCGTACGTGCGAAGGCCCTCGGTCAACCGAAAATCGAGCCCCGCTTCACTCATCTGACTCGCATGCTGCGCCGCCAGATTCGCGACATACGGATCGAGGCTGTCCAGCACCGCGAGATTTCTCGGTGTGCGCCAACTCGCGACTGCCGCATTCGCGCCGACGTCCGGCAATTGTGTACGCGAGAAGGTCGCGCCGATCTGGTTGAAGAACTGGAAGACGCCGAGCTTCACGGAGCCGAGCAGATCGCCCAGCAGCTGCATCGACTGCGCGAATTGTGCGATCGGGACGCCGCCGACCAAGCCGCTTGCGGAGACGCTGTAGCCGCCGCCGCCGCTGAGGCCGAGACCGAGTGTGATGCCAGTGAAACCCGAGCTCCCGATCTGGCCGGCATAGGCGTTGGCGTTGAGGCTCCACGCACCGGTCGGATCGACTCTGCCGACGGGGTCGTTGCGCACGTAGCTGTAGCGGCTGAGACCCTGCGGATCGTAGGGATCGGCGATCACCGGATCAGGCTGCAGGAAGCGACCCATGTTTGGATCGTACCATCGCGCGCCGTAGTCGTAGATGTTTCCTGCACTTCGTTTTCCATTGAAACCGAAATCTGTAGTGAGTGATCCGCCTCCGATCTGGCGGCCCCACGGCTCGAAGGACGCGGGCGTGCCGACCACTGCGCCATTTGCGCCGGTGACGAGGAGCACGCTGCCGAGATGATCGCCGTGGTAGTAGACGGATGACGGGATTGCGGTTTGCGCGCTGGCTTCGCCGCGATCTGCGAACGGCACCGGCACCAGCGCGACCAGCAGGAACGCCGTGCCGGTTCCTGTTGCTACGAGCACCCGCCCACAGCGCTCGATCGGAACCCCGCGAAGGCCGCGACGAACACCGAGCAACAACAGCGCGGCGATGCCCGGTGCGAAGAGCGCGAGCCAGTCGAAGGGCGACGCATCGCGTCCGGCCGCGCCGAGGCTTTGCGCCGCGCAACTGGGCGGCGGAATCGTCGGTACGAAGGCCATCGTGTGCGTGGCGATGCGCGCACCGCCGAGCGAAACGTGCACGCGCGCCTGGTGCGACGTCTCGCCCCATTCAAAGTCGTCCGACGGCAGGTACGCGGTCTCGGCGGATGCGCCGGACTTGAGCTGATACGTGCGGCCGTTGCCGTCGTAGTGTGCGCGCAGCGCGAGCGTGCTGCCGTCCCACACCTCCGTAACTTGTGCGAATGCGTTGTAGTAGAGCCGGCGGCTGCCGAGCGTGAGCACCGCGCCACTCACGTCGTAGGCCGATGCGGCGCCGCCAACGGTGGTCGCGCGATGGTTCGTTGCGCGCTGCAACGGGTCGTTCGCTGCGAATGGGTACACGAGGCGCGTTCCGCCAGCGCAGTTCGCGCCGGTCGCGTCGCGACAGAGCAGGTTGCCGATCGCGTCGTAGCTGTTCGTTCGCGCCGTCCAGAGACCGGCTTCGAGTCGCGTCGTGCGTTCCAACCGATCGAGCGGGTCGTAGCCGAGCGCCATGCTCTTCGTGCCGACGCTGTCGATCACGCTCGTCACGCGATCGCCAGCGTCGTAGAAAAGTGTCTTGTCGACGAGCAACCCCGCGCCGGGACCATCGACTTCGATCGCATCGAGTCGACGCGATTCGGCGTCATAGTCAGCCGTGGTGACGACGCCGCCGGGCGCCGTCCAGGCGACGACGCGCCCATCGGCGGTCCACTCGATCGCCGACGCATCGGGCGCTGCCTGCCCCGACGTGATGCTCGTCAAATAGCCGCGCGCATCGCGCTGGTAGTCGATTCGCGTGCCGGTCGGGTGCTTTCGCGAGAGCAACTGGCCGAGCGGGTCGTAGCTGTTCTCGAAGTCGAACGGGTTTCCCTTGTTCGCGAGGAAGAGTGTGTACTTCTCCTTGGTCGCGCGACCGAGCAGGTCGTAGTTCATCACGCGATGGGTGTGTGCGACGTCGTCGGTGCGCGCAGCGAGCATCCCGATTCCGTTCGGCGCCGTGTCGTAGACCCAGATGATCTCCGACGCCGTCCAGTTTCGCGTCGAGGTGCCGCGCTTGGTGCGCGGCCGGCCGAGCTTGTCGTAGCTCCAGGTCATCGTCTCGGTGCCGCTGACGAGTTCCGAGAGCACGTTGCCGTTCGCGTCGTAGCGGAAGTCGCGATAGCCGATGTCCGGATCGGTGACGCGGCTGCGGCGGCCCAGCCGGTCGTAGCCGACGGTTCTCAGATTGCCGTGGTGATCCGTGATGCGTGTCAGTTGATCGCTGACGTCGTAGTCATAGCGGGTGACGTAGGTTGCGGAGCCGTTCTGCTCTTCGACGCGCACGATGCGGCCGAACGCGTCCTGCTGTTGGCGAACGACGTTGCCGTTCGGGTCGCTTCGCTCGACCAGACCGCGGTCGTAGCGACGCGTATGGACGCGACCCGCGCCGGGCAGCGTGGCGGTGATCACGCGATCCGCGAGGTCGTAGTCGTAGAGCGTCGCAGCACCGAGCGCGCCGAACTCCGGCTGCGTCTGTGCGACGAGCCTGCCCACGACGTCGTAGAAATAGGCGGCGTCGTAAACCGTTTGTCCGGCTGGCCCCGCGTGCTCCGTCAAGATCGGGCGACCGATGCCGTCGTAGTGCGTGGTGCTCGTGCGCAGCGCGTTCGCCGATGCCTTGCGCGACTCCGTCATCGCGACGCCGAGCGGCGTATCGACGTACGTCCAGGTCGTCCACGAGAGCCCGGCCGGACCCGACTCGCTGACGCGGCGACCGAAGACGTCGTAGCAGAGTCCCCATGTGGTGTAGGCGGCGAGATCGTTCGGAGTGCGTCGCTGTCCGGCGAGCCCAGCGCCAGGGCTCTGCGCAACCGCGCAACCGGGCGACGTCGCGTACGAAGTCTCGCTCCGGTGACCGAGCGCGTTCACCGAGGCCGTCGGGAAGCTGTGATAGGTGGCGTCGTACTCGGTGATCGTCGTGCCGCCATTGCCGCCTGCATTCGCGAGCGGGTCGGTGATGTGAGTCGGGTTGCCGTACTCGTCGTAGGCGAAGGTCGTCGTCGGATCGGCGAGCGCCGGATCGGCGAGGACGTCGATGCGCCGCGTCAGATCGCCGATCGTCGGGGGTGCGGCGCCGCTCGCATCGCCGTCGTAGGCGAAGCGCGATTCGCGTACGACCGTGCCCGCGCCCGGTGTTGGGCCCGTGCGCACCGTGCGCGCTTTCACGCGGTCCACCAGATGAAGCGCGTCGCTCGGGTTGTACGACAGCTCGGTCGTGCGCGTGTCGCCGGGAACCAGATCGGCGCCGGCAGCCGAGATCTCGCCCCACTCGATGATCGCGGAGACATTGCCGTACGCGATCGCGCTGCCGGCGTCGTAGCGAAACTCGGTGCGGCTCTGTCGCGGCGTCGTGTAGCCATCGTATTCACGGCGATCCACGCGCACGAGATGGCGGACGTACGGCGGCGTGGCGTCGGCGCCGTAGCTGTACGCAACGTCGTTCCATGGACGAAAACTCGAGTCCAGGATGGTTTCGCTCTCGAGCTGGCCGGCCAATGCATCCGTCTGGTGATACGAGCGAACCGTGATGCGGCCGTCGGGCCGCGTCTCGGTTACGCCACCGAAGCCGCGGAACTCACGTGCCGCGTTGTCGTAGAGACCGCCTTCGTATTGGAACGAAGTGGTGCTCACGGGGTTGTCGGGCTGGCCCGGCGACGGGCTCACGGTCACCGATGACACGACCGCCACCACGAACGGAAGAGCGGGCGTCGCGCCGGCATTCATCGGATCGTGCTGCGTCGAGGCTTCATAGCGGTAGAGCGTTTGCCCGCCGAGCGGGTTCGTCACCCTCGTCAGCAGATCCGGGAGCGATCCGCGGTTGCGGTAGAACTCGCTCACACCGTTGGCGGAGCGCACCAGATCGGTCATGCCGTCGCCATCGAGATCGAGCATGCGAACGCCGTTGTCCGTTCCGTTCGCGGCGACGAACTCGAGCCCGCTCGGGATCGCCCACGCGGCGCTCGCGACCCACGGCGTCGGCACTGCTTCGTCGACATCGCCGTCGTTCAGCCAGGTGTTGCGGCTGCCACCTGTCTTCGCCTGCAGCACATCGATGCGACCGTCGGCGTTCACGTCGGCCAGACGCACGCCCGTGTCGGTCGAGTAGTTCGGGCCGAGTTGATAGAGATGCACGCCACTTGGAAGCGCCCAGGCCGCATCTTCGAAATAGCCGCGCTCGCCGTCGTTGAGCCACGCGGTCGAGACGGCGCCGTAGCCGTACGCATCGGTGCTGGCGGAGAGCGTGTCGGCGAGGCCGTCGCCGTTCAGATCGACGTCGAGCGCGCCGAACTCCCAGTTCGTCTGCCAGTACCACGGGAAGTTTCCGAGAAACGGATCACCGTGGTACCACACCGGCTGCGCTTCGTTGTAGAGGATCTTGTAGGCACACCCGATGTAGTCGTCGAGATTGCAGTGCTGGAAGTCGGTCGCGACACGCTTCAGCGACGCTTGGCATTCCACCCCCGCCGAATCCACGACGGGCGCGCGCTCGAAGCGCATCGCGCCCCGATTCTCGAAGTAGTAGTTCGTGATTCGCTCATCGACGCAGCTCAGATTGGTCGAGGCGAATACCGGAGGCGGGCCTCCGAACGCGGAGTAGCGATACTCGGAGCCGCGCACGATCAACTCGGGCAAGCCGTCGCCGGTGAGATCCGCGAAGCGCGCATTGCCGGAGGTCGTGCCGGTGGTCGCTGTGGACACGTAGAGATCGATGACACCCGATCGGTTCATACCCCACAGCCCGTCGGTGAGTACGTCGCCGACGTCGGTGGTGGCGACGAAGCCGTCGGCAGAGCCGCGGTACCACGACGGCATGCCGTAGAGCGCGCGGATGCCGCTCGCGGGATCGAGATCGCGCACACCGCCGAGCAGGTCGGCGCGCCCGTCGCCGGTGACGTCGATGACATCGAAGCCGGTGGTGCGCGACGCACTTCCGTACTGCCACGCGAGCGAGAATGGAATCAGCCCGTTCTGTCCACTGAACGAAGGGAGTGGATGGTACGGACTCGGCGCGCTCGCGAAGCCGCTGCCGGTATTCAGGAAGACACCGCTGTCGGCGCTGAGCGAGAAGGTCGCGAGCTTCGGATCGGGGTTGTTCAGGATCGCGAGCGCCTTCACGAGATCGGGGCGCGCGTCGCCGTCGATGTCGGCGAGGCGAACGCCTTTGTCCTGGCGCGTCGCATCGACGAGCGCGAGACCGGCGGGCCAGCTCCACGGTGTGAGCTGCCAACCGGTGGTGCCCGCCGCGACGTTCGAGTGGTACGCGAACGACGTCACGAACGGCGCATGCGGCGACGTCGAAGTGGCGTCGTTGCCGTAGAGCGCAACCGATGCGAGCAGCGAGCGCGCCGTGTCGGGGCTCGTGGCAAAGCGAAGGTCGTAGCGACGCACGAGTGTGGCGCCGATCTTCACGTCGATGAAGTCGAGCCTACGCGCGACCTGCGAAAGGAAGCCCGCTCGGTAGCCCTCGGCCACGTCGCTGCGCGGCGCCGCTTCGAGCACGAACTCGACGCGGCGATCCTTCGCCGCATTGCCGTCGAGACTTTGGAGCGCACCGCCGGCAGAGCGGTGCAGCGTGTACCGGATCGTCGCGAGATACGCGGTGCCGGGATCGCGCTGGTCGTAGCTCGCGACGAAGGCATTGCCGTGGCGATCTTCTTGTTGCTCGAGCAGCCATTGGAACACCTGTCCGGCCGCGTTGGCAACACGCGCGGGCGCCGTCACGCCGAAGCGCAGCACGACGCCATCCTTGCGCGTGATCGTCCACGTTCCGTTCGCCTCGTGCACGATGCGCACGAAGCTCTCGCGCAGCGTGTGGTAGCGGCGCGGCAACGCTGCGCTCGTCGTTGCGGGAATGAGCGGCTGGCCGTCGAGTTCGAAGCTGTCGGCGTCGTCTTGATAGATGGGAACACCATCTTTCAGCGAGCGCGTAATCGCAGCCAAACCGAGCGACCAGCCGCTTCCCACCCACGAATCGCCGCGCGCGCCGCTCGAATAGCGGAGCGCGAGCTGCGGCATCATGCCGCCGGTGCCGAGCGGCAACTCGATCGGGATCGCGGATGCCGCGGCGCCAGAGAAGAGAT
Source organism: Deltaproteobacteria bacterium (assembly GCA_031396445.1). GTDB lineage: Bacteria > Myxococcota_A > UBA9160 > UBA9160 > PR03 > PR03. The sequence goes on along the minus strand of JANNKU010000020.1, from coordinate 67,012 downwards.
CCGTCGCGGGCGTTCCGCCACCCGCCGCGCCCGCCGCCGGTGCGAGGCTGCGGCCGCTCGGCAAGGTGGACGAGTCGGTGGAGATCGCGCGCGCCGGTTGCGCGGGCAGACTGATCTGGGTGATGAGCATCCACACCACGACGGACGTCGTTCGCTTCGAGCCGTGCATCGCTGCGCTCCCGGCGACACTGCGCGACGGATTTCCTGCCGGGGCCGCAGGGGTCGCAGTGCGCGTCTGCGCGAGTGCTCTGCAAGCGGCGTGCGCAACGGCGCGAGGCAGTGCGAAGCGCTCTGCGGCGCGCTCCGTTCGCGAGACGCGAAATGGTGTACCCGCGGACCCGGCTGCGAGCGCGGCCGTTTGTGACGACGCCGGTCACAAGCGACCGCGCGGCGGCCGATCGCGGCCACTTCGCGAGACGGTGTGCGCTCGATGCGCTCCGGCGCACGCGCCGGCTGCCGGCGAGCTGCCGGTGCAAGCGCCGTCTCCCATCCTTAGAAGGCAGAAAGCGGCTGCGCCCCTCGATTCATCGCGTGGGACTACGCCCCCGTTCGTTAGTATCCGGGCCGCGCCGGATCCGGCCGGCCCTGGAGGACTCCATGCTCGATCGCCCCTTGTCCGCTCTGCGGGCTGTTGTGATGGCCGTTGCGCTGATCGCTGTCGCGATCGCGATGCCGAGTTTCGCGGAGGAGTGGAAGGCGGCGGATCCCGCCGCGCCCGCTGCCGAGACCGCGCCCGCAGCGGCGCCGACACCGCCGGCGGGCGTCGTGGTGGATGGAATCGCCGCGCAGGTCGGCACCGAGGTCGTGCTCGTCTCGGACGTCGATCGCGTCGCCACGCCGATCGAAGGCAAGATCCGCCAACAGGGCGCCACCGACGCCGACATCGTGCTGCTGCGTTCGGACGTTCTCGACAAGTTGATCGAGCGCAAGATGATCGGGCTGATCGCGAAGCGCATGGAGATCGAAGCGAGCGACTTCGAGGTCGATGACGCGATCGCCGGCATCGCGAAGGAAAACAACCTCGACGCCGACGGCCTGAAGAAGAGCGTCGAAGCGCAGGGGCTCACCTTCGAATCGTATCGGCAGCGCATCTCCGAGGAGATCGTGCAGCAGAAGGTGCTCGGCGGGATGGTGCGCTCGCGCGTGAAGATCGAGGACGCGCAGATCCGCAAGGTCTACGACCAGCGCTACGGCGCCATGCCCGCGGGCAGCGAAGAGATTCATCTGGTGCACATGGCGGCGGGCGCGGACGACGGCAAGCCGAAATCGGTTGCAGCGGCATGCGACAAAGTCCGGCGTGGCCTCGCGCGCGTTCGCGCGGGCGAGAACTTCGCCAACGTCGCGAGCCAGGTCTCGCAGGCGAGTCCCGATCTCGGTTGGCTCCCGGCGGGCACGCTCGCCCCGTGGATGCAGGAGGCCACGGGCTCCTTGCAACCGGGACAAGTGTCGGGCGTGATCGAGCTGCCGGTCGGCTGCGCGGTGGTGCAGCTCGTCGAGCGCCGCAAGATCGAAGCGCTCACCTACGAGCAAGCGAAGCCGCAGCTCCAGGAGTTGATGATGGAGCAGGCGTTCCAGGAGGAATACGTGCGCTTCGTCGAGAAGCTGCACAAGCAGACCTACGTGGAGCGCAAGGGCTCCTTCGCCGAGGCTTCGCGTCTCGACGTCGCGAGTCCGCCGCCGACGATTCGGTGAACGAGGCGCCGCTCGTCGTCCCGATCGCAGCGCCGAGCGAAATCCACGTCCGCGGCGCGCGCGAGCACAATCTTCGCAACATCGATGTGCGCATCCCGCGCGACCAGTTGGTCGTGATCACGGGGCTCTCGGGTTCGGGCAAGTCGTCGCTCGCGTTCGACACGATCTATGCCGAGGGGCAGCGACGCTACGTCGAATCGCTCTCTGCCTACGCACGGCAGTTTCTCGACCAGATGAGCAAGCCCGACGTCGAGTCGATCGATGGGCTCTCGCCGGCAATCTCGATCGAGCAGCGCAGTGTCGCGAAGAATCCGCGCTCGACGGTCGGCACCATCACTGAGATCCACGATCACCTGCGGCTGCTCTACGCACGAGTCGGTCAGCCGCATTGCTGGATCTGCGGGCGGCCGATCGCGAGTCAGACGGTGCAGCAGATGACGGATCGCGTGCTCAGCCTTGGCGAGGGCGTGCGTGTGCAGGTGCTCGCGCCGGTGGTGCGCGGTCGCAAGGGCTCGTACAAGAAGGAGCTCGACGCGTTCCGCGCGCAGGGCTTCGTGCGCGTGCGGGTGGACGGCACGCTGCACGATCTCAGCGACGAGATCGAGATGGCGCGCACCGCGAAGCACGATGTCGATGTCGTGGTGGATCGCATCGCGGTGCGCGAGACGGCGCGCACGCGCATTGCGGAGTCGCTCGAAACCGCGCTGCGTCTTGCGGATGGCGCCGTGCTGATCGACGTCGGCCCGGGCCGCGAGGAGTGGTTGCTCTCCGAGAAGAGCGCGTGCACACATTGCGGCGTCTCGTTCCCGGAGATCGAGCCGCGCTTCTTCTCGTTCAACAATCCGCACGGCGCCTGCAAGGCCTGCGCGGGACTCGGCACCCGCAACGTCTTCGATCCGGCGCGCGTGGTGCCCGATCCGTCGCGCCCGCTCGGGATGGCGATCGAGCCGTGGAACGCGGGGCGACGACCGTCGCGTTACTACGTCAAATTGCTCGGAGCGCTGGCAGAACACTTCGGCGTCGCGATGGATACGAAGTTCGAGGATCTCTCGCCCGCCGCGCGCGACGGCATCCTCTTCGGCACGCCGGACGAAGTCGCATTCACCTTCGAGCGCGCTGGAAAAATTGGAAAGTCACAAAGAAGCTGGGATGGCGTGATCGGCGAGCTCTCGCGTCGCAAGGACGCGTCGGGCGACGAGCTGCTGCAATTCACAACGCCGCGCCCGTGTCCGGATTGCGACGGCTCGCGGCTGCGCCCCGAAGCGCGCGCGGTGCGGATCGGCGAGATCGGCATCGATGCGCTCTCGCATCTTTCGATCGCCGACGCCGCAAACTTTCTCGACACGCTCGAGCTGCCCGCCGGCAAGCGGCTCATCGCCGATCGCATCCTGCGCGAGATCAGCGACCGGCTGCGGTTTCTATTGGACGTCGGCCTCGACTACCTGACGCTCGATCGCGGTTCGAGCACGCTCTCGGGCGGTGAGGCGCAGCGCATCCGGCTCGCGACGCAGGTCGGTTCGAGCCTGCTCGGCGTGCTCTATGTGCTCGACGAGCCGTCGATCGGCCTGCACCCGCGCGACAATCGGCGCCTGCTCGAAACGCTCTTCCGCTTGCGCGACCAGGGCAACACCGTGCTGGTGGTCGAGCACGACGAAGAGACGATCCGCAGCGCGGACTGGATCATCGACATGGGGCCAGGCGCCGGCATCCACGGCGGCGAAGTCGTCGCGGAGGGACCGCTCGCTGCCATCCTCGCGAATCCGAAGTCGCTGACGGGCGACTACCTCGCTGGTCGTCGCTCTATCGCCGTGCCGAGCGCGCGCCGCAAGCCCGGTGAACGCAAGCTCGTGTTGCGCGATTGTCACGAGCACAACCTGAGACACGTCGATCTGCATCTGCCGCTCGGCATGCTCGTCGTCGTGACGGGAGTCTCGGGTTCGGGCAAATCGACGTTGGTGATCGACACGCTGCACAAAGCGCTCGCGCAGCGACTGCACGCCGCGCAGGATCCGCCCGGCCGCTTTCGCGGCATCGAAGGGTTGATGCACATCGACAAGGTGATCGACGTCGATCAATCGCCGATCGGCCGCACACCGCGCTCGAATCCGGCGACCTACACCGGCGCCTTCGACGGCATCCGCAAACTCTTCACGCAGGTGCCCGAGGCGCGCGTGCGCGGCTACGGACCGGGGCGCTTCTCGTTCAACGTGAAAGGCGGCCGCTGCGAAGCGTGCCATGGCGACGGCATGAAGCGCGTCGAGATGCACTTCCTGCCCGACATCTTCGTCACCTGCGAGGTGTGCCGCGGTCGGCGCTACAACCGCGAAACGCTGAACGTGCTCTACAAAGGCAAGAGCATCGCCGATGTACTCGAAATGTCGGTCGAGGAAGGCGTCGAGTTCTTGAGCAACTTCCAGTCCGTGCGCCGACCGCTGCAAACGCTGCACGACGTCGGCCTCGACTATATCCACCTCGGCCAGGCGGCGACGACGCTCTCCGGCGGCGAAGCGCAGCGCATCAAGCTCTCGCGCGAACTTTCGCGTCGCGACACCGGTCGCACGCTCTACATTCTCGACGAACCCACGACGGGCCTGCACTTCGCCGACGTCGAGCGACTGCTCGGGGTGCTGCAGAAACTCGTCGAGCTCGGCAACACGGTGGTCGTGATCGAACATCATCTCGACGTGATCAAGACGGCGGATTGGGTCATCGACATGGGGCCTGAAGGCGGCGCCGCCGGCGGCACCATCGTCGCCGAAGGCCCGCCCGAATGGATCGCGCAACAACGCGCGAGCCACACCGGCCGCGCACTCGCGTCGGTTCTCTCGTGAACACACCCCCGCGTCCGTTCCCGACACCGCTCAATGCCGCGCTGCTCACGATGATGGGCGTCTTCTTCACCAGCGGCATCGCCATCATGATGTCGGAATGGACGACGCCCACTGCCGCGGTCGGCATCGCCGCCGTGCTCGGCCTCGGCGGCGCCGGCCTGCTCGGCGCCACCAACATCCCACCGCCACACGCCGAACGCGTCGGCCTGCGCGGACTTCGAGCGCAGCAACTCTTGCCACTGCTGTTGCTGCTTCCGATCGCGTTGATCGCCAGCGAAGTCGACAACGTCATCGGATTGATCTTCCCGGCGCCCGACGCGCAGCTAGTCGTGCAGGAAACGCTCGACAAACTCCCGACCGACACCCGCCTCTCGGTGCTCGAAACGCTGATCGTCGCCGTCGGCCTCGTGCCGGTCGTCGAAGAGTGGTTCTTCCGCGGCGTCGTGCAGCAGGGCCTCGTCGCCAGCATGGGCGCCGCCGGCGGCATCTTCGTCACGGCGCTCTTCTTCGCACTCGGCCACGGCGCCGGCCTGTCGCCGCAAGCGTGGGGCGCACTCGTCGCGCAGACGCTCGTGCTCGGCATCACCTTCGGCTACGCGCGACACCGGACCGGATCGCTGCTCGCACCGATCCTGCTGCACATCGGCGTCAACGGAATGGGCGTCGTCGCGATGGCTGCGCCGCTGCTGATCGCCGTGCCGGGGTACAACGCAGCGGGGGCGCATACGCCGCTGCTGGTGCTGTTACCGGCGATTGTGTCGGTGGCGGTGGGGGCTTGGTTTCTGTCGAAGGAAGTGGTGCCGGAGATTCCGGTCGTGCGGGTGGTGGATCAGGGGGATTCTTACGACGATTGATTGGGGGCGATGGATACCTACTGCGTGGAGAGTCGCGTGGGGTTTGTTGGAACACCCGAACTCGATGGCAGGCTGCGGGCGCGTAGGATGTTTGACCGCAAATGAAGGCATCTGACGCGGCCGTCGGAGCCGTGGTCGCACAAGGCGCGACGGCGGCCATTCTCGTTCAAGTGTTGGTCTTTCATGCGTTCGTCATTCGAGCACGGCTTGCAAGTGGATACTGGCCGTATCCGTACCACCCGGATCCCGCTGACCTCGGATTCTCTGTTCATCACGCGGTGACCTGGCTCGGCTTTATCTTGGTGGCAGCCGTCGCTCCTGCCCTGTGCGCGGTCTGTTTCTTTGCAGCGCGCGAGCTCGGGACATCGAGGGCGATACGCATCGCTTCAGTGGCGGTGTTCGCGTTCACCTACCTCGCTGGCTTCCTTTTCCTCGGCGAGGATCCGTGGCATTTCGGCGAGTGGTTCGTTGATTGAACGACTGCACCGCGAGCCAATGTCGTGTGCCTGTCCCACGACACAGCACATGTGGTCCGACGCGTCGCCATCAACAACCGCAAGTCTCAACTCGAACTCTCGACCGCCGCCGGCGAGATGCTCCCGTTCCCCTTTTCGAAGCTCACGCCCCGCCCAACGCAGCGGAACCGCATCCGCGAAGCATTCGTCGATCCCGAGCTCGGGCGCGAGGGTGTCACGTATGTGCTCGCGTTCGGAGCAGAAGGCTCCGTCCACATCGATCATGCGCTCGAGTACAGCGGGGCTCCCCGCTATCTGAGCGGGCTGCTGATGCATCGCATGACCGTCGAGGCGGGCAAGCGCATCACTACGGCGGGGCTCAGTCGCAGAGAGATCGCGCGACGGCTCGGGACGTCCGTGCCTCAGCTCTACCGCTTGCTCGATCCAACCAACTCCTCGAAGTCGATCAATCAGCTGATCTCGCTGCTGCACGTCCTCGGTTGCGCGGTGGATCTGAAGGTGAGGAGGCGACGCGTCGCTGCGTAGGAGTTGTCGCGGGTTCCCGTCTGGCGGCGCAGCTGAGGACCGGTCGTCTAGAGGACACCGAAGAGCGGCAGCTCCAGCAGAGCAGTCTCAGCCTCGCTCTCGAATGCGAGCAGGCGCCCATGCTCGCGGCGAAGCAGGTCTGCGATCCGCGCCGTTCCAGCGTTGCCGACGGAGAGCCACACGACTTTCGGCGGAGCTCCTCTGAGGAAGCTTCGTTGGCGGAAGTCGTTGTCCTTCGAAATCACACTGAAGCCGTGGTCTCGTGCGTGGCTACAGATGCGCTCGTCCTCTGCGCCGCGTAGTCCGAGATCGCGGACGTGCGCGCTGTCCGGGTAGACGCCAGCGAGCAGTCTGCAGAGTCTTTGGCTCAGGTTCTCGTCGAAGAGAAGCTTCACGCGGCAGGGCTAGAGAGGCGGCGCTCGCGTGCGGCTGCGAAGGAGAGGCAAGCGCGGATGTCGTCCCGCGTCAGGTCCGGGAAGTCCGCCAGGATCTCGTCCTCGCTCATTCCGCCGGCCAGATACTCGAGAACGTCGTACACGGTGATGCGTGTGTTCTTGATGCACGGCTTTCCACTGCGGACGCCGGGCGTGACCGTGATGCGCTCTTGCCAATCCATAGAAGCCGCAGTCTACGCCTGCCGAATTCCTAGGGCAAAGGCTGCTGGTCAGGCTCGGAACGACGCGCATCGCACCGCCGCTCTCACGCACACGCTTCTGACTGACTCACCACTCAGACCTGGAACTGGCCTGCGCAGCGCATCCGACGAGACAGCGAACGAGTTCCGGACACTCGCCCAGGCGCCGCTCAGCCCGCCTTGCGAGCAGAACTTCGCTTGCGAACCTTCGAGCCAGGAAGCACTTCGCTGAGGACGCGGCGCAACGTGTTCTCGAACGGCTCCACCTGTCCTTCCATGTACTCGCGGAGTGCGCGGTTCAGCGCCGTCTGATAGCTCCCTCCGCCCGCCTCGTGCATCTGATTCCGGAACCAGTCGAGCACGTCATCGTCGATTCGGATCGTGATGCGTGTCTTGCCGGGCGGTGTCGCGAGCACGGGGCCGCGCTTCGCTTTGCTGAAATCGTAGTTTCGTTTCATCGGTGCCTCTCGTAGTGCCTGCGCTCGGAAGTGCTCGCCTTCCGCGCGGAGATCAATCGAACCGAGTTGCCGCGCCAGCTGTAGACGACCAGTAGGATTCGTCCGAGTGCGTCCGTCCCAACAGTCAGAAAGCGTTCCTCGCTCGGGTCGTCGTCTGGACGCGTGAGCGCATACTCGTCGGACAATGCCGTTGCTGCGTCGGCAAAGTCGATCCCGTGCTTCGTCGGTTCTCCTCGGCCTTGTCCCGGTCCCATTCCAGCACGGAGGCAGTATATGCACAGATGTACATATCAGCGGGCGTTCAGGGAGCGTGAAGCTTTCTGGAAGAGTCGCTCCGAAAGCTGCAGCAATGGGTGGATGACGTGGACCGGCGACGCCTTCGCCGATAGGTATCTCTCATGAGCGCACTCCTCCCGCGCGCAATCCTCGCCTTCCTCGTCCTCCCCGGAATCGTTGCGTTCCTCGTTCCTCTACTGCTGCTCGCACCCGGCGGCCCGCGCTCCTTCGCCATCGCACGCGGCCTCATCCCGCTCGCACTCGGCATCGCTCTCTTGCTCTCGTGCGTGCGCGAGTTCTACGTCGCGGGCCGCGGCACGCTCGCACCGTGGGCGCCGCCACAGGAACTCGTCGTCACCGGCGCCTACCGCTTCTCACGCAATCCGATGTATGTCGCGGTTTCGTTGGTTCTGTGCGGATGGGCGCTCAGCTTTCGATCATGGCCGCTCGCCGTGTACGCCGTCGTGGTCCTGATCGCTTTTCATCTGCGCGTTGTTCTCTACGAGGAACCGTGGCTCGCGCGGACGCATGGCGAGAAGTGGGTGCGCTACAAGGCACAGGTGTCGCGTTGGTTCGGAGTGCAATAGGGTTTCCGCAACCGAGGAGGCGCTCCGCCATGGCCGAGGATCTCTGGATCAACTTGCCGGTGAAGGATGTCGCGAACGCCAAAGCGTTCTTCACTGCGATCGGATTCACGCTCAATCCGCACTACGGGAACAGCGCCGATTCAGCGAGCTTCCTCGTCGGCACCAAGGGCATCGTCGTGATGCTCTTCTCGAATTCGCAATTCGAGGGATTCACGCAGCACGCGCTCGCAGATACGACGCGCGGAACCGAAGTCTTGTTCTCGCTCGGCGCCGCGAGCAAGGAAGCGGTCGATGAGATGGCGAGCCGGGCCGCCGCCGCAGGCGGAACCGTCTTCTCCAAGCCGGCCGCGCAAGGCGAGTGGATGTACGGCTGCGCCTTTGCCGACCTCGACGGTCATCGCTGGAACGCGCTGTTCATGGACATGAGCAAGCTTCCGCAACGCTGAGGATCGAATGCTCACGCTCTACTACGCACCGATGACCTGCGCGCTCGCGTCTCACATCGCGCTCGAAGAGGCGGGAGCTGAGTACACAACCGTGCGTGTGGACTTCTCGCGCAGCGAGCAACGCTCGGCCGACTACTTGCGCGTCAATCCCAAAGGTCGTGTGCCTGCGCTCGTGACGAGTCGCGGGATCCTGACGGAAACGCCGGCGATCTTGCTCTTCATCTGCCAGAGCTTTCCGAATGCCGGGCTGGCGCCACTCGACGATGCGTTTACGCTGGCGCAGATGAACGCGTTCAACTCCAACCTTTGCGCGACGGTGCATGTCGCGCACGCGCACCGCATGCGGGGCCATCGCTGGGCGGACGATCCGGCGGCGATCGCAGCGATGCAGGCGAAGGTTCCGCAATCGGTCGGCGCGTGTTTCGAGCGGATCGAAGACGAGTTTCTGCAAGGGCCCTGGGTGATGGGCGAGCGTCATTCGGTGGCCGACAGCTACCTCTTCACACTGGCGCAGTGGCTCGAGGCGGATGGCGTCGATCCTGCGCGCTTCCCGCGAGTTGCCGACCATCGGCTGCGGATGTCGCAGCGCCCGGTCGTCGCGCGAATCCTCGCGTTGGAACAGGCGGAGGCGTAGACAGCCGTGACGCGCGCGACTTTGGAGCATCCAAGCACCATGACCAGACGCAACTTCCTGCACGCCGTTTCGACCGCGCTGCTATCACCCTGGCTCGGCGGGCTCGCCGCGGCGAGCGAGACTCCTACCGAATCCACACCCGTCGATCGGCTCGATCTCCCGAAGGCGACGTGGAAGAAGCTGTTGCCGAGCGAGGCGTACGAGGTGCTCTTCGAAGAGTCCACCGAGCGGCCGTTCACGAGCCCGCTGAACGCCGAAAAGCGTCGCGGTGTCTTTGCATGTGCAGCCTGCAATCTCCCGCTCTTCTCCTCCGATGCGAAGTTCGACAGTGGAACGGGCTGGCCGAGTTTCTTCCGCCCGCTCCCGGGAAGCGTCGGAACGAAGCGCGACTTCGGCCTGGTCTTCCCGCGCACGGAGTACCACTGCAGCCGTTGCGGCGGTCACCAGGGCCATGTCTTCGACGACGGGCCTGCACCGACGGGTCTGCGCTACTGCAACAATGGTGTGGCGCTTCGCTTCGTGCCCGAGGGCGAGCCGATGCCGGCGCTGCGGACGGCGTCATGATCGCCGTTCTCGTAGCGCTCGCGCTCTTCGTCGTGGCGCCGGTGGCGATGGCGACGCCGGAAGCCGCACCTGCGCCGGGCCAGGCCGCCGCCGTCTTCGCGGGTGGCTGCTTCTGGTGTATGGAAGGACCGTTCGACGCGCTCGACGGCGTGGTCTCGACGACGTCGGGCTACACCGGCGGCAGTATCGTCGATCCCAGCTACGAGCAGGTTTCCGCGGGCACGACCGGGCACGTCGAAGCGGTTCGCGTCGTGTACGACCCGAAGCGCGTGGACTACGCGAAGCTCGTGGACGTGTTCTGGCACAACGTCGATCCCTTCGACGCGGGCGGCCAGTTCTGCGACAAAGGCGAGCACTACCGCTCTGCGATCTTCGTCGGCGACGCGGCGGAGCAGCAAGCCGCCGACGCATCGAAGCAAAAGCTCGCCGCACGATTCGGGAAGAGCATCGCGACGGGAGTTCGGAGCGCGGCTCCGTTCTACGCAGCCGAGGAATATCACCAGGACTACTACCGGAAGAATCCCATCCGCTACGGCTACTACCGCGGCGGTTGCGGTCGCGATGCGCGCCTCGAAGCGATCTGGGGCGCGACGCCGGCGCATTGATGCGCTCGCGATGAAGTGCGGCGCACGCTGCGTGGCGGCCGACCGCGTTTCGTACGAGAGTGCCGATATGTCGCGAATCGGCGAACGCCTGCGCGCATCGACCGCCGCCGCGTTGATGGCGCTGATCGCGTCGTGCGCGATGGCGGCTTCCGCAGCGCAGCCGCCGTGCGCTGCGCCGGCGATTCTCGATGACGGCTGGCAAGTGTCGGCGCCGGCCGAAGCGGGCTTCGACGCCGCCAAGCTTTGCTCGACGCTCGCCGATGTGGCGACGGGCGACGCCAACATCCACGCCGTCGTCATCGAACGTCGCGGTCACTTGATCGCGGAGCTCTATCGCAAGGGTCCCGATCTCTCGATCGATTTCATGTATGGCCTCTGGCATCCGTTCGCCGCGGAGGTCGAGTTCGGGCCGACATCGCTGCACGACATTCGCTCGATCTCCAAGAGCATCGTCGGCTTGCTGGTCGGCGTCGCGCTGCAGCAGGGAAAGATTGCGAGCCTCGCGACGCCTGCGCTCGACTTCTATCCGGAGTACGCGCAATTGCGTTCCCCGGAGCGCGACGCCGTGCACCTAGAAGCGCTGCTGACGATGAGCAGCGGCTTCGAGTGGGACGAGGACGCGTTGCCCAACGACGAGACGCGCCTCTATTGGGATCGAACGCCCTACAAGTACGTGCTCTCACGTCCGCTGATCGCGAAACCGGGCGCCGCGTGGCACTACAACTCCGGCGGCACCGCCGTGCTGGCCGACATCTTGATTCGCACGAGCGGCAAGTCGCTGCAGGAGCTCGTCCGCACCGCGTTGTTCGAACCGCTCGGTATCACCGACTGGGAGTGGATCGAAGATCCGCACGACCGCGCGCTCGCATTCACCGGTCTGCGTATGCGACCGCGCGATCTGCTGAAGATCGGCCGCATGGCGCTCGATCACGGACAGTGGCGCGGCCAGCAAATCGTCCCCGCTGCATGGATCGCGGAGTCGCTGCGTCCGCACATCACGACCGGCTTCAGGAGTCCGCCGACCGCGGCGGATGAAATGCACTACGGCTACCAGTGGTGGACGGGCACCGTGGATTGGCGCGGCAAGAAACTCGCGTGGAGCGCGGGCTTCGGGAATGGCGGCCAGCGGCTCTTCGTCGTGCCGGAGCTGGATTTGACGGTCGTCATCACGGCGGGCGACTATGGCTCGCGTGAGATCGCGCACACCGTGAATCGACTCTTCGAGCGTTTGGTTGCATCGGTGGAACGATGACCGCGTTCACGCCGCAACTGGGGGGCTGCCTCTGTGGCGCCGTCCGCTACGAGCTGATCGCGGATCCGGTGACGCTCTATGCGTGTCATTGCACGGATTGTCAGACATCCACGGGCACCAGCTTCGCGCTCTCGATGATCGTGAATCGCGAATCGGTCGCCCTCGTGCGCGGCGATCCGGAGCTGCACGCGTTCCACATGGACGACCGGCGGCAGAAGCACAACTACCAATGCTCTGCCTGCAACACGACGCTGTGGTCGGCGCCGGTCGATTTCCCGAATCTGTTGAACCTGCAACCGGGCACGCTCGACGACACGTCGTGGCTTCAACCGGTGGGTCACATCTGGACGCGCAGCGCGCAGCGCTGGTTTCGGTTGCCTGCAGGCACGCTGCACTACGAGGCGCAGGTCGACGACATCCTGCCGCTCGTTCGCGCGTGGAAGTCTCGCGTCCGCTGAATCTCTTCTCCGTTTCGGATCCAACTTCACCCCAGTTACGAGGCCTTGATGAACCAGAGCGCAATCTTCGGTCCCTTCTTCGCGACGATCTTCCTGACGCTCTTCGTGTGGGTGTTCATGTTCGCGCGGCGGATCCCGTTCATCCTCGCCAACAAACTCGGGCAGGAGCAGATGGCGGTGCCCGGTGAGCTGGCGCGGCTCTCACCGCCCGCGGTGTCGAACCCGTCCGACAACTTGAAGAACCTCTTCGAGATCCCAGTGCTCTTCTATGTACTCGGGCTCTATCTCTTCGTAACGAATCAGGTGGATGCCACCTACGTTTACGCCGCGTGGATCTTCGTCGTGTTTCGCGCGCTGCACAGCGTCGTCCACTGCACCTTCAATCACGTGATGCTGCGCTTCTATCTCTACCTGGTGTCTACGCTGGCCGTGGCGTTCATCGCGATTCGCGCGGCGCTTTCGTAGTTCGACTGCCTTCCAATCTCGAGGGAGAACACGTCATGATGAGATCCGCATTCGCGGCGGCACTTTGCAGCGTAGTTGCTTCGCTCTTCCTGGCAGCGACGCCACTGCACTCAGCCGACGCGTGCACGCGCGCCGTCTATCTCGGCCCAGACGACACCAACATCACCGTGCGCAGCATGGATTGGGTCAACGACATCCACACCAACCTGTGGGCTTTCCCGCGCGGACTGAAACGCGACGGCGCCGCGGGACCGAAGTCGATCCAGTGGACCGCGACCTACGGCTCCGTCGTCGCGGCTGGCTTCGATGCTGCGTCGGCCGACGGCATGAACGAGAAGGGTCTCGTTGCGAACCTGCTCTATTTGACCGAGTCCGAGTACGTGAAGCCCACGAAGGACGACGCGCGCAAGCCGCTGTCGATCGCGGCGTGGGTGCAGTTCGTGCTCGACAACTACGCGACCGTGAACGAGGCGGTGGAAGCGCTGCAGAGCGAGAAGTTCTACGTGGTCCCGATGCAGACGCCGGACGGCAAGCCCGGCACGATGCACCTCGCGATCTCCGATGCGAGCGGCGACTCGGCCATCTTCGAGTACGTCGGCGGTAAGCTGCAGATCCACCACGGTCGCCAGTATCAGGTGATGACGAATTCCCCCGTCTACGACAAGCAACTCGCGCTGAACGATTACTGGGAGCAAATCGGCGGCGCGACGATGTTGCCGGGAACCAACCGCGCCGCGGATCGCTTCGTGCGCGCATCGTTCTACATCAAGGCGATTCCGCAGACCTCCGAGATGCGCGATGCACTGGCGTCTGCCTTCGGCGTGATTCGCAATGTGTCGGTGCCGCTGGGCATCAACACGCCGGGCCAGCCGAACATCTCGTCGACGCTGTGGCGCACCGTCTCGGATCACAAGAACAAGCGGTACTACTTCGAATCGACGCGCAGCCCGAATGTGTTCTGGGTCGATCTCGCGGACATGGACTTTGCGGCGGGCAAGCCCACAAGGAAGCTGACGCTGACGGGTGGCGAGATTCTCGCCGGCAACGCAGCAAAGAACTTCGCGCCTGCGGAACCGTTCGCGTTTCTGCCGGCGCCCGTGGAGTAGCAACCCTCGAGTGGTCTTCCGGAACGCAGTGCACGTCCACAGCTTCGACCCGATCGCCGATGCGTCGAGCCGCGTGCTGATTCTCGGCTCGATGCCGGGCATCGCTTCGCTGCGGGCGGGCGAGTACTACGCGCATCCACGCAACGCGTTCTGGAAGATCATCGCTGCGCTCTTCGAGATCGATGCGGACGCTCCGTATCCGAGCCGCGTCGCGGCGCTTCGCAAGCAGCGCATCGCGCTCTGGGACGTTCTCGAATCGTGTACGCGCGAATCGAGCCTAGACTCGGACATCGACGAGGCGTCGATCGTCGCAAACGGATTCGCGGCGTTCCTGCGCGCGCATCGATCGATCGCCGTCGTCTGCTTCAACGGCGCGAAGGCGGCGAGCGCCTATCGCAAGTACGTGTTGCCCGGCTTGACCGACGCCGGCGAACTCATCTACCACAAGCTGCCATCCACCAGCCCCGCGCACGCGGCGATGTCGCTTGCCGTGAAGGTCGAGGCATGGCGCGCGGTTATCGAACCCATTCGAATGCGCGAAGCGAGGCGATGAGAGTGAAGGCCGTACCCCAACTCCACTACTACCCGAGCAACGCCAGCATGGCGCCGCACATGCTGCTCGAAGAACTCGGCGCACCCTTCGAGTTGAAGCTCGTGGACCGCACGCAGGATGCGCACAAATCCCTCGCGTACTTGAAGCTCAACCCGAACGGCTCGATCCCCGTGCTGATCGATGGCGATCTCGTGCTCTACGAGACGGCGGCGATCTGCTTGCACCTGGTCGACACACATCCGCAAGCGGGGCTCGCGCCCGCCATCGGCTCGCCCGAACGCGCGCACTTCTACAAGTGGCTGGTGTGGATGACCAACACGCTGCAGGCGACGCTGCTGATCTACTACTACCCAGAGCGCTGGGCCGAGTTGCCGGACGCCGTTTCGCAGGTGAGGGCACACGCCGAAGCGAAGGTCGGCGCGATGCTCGATCAACTCGACGCCGAGCTCGCGCGACACGGAAAGGCGTGGATGCTGGGGGAACAGTTCTCCGCACTCGATCCGTATGCGCTGATGCTCTGCCGCTGGACGCGCGGCTTCGTGAGGCCCGCGCGCACGCTTCCGAACCTCGGCCCTTACTTGCAGCGCATGCTGGCGCGGCCCGCCGTGCAGCGCGCGATCGAGACCGAAGGGCTGGTGGCGCCGCTGGTGTGAGCGCGGCCTGCGTCACGCCTTTTTCGCCCGCAGCATCTTGTTCATCTCGCCGTAGTCGGCGCGTGTCTCGGACATCGCATCATAGGTTCCGTCTTGCAAGAACTCCGTCGCCGCGCGTCGCGCGAAACCGTACGCCGTCTGCGCAATCGCCGACCCCGCGCTGACGCGCCGCACGCCGAGTCTTTGCAACGCGTCGATGCTCGCGAGCCCCGGCACCACCAACACGTTCAGCGGTAGCGGTGTCGCCGCGACGAGCGCGCGGATCACGTCGGCGTCCGCGACCTTCGGCACGAAGAAGCCATCGCAACCCGCCGCCTGATAGCGACGACCGCGCTCGATCGCCTCCGCCTGCGCTCGCTCCGGCGGCACGAGGCCACGCAGATAGACATCGGTGCGCGCATTGACGAAGAGATCGACAGCGGCGCGCGAAGCTGCGCTCTTCGCCGCTTCGATCTTCGCGCACGTCAGATCGACCGACGCGGCGCCATCCTCGAGGTTCACGCCGACGGCGCCCGCGCCGACCACCGCGGCGATCATCTCGCCGACGGCGCGCGGATCCTCCGCGTAGCCACCCTCGACATCGGCGCTGAGCGGCACCGAGAGCACGCGCGTGATCTCGGAGATGGCGGCGGCGAGCACGCGCGGCGGCAGCAAATCGCCGTCGGGGTAGCCGCGCGACCACGCGAGTCCGGCGCTGGTGGTTGCGATCGCCGTCGCGCCGCAGGATTCGATCAGCCGCGCGCTGCCGGCGTCCCACGCATTTGCGAGTCGCAGCAACTGCCCCGGCGCGTGGAGATCGCGGAAGGTCTTCGCGTGCGTCGTCGTCGTGTTGCTCACGCGACCTCCCGCTGCGCGCTCGGCGCCGCTGCTGCGCTCCACTTGCGCTCGTGATCGAGCAGCCAGCGTTTGCGCTCGATGCCGCCGCCGTAGCCCGTCAGCGAGCCGTCGGCGCCGATCACGCGGTGACACGGAACGACGATCGCGATCGGGTTCGCGCCATTCGCGAGCCCCACTGCGCGCGAAGCGTTCGGCTTGCCGATCGAGCGCGCGATTTCGCCATAGCTGCGCGTTGCGCCGCTCGGGATCTCGCGCAGTGCGCTCCACACGCGGCGCTGGAACGGCGTGCCGCAGCAGCGCACCTCGATCGGATCGAGTGCATCGAGCGCGCCGGCTAAGAATGCGGCGAGTGCATCGGCGACAGCGGCCGGCGCGGCGCCCGCGCCGAGCGCGAAGCCATGCTCTCCGTAGTGCGCACGCAGCAAGCGCTGCATGCGCGCCTCGCAATCGTGGAAGTCGAGCGCGCGCAAGCGGCATGCGTCGTCGCACACGACGAGCAATGTGCCGAGCGGCGACGCGACGCGATCGAGTTGAAGCTTCGCGATCGAAGTGCTCATGCGACTCTCTCCTGATGGGTCGGCTCGCTGTGTGCGATGCCGCCGCTGGAACTCCAGAGATGCTGCGCCGCGTAGGCGCGCCACGGCCGCCACGCTTCGGCGCGAGCGAGCAGCGCGGCGGGGGTGGGACGTTCGCCGTTGCGATCGGTCATCGCGCGCAGCAAGCCGATGTCGGCGGCCGGGAACGCGTCGGGCTCGCGCAACGCGCGCATCGCGATGTATTGCGCGGTCCACTCGCCGATGCCGGGCAGCGCGCGCAACCGCGCAAGCTTCGCCTCGAGATCGCCGTCGCCATCGAAGAGCTTCGGGTCGGCGATCAGCGCCGCGGCGATCCCGCGCAGTGTCGCGATGCGCGCGCGCGGCATCGGCAGCGCGAGGTCAGCCGCCGCGATGCGCTCCGGGCGCGGGAACACCGTAGTGAGTGTGCCGTCCGCGCCGAAGGAGAGCGGCTCGCCGTGCGTCGCCGCGAGCGCGCCGGCCAGCTTGCGCGCCGCCGTCACGGTGATCTGCTGGCCGAGCACGGCGCGCATCGCGAGTTCGAAGGGATCCCATGCGCCCGGCACGCGCAGGCCCGGTCGCGCTGCGATCAGCGGCGCCAGGGCGGGATCCTCCGCGAGCTGCGCGTTGATCGCGGCGCTGTCGCTGCCGAGATCGAAGAGGTTGCGAATGCGGCCGATGATGGTGGGCAGCGCGCGAACATCCGCAAAGCGGATCGTCGCGGCGAGCGCGTTGCGGCGGCGCATCGCAGTGACTTCGACTACGCCGTGGCTGCCGTGCAGATCGATCGTGCGCCGATAGCGATCGCCTTCGACCGCTTCGACGCCGGGAATTGCGCGCGCGCGGAAGAACGCGAGCATCGCGGGCCAGTCGTAGGGCGCGGCGTAGCTGAGCGTGAGCGTGATCGGCGAGCCCTCGCGCGCCGTCGTCGTCGCGCCAGCGGTTTCGCGGCGCAACTTGGTGGGCGCGCGGCCGTAGAGGCGATGGAAGGTCGCGTTGAAGCGGCGCAGCGAGCCGAAGCCGGCGGCGAACGCGACATCGACCATCTTCATCGGCGTTTCGTGGAGCAACTGCTTGGCGAGCAGCACGCGGCGCGTTTGCGCGACGGCGATCGGTGACGCACCGAGGTGTTTGTCGAAGAGGCGGCGGAGCTGGCGCTCGCCGATGCCGAGGCGCGTCGCGAGCGCATCGACGTCGCCGTCGTCGAGCGCGCCCTCGGCGATCAGCGCGAGCGCGCGCGACACCGTTCGCGACGTCGCGCGCCAGCCGGCGAGGTCCGGCGCGCATTCGGGGCGACAGCGCAGGCACGGGCGAAAGCCGGCTTCCTGCGCAGCGGCGGCGCTCGCGTGGAACACGATGTTGTCGAGCTTCGGACAACGCGCCGGACAGATTGGCCGGCAGTAGATGCCGGTCGTGCGCACCGCGACGAAGAAGCGCCCATCGAAGCGCACATCGCGTGCTCGGATCGCGCGGTAACAAGCGTCGCGGTCGAGTTCCATCTGCGGCATGTTGCCAGCGCCAGCCCGTCTCAGCTCGCCACAATCGGACGCGACCCTCGATGCCCCTCCAACCCGCTCGACGCCCAACAAGTTGACAGAGAATAGGTTGACGCCCGGTTGCAAACGGGAGGACGTCGGGCTCCGGTTGGCGGACACGGCTGATTGCGCGGATTTGGCAGCGCTGGTCGCCTCGTTTCGCGACTTCTTGGGGCACCGCGCGCCGGAGGCCGAATCGATCGCTGTCTCGGTCGCGCGCTTGCTCGCGGATCCCGGCACCGAGTTCATGATCGCCTGCGATCGCGATCGAGCGATCGGCTTCAGCCAGCTTCGATATCGCTTTTCGCTCTGGTGCGACGGGATCGAGGCGCAGATCGATGACTTCTTCGTCGTGTCCGACGCGCGAGGGCGCGGCGTCGGCGCTCGCTTGCTCTCGGCATCGATCCAGCGCGCGCGCGAGCGCGAGGCTTGCGTCATCGGCCTCACCACGAACGAGCGCAATGCAGACGCGCTGCGGCTGTACCAACGCGCCGGCTTCAGAGCCGAGCGATCCCGCTGGAACGGCGGACGCCAGCTCTGGCTCGAGCTCGAAGCGAAACAAGTTGACAGAAAATAAGTCGATGCCGGGAGATAGGTTGACGCCGTTGCGGCTGCCGAAGGCGATCGAGGCGGATGCGCGGGGGGCGCAGTTGCTGCTCGATCTCGCCTCGCACACGGCGCCGCTTTGGGCGGGGAGCGAGGTGCGGGTCGCGGAGGCGGCGATGAGCGATGCGCTCGCGGCGGCGTTGAAGAGTGCGTACAGCGCGAGTCGCGTGGTGCGGGGATTCGAGGGCGCCGAGAAGACGCTGGCGGCGGAGGAGCGCGGGCTGCGCATCGTCGATCAGCAGAGCGGTGCGCCGCGCGGCGTGCGTGTGTCGCGGCTGCTGATTCTCGCGAGTGATGGGGCGGAGCGTTTCTATCGCCAGGTCGAGTCACTGCTGCGACGCCACGGGCCACGCGTGCTTGCGATTCGTGTCGCGATCGATGCGGACGCGCTCGGCGCGCTGCTCTTCGGACCGGGTCGTCGCGCGCGCTTGCTGATGCTCGAGCACAAGGACGCCGTCGCAGCGGTGTTGCTTTCGCTCTCGTACTCTCCCGACGCGCGCGCCCCAGAGGAACCTCAATGACCCATCGCCACGCCGAGTACATCCCCGCTGCCGGCCACGATTTCTTCCTGCCGCTCTACGACCCGATGCTGCGCTTGCTGGTGCGCGAGCAGACGCTGCGCACGCGCTTGCTCGATCTCGCGGCGATCGAGCCTCGTCAGCGCGTGCTCGATCTCGGCTGCGGCACCGCGTCGCTGCTGCTGATGCTGGAGCAGCGCTGCCCGAGCGCGGATCTCGTCGGTGTCGATGGCGATCCGCGCGTTCTGTCGCTCGCTCGTGCGAAGGCGGAGAAGCAAGGCGCCGCGATCCGCTTCGACGAGGCGCTCGCAACGGCGCTTCCGTACGCCGACGCGAGCTTCGACCGCGTGCTCTGCTCGGCGATGCTGCACCACCTGACGCGCGACGAGAAAGTCGCGGCGCTGCGCGAGTCGCGGCGCGTGCTGGCGCCTGGCGGGTCGTTCCACCTCGTCGATTTCGGAGCGCCGCAGAATGCGCTCGCGCTGCGACTCGTTCGCATCGTCCATCGCGGCGACCGGATGGCGGACAACCTCGATGGCCGCCTGCCGGAGCTGATGCGCGAAGCGGGATTCGCGCGCGTCGAGCCCGGCGGTCACCTCAACACCGTACTCGGTACTTTCATCTACCTCTCGGCGAGGACGGCATGACAGAGACACAACGCACGCGAACGCTCGGCGCGATCCTCTACGACCGCTTCGAAGCGCTCGACCTCTACGCGCCGATCGAAATGTTCGGCGGTGTCGGCCCGGAGCTGCGCATCGTGACGGTGGCCGAACACGCAGGACCCATCGCGTCGGACCAGGGGCCGAAGACGGTCGCCGATTTCGACTTCGGCAATTGCCCGCCGCTCGACTTGATCCTGCTGCCCGGCGGCTTCGGCACCGTGCCGCAACTCGGCAACGAGGTGCTGCTCGCGTTCCTGCGCGAACGCGCCGCGAGCGCCGAAGTCACGATGTCGGTGTGCTCCGGCTCGGCGCTGCTCGCCAAGGCGGGCCTGCTCGATGGCCGCCGCGCCACCTCGAACAAACAGTTCTTCGATCTGGCGCGGATGCAGAGCGCAAAAGTGGATTGGGTCACCGAGGCGCGCTGGGTCGAAGACGGTCCGTTCGCGACGTCGTCCGGTGTATCAGCGGGCGGCGACATGGCGCTCGCGGTGATTGCAAGGCTCTACGGCAAGGCGAAGGCGGACTCGATCGCGGAGCTGATCGAGTACGAGTGGCAGAGCGATTCCACGCGCGACCCGTTCGCGAAGTTCTTGAACAAGGCGATGGGAGGCGGGGCGCAACCCGCATGAGCGGCACTGAGTTCATCGCGCACTACGGCGAAACCGAGCGGGCGCTGCAAGCCTACGTCGCAACGCTGCCGCTGTGGGTCAACATCTGGCGCGGCTGGATGTTCTTCGTCTTCACGCTCGGCATCGTGTTCGTGATCCCCAAAGTGGAAGCGCGCTGGATGGCGGTCGCGATGATCCTGTCGATCCTCGGCTACAACGTCGTCGCGATGTTCTACGGCGTCGGCCGCTTCCCGAGCATCGCCTTCGTGCTGCTGTGGACACCGCTCGCGCTCTACTTCACGCAGCGCCGGCGCCGCCCGCAGCGCAAGCGCCGCTTCGATCAGGCGTATCGCGTCTGGCTCGACGCCGTCACCGCAACGCTGTGGATCTCGATCGCCTTCGATCTCTACAACGTGCTCTACGCGCTGATTCGAGGCGTCGCATGATCGCGCTCTCGGCTCGCATCGCACTCGCATTCGGTGTCTTCCTCGCCGTCGCGGAGGTGGTTCGCAACTGGGGCGATTGGCAGCCGTGGCCGTGGTGGGTGGTGGACTACATCGCCGTTGCGCTGCTGCTCTACGGCGGAAGCACGGCGCTCGCGAGTCGGCCGCAGCGCAACGCAACACCACTCTGCGGCGCATGGGGTTTCACCTGCGCGATGTTCTACGGCAGCTTTTTCTCGCATCTCGAATCGCTGCATGAGAAGGGGACGGGGCCGATCGAATCGCACACGCTCACGGTGACGATCGGCGTGCTCTTCGCAATCACGATCGTCGGCTTTGCGCTGGCGATCGTCGGTTCGCAGCGCGACGGCGCGGGCGCGCGAAGCTCGTGATTCTCGAAGTCGCGGTGCTCGACGTGCGAGCGGGCGAGAGTTCCGACTTCGAGGCGACGTTCGCAGCGGCGCAGCTCATCATCGCGTCGATGCGCGGCTACCAGCGGCACGAGCTGCGGCAGAGCGTCGAAACTGCGAACCGCTATCTGCTGCTCGTATGGTGGGACACGCTCGAGGATCACACGGTCGGCTTCCGCGGCTCGCCGGAATACCAGAGCTGGAAGGCGTTGCTGCACCGCTTCTACGAGCCGTTCCCGACCGTCGAGCACTACACGAAGCGCTTCGAGGGAAGCGCCTGACGTGCGCCCGGCTCCTCACGCCGAGCTCGAAGATCTTCGAAGCGCGCGTTTGCACCTGACCCGGATCGCGCAGCGCGATCTTCCAGAGATCGAGCGCATGCACGAGAACGCCACCGTGATGGCGACACTCGGCGGCGTTCGTTCCGCGGATCAGACGCGCGCGATGCTGGACGCCTGGATCGCGCACTGGGACGAGCACGGCTTCGGACTCTGGGTGGCGCGCGACAGCGCAAGCGGCGCATTCGCCGGACGCGGCGGTGTGAAGCACGTGGTGGTGGGTGGACGGCCCGAGATCGAAGTGGCGTACGGCTTCCTGCCCGCGTTCTGGGGCCGCGGCTTCGCGACCGAGTTGGCACACGAGAGTGTTCGCGTCGGCTTCGACGTGCTCGGCCTCGAAGAGCTGGTGTGCTTCACGCTCGTCACGAATCGTGCGTCGCAGCGCGTGATGGAGAAGGTGGGATTCCGCTTCGAGCGCGAACTCGAACACGCTGGCTTGCCGCACCGCCTTTCCCGATTGCGCGCAGCGCAGTGGCGCCGCACTGCGACGCCGTAGCCGCGCATTGCGGCGGAACGCAGCGCGCGTTGCGCTGCTGCTCTGCTTCGCCGCGGGCTGCGCGCGCCTGCCCGAGTACGCGCGGCCAAAGGTCGAAGTCGTCGGCGTCGCAACGCTCGCCATCACGGATGGCATCGCGTACCGCAAGCTCACGCGTGACGACTTCCGCGCCAAGGACCGGCCGAATAGCGACTCGCCGGATGCCGAGCGTCTGAGCGCGTTCACCTGCGCGTACGTCGTCCCGCACGGCGAATTCCTGATGGACGTGCGACAGGATTCGGTGACGGGCACGTTCATCGCGCGACCGCGCACGATCGCGTTCGTCGCGACGATGGATCGCGACTGCTCGTGGTGGAACCCGAAGCAGACCGGCGCACCGACAGCCTACGTGTTGCAGCACGAGCAGATCCACTTCGCGATCGCAGAGGCGGCCGCGCATGATCTTTCGTCTCGCAGCGCAGAGCTGTCCGCCAGCGGGGATTCGTTCGAAGCAGCGCAAGCCGCGCTGCAGCGCGCAACCGACGCGCTGATCCGTGCCGCGGAGGCGCAGATGGGCGAGCGCAACCTCCGCTTTGATGCCGACACATCAGGGCGCTACGAACCCGATCTCCAGCAGCGCTGGTACGATGAGCTGAACACCGAACTCACGCGCTGATCGGGAGACGACTTGGAAACCCAGCTTCGCGACCTGCTCGCCGCCATTCAATTTGCCGCCACGAGGCACCGCACGCAAAAGCGCAAGGATCTCGACGAGTCGCCCTACATCAATCATCCGATCGACGTTGCGAATGTGCTGGCGCAGATCGGCGACGTCGCCGATCTCGACGTGCTGCGCGCTGCGATCCTGCACGACACGATCGAAGACACCGACACCAGTGAGGCGGAGCTCCGCATGGCGTTCGGCGCGCGCGTTGCCGAGATCGTGGCGGCGGTGACCGACGACAAGTCGCTGGAGAAGGCGGAGCGCAAACGCCTGCAGATCGAACACGCGCGCACGATTTCGCCGGCGGCCAAGCTGGTGAAACTCGGCGACAAGATCTGCAACGTGCGCGACGTCACCCATGCGCCGCCGCCAGATTGGGACCGCGAGCGGCGCGTCGCCTATCTCGACTGGTCCGAGCGCGTCGTCGCGGGTTGTCGTGGCGTGAATGCCGCGCTCGAAGCGCGTTTCGATGCGGTGTTGCGCGAGGGCCGCGACGCGCTCGCTTCCTGAAGCGTCAGTTCGCCCAGTCCACCACTTCGTCGTCGGGCCGATCCGGCACGCCGAGCGGATGATCGATCGCGATCGGTCCCTCTATCAGTGCGGGCCACTTCGGCGGCACCATCTGCGCTTCGTGCGATGCGAGAATCGCCGCGAGCTCCTGCACTTTCTCCGGTCGCGTCGCCGCGAGATTCACGCGTTCGGTCGGATCTTCCTTCATGTCGAAGAGCCAGCTTTGCTTGGGGCGCTCGGAGACTTGCAGCTTCCAACCGCGCGCGAGCACGGACCGGTAGTGGCCGGAGCGCCAGAAGAGCGCGTCGTGTTCGCGAACGGGCGCGACGCCACGCGCCAATTGCGCCAGATCGATGCCGTCGATCACGCGATCAGCGGGCGGTGTCGCCCCAGCCGCAGCAGCCGCCGTCGCGAAGATGTCCACGTGCGCCACCGGAGCATCGATCTGGATGCCACGCGGCAACGCCGCCGGCCACTTCGCGAAGAACGGCGTGTGCACGCCGCCCTCGAAGAAGGTCATCTTCCAGCCGCGGTACGGCGCATTGATCTCGGGCAGCCCGATGTAGTTGGCGCCGCCGTTGTCGCTGGTGAAGATCACCAGCGTGTTCTCCTCGAGACCTTGCGCGCGCAGCGAGTCGAGCACGCGGCCGACGCTGCGATCGAGCGCGCGGATCATCGCGGCGTAGACGCGCAGCGTGTGGCTCTCGATTTGCGGCAGCGCGTCGTAGTCCGCGCGCAGTGCTTGCAGCGGCGTGTGCGGCGCGTTGAAGGCGAGATACAGGAAGAACGGTCGGTTGCGATTCGCCTCGATCGCGCGCACCGCCTCGTCGGCCAGGTACTCCGTCATGTACGCCGACGGCGCGAAACGCGGGCCGCCATCTTCGGCGACCGCGAACGAGAGGTTGGGCCACAGAAATGCGTCGATCGGATCGAAGTCCTGGTGCGATTCGACGCCAGCGGGATCATCGAGCGGCAGATAGAGCGCCCCGCCCGGCAGGAAGCCGAGATAGTGGTCGAAGCCCTGCGCGCCGGGACGCATCGGCGGCGCCTCACCGAGGTGCCACTTGCCGAGCCCGAGCGTTCGATAGCCGCGCTGCTGCAACAACTCGGCGATCGTGATCTCGCTAGTCGGCAGACCCTGCTCCTCCATCGGCGGCACGTCCGACTCGCGCTCGGCGAAGTAGCGCGGCGGCCGCGCTGCATCGTGACCGCGGCGCGCGATGAGGCGCATGAATGTCTTTGGCGCCGGCGTGAACTCGAAACCGAATCGCGTCGGGTAGCGACCGGTCAGGATCGCCGCGCGCGACGGCGCGCAGGTGGCGTTGCCCGCGTAGCCGCGCGTGAACTCGACGCCTTGCTGCGCGATCGAGTCGATGCTCGGCGTCGGCACCGCGCCGTTCGCGACGCCGCCGCCGGCGAAGCTGAGATCGTTGTAGCCGAGATCGTCGGCGACGATCACGACGATGTTCGGCGGTCGCGCCGCGCTCGGCGCAGCGGGTTTCGCCGGACCTTGTTCCCAGACCATCGGGCGATTCGCGGCGATCGGATCGCGCCAACGCCCGATCCAGCCCGGCGCGTGCAGGATCAGGAAGTCGAAGGAGAGGTAGAGAGCGATCGCGAGTCCGAACACGAATGACGCGACGATCGTCGCGACTCTGCGCAGCGTCATCCTTGCCTCGTGGCACCGACGGCGAGTTGCCCGAGCGCTGCGAGCAGCGCGAGTACGAGGCCGATCCAGATCTTCGGGCCGACCATCACGAAGCCAGGCGAGGTGGGAAACGCAAACGTCGTCGCGATCGCCGCGGCCTTGAACTCGTGCGCGTTGGCGAAACGCGGGTCGACCACGAGCTCGATCATGTCGCGCCGGCTGCGGTAGCGGATCGCGGCGCCGAAGGTCCAGCCGGGATCGGGCGCGGCGTTCCACTGCTCGAGGTAGCCACCGGCGGCGCGGCCGAAGAATGCCGGATGCCCGGCGCGGTGAAAGAGCGCCGGCATGAAGTGCCGCGTGTAGCCATCGAGAACGCTGCGCGCGTCACTCACTTCGGTGGCGCCGGGCGCGAGCACGGGGCCCGGGTTGATGCGCACGAGGTTCAGCATGAAGAACTCGCGGCCGTCGTCGGTTTCGAGAAAGGTGCGCAGCAACGCGAGCTGTTCGGGCGTGACGTCGATGCCCGATGCCGCGACAATTGCCATGTGCGCGTCGATCTCGGCGGGCGCGAGCGGGCGCGGCAGGCCGACGTACCAGAACCAGAACGTGCCGTAGAGCAGCAGCGCGCCGACCCAGATCCAGAGAGTGCTCATGCGATTCGCCTCAGTTCGCAAAGAGTGGTTCGCAACCGGTGCCGCTCAGCACGGCGTCGACGAGCTTGGCGTCGTGCGCAGCGAGCGCCGCGTGCGAATCGCGCAGCCAACCGAGGCACTTCGCCTGGTACGGGAACGGCGTCTGCACCCACGCGAGGCCGTCGATCGTGCACGCAACGCGATCGGCGCCGCGCGCGATCGCGTCGGCGTTCGCGAGCAGGAACGGCGCGTAGACGCGGCCGATTTCCCCGAAGAGCGCGCGCAATGTCGCCGGAATTGCATCGGCGCGCAGCCATTCTTCGTCGCGTAGTGCGAGACCGGAGAGATCCTCGACGCTGTCTACCCATGCGACGACGCGCGGCGCCGTCTCGAGCGCGATCGCCGACGGCGTGGGATCGAAAGCAGCGAGCTGCGTCAGTTGACCGTAGAGCGCGAAGTCCGCCGCAGCCGGTCGTCCGCCGAAGACGAAGCGCGACGTTTCGAGGTGCGCGTCGAGCACTTGCAGCAAGCGCCGGTAGCTCGACTCGATCACCGGCGCCGTCGTGTCGTTCGAGCCGACGACACCGAGTCGCGCGATCTGTCGCTCCGCGAAGATGCGGCCGAACGCCAGCGCCTGCTCCTCCGGCTGATCCGTGCGCGACCAGCGCGGCAGGATCGCCGCGGCCTTCGCGATATCGGGCGCGAATGCCCAGCGGTAATGGAACATCGCCTTCGTCAGCCACTCGTCGGCGTAGTCTTCGAGCAGCGCATCGAGAAACGCGAGCGCGGCATCGGGCGGAATCACCGAACGCCCCGGCTGCAACGCTTCGAGGCGTCGGATCAGCGGCGTCGAATCGACGGCGGCTTCGAGCGTGCCGTCTGCGCCCGGCAGAATCAGACACGGCAGCAGCATCACGCGCGGACGCGGCAACCCGCGCGCCTCCGGCGAACCCTGATGGACCCACCGATGCGGAAGGTGCCGGTAGCGCAGTACCGCGCGCAGCTTGCGGCTGTACGGCGAACCGGGCATTCCGACGATCGTCAGCGGCGCTTCGAGCACGGTGCACTCCTCGATGTGTCAGTGATCGCACGCAGACAGAAGCGCCAGCACAATACGCAAAAGCGCGTCGCGAGCGCGATCGCGGCCGAGACGCTGGTCGGTGCGCAGGCGATCCCATGCTTCGAACGACAACGCCAGATCGAAGGCCTCGACGAGATCAGCCGGCGCGCGTCTCAATTCCGGGAGCCAGCGCAACAGATCGGTGCGCAGCGCGCGCACCAGCACGCCGTGTTGGCCGCGCAGAAACGGCGAGCGCCAGCGCTGGATCGTTCCCGCGCGCTTGAACGGAGCGATCTTCTCGAAGAACGCGATGCGGCGATCGATCAGCGCGCGCGCGCGCTTCTCGACGTTCGCGTCGGGCGGATCGCCGCGCAGCAGCGGCAGCGCTTCGGCCTGCAGCCGCGCATCCATCTCGGCGAACAACGAGTCCATGTCGGCGAAGTGGCGGAACACGCTGCGGATACCGACGCCCGCCGACTCGGCCACTTGTTGCGCCGTGGGTTGCAGGATGCCTTCGCCGACGAGGTCGATGAGCGCCTGAACAATGGCTTCGCGACTGCGCTCGCTGCGCCGCTGGCGGCCGTCGGACGACGGCTCGCGGAGTGCGGGGCTGCGAATCGCATTCGAGCTGGGCATCGCGTCAGAGCAGCTCTTCGGCGAGCAGCTCGAGCGCGGCCGGCTGCGACGTGCCGATCTGCATCGTGTGTACCCAGCCCTTGCGCCCCGCTTCCTTCCACGCGCCGAGCCGATCGCGAATGCGATCCGCGGAGCCGACGAGATGCACCGCGTCGAGCAACGCGTCGGGCACCGCCGCCGCCGCCTCCATCTTGTTGCCGGCGAGGAATAGATCCTGGATGCGCACGGCGGCTTCTTCGTAGCCGAGGCGCTTCGCGAGATCGTTGTAGAAGTTCTTGCCGCGCGCGCCCATGCCGCCGATGTAGAGCGCCATCCCGCCCTTGACCGCCATGCGCGCCTTCTCGGCGTCGTCCGTCACGATCACGCTGACACCGGGAACAACCGCGAAGTCCGCGAGGCTCTTGCCTGTGCCGTTCGCTGCGAAGCCCTCTTCGAGATACGGCAGATACGCGACATCGAAGTTCTCGGGATCCATCATCATCGGGAACACGCCGTCGGCGACTTCAGCCGCACAGCGAAGTCCGTTCGGGGAGATCGATGCGGTGTAGATCGGCAGCATCGGGTTGCCGTGCAAAATGCTCTTCAGCGGTTTGCCGAGCCCCGTCGTGCCGGCGCCGCTCGCGGGGATCTCGTACTCCGAACCGTGAAACTCGAGCGGCTTCTCGCGCGCGAGGATCTGGCGGATGATCTGGATGTATTCGCGGGTGCGCGTCAGCGGTTTACCGTACGGAACGCCGTGCCAGCCCTCGATCACCTGCGGACCCGACGGGCCGAGGCCCAAAATGAACCGGCCGCCCGAGAGATCATCGAGCGTCATCGCGGTCATCGCCGCCATCGCCGGTGTGCGCGCGGGCATCTGCATGATCGCCGTGCCGACCTGGATGCGTGTCGTCTTTGCGAGCACCCACGCCGCCGTGCTGACCGCGTCGTTGCCGTAGGCCTCTGCCGTCCACGCCGAATCGAAGCCGAGTTCCTCTGCGCGGCGGATCAGCTCGAGATTGATCGAAACCTTCGGACCAAACGGGACCGCACCGATTCCGAGCTTCATGGATTCTCCTCGCCGTTCTGTGTCGGGATGATCAGCCGTGCAGCGCCGCGAGACAGCCTGCGCGCGCGAGCACCGCTTCGAGCGCGCGATCGCTGGCGACGGCCGCGTACTTCGCGCGCAGCGCTTGCAGCGACTTCGCGTGGTACTTCTGCGGCTTCTGCGTCCAGGTCTCATTCGCGAGCTCGATGCTGAACGTCTCGCTGCCGCTCGCGATCGCCCCGGCGTTCGCCACCGACCACGGCAGGAAGAGCCGACCGACCTGCTGCTCGAGCAGCGGCAGCAGCGTCGCTTCGAGCGCGGACCAAGGCTCGAAGTCGCCCTCCGCGCGGGGCCACAGCATCCGGTGTAGCCAGTCGAGCAGATGCGGCGCGCGACCTTCGATCAGTGCGCCCGGCGTGGGATCCGTCCACGCCTCGTAGAGCTGCGCCCACAAGCCGAAATCGCCAAACGCGGGACGCGCGCCAAAGAGATACGGACGCGTCGCGAGGTGCGCGTCGAGCAACACGATCGTTTCGCGGAACGAGGCTTCGATCTGCGGCGCCGTCGCGGCGTTCGATCCGACGAACCAGACGCGGCCCACCATGCGCTCGCGGATCTGCGCGGTCATGCCCGCGTGCTCTTCCTCGTTCGCGGCGGGCATCATCGCGCGCGCGATGCGGCCGGCGGAACAGAGCTGATCGACTTCGCGCGCCCAGCGATAGTGGAACATCCACTTGTTGCCCCACTCGTCGCCGAACTCTTCGAGCAGTGTCGAGACGAACGCAGCGATGGCATCAGGCGGGTAAATGCTGGGCTCGGGATGCGCGGCCTCGAAGCGCTCGAGGATCGGCGTCGAATCCTGGATGCCTTCACCGTCCGGCGTCACCACGAGCGGAACGATCGGCAGCTTCGCGTACTTCTGGAACTCGGCCTGTGTCATCGCGTTGCGGACGATCCACTGGTGCGGGATGCCCTTGTAGCGGAAGTACGACCGTACCTTGACGGAGTACGGCGACAGCTCGATTCCGAAAATGCGATGGAGCTTCGACATCGGACGCTTCTCCTCGGCGACGCTCGATCGGTCGCCCACGCGGTCATTTTGGCATACGGTATGCCGGAACATCAAGCGAAACAGGCTCCGATCCTGCGAGGAAGAATCGTGCGCATCGCCCAATACCCGACGCCCGCGCAGATTCAGGAGCTGCTCGCTGGACCGCCTGACGTACCCGTCGTGATGGTGAACCTGCTCCGCTTCAAGGAACGCGCCGACGCGCCGGACGAAACGCTCGCGGGCGTCGAGGCGTACCGGCTCTATGGCGAGCCGATGCGCCGCATCGTCGAGGAGCGCGGCGGCCGCTTCCTGTGGATGGGACGCGTCGATTCGGTCGTGATCGGTGCGAGCGACACGCCCTTCGACGCGATCGCGCTGGTCGAGTACCCGTCGCGCCGCGCCTTCGTCGAAATCGTGAATGACCCGCGCGTGCGCGAGATCGGAGCGCATCGCGCCGCCGGACTCGAAGGGCAATGGCTGATCGCGACCACCGCCGGCCCGCTCTGATTCCGATGCGCGTCTACGGCTCGCAGATCTCGTACTTCACCGGAAAGCTCGAAGCCTATCTCCGCTACAAGGAGATTCCGTACGACTTCGTGCCGATGACGCCGCTCGTGCGCAACAAGGTGGGCAGACGCACGGGCGCGACGCAGATGCCCGCCGTCGAGCTCGACGATGGCCGCTGGATCACCGACACCACGCCGATGATCGCGTGGTTCGAGTCGCAATATCCGGAGCCGCCCGTGATCCCGCACGATCCGCTGCAGGCGTTCGTGAGCCGGCTCGTCGAGGACTACGCCGATGAGTGGCTGTGGCGGCCGGCGCTGCACTACCGCTGGAGCTACCGCGGTGACGCATTGCTGCTGAGCCGGCGCATCGTCGACGAGATCATCCACAGCGTGCCGGTGCCCGGCGCGCTGAAGCGCTTCGCGATCCGCCAGCGACAGCTCCGTCGCTACGTGCGCGGCGATGGAGTGACGGCGGCGACACGCGAGCACGTCGAAGGCATCTACTTGCGCAGCCTTGACCAACTCAGCGCGATTCTCGCGAGCCGCCAATTTCTACTTGGCGACCGCCCGACGCTCGCCGACTTCGGCTTCTTCGCATCGATGTTCCGCCACTTCGGCCTCGACCCGACGCCGGCGGCGATCATGCTCACGCGTGCGCCCGCCGTGTACGAGTGGCTCGCGCGGATGTGGAATGCGCGCGGTTCGCAAACGCTGGGCGCGATCGTCGCGGGAGTCCCGCCGGAGTGGAGCCCGCTGCTGCGTGAGATCGGCGACGCGTATCTGCCGTACCTATGCGCCAACGCCGAGGCATGGAAGGCGCGCGGCAAGCGCTTCGACGTCGAAATCCAGCGCACGCTCTACCGCGCGCTGCCGGTCTCGCGCTACCGCGTATGGTGTCTCGAGCGCCTGCGCGCGCACTTCGACGCGCTGACCGGCGTCGCGCGCGACGACGCGAAGGCGCTACTCGAAGCGCACGGTTGCTGGGAACCGCTCTGGCGCGTAGACGCACCGGCCTCCGGCTACGACGCGTCCGGCGAAGCGCCGTTCGCGCGCGGCATCCCCGTCTTCGGCGGCTGATCGCGCCGCCCGTGAGATGCGCTGGCGCCCGAGGCGCGTGAGCGGCGGCTACTCGCGCTCTCCCGTGCTTCCCGCCGCGAACGCGCCGCCCGCGCCGAAGACCTGCTCGGCAAAGCGCTCGCCGATCCGCGCGTAGCCAGCCGCGTTCGGATGCAAACCATCGGGGAGATCCGCGACGTCGGCGGCGCCGAAGAGCGCGAGCCCGTCGAGGTAGTGCAAGTTCGTGTCGCCGAGCGCGCGACGCTTTTCCACGACGCCGGCCACCAGCTCGCGGATCCGCCGCAGCGTGAGACTGCCAGGCCGCACGGCTGCGGGCGCGTCGAGCACGGCGACGTGGTGCCCGTCGCGCACGGTCGGGCCGACGTGATCCTCCGCGGTCGGGCACGCGATCGGCGACACCAGCAGCAGCGGCGTATCCGGCTTGCGCTCGCGGATCGTGTCGACGAATGCGTGGAGCGCGGGCGTGAAGGTGCGCTCCTTCAGCGAGTCCGCGTTCACCACGTTGATGCCGATCTTCGCGGAGATGAACGCCGCGTCGAGGTCGCGGATCGTGCGCGCGACGAAGCCGTCGAGGTGACACTGTCCGGCGAATCCCAGCGAGAGCAGATCTACGCCCGCGCGCCGCGCTGCGACGGCGGGCCATACACCGAGAGGACTCGCCGCCTCCATGCAATGGCTGATCGACGAGCCGTAGTGGATCCAGCGTGGGCCGATCGGCGTGCGCGGCGCGAGCGATGCATCGGCGTCGATCCGCAGTGCGCGCAACTCGACAGCCGCCGCCTGCGGCAGCCAGAGCGCGATCTCCTTGGCGCCGCTCGGGAGCGCGTCGAAGCGAAGCGTGCAGGGAGCGCCCGGCTCGAGACGCGCTCCGAATGGCGCGCGCGACATATCGACGACGATCGTGTTACCGCCGTCGGTCGTGCGCGATTCGCAGAGTTCGCCATCGACGACGAGATCGAAGACGGTCGGCGCGCGCAGCTCGCCTTCGAGGCGAACGCCGGTGACCATTGCGTCGAGCTCGATGCAGCGCGCGTCGGTGCGGAACGCGATGCGCACGCCCGACGTCATCTGCACCATCAGATCCATGAATGCGTCGGGGATCTGCGGCGCCGTCCACGCGGGCAGTCGGCGCGGCGAGAAGCCCGTCGGCGCGCGGCGGAGTTCCAGCGCACCGACGACTTCGATCGGAGCGACGTCGAGCGGAATCGCGCGCAGCGTCATCTCATCCACCTCCTCGCCATGTCGCGGGCATCGGCGGCCAGCGACCGACGCCGCCGTCCTCGACGAGCAAGCCGGTCAGCGTGCGATCGCTGTGTTGCGAGCGCCAGGAGAGCATCGCCTGCGCTTGCTCGAGAATGATCGCGGGGTCCGTCACCAAGGTGCGCCACGTCGGGTCGGCAGCGAGATCGAAGCAGAGCGACGAGCCGTCGCCGAAGTGCACATACGCAATGCTCTCGCTGCGCAGCACCGCAAGGTGTTGGCGTTCGAGACGCCGATCCCACGGCCACATGTGCGGGCCGTGCGCGAGCATCGTGAAGCGCCAATCGAACTCCCAGTGCGCGGCGTCGCGCCACCACGGCGGCGATTCGCCGCGCAGAAAGGGCGTGAGCGGCAGGCCATCGCATTGCGTCGGCGTCTCGATCCCGAGCGCGTCGCAGAGCGTCGGGAATACATCCACGTTTTCGGTGAAGCGCTCGACCACGGAGCCGTGCGCCGCGCGCTCGCGCGGATCGCGCACGATGCCGAGCACGTGATAGCTGCCCTCGAAGTAGCCACTTTTCTGGATCAGCCCATGATCCCCGAGCTGCTCGCCGTGGTCGGAAGTGACGAGGATCCACGTGTCACTCCAGATTTTGTTGCGTTCGAGCGCGTCCCAAACGCGGCCGAGCTGGTGATCGACCTCGCTCAGCATTCCGAAGTACTGCGCGCGCAGGTCGCGGATCTCGGCTTCGCCGCGCGGCGCCGCGATCTGGCGGTGGTGGAGCAAGCCTTCGTGCAAGCGATGTCGTTCGGCGATCGGCTCGATCGGCAGCGCCATCGCGGCCGGGTCGTACATCTGCGCGAACAGCCCCGCCGCGGCGTACGGCGGATGCGGTCGGAAGTAGCTCGCGTGCGCGAACCACGGACCGCGCTGGCGATCGATCCACTCGATCAGCGCATCGGTAAGGAAGGTCGAGACGCTGTGCTCGGCGGGGCGCTGCGATTCGAGCGCGAGCGCTTCGTCGGCATTGGCAGGCGCGGGGTAGCCGAGTTCACGGAGCCAATCGATCCAGCCGCGTTGCTCGCCGCCGCTCAGTTCGAGACCCACGTCGAAACCGGGCAGCAAGCCCTCGTAACTCGACAGCCGCGGATCATCCGGTCCGTCGGCGTCGCGCGGGTCGATGCTCATGTCGGTGTAACCGAAGAGCGTCGGCGCGTAGCCGGCGCGGCGCGCGGCGAGCGCCAGATTGTCGAAGCGCGCGTCGAGCGGCGTGCCGTTCGCGACGACGCGGTTGTTGAGCTGGTACGTGCCGGTGTAGAGGCACGCGCGGCCAGGGCTGCACGGCGCCGCCTGGCTGTAGTGACGCGCGAGCCGCACGCCTTGCGACGCGAGACGATCGAGGTGCGGCGTGCGCACGATCGGATGACCCGCGGCGGAGAGACAATCGCCGCGAAACTGGTCGAGCGTCACGAGCAAGATGTTCATGCGCGCTCCCTGCGGCGGCGGCGCGCATTCATTGCGAGGCTCGCCAACGCCGCGAGCAGTGCCGCACTCGCGCTCGGTTCCGGCGCCAGCAGGGCGCCACTCACCACGATCAGCGTGCCCGAGTCATCGACCAGCGGGCCGTTGCCGAGCATCTCGTTCAGGATCAAGTCGGTCTTGCCGTCTCGATCGAGATCGCCGGCAGCGGCGCTGTAGGCGAGCGTGTCGCCGCGATCGAAACCCGCCGCGCCGTTCGCGCCGAGCACCTGCGCGATCCGCAGCGACGACGCGGGCGGCAGCGCGCCGTCCGCAAGATCGACGCGCGCGGGCCACGCGCCGTCCTGCCCGAAGAAGACGTGCAGCACGCCCGCTTCGACGCGGCCCAGCGGATGGGCGTGCGGCGACGAGAAGGCGAGATCCGCGCGGCCGTCGCCATCGAAATCGCCATCGATCGCGGTGTCGGCGGCGATCTCCCGGAAGCGTGCGCCCTCGAAGGTGGTGATCGCGACACTTGCGGGTGGCGCATCGAGATCGAAGTGCGCGCCGCGCAAATCATCGACGCCGGAGAGCAGGTGGCCGAGCCCCGACACGGCCGGGCGACCCGGTGCGTTGGCGACGAGATCGCCGGCAAAAAGGTCGGGCGCGCCGTCGCCGTCGTAGTCATTGCCGCCGACGAGTTCTTCGCCGAAGCGAACGTTGTCGCCACCGCCGTTGATCGACGTCGCGACGACGCCGACGTCGTCGATCGCGATGTCGAGCGAATCCCACGCCGCGTCGGCGAAGTTCTCGTCCCACGCGATGTAGAGCGTTCCGTCGGTGGCGCCGCCAGAGGAGTGCGCCGATCCGCCGGGCGCGCCGGCGGCGGCGATCGAAGCGCCGATGCGCGCGAGCGTCGCCGCGGCGAGCAGCTCGGCGCGACCGTTGCCATCGAGATCGGCGATGTGGCAGGTGGCGCCAAAATGAAACTCGTTCGCAGCGGCGGGCGGGCGCAAACGCGCGACTTGCGCGGCGAGCGCGAAGGAGGGGCTCCCGAGCTCCGCGAGGTCAATCGTCTGCGACGTCGCGAGATGCGCGCCGCCGCGCAGCAGGTAGACGGCGCCGCGGTGCGTCTGGCCCGCGCCGTTCTCCTGATCGGCGCCGACGGCGATGTCGGCGACACCATCGCCGGTCACGTCGCCGCTGCGGATCCAGATGCCGAGACGCGCGGTCTGCGCGACACCAATTGCGGTCGCCACCGCGATCTCCGACGGCGGCGCGCGCAAGTCGATCGGCGTGCCCGCTGCTGCGAGCGTTCGCAGCGCTTCGCCACCCGCGATGATGGTGAGCGCGCCCGCGCCGATGCGGCCCGCATCGGGCGTGAAGTTCTGGCGCGCAATCAGCAGATCGCCGAGGCCGTCGCCGGTGACGTCGTCGATCCACAGCATCGAGCCGGTGGCTTCGCTCGCGCCGTCACCGATGACGCGCAGGATGCGCGCGTCGGGCACGGCGGTGTCGAAAGTGCCGGCGAGCGTGCCGTCGCCGAAGATCAGGAAGATCTCGCCCGCGCCGCTGCGCCCGAGCGGGCTCGCGAGCATCGACGCAAAGGCGAAGTCGCGATGGCCGTCGCCATCCACGTCGAAGCCGCCCGCGACCGGCACGCCGTCCTCGCCGCCGTCTTCGCGATTTCCATGTACGCGCAGCAGCGTGTCGCTGCCGAGTGTCGCGAGATCCACCGTGCGCCAGGCTTCATCGGCGCGCGCGATGCTGGCTGCTGCAACGAGCAGAGCCGCGACGCAGATTGCGCGCCGTGCTGCAGAGATCGCGTGGGGCACTCGCTCTTTCACTCTGCCATTCTACGCGGCGGGAGACCGAACACATGAGCAGCGACCTCGATGTCCTTCGAGCCAGGCGCGAAGCGATCGTGCGCCGCCACATGGAGTCGGAGAACGTTCACGATTTCGACGCCACGATCGGCACCTTCTCGCACCCGCGCTACGAGCTGATCCCCAGCGGCCAGATCTACGACGGCGAAGCCGCCGTGCGCGGCTACTTCAAGGAATCGCGCGCCGCGTTTCCCGATCAACGCAACGAATTGATCTCGCTGCGCCATCTCGACGACGGCGTCATCGTCGAACTCTGGCTGCGCGGCACGCACAAGGGCGCGCTGATGGGATTCGAGCCAACCGGTCGCAGCTTCGAATGCCGCATGACCGCGTTCTTCCTGTTTGACGACGACGCGATCGTCTGCGAACGCGTCTACTACGACACCGCAACGATCCTGCGCCAGCTCACCGGCTGAACGGGAATCGCTGTCGCTCTCTCGAGGCGCGCCACCGCAACGTTCCGAGAACGACCAACGCCGCGATCGATGCGGCGGTTGCCGTCGGCTCGGGCGCCGAGAGGAGGAAGTCTCCGGAAAGTGCGAGGGCGAGCTGGTTGATGTTGCCGCTCGAAGAAACAGCAAACGTGGCTTGGCGATTGATCGCCGCGATCGACACGACCTCGGCGAACGGCGGGATGGCGTCCGACGAGAACACGTCGCCCGCTTCGTCGCGAAGCGTCAATCGAAGTTCTTCGCGAACCAGGCCCGGCAACGACGGTCCCGTGAGCGATGTCACCTGCACCGTATAGCTGTCGCCTTGCGGCGTGGGTTCATCGTCGATGTAGAGCGTTCCGTATGAGCTGACGCTCTCGATGAGGCCCGCGCCGCTGCCAACGCGGATGGCGAAATCCTGGACGGCGCCGATGTAGGTGCCTTCATCGAGCGCCGACGGCGATGCGTCCGGAGCGGCCGGGTCGAAGACGTAGTAGCCCTCGAACGGCGTGCCGATCTGGAAGATTGAACCGGGATCGGGAAAGCCGCCGACGGATTCCGTGCTCGTCACCGTTCCCTCGAATGAGACCGTCTGCAGCGCACAGTCGGGCACCGGCTCGGCACTGCATTGTCCCGTGGACGCGGCGCAGCTGTCGTTCGTACACACGGTCGCGTCGTTGCAGTTGCAATCGACACAGATTGCCGCCCCGGCCGACGTGGCCGACATGCCGGCCGGACACGCATCGCATTGGGCCGCGCCCGTGAACGGCGTGAAAGTCCCTGGCGCACACGGCGTACACGGCGGGAAGCCGCTCTCGCTGGCGCTGCCGGGATCGCAGGGGATTCCGAACTCTCCGCCGCTGGCGATTGCGGGGAAGATCGCGAAGCAGAACAGGCTCGCGGCGGCGAGTACGAGGAGTCGGTTGTCGTGCATCTGCGGATCGTCTCACGTCTCGAGACACCGCGTCAACCAATCGAAGGCGAACCGCCGAACGCCTGGACGCGCAGGCCGAGCAGAGCGCCGAGTTGGTCCTGCGTGCGGACGGCGCCGCGGGAGTGTGGTGATAGGCTCCGCCCGATGAGCGACGCGCACTACGAAATCCGGCTCGCCCGCGAAGACGAGATCGCGCTGCTCGGCGAGATCGAGAACGCCGCCGCGCAACTCTTCTCTGCGACGGATCTCGCCGCCTCGATCCCAGATGCAACCGCCGCGCTCGAAGATCTCGCGGCAGCGCAGCGCGCCGGCATGCTGTGGATCGCAGCGGCGCCGAGCGGCGAGCCCGTCGGCTTCGCCTACACGCGCTGGCTCGGCGATGAGCCACATCTCGAGGAACTCGACGTGCATCCCGATCACGGCCGCCGCGGCCTCGGCGCACGACTCGTTCGCGCGTTCATCGAGTGGGCGCGCGCGCGCGGCGCATCCGGCATCACGCTCTCCACCTTTCGCGACGTCGCGTGGAACGAACACTTCTACGCCCGCCTCGGCTTCCGCGCCCTCAACACCGCCCTGCTCACCGCGCCCATGCGCGACCTGATCGCCAAAGAAACCCGCATGGGCCTACCCGCCCACCGCCGCCTGCTGATGCGCCTCCCGCTTGGTGAGAAAGGGGACGGTCCTCAAAGTGACGGGCTGATGACTAGAGGGACAGGCCTCCGTGAGGTGTGTCCCCCCAGTCAACAGCCCGTCACCATCGAGGACCGTCCCCTTTCTCACCTTTCTCAACGGCTGCGTCCCGCGACGCGCGATGACGTCGCGTTTTTGACTGGCATGCTGCGCGCGGCGATTGGAGCGGCGTTCGTTGGGGAGATTGATCTCGCTACGCATCAGGTGGTCGAGGTGGAGGGGCGCGCGATCGGATGTCTTGCGGTCGAGGAGTTCGTGGATCGCTTCGCGCTCGATCGGATCTACTTGTTGCCCGCGGCGCAGCGGCGTGGCATCGGGACGGCGCTGATCTGCGCGGTACGGGATCGCGCCCATGCGCGCGGCTTGCCGCTGGTGCTTTCGGTGCAGCGCGAGAACGCGGCGCGCGCGCTCTATCAGCGGCTGGGCTTCGTCGTGGTGTCGGAGACGAGCACGCACTTCGGGATGGAAGCGGCGCCGCCGGAGTCACGCGCTCAATAGACCATCTCCATGCGCAGCCCGCGTGCGTCGCAAAGCGGTGTCTCGGGAAGAGTGCGCGCGACGCCGCTCGCGATGCGCTCCGCGGTCCAGAGCGCGGCGAAGGCGTCGAGGATGTCGTCGGCCGGCACGCGTCGCGGAGCGAGTTGTGCGCGCACGCGCGCAATGGAGCCGGCACCGAAATGTGCCTCCACCAGCGCGCGTCGCTCGCGCTCGCCGGCTTCGCTCTTCTTGCTGGCGTGAATCGCAACGCCGCCGTTCCACGCCCAGAAGCACAGCTCCGGATGCACCTCGCGAATCCGACCGCGCAGCGCCGGCCGTGCCGCGAGCAGCGCATCGACCTCGCGCACCTTCGCGTAGATGCCGAAAGCCTGCGCGGCGACACGGCGACCGGCGCAGCGCTCCGCGGTGATGCGCGACGCCTCCGCCTGCGATCGAGCCACGAGCGCGGCCCGAATTGGCGCAGTGAAAACGCTCGAAGCCCGGGGCGCACGCAGCAGCGCGCGCGCCTCGCGATCGCAGCCACGGCCGGCGCCGTCCTCGGCGAGACCGATCGGAATGTCCCAGCCAATCACGTCCGGTAGCGGCACTTGATCGGCGAGATCCGCGGCGCTGTCGAAGAGCTGCGCCTCGAGCCCGCCGCTGCGCAGATCGCGCGCAATGCAGAGCCAACGAGACTTGCAGCCATCCACGCCAGCAACCCGCGATGCCGGGACTCGTTCGCTAGGCTGCGGCGCCATTGTTTCGCCTTCGCATTGTTTCGCCTTCGTGATGGGGGGCTCGCATGAAGATCCTCGACCTGATCGCCGAGCGCTTGCCCGAGAAGTACGCGCTGCACGATCAGTACTTGAACGGGCAGATCGTCAAGGTGTTGAAGACGATCGGCTACGACGTCGCCTACACCGAAGCGCGCGGGCAATACCTATTTGACGGTGCCGGCAATCGCTACCTCGATCTGCTCTCCGGCTGGGGCGTTTTCGCAGTCGGCCGCAATCATCCGAAGGTGATCGAGGTCCTGAACGACGTGCTGCACGGCGGCTTGCCGCATCTCGTGCAGATGGACGTCACGGTTCTCGCCGGCATGCTCGCCGAGCGCCTCGTCGCGAAGATGCCCGCCGGTCTCGAGAAGGTCTTCTTCTGCAACTCGGGCGCGGAGTCGGTCGAGGCCGCGATCAAGTTCGCGCGCTACGCCACCAAGCGCTCGAAGATCATCTACGTCGAGCGCGGTTATCACGGCCTCACCTACGGGCCGCTCTCGATCAACGGCATGGACGAATTCCGCAATGGCTTCGGGCCGCTGCTCCCGGATTGTGTACGTATCCCGTTCAACGATCTGCCGGCGCTCGAGAACGCGCTGCGCGGCCGCGACGTCGCGGCGTTCATCGTCGAACCGATCGTCGGCCACGGCGTGCACATCCCGAGCGACGAATACCTGCCCGGCGCGAGCGCGCTCTGCAAGAAATACGGCGCGCTGCTGGTCGCCGACGAAGTGCAGACCGGCCTCGGGCGCACGGGCAAGTTCCTCGCGGTCGAGCACTGGGGCGTCGAGCCGGACATGGTGTGTCTTGCGAAGGCGCTCTCGGGCGGCTTCGTGCCGGTGGGCGCCGTCGTCTGTCGCAAATGGGTGTTCGATGCGGTCTTCGATCGCATGGACCGCGCCGTCGTGCATGGCTCCACCTACTCGAAGAACAACCTCGCGATGGCGGCGGGGCTCGCGACGCTCGAAGTCATCGACGACGAGAAGCTGATCGAGAACAGCGCCCTGCTCGGCCAGCAGATCGTCGATGACCTCACGCCGCTCGTCGATCGCTTCGAGTTCCTGAAGGACGTGCGCGGCAAGGGCATGATGATCGCGCTCGAGTTCGGCAAGCCGGAGTCGTTCAAGCTCAAAGCCGCGTGGAAGCTGCTCGGCGCCGCGAACGAGAGCCTCTTCGGGCAACTCATTACCGTGCCGCTCTTCACCAAGCACCGCATCCTCACGCAGATCGCCGGCCACGCGATGCACATCGTGAAGTTCCTGCCGCCGCTCAACATCACGCAAGACGATCGCAAGTGGATCGTGAACTCCTGCACCGAAGTGATCGCAGAGACGCACCAGGTCGGCGGCGCCGTGTGGGATCTCGGCAAACAGCTCGCCGGCGCGGCGATCCGCATGAAGACGGGCGCTTAGTTCGTGCAAGTCTTCGTCACCGGCGCCAACGGCTTCGTCGGCTCACACATCGTCTGGGAATTGCTGAACCGCGGCCACGAAGTCACCGCGCTGGTCGGCGCCGACATCGACAACCATCTGCTGTCGGGCCTGCCGATCAAGGTGCGCGACTTCGACCTGCGCGATCGCGAAAGCGTTCGCAGCGCGCTGGGCGGCGCCGAAGCCATCATCCACAGCGCCGCCTGCTACGCATTCTGGCGTCCCGACCCGGGCGAGATCTACCGCGTCAACGTAGACGGCACGCGCCACGTAGTGGACGCCGCGCGCGAACTCGGCGTGCGCAAAGTCGTCTACACCAGCAGCACCGCCACACTCTCGCCGATCTTCCGGATTCCGGATGATCGTGACGTACCCGGCGACGAAGAAGGCGTCTTCGACATCCGCCGCTTCCGCGGCCACTACAAGATGTCGAAAGCGATGGCCGAGATCGTCGCACTGCGCGCCGCGGCCCGCGGCCTGCCGCTGGTGATCACGCATCCCACCACGGTGATCGGCGCCGGCGATTGCCGCCCGACGCCGAGCGGCTCGATGATCCAGCACTACATCAACGGCCACATGAAAGTGTTCGTCGAAATGGCGCAGAACGTCGTGGACGTGCGCGACGTCGCACTCGGCCACGTGCTCGCGCTCGAGAAGGGCGCTGCGGGCGAACGCTTCGTGCTCGGCGGCGACAACCTCTCGATGCGCGAGCTACTCGCGATCCTCGCCGAGCTGACCGGCATCCCGGCGCCGCGCATCGCCTTGCCGCTGCCACTGCTCAGCGTCGTCGGCCGCGTGATGGAGTGGGTTGCCGACACGATCACGCACAAGGAACCGGCGGCGACGATCGAAGCGGTGCTGCATGCGCGCGATTCGCGGTACGTGAGCATCGAGAAGGCGCGTCGCGAATTGGGTTACTCGCCGCGGCCGGCGCGCGCGGTGCTTGCGGATGCGGTGCGGTTTTTCGCTAGCGAGGGTTATTGCAAGGCGGCGGCGGCGGAGCGGATTTTGCAGCGGCCGGAGTTGGAAGCGGCGCTGCGGGAAGTACAGGCCTAGAGGTGCCCGACCATCCCCTGGACTACTCAGTCGCGATCATGTTCCGGAGCGCGCACTCCTCGAAGCGACCAGGCCTTTGGGAATGCGTCGTCTTGCTGATCGAAGCGACTTGCGATGACGAGGCAAGGTCGAAGGCAGAGGCGCTAGCAGGAAAATACGAGACTGAGTTCGACACCGCTGATGGTGATCGCGTTCGTTGGAGGTACGAGGGAATTCAGAAGATTGAACTGATCGACTATGGGGATAGCCGGAACGGCACCGAGCTGTACTCGCTTCATCTCACCGAGGCGGAGGCGAAGAGCATTCTCAGTCCGATCTCGGACAGCGAATAGGGCCGGTTGGACGCGCGTTTGAGCGCTTCGCGCTGCCGCCTCTCGTGGCGATCCCCATTCACTCTGCGCGACCCTGCGTCCCCGATGCTCTTCCCCGCCAGCGCCACCCCCGACGCCCGCCGCCTCGTCTTCGCGCGCGCAATGCGAGGCTTCGCAGACGGCCTCGTCAGCGTCCTCCTCGCGAGCCACCTCGCCGCGCTCGGTCTCTCCGCCGCGCAAGTCGGCGCCGTCGTCACGGCGACACTGCTCGGTTCCGCCGCGCTGACGCTCGCGGTCGGGCTCGGCGGTCGGCGCCTCCCTGAACGCACGGTGCTGCTCGGCGCATCGCTGTTGATGCTCGCAACCGGAGTTGCGTTCGCTGGCGTCTCGGAGTTCCCGCTGCTGTTGCTCGTCGCGTTCGTCGGCACGCTGAATCCGTCGGGCGGTGACGTCTCCGTGTTCTTGCCGACGGAGCAATCGCTGCTCGCGCAAAACGTTGGCGCCGCGGATCGCACGGCGCTTTTCGCCCGCTACAACCTC
Source organism: Deltaproteobacteria bacterium (assembly GCA_031396445.1). GTDB lineage: Bacteria > Myxococcota_A > UBA9160 > UBA9160 > PR03 > PR03. The sequence continues at coordinate 24,890 of JANNKU010000020.1, read as the reverse complement.
GGCGGCATCCTGCTCGGTGCGCTCGGCGCGCTCGCGATTGGCGTGCCGCTGCTCGTCGCGCCCGAGGGCGCGTTGCAGCCGCGACCCTTTTTGCTGTATGGCGCCGTCGCGATCGCCATCAGCGCGCTCTACCTCGGCTTGCGCAGCGGTCGCGCGGCGCGCGCGACGACGGCTGGCAGCGGGCGCCTCGACCGATCGCGCAGCGCAGTGCTGCGCCTTGCGGCGCTCTTCAGTCTCGACTCGTTTGGCGGCGGCTTCGTCGTCGATTCCATGCTGGCGCTGTGGCTGTTCCAGCGCTTCGAGCTGTCGCTCGAAGCGGCCGGCGCGATGTTCTTCGCGGCGCGCCTGCTCTCCGCGTTCTCGCAACTCGTCTCGCCGTGGCTCGCCGCGCGCATCGGCCTCGTACCGACGATGGTGTACACGCACATCCCCGCGAACTTGATGCTGGTCGCCGCGGCGTTCATGCCGACGGCCGGCTCGGCGATCGCCATGCTGGTTGCGCGGATGGCGCTCTCGCAGATGGACGTGCCGGCGCGCCAGTCGTACGTGATCGCGTTGACCCCGCCGGACGAGCGCGCAGCGGCGGTGAGCGTCACGAATGTGCCGCGCAGTCTCGCTGCGGCGCTGCCGCCGCTCCTATCGGGCGCGCTGCTCGAATGGACTTCGTTCGGTTGGCCGCTGGTGATCGCCGGGTCGCTGAAGATCGTCTACGACCTGCTGCTGCTCGCGCAATTCCGTTCGGTGGTGCCTCGCGAAGAGAGTTAGCGCGCCGCGGATCCCAGCGGCGCGATCACCGCGACGCCGCCGCCACGCGATTTTGCGTCGTACATCGCGCGATCGCCGGCTTGCAGCAGTTGCTTCAGTTCGACGCCGTGTTCGGGGAAGAGCGCGATGCCGACGCTCGGGATGCAGAGCAGTTCGTGTCCGCCGATGCGCACCGGCTCGCGCGCGGTGGCGAGCAATCGCTCGGCCACCCACAGCGCGCCGTCGACGCCGGTTTCGAGCAGCAGCAACACGAACTCGTCGCCGCCGACGCGCGCCAACAGATCCGGGCCGCGTGTGCAGCGCTGCATGCGCGCGGCGAATTCGCAGAGCAGCAGGTCGCCGACTTCGTGGCCGAGCGTGTCGTTCACCTCTTTGAAGCGATCGAGATCGACGTAGAGCAGAGCGCTCGGGCGCGGCTCGCCGCTGGCGTGAAGCAGCAGCGCGGGCGCGTCGGCTTCGAAACCGCGGCGGTTCAGCAAGCCGGTGAGCGGATCCTGCGCGGCTGCGGCTTCCATCTCGAGTTCGCGGTGTTTGCGTTCGGTGAGGTCGAAGAAGGTGACGACGAGGTCGTCGCCCGCTGCGACGGCGATGAAGCGCAGCCACGCTTCGCGGCCGTCGCGCACGACGGCGCGTTCGATCTCGCAGCGCTCGCCGCTCTGGAACGCTTCGCGGAAGACCTGGAAGAGCGCCGCGGTGTGCGGGTGCACGGCGCCTTTGAAGGGACGACCGACCAGCTCGTCGCGCGGGCGGCCGATCTGCGCGGCGGCGGCGGGGTTGGCGAAGATGCAGATGAAATCGCGCACGATGCCGTCGTCGCCGCGCTTCGGACGCAGTCGCAAGATTCCGTTGGGCGAGTGCTCGACGATGCCGAAGAGCAGCGCTTCGTTCTCGCGCTGCGCGGCAGCGGCTTGCTCACGCAGCGTGACATCGCGCAGCAGCACGACGCGACCGCGTGACTTGCCCGACTCGGCGCGCAGCGGAGAGATGCGCACCTCGAGGTTGCGACCGTCGTCGGTGTTGCAGGCGAGCGTCACCGCGTTCGGCGAGCGCAATCCGGCGGCGAGGTGCGGGTGCGCGGGCAGCGCGTCTTCGATGCGGTAACCGATCACCGTCTCGCGCGGCTGGCGCACGATCTGCAACGCCGCTTCGTTGGTGTTCGCCACGCGGCCATGCGCATCGACGACGAAGACGCCGTCCTCCAGGTGTTCGAAGACGGAGCGATAGGCCACCGGTGCCAGCCTGAAGAGCTGGCCGCGCACGAAGCCCCACGAGAAGAGCAAGCCGCTGATGGCGAATGCGATCGGTGTCGGACCGATGCGTCCGATCGGCGGCATCAGCCCGCTGGTGAAGAGCACGTTCACGGAGAGCGGGAGCGCCATGCCGAAGAGGAAGAGCAGCGCCTGCGAGCGGTGCAGCTTCGACTCGCGCCACAGTTCGGCGACGAGCACCGCCATGCCGCCGATCGTCAGCAGATAGCTGTACGGAATGTGTACCCACCAGAACCACGGGCCCCACGGCAGCCGCGCCGAGAGCGCGCCGTTCGCAGCGAAGGGCGGATGCGCCCACATCCACCCATGCACTTCGTTGGTCCACGTGAGCGCGATCGTGATGACGGGCAGTGCGAGCACGAGCGCGAAGTGGCGCGCGCGCAGCGCCATCCGTTCGGTGTACTCGAGGAAGAAGAGGAAGAAGAGCGGCGGCACCAACGCGATCGCGGTGTACTTGAGCTTTGCAGTCTGCAGGTACGCGCCGAGCGTCGTGGTGCGCGATTCGATGACGGCGGTGACGACCCAGATCGCGATCGCGAGGAGCGCGGCCCCGATCTCGCGAGCGCCCGGACCGGGGCGCGTGCGCACCAACGCCAGCGCCAGGGCGAGGTAGACCATCGCCCCGGCAACCAGCACCGGTATCCAGGCGTCGTGCATGAAGTCCCGTGTCGTCGCGCCGCAGCGGAGGCTTGACCCTTCGCACTGCGTTCCGCGGCGCGGACTATTCGAAGAGCTCGGTGATCGTCGCCTGGATCGCGAGCGCGGCCGCGCGCGGATCGGGTGCGTCGCGCAGCGGGCGGCCGACGACGATGTAGTCGGCGCCATTCTCGAATGCGCTACGCGGTGTCGCGACGCGGCGCTGATCGTCGTCCACCTTCGCGGGCCGGATACCAGGCGTCACGATCGCGAGCTTCGGACCGACGGCGTTGCGGATGCGGCGGGCTTCGAGCGGCGATGCGATCACGCCCTCGCAGCCGAGATCGAAAGCGCTCTTCGAACGCGCGAGCACGAGATCCGCAGGCTCCGTGCCGGCCGCGAAGCCTTGGTCGCGCAGATCGTCCGCGTCGATGCTGGTCATCACCGTGACGGCGAGGATGCCGATCTCGCCGCGCTCGCGGCACGCGGCTTCGAGTACGCGGCGGTCGTAGTGCACGGTGACGAAGTGCACGCGCCGATCGCGCAGGTTGCGCACCGCGCGGCCGACGGTTTCGGGAATGTCGTAGAGCTTCAAATCGAGGAAGAGCTTCTTGCCGGCGTCGGCGAGTTCATCGACGAGCCGGAAATATTCGCCGCTCATCAGCAGCTCGAGGCCGAGCTTATAAAACACTACTGCGTCGCCGAGCGTGCGCACCAGTTTGCGCGCGTCGTCGGCCGAGGGCACGTCGAGCGCGGCGATCAGTCGCTCGCGCGCGGGGATCGATCGCGTGGAGAGAGCGCTCGGCTCGGTCGGCATGCGGCCACTTTAGGGACGCGCTCGCTAGATCGCGAGTCGCTCGCGCAGCGTTGCGCGAATGCGCTGCGCCACGCTCTCGATCGAGCCACTCGCGTCGATGCGCGCGAGGTAGGGGCGATCGAGTGCGCGGAACACTGCGGCGACGCGCGACAAGAACGCCGCTTCCTCGAACGCGGGCTCGGCGATTTCGCCGCGCGCCTGCACGCGCGCAAGACCGACGGCGGCTTCGAGTTCGAAGATCAGCGCGAGATCGGGCAGCGGGAACTCGGCTTCCGCTTGCGCGAGCAGCCGCTGCGGATCGAGTCCGCGCGCGCCCTGATACGCGACGGTCGAGAGCGTGTAGCGATCCGAGAGCACGAGCTTTCCCGCATCGAGTGCGGGCCGCAGCACCGTCGCGACGTGCTCGCGGCGATCTTCGAGAAACCAGCGCAGCTCTTCCTCGGGCGCGACGAGTTCGCCCGAACGCGCCATCGCGCGGATCTTGCGACCCCAAACGCCGTCGGTTGGCTCTTTGGTGACGAGATGCGCGATGTCGCTCGCGCGAAGCTGCTCCGCGAGCAGCCGCACTTGCGTCGACTTGCCGCTGCCATCGACGCCTTCGAAGACGAGCAGCCGACCGCGGTTCACGCCCATCTCGAGGCTGCGCGCTGACGCCGTATGGCGTCGCGTTCACGGAATTCGCGCGCGATTCGCTCGAAACGCAACGCGCGCAGCGTAGAGGCTGCGCGCGGCGTACGGCACATCGTTTGCGTTGGGAACACGGTCAGCGTCGCAAGACGTTTCCCAAAGCGACCCTTCGACGGGACCGGGGGTCGTGAGGGATTGGAGGCGCCGGACGGGGGCACAGTTTCGACGCGGGAACCATTAACGGGGTGAGGCCCGCTTCGAGCTCCCGTCCGGCGTCTTTCCCGACTTCGAATCCCGACTAGATCTTCCCAACGAGCTGGAACGCGATCACGAGGCCGTAGATCGCGATCGACTCGATGAGCACCATGCCGAGGATGTAGTTGACGAACATGGCGCCCGCGGCGCCGGGATTGCGCGCGATACCGGCAGTTGTGTTGCCGGCCGTGAGGCCCTGGCCGATGCCGCAACCGAGACCGGCGAGACCGATCGCGAGACCCGCGCCGAGCGCCGGGCCGAGCGAGTTGCCTGCATCGGCGCCTTCCGCCGCGAATGCGGTGACGGGCAACAGCGCAGCGACGAGCGTCCAGACAGCGACCTTGATGATGTTCTTCATGACGAATCTCTCTCCTTGCTTGAATCCGCGCTCGGTCGTGGCCTCAGTGGGCCTCTTGGAGCGCCATGTTGATGTAGATCATCGTGAGCAGCGAAAACACGAAGGCCTGGAGCACGCACACCAGCATGCCGAGGCCGATGAAGATGGCGGGAACACCGAAGGGAACGATCAACAGGAACGCGCCGATCACCGCGTGGTCCGCGTACATGTTGGCGATCAGACGAATCGTCAGCGTCACCATCCGCACCGCGTCGAGAATCGTCTCGAGCGGGAAGAACAAGAAGAAGAGCGGGCGGACGTGGATGTGTTTGCCACCGACGTGCCAGGTGTAGAAGCTCGGCCCCATGTACTTCATCAGGTAGTTCTTGATGCCGTGCTCGCGAATCCCGACGTAGTTGAAGAGCACGTACGAGATGATCGCCCACGCGGCCGCGGTGTTGACGTTGTCGGTGAGGCCGGCGAGGCCGGGGATCAAGCCGATCAGGTTGCCGATCAGGATGAAGAAGAACATCGCGCCGACGAAGGGAAACCACTTGCGCCATTCGGGGCCCATCGTGGATTTCGCGAGCCCCGTGAGGCCTTCGACGATCACTTCGATCACGTTGCGGATCGTGACGCCTTCGTCGGGGATGATGCCGCCGTGCGTATCGGCGATGCGGCGCCGCACCGCCGCGCTCGCGAGCAGCAAGAGCACGACCACCCCGATCGCGCGCGCGATCAATCCCACCAAGTTCGCCGTCGCCAGCTGATCGTCCAACTCAATCCTCCTCGCTTGCGGCGGCATCTCGCTCGCGTGCGAGCCAGGGATTCCATGCGTCCCAGCTCGGATCATCGGGCGGCGGAGCCGGCCCGGCCTCGAGCACCGGCGGTCGCATCCAGATCGCACCGAGAATCACCGCGGGAATCGTCGTCGAGAGACCGACCACGAGCCCGATCGGATGCGCGCCGGCGTTCAGCGCCACGGAGATCGCGATCGCCAGAAATCCAAAGCGCAGCCCAAAGCCAGCGGCCCACGCCTTGCCCACCTGTAGATCCGGAGGGCCAGGCGCTTCGCGCCCTGCGGCAAGATCGCCACCGAGGAGTTGCGATGCGGCGGCGCGCAGTGCGCGAAAGTTCGCAGCCTCGATCACGGCGCCGAAGGCCAGGCTGATCGCGAACACGGGCGACGCGAATGCGAAGCCCGCGGCGACCGCGCCGGCCGAGATGCCGAAGTTCAGGCGTTCCATCGGGTCGAAGCGCACGATCAGCCGTCCGTCCCTTTGTCAGCGGGCGGTGCTTGGTTGCCCGACGACGCGTCCTCGAAGAGCTTGCGCATGCGGAACAAGCGAAGCACGAAGGCCGCGAAGCCGAGACAGGTCCCCAAAATCAACCATCGCGGCTCGGTGCCGAAACGCTGGTCGGCCCACGCGCCGACCCCTGCGGTGATGACGATCGCGAGGACGGCCTCCAGCGCACCCTGGTAGGCCGCGATACCGCGCCGCCGTTCCTCGCTTTGCTTGTCCGAGCTGGGTTCGCTCATGGGAACCCGGATCGTTGCGAGGGGCCGGCGACCGAAAAAGCGGCGCGCAACCTAGCGGACGCATTCCGGCCGCTCAATGCGCTCGAGCCGCCTTTTTGAAGGCCTGTTTTGCTGCCGCAAGCGTCTCGGCGATGTCCGCCGGCCGGTGCGCGAGCGAAACAAAGCCGGCCTCGAACGCCGACGGCGCGAAGTAGACGCCCTGGTCGAGCATCGCGTGGAAAAAAGCCTTGAAACGCGCGCCGTTCGCTTTGCGCGCGTCCTCGAAATTGCGGACCGGGCCGAGGTGGAAGAAGAAGCCGAACATGCCGCCGACCGCCGCGGTGCTGAGCTCGACGCCCGCCTCGCGCGCCGCTTCGGCCAGCCCATCCGCAAGCGCCACCGAACGCGCTTCGAGCTCCGCGTAGACACCGGGCGCGCGGAGGAGCCGCAGCGTCTCGAGGCCTGCCGCCATCGCGAGCGGATTCCCCGACAGCGTGCCCGCTTGATAGACGGGACCTTCGGGCGCGATCTGTTTCATCAGATCGCGACGACCTCCATACGCGGCAGCCGGCAGACCTCCGCCGACGATCTTGCCGAGAATCGTGAGATCGGGCGTGATGCGGTAGCGCTGCTGCGCGCCGCCGTACGCGACGCGAAAACCGGTCATCACCTCGTCGAAGATCAGCAGCGCGCCGTGTTGCTTCGCGAGCGACGCGAGCCCTTCGAGAAAACCCGGTTCGGGTGGCACGCAGCCCATGTTGCCCGCCACCGGCTCGACCAGGATGCACGCGATCTCGCCGCGCCAACGCCGAAAGGCGTCGGCCACCGCATCGAGATCGTTGAACGGCGCCTGCACCGTCAGTTGCGCGAACGATTCGGGAACACCGGGGGAGCCCGGAATCCCGAGCGTCGCAACACCGCTGCCCGCGCCGACGAGCAGCGCATCGGCGTGACCGTGGTAGCAGCCGTCGAACTTGAGGATGCGGTCGCGCCCGGTCGCCGCGCGAGCCAGGCGAATCGCGCTCATCGCCGCCTCGGTGCCCGACGACACGAAGCGCACCAGCTCGACGGATCGCAGCGCGCGACACACTTCCTCGGCAAGGAGCACTTCCAGCTCGGTGGGCGCGCCGAAGCTCGTTCCCTTCAGCGCCGCATCGCGCACCGCGCGCAGCACCGCTGGCTGCGCATGCCCCAGCACCAGCGGTCCCCACGAGCCGACGTAGTCGATGTACTCGTTGCCGTCGGCGTCCCAGATCCGCGCGCCCTTGCCGCGCACGAGGAAGGGCGCCGTTCCGCCAACCGATCCATACGCCCGCACGGGCGAGTTGACTCCACCCGGAATCACCCGCCGCGCGCGCGTCATCAGCTTCTTGGATTCGCTTCGCTTCATCCATCTCACCGGAGCGTCGAGGCCGCTATTCCGACGCCGCGCCCTCGTCTGACTCCGCTTCCGACTCCGCGAGCTGCGCAATCGCAACCAGCTTCTCGCCTTCGGCCGTATCCATCAGCGTCACGCCCTGCGCGCGGCGGCCCATCGTCGAGATGCCCGACACTCGACAGCGCAGCACCTTGCCGCCGTCGGTGATCAGCATGAGCTCCGCGTCGTCGGTGACCTGTGCGACGCCAATCACCGGCCCGTTCCGGTCGCTGGTCAGGATCGTGATGATGCCGACGCCGCCGCGCTTCTGGAGTCGGTACTCGTCGAGCGGCGTGCGCTTGCCGAATCCGTTTTCGGTGACTGAAAGCACCGTCGCTTCCGGCGACAGGACTTCCATGCCGACGACGCGATCGTCGTCGACCAGCGCGATGCCTCGAACGCCCATCGCGTTGCGACCCATCGGGCGCACATCCGTTTCCCGGAAGCGCACCGACATGCCGTTACGCGACGCGATCAAGATCTGCTGCGAACCGTCGGTGCGCGAGGCGGCGATCAGCTCGTCATCGTCGTCGAGGTTCATCGCGATGATGCCGGCGCGCCGCGGATTCGAGAATGCCGACAGGTCGGTCTTCTTGATCACGCCCTTTCGCGTGCACAGCACGACGTAGCCCGCTTCATCGAAACTGCGAACCGGCAACGTGGCCTGCACGCGCTCGCCCTCGGTCAGCGTGAGCAGGTTCGCGAGCGAGCGTCCCTTGGCGGCTTTGCCGAAGAGCGGCAGCTCCCAGACCTTCTTCCAGTGCACACGGCCGCGGTTCGTGAAGAAGAGCACATACGCATGTGTCGAGGCGACGAAGAGGCGTTCGACGAAGTCCTCGTCGCGTGTCTCCATGCCGCGCAGGCCCTTGCCGCCGCGGCGCTGCGCGCGGTACTCGGTCGCGCGGTTGCGCTTCACGTAGCCGAGGTGCGAGATGGTGACGACCATCTCCTCCTCGACGATCAGGTCTTCGTTCTCGAGCGCGTCGACCGGCCCGGTGATCTCGGTGCGGCGATCATCGCCATACTTCTCGCGGATCTCGCGCAGCTCATCGAGCACCACGTCGAGCACGCGCGCGTCGCTCGCGAGCAGGCCGACGAGGTCCTCGATCTTCGCGCGGATCTCGGCCAGCTCGTCCATCACGCGCTGGCGTTCCATGCTGGTGAGCGCGCGCAGCCGCATCTCGAGGATCGCGTTGGTCTGGCGCTCGGTGAGCTGGAAGCGCTCCATCAGCGCGGCGCGCGCGCCGGCGGTGTCTTCCGCGGCGCGGATCACGCGGATCGCCTCGTCGAGGTTGTCGAGGATGATCGCGAAGCCTTCGAGAATGTGAGAGCGCGCTTCCGCCTGCTTCAGGTCGTAGGTGGCGCGGCGGATCACGACTTCGCGACGGAACTCGAGGAAGGGCCGCAGCATGTCCTTCAGCGGCAACGTCTCGGGGCGGCCGTTCACCAGCGCGAGCATGTTGACACCGAAGGTGGTCTGCAGCGGCGTCTGCTTGTAGAGCTGGTTCAGCGTCACGTCGGGCGTCGCGTCGCGCTTCAGCTCGATCACGACGCGCATGCCCTGGCGGTTCGATTCGTCGCGCAGATCCGAGATGCCCTCGATGCGCCCTTCGCGCACGTGATCCGCAATGCGTTCGAGCAGCGACGCCTTGTTCACCATGAACGGGATCTCGGTGATGATGATGCGGCTACCGCGTTTGGTGTCTTCGAAGGAAGCGCGACCGCGCACGGTGACGAGGCCGCGGCCGGTGGCGTATGCAGAGCGGATTCCCTCGGTGCCGCAGATCAGCGCGCCGGTCGGAAAATCCGGCCCGGGCATCTTCTCCATCAACTGTTCGAGCGTGCAATCCGGTTCGGTCGCTTCGAGGATCAGCGCGTCGATCAGCTCGCGCAGATTGTGCGGCGGGACGTTCGTCGCCATGCCGACGGCGATTCCGGAGGAGCCGTTCGCGAGCAGGTTCGGAAGCCGCGTCGGCAACACGATCGGCTCGGAGGTCGAGCCGTCGAAGTTCGGCTGGAAGTCGACCGTCTCGCGATCGATGTCGCGCAGCAGCTCTTCAGCGATCTTCGCGAGACGGCTTTCGGTGTAGCGATAGGCGGCCGGCGGATCGCCGTCGATCGAGCCGAAGTTGCCCTGGCCGTCGATCAGCGGATAGCGGAGCGAGAAATCCTGCACCATGCGGACGAGCGCGTCGTAGACCGCGGAATCGCCGTGCGGGTGGTAGTGCTTCAGCACTTCGCCGACGACACCGGCGCACTTCGAGTAGGCGCGCGACGGGAGCAGACCCTCTTGCTGCATCGCGTAGAGGATGCGGCGGTGGACGGGCTTCAAGCCGTCGCGCACGTCGGGCAGCGCGCGCGAAATGATGACGGACATGGAGTAGTCGAGGAACGAGGAGCGAACCTCGTCCTCGATGTTCACCGGGACGGCGTCGGGTACACCCGGCGGCGACGCGCTGGGCGGCGTCGGCTCCTCCGGCGGGGGCGGCGTTTCTTCAGCCATCTCGGATCCCTCTAGATATCGAGGTTCTGCACGTTGAGCGCGTTCTTCTCGATGAAGTCGCGGCGCGGCTCGACGTCGTCGCCCATCAATTTGCTGAACACGTCGTCGGCTTCGTAGGCGTCCTCGACACGAACCTGGAGCAGCGTGCGCGAGCGCACTTCCATCGTCGTCTCGGCGAGCTGGTCCGGGTTCATCTCGCCGAGGCCCTTGTAGCGCTGGATCGTGAGACCCTTCTTCGCGATCTCGAGCAAACGGTCGAGCAAGCGCGGCGGCGTGGAAGCCGCTTCGGCTTCGCCGCCATCGACTTCGACGCGGAAGCCCGCGCGACCGCCGATCTCATCGCTCTGCGCGGCGAGCGCCCGCAGCCGACGCCAATCGGAGGAACGCAAAAAAGTGGTGTCGAAGCGGGTTCGCAGCGTGATGCCGGCGCGGCGCGTGACGGCGCGGAGTCCGTGCCCGCCGTGCTCCGGATCTGCGAAAACATCCCACGCGATGTCGCCCGCCTCGGGATCGATCTCGCGAAAGCGCTCGCTGATCCGCGGTGCGATCTCGTCGCGTAGCGTTGCGGCGTTCGTAAGCTCCGCTTCACTGGGCGCACCGATCGCGACGGCGGCGTCGATCACGCGATCATCCATCCGACGTCGCGCGAGCATCCGCAGCATCTTGCCGTATTCGCTCGCTTGCGAGAGCAGCTTGCGGACGTCGTCCGCAGCGATCTGTGAAGCGCGCCCTTCGGCATACACGACGCTGTTTGAAAGCGCGAGGCTGAGCAGATGGGCCTCGAGCGCAGCCTCGTCCTTGATGTAGCGCTCGCTCTTGCCCTTCTTCACTTTGTAGAGCGGCGGCTGCGCGATGTAGAGGTAACCGCGATCGAAGAGCGGCTTCATCTGGCGGTAGAAGAAGGTCAGCAACAACGTTCGGATGTGGCTGCCGTCCACATCTGCGTCGGTCATGATGATGATCTTGTGGTAGCGCGCCTTGTCGGGATTGAAGTCTTCCCCGATGCCGCAGCCAATCGCCGACACGATCGCCTGGATCTCGGTAGACGACAGCATCTTGTCGAGACGCGCGCGCTCGACGTTCAGGATCTTTCCGCGGATCGGCAAGATCGCTTGCGTCTCGCGCGAACGTCCCTGCTTCGCCGTGCCACCTGCCGAATCACCCTCGACGATGAAGAGTTCGGAGCGTTCGGGCGCGCGTTCCTGGCAATCCGCGAGCTTGCCGGGGAGGCTGAAGTCCGAGAGCGCGCCTTTGCGACGGGCGAGATCGCGAGCCTTGCGCGCCGCAGCGCGTGCGCGCGCCGCATCGACGACCTTCGCGATCACCAAGCGCGCGACACCAGGATTCTCTTCGAGGTACGACGTGAGCTGCTCGAAGACGAGCGCTTCGACGAGGCCGCGCACTTCGCTGGTGCCGAGCTTCGTCTTGGTCTGACCCTCGAACTCCGGCTGCGGGAGCTTGACGGAGATCACCGCCGTCAGGCCCTCGCGCACATCGTCGCCGCTGACGCTCTCCGCCTCGGTTTTGACGTTCTTTTTCTGGCCTGTGAGGTAGCGGTTGATCGCGCGCGTGAGCGCGGTGCGGAAGCCGATCAAATGGCTGCCGCCCTCGACCGTGTTGATGTTGTTCGCGAACGAGAAGACGCTCTCGTTGTAGGTGTCGTTGTATTGCAGCGCGACTTCGATCGCGACGGAAGTCTCGTTTCCATGCGACTCGAATTTGCGATCGCCGGATAGGAGGATCGGCGGTTGGTGCAAGCCCTGCTTGCTTCGGTTCAGGTGCTCGACGAACGAGACGATGCCGCCCTCGTAGCAGAAATCGTGTGACTTCTCGGAGCGCTCGTCCTTGATGTGGATCTTGATGCCGGCGTTCAGGAACGACAGCTCGCGCAAGCGCTGCGAGAGCACATCGAAGGAGAACTCGGTGGTCTGGAAGATCTGCGCGTCGGGGCGGAAGGTGACGAGCGTGCCGGTGCGATCCGTAGTGCCGATCGCCGCGATGGGCGCTTCGGGAACTCCCCGGTGGTAGGTCTGGCGCCAGACCTTTCCACCACGGCGAATTTCCAGCTCGAGCACTTCGGAAAGCGCGTTGACGACGGAGATGCCGACGCCGTGGAGCCCGCCGGAAACCTTGTAGCTGTTCTCGTTGAACTTGCCGCCGGCGTGCAGCGTGGTCATCACGACTTCTGCGGCGGATCGCTTCTCGCCAGCATGCTCGTCGACGGGAATACCGCGGCCGTCGTCTTCGACAGTGACACTGTTGTCCGCGTGGATGATGACCTCGATCTTCGAGCAGTGGCCGGCGAGCGCTTCGTCGATCGAGTTGTCGACGACTTCGTAGACGAGATGATGTAGTCCGTCGGGACCCGTGGTCCCGATGTACATCGCGGGCCGCTTGCGAACTGGATCGAGGCCTTCGAGGACTTCGATGGCACTCGCGTCGTATGCCACGAAACTCCTTCTCTGCGGACCGACCGAAAGCGACCTTCCGTCCGCAGCTGCGCACGGTGGGGTCGCTGTTTCGCGGTGGCCACTGCACGGCCGCGTAGGTGGCGGTCGCGCGGATTTGGCGGCGAATCACCCGATGCTCGGCGCGACACAATCGTGCAGCGACGAGGTCCGGAAAGGCGGGCGGAATCTAATCGATCGCGGGGACCGCGTAAAGGCAGGAGCAGCGATGTTTTCTCGAATTAAGCCGCGGGTTTAGAGCCGCATGGGCATGACGACGGCAATCGTCTCTGCATCCTCTGTCGGGCTCAGCCTGGCAGGCGAGAGTTCGTCCTCGAGACCGAGCTCGACTTCCTTCGTTTTGAAGGCCGAAAGGCTGTCTAGGAGGTACTTCGCGTTGAAGCCGACCGTCAGCGTCTCGCCCTGGTAGTCGATGTCGATTTCTTCGCTGGCTTCACCGAGATCGGGGTTGTTCGCGGAAAGACGCAGTCGGCCCGCGCTGAGTTCCACGCGAACCGCTTTGCTGCGCTCGACCGAGAGCAGCGCGACGCGACGCAGTGCCTGGCTGAGGATGTCCGTCGCGATCGTCACTTTGCGCGTGATCACCTTCGGCAGCACCTGGCGGTAGTTCGGGAACTCGCCTTCGATCAATCGCATCGTCAGCGTGACTTCGCCTTTGCGAGCGAGTGCGCTGTTGCCTTCGATGCCGAGCTCGATCTCGTCGGCATCGTCTTCGTCCACGAGGCGCTTCAGTTCAGCGAGTCCTTTGCGCGGGAGGATCACACCGCTGGCGAGATCCGTCCCACCGGTGGCGAGAGCGCGATCGACCATCGCGAGGCGATGTCCATCCGTCGCGACCATGCGGATCTTCGACCCTTCTTCCATCAACTCGAAATAGACGCCATTCAGGTTGTATCGAGTCTCATCGAGCGATGACGCGTACATCGTTCGCTCGATCAAACTCGAAATCACCGCTGCGGGAAGTCGAACCATCGAAGCAGGTGAGAATTCGGGAAGCGTCGGGAATTCCTCTGCCGTCGTGCCTGCCAGCGTAAAACGCGATCGACCACAGTGGATCTCGAGATACGAATTCGCAGTCGCGCTCAGCTGAACCGGTTCCTCGGGAAGTTCGCGGATGATCTCGAAGAGCTTGCGCGCGGAAACCGTGAGACTCCCGGCCTTCGATACATCTGCCGGATGAAAGCCGCGGATCCCGACTTCCAGGTCGGTCGCGGCGATCTCGAGTTGAGACGCGTCGCCCTTCGTTGCTCGGAGCAACACGTTCGCGAGAATCGGCATCGAATTGCGCTTCTCGACGATCGCTTGAATGCGAGAAAGACCACGCTGGAGTTCGGCACGGGGGATCGTGAGCTTCATGTTCCTACCATCTCCCCTATTCAAATAGATTCTTTGAGTCGTCGAAGTAGAGACCGACGGACCCGACGAAACGCACCTATGTGCTTGCGCGGACTCCGATTGCTTTGTCCACCGACGAGGAGGATCGCGCCCGTAAAACAGCTGCGAGGCGCCGCACCCAAATCGATCTTATCACGCGATGCGCGCGACCGATGCTCCCAAACTGTCAGGCCGATGGTGGATGGGCCCACGCTTGACAGCTTCGAAGCGATCTAGCTACGGTGCGCCTTCCGAAAAGCCTGGACGAACCATGAAGCGCACCTATCAGCCGAGCCGAATCAAGAGACGCCGCACCCACGGATTCCGGATCCGTATGCGGACGCAAGCTGGTCGCGCGGTCTTGAAGCGCCGTCGCGCCAAGGGTCGCAAACAGCTCTCGGTTTCGACCGGCAGCAAGTGACCGATCGCGGCAGCCAGCGCCTCCGGCGCGGCGACCGCCTCCGCGAGCGACGCGATTACCAGCGGGTGTCTCGAGAGGGCATTCGCTTGAATTCTCCACTCTTCGTATTGCTGGCAACCGCGCGCCGTGGCGTGGATCACGGTTCTACGCGGCTCGGGATCACAGCGAGCCGTCGAGTCGGGCCGGCTGTCGTCCGATCGCTGGTAAAGCGCCGTATTCGTGAGTGGTTTCGAAGCCATCGCGGAGAACTTCCGGTGAATCGAGACATCGTCGTGATCGCGCGAGCAAGTGCCGCGTCGGCGGCTTTCGCCGCTTTGTCGAGCGAGCTCAGCGCCGCCGCGTCGAAGCTGACGCTTCACCTCGATCGCAACGCGGTTCGTGGATGAGCGGCCTGATCGCAAGCGTCAACGCGGTTGTAGTCGGGTTGATCGTGATGCTGCTTCGGGCGTATCAGTACGCGATTTCACCCCTGCTCGGTTCGACGTGTCGTTTCGCGCCGAGTTGCTCGGAATACTTCATCGACGCGACCCATCGTCACGGCGCCCTTCGTGGTTCCTGGCTGGGGATGCGTCGCCTCGTTCGATGCCACCCGCTGCACCCCGGCGGGCTGGACCCGGTTCCCTGAGGACTTCGTGGACCGCAACGCATTCCTAGCGTTCGCACTTTCGTTTCTCGTCTTGAGCGTCTGGATGACGTGGGAGGCGAAGAATCGTCCGGTGCCGCCGTCTGGCGAAATCGTTGCGCACTCTGGCGAACCTGCGCCGGCAGGCGCGATGAACGCGCCACCGGCCGCCGCGGTGAATCCAGCGGCGCCAGCGCAAGCGGCGGCGCCCACTGCGCAACCAGAGGTGCCAGCGGGACCCGAGGAACTCATCGAGATCGTGACTCCGCTCTATCACGCGGTGCTGACGTCGCGTGGCGCCGGCGTGCGTCGCTTCGAACTCACCACGTATACGGCGCCACCGCGGGAAGGCGGCGGACCCGTCTCGCTGATTGCACGACCAGATGGCGACATACCCGCATTCTCCACGCCACTCGTCGAGCTTGGCCTCGGTGATCTCGGAAGAGCCGACTTCAGCGTCGTATCCCAGGATTCTCGCGAGGTTGCATTTTCAAAGACACTCGCAGGTGTCACAATCAAGAAGACCTTCTTCTTCGATGATGACACCTATCGGTTTCGGGTTCGGCTCGAGATCGAGAACGCGAGCACACGCGATGCCACGCCAGAATTCGGCGTCGTGTTTCCCGCGCAAGTCCAGCCAGGTTCGGACTTCCACGATCTGACGATCGCTGCGCTCGTACAGGGGAGCATCGAGAGCGAGCTGATCGCGTCGTTCGGGCAGTCGGGTGGATTTGGCGCGATCTTCGGCGGCACGCCGGAACTCCAGCGTGACTTCGCGGGCGATATCGAGTGGTCTGGCGCCTACAGCCACTATTTCCTGACGGCGTTGATCCCGGACGTGCCGCGCGATGCCCGGGTCCGCTGGGTGGCCGCGAGGCCGGGCGAAGAGACGCTGGTGACGATGTCACAGCCCGCCGTCGGCGTGCCGAGCGGAACCGCGGTCGCGCACGAGTATTCGGTCTACGCGGGACCGAAGGAAGCGGAGCGGCTCGCAGTCGTTGGCGCGCAACTGGAGCGGTCGATCGACCTCGGCTGGTCGTGGATGGCTCCGCTGACGCGGGGCTTCTCGTGGTTGCTGCATGCCATCTACTCCGTCGTTCCCAACTACGGAGTCGCAATCATCCTGCTGACCATCGTGGTGCGGCTCTTTACCGCCCCGCTCGCCGCGAAGCAGATGAAATCGATGAAGCGGATGGGCGAGATCCAGCCCAAGGTGAAGGCGCTGCAGGAGAAGTACAAAGACGACAAGCAGCAGCAGTCGCAGGAGATGATGAAGCTCTACAAAGAGGCGGGCGTGAACCCGCTCGGCGGCTGTCTCCCGATGGTGCTGCAGATCCCCGTTTTCATTGGCCTCTACTACGCGCTGCAGAGCTCGATCGACCTGCGCCAGGCGCACTTCATGTTGTGGATCACCGACCTCTCGCAGCCCGAAACGCTCTTTACGATCCCGGGCGTCGGCTGGCCAGTCCGCGTGCTTCCGGTGCTGATGACGCTCTCGATGGTGATTCAGCAGCGCATGACACCGATGACCACGATGGATCCCGTGCAGGCGCGAACGATGATGATCGTGATGCCCGTGATGTTCTTCTTCATGTTCTACGGTTTTCCCGCCGGCTTGGTGCTGTACTGGTTCGTGAGCAATCTGCTGGCGATTGCGCAGCAGCTCTATCTGAACCGGCAATACACGCCGCAGCCGGCATAGCGAAGCACTCAGGAGGTTCTGATGTACGACTCTCGTTCGGAAGCGCGCGAATTCGTGGGACGCGATCGCGCCGAGGCCGTCGCAAAGGCGGCTGGACACTTTGGCATTGCACAAGAAGAGCTCGCGATTGGCGAGGCGGAACCCGGCGCGATT
Source organism: Deltaproteobacteria bacterium (assembly GCA_031396445.1). GTDB lineage: Bacteria > Myxococcota_A > UBA9160 > UBA9160 > PR03 > PR03. The sequence goes on along the minus strand of JANNKU010000020.1, from coordinate 8,006 downwards.
CATGGGCTCGGCACCCGCGCTGTGGTGGTCGCGTATCCGCGAACGGCCCGGCCGCCGACTCGTGGCGGAGGGGGCGGCGGCGCACCCGAACCGCGTCGTGGTGGGCGTGAAGAGCGCGGCGGTCGCGAGCCTCGGCGCGACGATGACGGCGGTCGCCGACCCAGTCGCGGACCCCGCGAATCGCGCGACGGTGGTGGTGGTGGCCGGCGCGAAGCTCGCGAGCCGCGGGCAGAGCGGGAACCCCGCGAAGCTCGCGAGCCGCGCGAGGAAGATCGAGCACCCCGAGCCGCCGCGGCCGCCGGACCCTCGGTGGGCACGGCAACGGGCGATCTCGGCGAGCTCGGCGCCTTCGTGAAGGGACTGGTCGAGCGGATGGAGCTCGGCTCGTTCGAGATCAACGAGAACAAGGAGAACGAGTCGCTCGTCGTGGTCCAGCTTCGTGGCCCGGGCGCGCAGCGGCTGGTGGGCAGCGAGGGCCGCACGGTCGATGCGATGCAGCTCCTCGCGAACCAGGCTTCGCTGCGAATCAGCGGCGATGACGCCCCGCGAGTCGTTCTCGATGTCGAAGGCGATGGCGACCAGCGCGAGGTCTATCTCACGCGCGTTGCCGAGCGCGCCGCGTCGCGAGCGCGCGAGACCGGCCGACCGGTTGCGCTCGAAGCGATGAATCCGAAGGACCGCCGCAGCGTGCACGTCGCGCTGCGCGAAGTCGATGGCATCGCCACGATGAGCGTCGGCGACGGCCACTATCGCCAGGTCGTCGTGGTGCCGGACAACGCGCCCGAGTACGAAGAGGCGAAGCGCTACGAGTCGCAGTCGCAGCGCGAGAGCCGCGACTGATCGCGTTCCCCGTGGAACGCGAGCCAGCGTCCGTTCCACGTGGAACCCGACCTCCCTCAATCCCTCGAAGCGACGCTTGCCGCCGGGCTCGTGGAACTCGGTCTCCCGATCGACCGCAGCGCCGCGCTGGCAGAGCTTTCCCACCTGGTCGCACGCTGGGCCGAGCGGATGAATCTCACCGCGCATCGAAGTCCGGACGCGATTGCCAGGCGGCTGGTGCTCGATGCGCTCGCCCTTGGCAGCACGCTTCCGGCGAACCCACCTGATTCGCTCGCGGATCTAGGGTCCGGCGCAGGCTTCCCTGGACTACCGCTCGCGATTCTCTGGCCCGCCTGCCAGATCACGATGGTCGAATCCCGCGAGCGCAAACATCACTTCCAGCGAACCGCCATTCGCGCGCTCGGACTCTCGAACGCGTGCGCACTGCGTGGCCGCGCGGAGTCGATCGAGGCAGCGCCCCACCAGATCGTCGTCGCACAGGCGATGGCGCAGCCGGCGCAGGTACTGAGTTGGATGCGTCGCTGGGCCACGCCGGATGGCTGGCTCGTCGTTCCCCAATCAGATCCGGCGCCAAGCATCACCGCGCCGGGCGACGTCCGATTCGAGGCGATTCGTCGCTACCAGGTTCCGCTGGGCGGCCCCGCGCGATCCGCATGGCTGGGCCGTCTGGCCTGATCGCGCCGCGAGCTGCGCAGTGATCGCGTAATGGTCTAAGGCGCGATCACTCCGTGGGCACCGCGGTGATGAGTCTCGAAGGGCCTGCGCCTCGCGCGCCGTGCCTGGCTTCCGCTGGACGGCCCCCGCGCCGCTGTGATACCTACCGCTTGACCCCCCAATGATGTCCCCAGAGGGAACTCCCCATGGGAAAACGCGCACATGTCTTCGTCGTCGCCAACCAGAAGGGCGGCGTCGGCAAGACCACGACCGCCATCAACCTGGCCGCCTCCTTCGCCGTGTCCGAGCGAAAGACGCTGCTCATCGATCTCGACCCGCAAGCCAACGCCACCAGTGGCATCGGGGTCGCGCCGCAGGCGACACATGTCTACGACACGCTGGTCGGGCGCTATCCGCTGAAGGATGTCGCGCAGCCCACCGAGCTCGAGTTTCTGCACGTGGTTCCATCGGGCCCGGACCTGGTCGGCGCCGAGATCGAGCTGGTCGGCGCCGAGGATCGCGAGCATCGGATGGCGCGCGCGATCGACGAAGTGCGCAACGACTACGATCTCGTGCTGATCGATTGCCCGCCGTCGCTCGGCCTGTTGACGCTGAACGCGCTCACCGCCGCCGATTCCGTGATCGTGCCGCTGCAAGCCGAGTACTACGCGCTCGAAGGCCTCGCGCGCCTGCTCGACACAATAGAGCGTGTGCGCGCCGGCTTGAATCCGCGACTCGTGCTCGAAGGCGTGGTGCTGACGATGATGGATGCGCGCAATAACCTGAGTCGCCAGGTGGCCGACGAAGTCCGCAGCCACCTCGGCGAGCGCGTCTTCCAAACCGAGATCCCGCGCAACGTGCGACTCTCCGAAGCGCCGAGTCACGGCCGCCCGGCGTTGCTCTACGACGTGCGCTCGAAGGGTTCGATTGCCTATCTCCGCGTCGCCGAAGAAATCCTCCGCCGCCTCGCGGCGACTCACCCCGCTGGAGACGATCGATGACGACTCCCAAGCGCAGCGCACTCGGTCGTGGCCTCGGCGCGCTGATTCCCGGCGCCGCGCGCGAACGAAGCGCCGAGCCCGCGGTGCCGACGCCGGCGCCCGATCCGAAAGCGACGAGCGAGCTGCCGATCGAGCGCATCCGCCCGAATCCCGAGCAGCCGCGGCGTCGCTTCGATCCCGTCGAGCTCGAAAGACTCGCCGTCTCGATCCGCCAGCACGGCGTGCTGCAACCAGTGGTCGTGCGCGCGGTGGACGACGGCTACGAACTCGTCGTCGGCGAACGCCGTTGGCGCGCCGCGCAGGCCGCGGGTCGCACGACGATTCCCGCGGTGATCGCCGATGTGGCGCCGCGCGATCGACTCGAGATCGCACTCGTCGAGAACGTGCAGCGCCACGATCTGAATCCGATCGAGCTCGCGCTCGCGTTCCGTGCGCTCGCCGACAGCGGCGCCACGCAAGAGTCGATCGGCGAACGCGTCGGCTTCGAGCGCTCGACGATCGCGAATCACCTGCGCCTGCTCGAACTGCCGCGCGAAATGCAAGGCGATGTCGAGGGCGGTGCGATCAGCATCGGCCACGCGAAGGCGCTGCTCGGCGTCGCGAGCCCGGAGCGCCGCCTCTCGCTGCGCGACCGCATCGTGCGCGAATCGCTCTCGGTGCGACAGACCGAAGAACTCGCGCGCGATCTCGGCGCCGCAACGCGCGCACCGCAGCGCGGTCGTATCTCGACGCTCGACCCGGATCTCGCGAACCTCGTGGATGTGCTGCGGCAGCGCCTCCAGACGCAGGTGAGACTGCGCGGCTCCGCGAGTCGCGGTCGTCTCGAGATCGACTACGTCGGCGCCGACGAGCTGAATCGCCTCGTCGATCTGGTGCTGGGAACGCCGTGAGCGAGTTAGTCCTCGAACCCACCGAGAGCGTTGGCCCGGCCTGTGCCGTCGGGAAGGGCGCGTCGTTCGATGGCGTCCTCACGTTCTGGGGTCTGGCCCGCGTCGAGGGCAAGCTGCGCGGGCAAGTGGTCGCCGAAGGCACGCTCGAGGTCGGCCCAGACGCCGACGTGCATGCGCGAATCGAAGTGGACGTGCTCGTCGTCGAGGGGCTGGTCGAAGGCGAAGTGCTGGCGCGCGAGCGCGTCGAGGTGCGCGCAACCGGTCGCATCACAGCGGCGGTGCAAACCCCGCGTCTCGTTCTAGAAGAGGGCGGCAGCATCGAGGGCCGGATCGAGATGGCGGTGAAGAAGTCGCCTGCGCTCGGCGAGGCCGCTTCGGCTGCTTGAGAAGCCGCTTTTAGCGCCTCTCCACGCCTTGAAACGCATTCGATCTTTGTAAGAATCCGCCCGCCCAACGGCCCCACTGGTCATCCCGTGCGGCCGACCCAATGCGCAGCCACAGTGCGCCGTTCCGCCGCGAGGAAACCTTCGCGGACAGGCCCAGGGGGCCCGGAGCGAGACGTCCGGCTAAGCGCGGGTGCAGGGTCTACGTCGAATCTCGGAGGAAAAGCGCGATGCGCCGCCAACCCACCGCGCTTTTCGCGCCGTTCTCGGGGTTGGTCGCGGCGGTCGTGCTGCTCGCGCCGCAAATCGCCTCCGCTTCCGACGATGCTCTCGACATCAATCCCGAGCCGGTCCGGCTGCTGCTGCTGCTCGGGCTCTTCGTGATTCTGGTGCCGGTTCTCGACCGCTTGCTCTTCAAGCCGGTGCTCGCGGTGCTCGACGCACGCGAGTCCCGCATCGAAGGCGCGCGGGTTCGTGCTGCAGAGCTGTCGCAACAGGCGGCCGGCTTGCTCGCGCGCCACGACGACGCCGTGCGCCAGGCGCGCGAGACGGCGCACGTCGAGCAAGTGCGCCTGGTCGAAGAAGCGCGACGTGCGCATCAGGCAACCGTTGGGGAAGCGCGTGTCGCCGCCGAGCACGAGATCATCGGCGCGCGCGGCGAACTCGCGCGCGCGGCCGACTCGGTGCGCGGCGCGCTCAGCGCCGAAGCGGAACCGCTCGCGCGCGAAATCACCGCGCGGCTGCTCGGCAGGAGCGCCGCGTGATGCGCCTGCTAGCTGTCATTCCCACGCTGTTGTTGGTGCTGGCGCCGGCGCTCGCGTTCGCGTCTGAAGAGGGCGGCGGGCACGAGTCGAAGCTGCTCTGGCACGCGATCAACCTCGCGTTGGTGCTGGCCGTGCTGATCTACTTCGCACGCACGCCGGTCCGCACCTACATGGCAGAGCGTCGGCTGAACATCGAGGCCGGCATCGAGGCCGCGCGTCGTGGACTCGCGGATGCCGAGCGCCAACTGGCCGCGTGCAACGAGCGGCTGGCGTCGCTGGACCACGAGGTCGAAGAGATTCGCCGCAGCGTGCGCGCGCAAGCCGAGCACGAGCGCGAGCGACTGCTCGCCGACGCGCGCGTCGCCGCCGAACGCATCCGCCGTGACGCGCAGATCGCCGTCGAGCAGGAGTCACGGCGCGCGCGCCAGGAGCTGCGCAACGAAGCCGCCGAGATGGCCGTGCGCCTCGCCGGCGATCTGTTGAAGCGACAAGTCACCGATTCCGACCGCGCGCGACTCGTCGATGAGTTCGTCGAGCGCGTCGAGTCGTCGCCCGCCGCGACGACACGGAGCTGAGTCGATGGCTGGCAAGCGCTCCGCCGCACTCCGCTACGCCAAGGCACTCTTCGGAATCGCCCAGGAGACGGGCGCCGTCGAGACGATTCGTGCGGAACTCGATCGCCTCCTCGCCGCGATCGCATCCGTCCCGACACTCGAAGATGTCCTGGTGCTTCCGATGTATCCGGCTGCCGAGCGCCGCGCGGCGCTGAAGCAGCTCGCCGCGCCGCTCGGCATTTCGCCGCTGCTGACCAACTTCTTGTCGTTCCTGATCGACCAACGCCGCACACGCGATCTCGCGGCGATCCATGAAGACTACGTGCGGCTCGCCGAGGAAGCGGCGGGTCGTGTGCGCGGCGAAGTGGTGTCCGCGACACCGCTCGATGCCGCGCAACTCGAGCGCATTCGCGGCGCACTCGCGCGACGGCTCGGGCGCGAGCTCGATCTCGCGATTCGCGTCGATCCGGCTCTTCTGGGCGGCCTGGTGGCCCGGGTCGGTGACCTCGTATTCGACGGCAGTCTGCGCACCCAGCTCGCGCAGCTCCGCACGCAACTCACGGGAGAACGATGAGAGATGCCTCTCGACATCAAGCCGGCTGAAATCACCGACATTCTGAAGCGCGAGATCAAGGAATACGGACGCGAGATCGACATCGCCGAGACCGGCACCGTGCTCTCGGTCGGCGACGGCATCGCGCGCGTCTACGGCCTCGAGAAGGCGATGGCCGGCGAGCTGGTCGAGTTCCCGGGCGGCGTACGCGGCATGGTGTTGAACCTCGAAGAGGACAACGTCGGCATCGCGATCATGGGTCTCTACGAGCACATTCGCGAAGGCGATCTGGTGCGCCGCACCAACCGCATCGTCGAAGTGCCGGTCGGGATGGGCCTGCTCGGTCGCGTCGTCGATGCGCTTGGCGGGCCGATCGACGGCAAGGGTCCGATCGCTTCGAACGAACTCCGCCGCGTGGAGCTGAAGGCGCCCGGCATCGTCACGCGCAAGTCGGTGAACGAGCCGATGCAGACCGGTATCAAGGCGATCGACGCGATGACGCCGATCGGCCGCGGCCAGCGCGAGCTGATCATCGGCGACCGCCAGACCGGCAAGACGGCGATCGCGCTCGATACGATCATCAACCAGAAGGGCCGCGACGTGTTCTGCATCTACGTCGCGACCGGGCAGAAGCAATCGACCGTCGCGCAGGTGGTCGAGAAGCTGACGCAATTCGGTGCCATGGAGTACACGATCGTCGTCGCCGCGACTGCGAGCGAGCCGGCGCCGTTGCAGTACATCTCGCCGTACACCGGCTGCACGATGGGCGAGTGGTTCCGCGACAACGGCAAGCACGCGCTGATCGTCTACGACGATCTGTCGAAGCAGGCCGTCGCGTATCGCCAGTTGTCGCTGCTGCTGCGCCGCCCGCCGGGTCGCGAGGCGTATCCGGGCGACGTGTTCTACGTGCACTCACGGCTGCTCGAACGCGCTGCGAAGCTGAGCGATGAACTCGGCGGCGGCAGCCTCACGGCGCTGCCGATCATCGAGACCCAGGCCGGCGACGTCTCCGCCTACATCCCGACCAACGTGATTTCGATCACCGACGGGCAGATCTTCCTCGAGACCGATCTTTTCAACTCGGGCATCCGGCCCGCGGTGAACGTCGGCATTTCGGTGTCACGCGTCGGCGGCGCTGCGCAGACGAAGGCGATGAAAGCAGTCGCGGGCAAGTTGAAGCTGTCGCTCGCGCAGTACCGCGAGATGGCGGCCTTCGCGCAATTCGGTTCGGATCTCGACAAGGCGACGCAAGAGCAGCTCGCCAACGGCGCGCGCCTCACCGAGATGCTGAAGCAGCCGCAGTACAAGCCGATGGGCTTCGAAGAACAGGTCGTCGCGATCTACTCGGCGTCGCCCGAGGAAGGACGCCCGTCCTGGGTACGCGGCTTCGGCATCGAGGACATCGGTCGCTACGAGAACGAGATGCTGGCGTACGTGAAGAGCCAGCGACCCGAGATCCTGGCCGAGATCCAGAGCAGCGGGAAACTCGAAGCTGCCGTGAAGGCGAAGCTCGACGCCGCGCTCGATGAGTTCGCCAAGATCTTCCAGCCGTCGAAGCGCGTGGTCGAGGTCGCGTAGTCGATGCCGAGCCTGAAGGACATCCGGCGCCGGATCGGCAGCGTCAAGAAGACGCAGCAGATCACGCGCGCGATGCGCATGGTCGCGGCGGCAAAGCTGCGGCGCGCGCAGGATGCGATCGAGTCGGCGCGACCGTACGCGGTGCGGATGCGCGAAACGCTGGTCGAAGTGGCGGCGAGCCAGGGCGGTTCCGCGGAACACCCGCTGCTCGTCGTCCGCACGCCCGTGCGCAAGGTCGACGTCATCGTCGTCACCGCGGATCGCGGCCTCTGCGGGGCGTTCAACGCAAATGTGTTGAAGCGCGCCGAGGTCGAAATTGCGGCGCGCGCAGCGAAGGTCGAGTCCGTGGGGCTCACGCTGGTCGGGCGCAAGGCGATCGAATCCTTCGGTCGTCGCCGTGCAACGCAAGTGATCAAGACCTTCTCCGGCATCGCGCGCGTCGAGTACGGACACGCGGTCGAGATCGCCGAGTTCGCGAGCGCGCGCTTCCTCAGCGGCGAGGCCGACGAGGTCGTACTGATCCACAGCGAGTTCGTCAGCACGATGACGCAGCGCCCGCGCATCGTGCGATTGCTGCCGCTCGCGCCCGACGAGCCGGGTGACGCCGGCGCAGGCGCCGCGCCCTTCACGATCGAGCCCGACGCCGAAGCGCTGCTGAAGCTGCTGGTGCCGAAAGCGCTGCAAGTGGAGCTCTTCCGCGCGCTCCTCGACAGCCAGGCCGGCGAACACGCCGCGCGCATGACCGCCATGGAAAGCGCCACGCGCAACACCGAAGACATGATCAGCAGA
>JANNKU010000018.1:0-21078 GCA_031396445.1 Deltaproteobacteria bacterium | reverse complement strand
GACCCAAGTACACCGCTCTCGCGGAGATCTTCCGCGCGCGTGGCTATGACCTCGATGCTGTCGAAGCAGAATGCGAATCACGCGGGCGCCGCGAAATCGAAGCGCCGATCACGGTGATCTACAGCCGGCGTGACGGCGTGGTTGCGTGGCAGGCGTGCATCGACCGCATCAACCCCCACGTCGAGCACGTGGAAGTCCGAAGCACCCACAGCGGACTCGGTTTCGATCTGCGCGTGTGGGTGATCGTGGCCGATCGCCTCGCACGGCTTCCCGCAATCGCATGCGCGGAACGCGCCGCCTAGGCATACGTCGTCAGATGAACTGACGGAAACACGTTTGCTTGGCTCACGTTCACGCTCGTCATGGCGTGGATGCCGGGAGCCGCTCGCGCGACTCCCGGCACCGCCTCGCACGAACTCGCTACGGCTTCGCCGTCGCGGAGCTCGCCGCCTCGTTCGACACGCGCAGATGCGGCCGCAGCTTCTCGAGCTGCGCGGGACCGATCCCGCGCACGTCGACGATTTCATCGACGCTCTTGAAGCCGCCGCGCGCCTTGCGCGCATCGACGATCGCTTCGGCCTTCTTCGCGCCGATGCCCGGCAGCGCTTCGAGCTCGACCGCAGTGGCGGTGTTGAGGTTCACCACGACGGGGCGCTCGTCCGCGTTCGGTGCGGCGCTCGCGAGCGGCGGCGCCGCAGCGAGCGTTGCGAGGGCGGCGAGCGCGAGCGCGCGCCGTCGCCAGCCGGTCCATCCGGCGTTCTGCTTCTTCATCGGAGTCTCCCACGGGACCGTGGGGTGAATCGATGCCGCTCAGCTCTCGCGAGCGGCGGCAAAATCCGCAGCGGCCAGTAGCGCTTGCTTCGCCGCACCGTCGGGGACCGGTGCGATCGCCGCGCGCGCGCGGGCAACATGTTCTTCTGCGCGGCGCATCGAGTCCGCAACGGCGCGGTAGCGCACCACCACCGCGAGCGCCGGCACGAGATCCGCTTCGCTCTGCAATTGCGGCTCGTCGTGATCGCGGCGCGCGGCCGTCTTCAGCACGCGCTCGATCGCCTCGCGCTCTTCCGCGTTGCAGCGCTTCAGCGCGAGCAGCAGCGGCAGCGTCACCTTGCCCTCGCGGAGATCGGTGTAGCGCTCCTTGCCGAGCACATCGGCGCCGGCTTCGTAGTCGAGCGCGTCGTCGCGGATCTGGAACGCGAGGCCGAGCTCGCGACCGTACTCGGCGAGGCGACGGCGCTCTGCGCGCGTGACACCGCCGAGGATCGCACCCGCTTCGCTCGCGGCGCCGAGCAGCGCGGCGCTCTTGCGCTCGATCACCGCGTAGTAGTGCTGCTCCGTCACGCTCGCATCGAAAGAGCGCTGCAGTTGCAGGATCTCGCCTTCGGCCATCAGCCGGATCGTATCCGAGAACACCCATAGGATGTCGAGATCGCCGTCTTCGACGATCATCGTTGAAGCGCGGGCGTAGAAGAAATCTCCCGCCAGTACGGCGCGGCGATTGCCCCAGAGCGCCATCGCCGAGGCCTGGCCGCGGCGCAACGGCGAGGCGTCCACAACATCGTCGTGCAGCAGCGTCGCGGTGTGCAGCAGCTCGACCGCAGCGGCGACCTGCACGCGTCGCGTGCCGGTGTAGCCACAAAGCTCCGCGGCGAGCAGCACGATCGCGGGTCGCACACGCTTGCCGCCCGAAGAGAGCACATGATCGCCGACGGCAGCGATGACTTCGGCTTCGGTTTCGAGCTGCTCACGCATCGCGCGCTCGACGAGTTCGAGCGTTTCCGCCACGTGATCGAGCGCGGCGTTGAAGGCGGAGTGGGGGGCCGACATCGCGCAGCAGCCTAGCCAGCGGGGTAGTGAGCGTCAAACCGGAGAACGGCCGGAAACGGTCGGATTGACTCCGGAATCCGCACTTTCAACGCGACGGTTTCGTGCGATCCGATGCGTGCAACCACGCGACTGCATCGGCAACGCTGTCCACCGGAACCAACTTCGCACCCGACGCATTGGGAACCGCGCTCGTCTGCGGCACGAGGATTCGCTTGAAGCCGAGACGCGCGGCCTCGCGTACACGCGACTCGATTCGCGCGACGCGACGCACTTCGCCGCCGAGACCGATCTCGCCGATCGCGGCCGCGTCGGGCGGCAGCGGCAGATCGAGTCGGCTCGATGCGATCGCGAGTGCAACGCCGAGATCGGCGGCGGGATCGGCGATGCGCACGCCACCGGTTGCGTTGAGATACACATCACAGTTCAGCGCATCGACGCCGCCGCGCCGTGCGAGTACGGCGAGCAACAACGCGAGGCGTCCCTCATCGAAACCAATCGCAGTGCGACGCGCGGTGCCGTAGCTCGCAGGCGCAACCAGCGACTGCACTTCGAGCAGGATCGGTCGCGTGCCTTCGAGCAGCGGCACCACGCACGAACCGATTGCGCCGGCGCGCCGCTCGGCGAGAAACAACTCGCTCGGGTTGTCCACCACCTGGAGGCCGGCTTCGCCCATCGAGAACACGCCGACTTCGAGCGTCGAACCGAAGCGATTCTTGATCGCGCGCAGCACGCGGTACGAGTGGCCACGATCCCCTTCGAACATCAGGACGACATCGACGAGGTGTTCGAGCACGCGCGGCCCGGCGAGTCCGCCGTCCTTCGTGACGTGACCGATCAGCACGACCGCGGCGCCGGTGGACTTCGCTGCGGCGGCGAGCAGCGCCGCGCATTCGCGAACCTGCCCGACGGATCCCGCAGCCGACTCGACGCGCTCGGTCTGCATCGTCTGGATCGAATCGATCAGCACCAGCGCGGGCGCCGTCGTGCGCCACGGCTCGGCGATCGCTTCGGCGCGCGTCTCGGCCAGCAACACCATGTCCTCGGGAAGTGTCGGCAGTCGCTCGGCGCGCAATCGAATCTGTTCGACGCTCTCCTCGCCGCTCACATAAAGGACGGTCGATCCGAGCCCCTGCAAGCTGGCGGCGAGTTGCAGCGCGAGCGTCGATTTTCCGATGCCGGGTTCACCGCCGAGCAACACGACGGAGCCCGGCACGAGTCCGCCGCCGAGCACGCGATCGAGTTCCGCGATCCCGGTCTGCAGACGCGGTGCACCGCCGCTCGCGACATCGCGCAACGTAATCGGCTTGATCGACGGCGCGAGTTCCGGCGACGCGGCGAGGAACTCGGTGCCGCGCGGCGCCGGCGCATCGGAGTGCTCGATCAGCGTGGACCACGCGCCGCAAGTCGGGCAGCGACCGAGCCAGCGCGCGTGATGCGCGCCGCATTCGGTGCACGAATACGATGAGCGGGGCTTCGCCACGGCCGCGCAGTCTAGCCACGCGAGCCGTCAACCGCGTCGGTTTCCATTGGTTGACAGCTTCCCGCAGCTCGTGGACTCTGCGCCGACTGATCGGCCCACGCTTCGCCGCGCGGCAACGTTCCCGCGCAGCGAGCCTACGGCGAGCGGCGGGGATCAGGTTCCCGCGTAGCGAGCCTACGGCGAGCGGCGAGCTTCATGAGTTGGAGGTGCCCCGTGTTCGATCGTTACTCCCGCCTCGCCGAGCGTGCGCTGCGCGACGAACCCCCGACGCGCGACGAGGCGCTGTGGATTCTCGATGCGCCGGACGTTGCGCTGTTGCCGCTGCTCCACGCCGCGTCGATCCCGCGCGAGCGCCACTTCGGTCGCAAGGTCCAGGTGCACATCCTGAACAACGTGCAGAATGGGCTCTGCCCCGAGGATTGCGGCTACTGCTCGCAGTCAAAGGATTCAGCGGCGCCGATCCGCAAGTACCCGCTGAAGGATCGCGCCGACATCCTCGCGGAGGCCGAGCGCGCCGCCCGCGCCGGCGCCACGCGTTACTGCATGGTGATGTCGGGCCGCGGCCCGACGACGGCGCGCACCCACGAAATCGCCGACCTGGTGCGCGAGATCAAATCGCGCTTCCCGATCGAAGTCTGCGTCTCGTGCGGCCTCGTCGACGAGGAGAAGGCGCGCATCCTCGCCGACGCGGGACTCAGCCGCCTCAACCACAACCTCAACACCAGCGAGCGGCACTACCCGGAGATCTGCTCGACGCATTCGTACCAGGACCGGATGCGCACACTGCTCGCCGCGAAGAAGGCCGGCATCGAGCCGTGCTCTGGCTTCATTCTCGGCATGGGTGAAACGAGCGCCGACGTGCTCGATGTCGCCTTTGCGCTGCGCGAACTCGAAGTGCCGTCGATCCCGGTGAACTTCCTGGTTCCGATCGACGGCAACCCGGTGATCGACGACGGCTCGCTGACGCCGGAACGGTGTCTGCGCGCGCTGGCGCTGATGCGGCTGGTGAACCCGCGCGCCGAGATTCGCGCGGCCGGCGGTCGCGAAGGCCATCTGCGCTCGCTGGGTGCACTGGTGCTGTGGCCCGCCAACTCCTTGTTCGTCGAGGGCTACCTGACGACGCGCGGCGATCAGGTGAACGAGACCTACAAGATGATCGCCGACGCCGGCTTCGAAGTGGGCGGCAACCCGCTCTATTTCGACGCCGCAAGTGACGGCGAAGCCGGCGCGCGCAGCGAGGCAAAGCCGAGCGAAGGCAACAGCTCGCGGTCGTTCAGGCTTGATGACGATCCGGAAGTGCTGCGGCCCGAAATCATCGCCAGCAAGCGCGGGCCTGCGGCCCGCGTGCGCAGCGAGCCGCAGGCGAGCGAAGATCATGAGTCCGGGCGAGGCGTAGCGCCCAGGGCGAGCTGATCGCGGTGTCGATCGACGACGTCGCTCGCGAGAAACTCGGCGCGATCCATGCGCGCGGTACGTATCGCCGGATGCGCGTGCTCGATGGCGCGCAGGCGCCGCGAATGAACGTCGATGGTCGCGACGTGCTGCTCTTCGCCGGCTCCAACTACCTCGATCTCGCGCAGCATCCCGAGGTGGTCGAAGCGTCGGCGCGCGCGGCGCGCGATTACGGTTGCGCGTCCGGCGGCTCGCGCCTGATCACCGGCAACTTGACGCTGCACGAGCGACTCGAAGAAGAGTTGGCGGCGTTCTTCGACACACCCGCCGCACTCGCGTTCTCGACCGGCTACATGGCAAACGCAGGTGTGATTCCCGCGCTGGTCGGGCCGCAAGACGCCATCGTCTCGGACGCGCTGGTACACGCCTCGCTGATCGACGGCTGCAAGCTCGCGCGCGCCGCGGTGCATGTATTCGAACACGGCGACGCCGCGTCACTCGATGCGGTGTTGCGCGACGCCACCGCAAAGCACCGCCGCGTGCTCGTCGTGCTCGACGGCGTCTACAGCATGGACGGCGATCTCGCGCCGCTGCGCGAGCTGGTGCCGGTGGCGCGCCGCCACGATGCAATGGTGATGCTCGACGACGCGCACGGCGCGTTCGCGCTCGGCGCGCAGGGGCGCGGCACGGCGGAGTTGCTCGACGTCGCGGACGGCATCGATGTGCTCGTCGGCACGCTCGGCAAGGCGCTCGGCTCATTCGGCGCGTTCGTCGCGGGATCGGCGGCGCTGCGCGAGCTGCTGATCAACACGGCGCGCCCCTTCATCTTCTCTTGCGCGCTGGCGCCGCCGCAAGTCGAAGCGGCGCGCGCCGCGCTGCGCATCGTTGCGCGCGAACCGTGGCGGCGCGAACGCCTGCAAGCGAACGCCACGCGACTGCGCGAGCAGCTCGCGAAGGCCGGCATCTCGACCGCGCCGAGCACGACGCAGATCGTGCCCGTCGTGATCGGCGACAACGCGACCACGATGGCTACCTGCGAGCGCATGCTCGAGCGCGGCTACTACGCGCAGGGCATCCGCTGGCCGTCGGTGCCCGAAGGCAGCGCGCGACTGCGCATCACGCCGATGGCGACGCACGCGGAGGCGGAGATCGACGCCTTCGCGGCGGCGCTCGCAGAAGAGCTGCGCGAGCAGACGGCGGCGGCGCAAAGCCGATCGAGTCGTGTCGGCTAGCGGGGCGCGCTGCCTCTTCATCACCGGCACCGATACGGGCGTCGGCAAGACGGTGGTCGGCTGCGCGATCGCCGAGGCGCTGCGCCGGCGCCGCATCGATCTCGGCGTGATGAAGCCGATCGAGACCGGCGTGGGACCGCAGGGTCCGCTCGACGCGATCTCACTCTGCGAGGCAGCGGGCGTCAGCGATCCGCTCGATCTCATTTGCCCGCAGCGCTTCGAGCTGCCCGCAGCGCCGAGCGTCGCCGCCGCCCATGAAGGTGGCGCCGTGGATCTCGCGGCGATCCGCGCGGCGCACACGGAGCTCACGCGCCGTCACGACTTCCTGCTGATCGAAGGCGCCGGCGGCGTGCTGGTGCCGATCACTGCGGAGTTCTCGATGCTCGACCTGGCAGCGGAGTTCGGCGCGCCGCTGGTCGTCGTGACGCGCGCGTCATTGGGCACCATCAACCACACGCTGCTGACGCTCGAAGCGATCGAGCGGCGCGGGCTTCCGCTTGCGGGCGTCGTGATCTCGCACGGGCCGCGCGCGATCTCGTCGTCGGACCGCGCGAATCTGGCCGCGCTGCGAGATCGGCTCGGCGCGCGCCTCGTCGGCGAAATCGAGTCGCTGCCGCCCGAGGCTTCGGCGCCGGCGCATGCGATCGATCTCGATCGACTGCTTGCGAGTTGACGCTTCAGCTCGGCGGCGCGCGGTAGACCTCGCGGCCGCCGACCCAGGTGGCGATGACTTCGCCCGCGGCCGAGAGCGCGACGAGATCTGCGCGCGCGCCGATGCGCAGCGTCCCGCGCTCGCGCTCGGCGCCGATCAGCCGCGCGGGTCGCAGCGTGCAGGCCGCGATCGCGTCACGCGAAGACATCACGTCCCACGACTCAACGTTGCGGATCGCCGCGTCGAGCGTGAGCAATGAACCGGCGAGTCGGCCGTCGGGCATGCGCCACGCGACGCCATCGCTGTGGAGCCGCTCGGCGCCGAGCCACGCGGGCGTGCTCGATGCCGTCTCGGGCAAGTCGATGCGATCGCTGATCAGCAGCAACCGATCGCGTTTTGCGCGCGCCGCGAGGCGCAGCCAATCCGGGTGAACGTGCGCACCGTCGGCGATCACGTCGCAGCCGATGCGGTCTTCTGCGAGAACGAGAGCAGCGAAGCCGTCCGCGTGCGGGTCGCTCGTGGCGTCGCGATGGCGCTGCGAGCCCATCGCGTTGAAGAGATGCGTCGCGTGGCAAGCGCCGTTCGCGACCGAAGCGCCGAGGTCTGCGGCATTCGCGAGCGTGTGGCCGACGGCGATCGCGACGCCGCGGCGCGCGAGATCCGCTTCGAGACGGCGCGCGCCGGGCAGCTCCGGCGCCAGCGTCACGAGTCGAAGCGAGGCGCCCGCGCGATCGAAGACTGCGGCGCCTTCGTCGGGGTCATAGGGGCGGATGCCTTGCGGCGGCTGTGCACCGGCGGCTTCGGGCCGGATCCACGGACCCTCGAGATGGATCCCGATCGGCACCGCGCCGGGCCACTGCGTTTCGGCGAGCGCGGCTGCGAGGCGCTCGATGCGCGAGCGAAGTTCGGTGGCCGGCCACGCAACCGTGGTCGCGAGGAATGCCGTCACGCCATGACGCGCAAGTGACGCGCTGGCTCGACGCAGGGCATTTGGCGCGTCATCGATCGCGCAGGCCGCGAGCTCGCCGTGGAAGTGGCCGTCGATGAAGCCGGGCGCGAGCAGCGCGCCGTCGAGCGAAATCGCTTTCGCATCGGCCGGCATCGGATCGGCAGGGGCGAGTCGCGCGACGATGTGGCCGTCCTCGATCAGCAACGAGCCAGCGGCCTCGGCGTGCGCCTCGGGATCGGCAATTACGGCGTCGTGAAGCCAGAGGCGACTCATGCGGCGCGCAGTCTAGGGGACGCGCCGTCGCGGGAGTCCACCCTCAAGACGCGGCTGCGGCGCTCCGATTTGAAGCGCGTGCCGAATGCGCCGCCGCCCTCCACTTCGTCCGATGTGGCCGAGGATCTCGTCGTCCTCGACAACAAGATCAAGCAGCTGAAGTTCGAGTACGACCAGTACTTCATCGGTTCGCGGCCGCGCGAGCCGATTCTGACGCGGGCCGATGTGAACAAGCTGGTCGCCCGCTACACGAACACCGGCATCCAGAACACATCGCTGCGTTTCAAGTTCAACACGCTCTGCTCGCGCTTCTTCGCGATGCGGCGGCAGTGGGACGAAACGCTGCGCAAGATCGAGGCGGGCACCTACGAGCGTCACGTCTTCAAGGCGAAGCTGCATGATCGTGAGCGCGGCATCGATGACGCGGCGCCCGCCTCGAATGGGGGACGATCTGCGGACGAGATCACGCTCGGCGGCACCGATCTCTTCGATGCGTATCGAAACGCGCGCGCGAGTTGCGGCGAGGACGTCTCGAGCGTCTCGCGCGCGAAGCTCGATCTGCTCGTTGAGAAACAGCGCGCCGCGATCCAACAGAAGTATGGATGCGAAGAAGTTCGCTTCCGCGTCGTCGTCGAGGATGGCAAGACGAAGCTCAAGGCGACACCGGTGAAGTCGGGCTCGTAAGCAGCGGCGGTGCGGCCTACGTGCACGGAATCGCTCACTTCTCCGCCGCAAGCACTCGCGTGTCGAGCATCTCGACCGTCGCCCCGAGTTCCGGATCGACCTTCGCGCCGAGCAGTTGTTCGCGGAGCCCTCGCTCCCGCGGCGCGACGAAGCCACCGATCGCGTAGAGCTTGCCGTCCGGTGTCGCGATCACCGCGTGGCTGCGTCGCGGATATACGAGAGGCGGCCCGGTCTCCCAGCTGTTCGTCTCCGGGTCGTAGATCTCGACCACGTCCATTGGCTTCGGGTGCATGTAGGACGGCGCACCACCCACGACGTAGATCCGACCGTCGGCGCCGACATCGGCGCCCATCGATTGGCGTGGTGTCGGCAAGGGCGCGCGCTCGGTCCATGTGTTGGTGGCGGGGTCGTACATCTCGACCGAGCGGAGTGACGTGTTGGCGCGGCGGTTGGCTTCGAGCACGCGCTGATCGTAAGCCTCGGTGGATTCGCCCTCCTCACCTCGAACTCCCGTGTTCTCGGGCGAGCCTCCGAAGACGAAGAGGCGACCCTTGCGATCGACGGCGGCTGCGTGCTGATCGCGGGCATGATGCATCGGAGCGATCTCGCGCCAGCGGTTGGTCTTGGCGTCCCATGCTTCGGCCGATTCGTGGACACGCGGACGGGCAAGGTCTTCTCGATAGGGGCGCGCGGCACCGCCCGTGATGTAGATGACCCCATCTCCCGATGTCGCGACCGTTGGCGAGTAGCGAAAGAAAGCGGGGCCCGTGTCTTTCCACGTCGACGTTCGCGGTTTCCCGAGTTCGGTACTCGGGAGCGACATCGCCTTCTCGACTTCACCCCACGCATAGAGCGAGGGCTCGAACGGCACCCAGTAAGATTGTCCGGCCCACCGTGGTCGCCCAAAGGCGTCGGCGCGACCGACAGGCCCTTCGTGTGACACTCGGATCGAGGACATGCGCTCCTGGAGCACGATCTCCTGCTGCTTCTTCTTGTTCTCGTCGAACCAGCCTCGAACATGGCGCACGAACCCCTTCACCTTGATTCCGGATAGACCAGGGCCACGCTTCCATGTGTTTGTCTGCGGATTGTAGATGACGAGGGCGTGCTCTCCGAGTCCGTACTCTCGCTCTTTCGGTCCGCGGACGTACCCGGCATAGGCGTAGATCTGCCCGTCGCTTCCGACTCCTGCTGCGTGGAACCAACGCGGCTCCGGCATCGAGCTGACGAGGCGCCAGCTGCTTGCATCTGCCCCGCCTGCGAGGAACACCAACGCGATCGCAGATGCGATCCGTAGCCTGCTCAGTTGAGGCACGGCTTGATTCGCCCCTCGTCTTCGAGAATCTCGATCTGCGCCTCCGTCAGTTCTTCCTGCGCCTTGCCTTCCGTCGAGCTGAGTGCCCCCGTGGTTGCAATGAGCACAACGAATCGCTGTGCATCGATACCTGCATCGATCTCCTCGTCGAAGGAGATCACGAGGTTCTCATCCGGATCCGGCTTGTTCCTTGAATTTCCCTGGGTCGCAAGCAACGTGTTGGAGTTCAGCTCGAGCGACGATGGATCCGTCCCGTGAATGATGTGCCACTCCCCCTCCGGATCCTCTGCGTACGTCACGAGCCCGATTCCCGTGAGTCCACCATTCTCGGCCTTGAAGTCGAATGCGATGTCCGCACGAATGCGACCTTCCGCCTCGACCGTGGGACACTCGACGAGAACCGGGATGGCCTGCTCATCCAGCGTTCTCCGGCGCACCACCCAGTGATCCTGCAGGGTGGGCAGGATGTCGGTGTCGACAAAGCGCTGGATGCGCTGGTCACCCTCGCCGCTGGATGTCGCATCCTGCCCCGCGTTGTGATGATCGAAGGTCTGCTGGAACTTTTTTCGTCCATGAAGTGCCCGCACGAGCCGGCGCGAGAGTGTGCTCTCCCCATGCCCACTCGATAGCGGTACGACGCCGTCGCTGATCGCGCTCGGCACCACGCTGATCCCCAGGTCGAGCAACACCGGACCCAAACCAACGATCGATTTGGTCCCAGCGATTGCGCTGATCTCCTTGTTTGGACCGCTGCGCGGATCACGGTTGAGCCCGCACAGGAATGAGTTGCCCGAGACTGGGCACGCAACGCCGTCGTCGTCCAAGTAGTCGAAGAGCTGATTGGTTCCGGGTGACCAGATGCTCAAGACCAGCTCGATCGGGGCTCCGAAGGCGATCCCTACTCCGGTCGCGTAACCGCGGAGCGCTTGCAGTGCACCGTGATGGGGCGTTCCCATCGAAACCATCCGGTTGAAGCGCCCTCGCCGTTCCTCATCGCCTGGCAGCGATGGGGCCGAGTCGTAGTAGAACGACGCGCGTTGGTAGGAGCGCCCGAGCAGGCCACCCATGCTGAAGCCGAAGGCGTCGAACGTCCCGAAGATCTTCGGATTCTGGAAGGTGTTGATCGGGAACTCGAAGGCGTCGCCAAAGAGTGGATCTTCCTCCGTTCCGTCCGCGTACATCGCTTGGATCTTCTCGGCGAAGGCTTGCCCGTTCGCCGCGAGACTCGCGCGCGAGTTGTACGTGAGCCAGATTGGGCGATAGATCGCGTTTGTGCTGTTGATCAGGTCTCGGAGCATCGTCGAGTATCGCGCGCTCGCGCTAGGACCGAACGTTTGCGAATCCACCAAGATCGCCTGCGGGCTCCAGCCATGGGCGACGAGAATCGGCCGTGAGTACGTGTTGATCGCGTAGAACGGCGGATCCGCCTGTGTCGTGTTGAAGTCGCTGTTGCCGAGAAGATCGACGACCTCGACGTTCTCGTTGATGACCGCGTTGGCCGCGACCGCGCCGACGATCAGGCGGAACGAGTCGACGATCAAGCCTCCGCCCGGCAGCCCGCCGCCGAGTTGCGCGAGTTGGATCGGCCGCTTCGTCGTTGGCCTGGCGATCACATCGCGGCCGGTCTCGGTCTCTCCAAAGAGCAGGCCCACGACGACGACGTTGTTGATCCGATCGACGGCGTGGAAATACGGGACCATCGCCAACGCCGTCCACTGCGAGCCGTCGAAGAAATAGGGGAAGGCGCTGCGCTCGGCAGCGCTGGAAGTGACCGATGCCGACTCGTAGAAGCGTGCCGAGAAGAACGTCGGGCCTACCAGGAACGGCTTCTCGCCGCCGGGCGGCGCACCGACCAAGATCTCGATCTCGTCGGCGAGCGCGGTGACCGGCGGCAGATTCAACTCCGGGTCCGTCGAAAGAGCGTCGCCCGCTACTGCTTCCGGCTGCGAGGTGATACGCACTGTGATCTCGCCGTCGCCCGTGAGACTACCGGGCGGGATGTCGAGGCGCGCCCGACCGTCGGGTGTTTCGAGAAACCCACCTTCGCTGGCCACGATCACTGCGCTCACGGCACTCGCGTCGGTCATCGGGGAGGAGAGTTTGAAGTCGAAGCTGGTGACCGTCGGCGTCGCAGAATCGACGTCAGCGGAAACGGGCGCGGCACGCACGCTCGCCGCGTATCCGCTGGCCGCAATCGTCACGCGGTTGAGACCGGCGCGTAGGCCTTCGAATGCGTAGCGACCGTCTGCCGCAGATGTCGTCGCCGGAACGCCCGCCTCGGGTGTCAGAAGCGCGCCGGCGATGGGTAGACCTGTCGTCTCATCGACGACGCGACCTTCGAGTCCACCGACTCTCGGACGCGCATCGAGTGAGACACTTGCAATTGTCGAGGGAGCTTCGGGTACGGCAACGCCCCCAATCGACGCGGGGAAATGCTCGGGGCTGATCACCGTGACGTCGTGGGTGCCCACAGGAACCGAGAGCAATCGGTAGCTGCCGTCGGACTTGGTTGCGGCGACGAGCGTCTCGCTGCCTTCGACTCGGACCTCGGCCTCGCGGATTGGTTGGCCGCTCGCAGCATCTGTCACGACGCCCTGAATTTCTCCCAGTCGCAACGCGCCCAGCGAGAAGTCGAGCGGATCGCCGCCTCCAGCGACGACGAGTGCCACTACCTTCTGCACCTCGTGATCCGCCGCCGAAGCGATCACCTCGACCGGCGTGCGCAGCGTCAGCCCGTGCAGCGTGAAGCGACCATCGCCGTCAGCAATCGCTGTGATCGACCCCGCTTCGACGAGTGCACCGGGCAGCGCCTTGCCCGTCAGCGAATCGACCACGGTGCCGCTTGCATCCGGGCCGATTGCGAGCGTTGCATCCGAACTCTCGAGGCGCGGGTAGCTCAGCTCCAACTCGAGCGGGTAGCCCTCGGGGAGCGTGGGTGCGGTGAAGGTCGCGAACTCTTCCAGGAAGCCGGGCTTCGCGAGCTGAAGCGTCTGCTCGGTTCCGATCGGAACTTGCTCGATCGTGAAGCGGCCGGATGCATCCGTCGTCGCCGTGAACTCGGAGCCGAGCAGCTCGACGAGCACATTCTGCTCGACCAAGCCGGTGATCCTGCTGCGCACGATTCCGACCACCGTCGTCGTCGTTGCGATGCGCGCGAGCACCGGATTGAGCGGTACGAGAACTGCGGTTGCGTAGGGAATCTCGTAGATCTGCGGGAAGTACCCTGCCCGCGAGATCACGACGGAGAACGCGCCCGGCGGGATGCCATCGAGCCGGTAGCGACCATCGGCGCCCGAACTCGTCGAGATCGGTGTGCCTCCAACACTCGCGGTGATTTCCGCGGCTGCAAGCGGCTGACCGTCACGATCCGTCACGGTGCCCGCGACCGTCGTCGTTGTGTTTCCGCCGGCACCACCCGTTTCGAGCACGACGTCGATCGCCAGCAGGACTGTGGTGGTGAGCGGAACCTCGAAAATCCGCGTCGTGTAGCCGACGCGGCTCACGGTCATCGAGAACTGGCCGCTCGGCAGTCCGTCCACGCGATAGCTTCCGTCTGCTCCGCTCGTCGTGGAAAACGGAATGGCATCGACCAGCACTTCGATCGATGCTCCTGCGATCGGATCTCCGGCTTGTCGGTCGCGAACGAGGCCCGCGACAACGCTGGTCGACGTTCCGGGCGGCGCTCCAGGGATCGGTTGACTCGCCGTCGTCCACGGCAGCGGCGCCGCATCGACGACCCTCGTTTCTCCTGCGATGACCGTGGCTGCGAAGGTTTCGTCGAGAAATCCTTCGCGGCTCACGAGAATCGCAGTGTCACCCGGCTCGACCCGCGCGTTGTAAGAACCATCTGGAGCCGTAGCCACAACGACTGTCACGCCGTTCACGGTGATCGTGACGAGCGCACCACCGAGGCCGCTGCCCGTGCGCGAGTCGATCACCGTTCCGGTAATCGTCGCGAAGTTCTCGGCGGTCGAGACGATGCCGAAGGTGAGAACTCCCGCGGCCCCACCGGCTCCTCGGTAGACGACGCGCATGTCGTTCTGACCCGGCTGCAACGGAACGCCCGAGAACGTGTTCGTCCCCGGACTCAATTGCACGCCGGTGAAGGCAGGCACGCGGGCTGCTCCGGAGTACCACGCTTCGATCGTCAAGTCGGCGAGCGCTTGAAGCACGACGTTCGTTCGGAAGCCGGGCGTCGAGGCACCGTCCGCGGGGCTCGCGAGCACCAGTGCTCCCGCCTGCCGCTCGATGCTCAACACATGAGTGCTCTCGTTTCCCGCAGCGTCCCTTGCCCGCACCGTGATCTCATTCGTTCCTGCGACCAGCGACAGTGGGCCTACATCGAACCGGTAGATCTCGAACCCGAATCGCCGATTGCTGAGCGCTTGGTCGAACCGAGTCGATGTCGAGACGCTCCCCGCCGGGCCCTCCACCGCAATGAGCGCATCCTCGTCGAAGTACCCAGCGAGGATCGTCTCGGCATCGGCCGTCACCGAACCATCCGAGGGAATCGCCGCTAGGAAACGAGGTGCCTTGAAGTCACCCACGATGTTCGAGGTCGCGATCTGGCCGAAGGGGTACGCGATCGAAACGACCGAGTTGTCACCCGAGCCGATGACTACGTCCGCGACGTGAGAGACGCCGTCGGCCGCGCGCGTAGCGAGCACGCCGTTGATGCTGACCGCCGTGGTGCCAAGCGGCGCGCGCACCGTGACGGGAACGCTCGAGAGATTGCGGAGCGCGTTGTCGCGCGGCTCGACAATCCGAATCGGCTCGACCGACTCCACGCGGAAGATCGTGAACGCGAACGTGACCGGGCCTGTGCCTGAGTCCACCACGAGCGTGACGACATTCGGGCCGACGGCGAGTGCGAGCGCGAGCAGATCATTCGCCACGCCGGCCGGAAGGCTCCGTCCGTCTGCCGCTCCGTTGACCGAGACGAGTGTCGTCGGCGCTGCGAAGTTGAGGTCGACACTCACGCTCGACGCGAGCACTGCCTCGCCGTCGCGCGGCGAAGCCAATTGCACCGTCGGCGCATCCGGATCGACCGTGAAGCAGGTGTCGTCACCCTCGTTGTTGCCCGCCGCGTCGGAAGCCGTGACGAATACGCAGTGCCGTCCAGTGCCGAGTGCAACGCCCGGGATCGAGAAGCGGCCGGCGATGAGCGGGACCGTCCCCGTCGTGAGCAGGAGAAAGTTCTCCTCGTCGTACACGTCGTAACGGACGCGCTGGAACAGGTTCCCGTCGTAGGCCGCGGTCCCGGTGACAGTGATCGCTCCGGGCGCAACCGTCGAGCCATCGGCGGGCGAGAGGATCTCAACGATCGGCAGACCCACGTCGGTCGCGGTGAGCAGCTCATCGACGCCGCCGCTCGACGCCTCGGCGCGCAGTGTGAACTCGCCCTCGATCGCGCCTCCATCGATCGGGACCGATCGAGTGAATGTCGTGAAGTACCGAGCGTGGAAATCGATCGGCAAGAGTTCGGGGATCACGTCCGGATCGAGGTCGCCGAACTGGAAGATGAAGTCATTGGGAAGGTCTGCGATCGGCAAGAGGGGGAACGGGCCCTCCAAGAGGACATCGTTCTCGAAGAACGCGATGTCTCCGGGCTCCTCCGCGAAGGCGAAGACGACGTGGTCGCCGTAGCTGTGCTGGATCCGATCGATCGGCGGCACGAACTCGTCGCCGGGGAACCCGAGCCCACCGAGCGCAGCACGGAACTCTGCAGCGTCCTCCGCAATCAGCGGCAACGGTTCGGTGTCGGGGCCAACGAGGAACGGATACCGCTCGGGACTCATGAAGACGAGCCGAAGCCGAGGGAGTGATGCGTCGTCGCGGATGACGCGGACTTCGTCGGTTCCCATGGCGCCGAAGAGATCGATCGCTCGCGCGCGAAGCGGGTTCTCGCCGAGGGCGAGTGGCACGTCGCTAGCGGTGAAGCGCCCACCGGAGCCAACGCTTGCGACGACGCCGTTCACGTCGACGTAGGCCGCGAGATCATCGACGACGCCCACGACGTCGGTCAACGCTACGCGGAGCGCATCGCCCTCCGCCGGCGACGTGATCACCACCTGCGGCGGCGAGTTGTAGGCAATGGTCGTCTGTGCCTGCGCTGTGTCGGAGCCACGGGTCGCGACGGCGACGAGCGTGCTCTCGCCCTCGACCAACTCGACGATGGGCGCGATGTACTGCGTTCCCGTGACGATTGCGGCGGTACCGTTCACAGTGACCTGCGCGGTTCCGTCGCTCACGGCCCCCGATACCGAGATCACGCGGGCCGAGACGACCGCGCCGTCCGGCGGTGACTGAATCGTGATCGAGAGCGGAAGCCCGGTCTCGGTCCGCGTTCCGGAAATCTCGGCGCTCGCGCTTCCAAACGCGTTCGAGACCGAGGCCGCAATGGTGTTGGCGCCGACCAGGAGAGGAACGGTCGCGGAGAAGGCCCCCGCTCCAACTGAAGCCGTGCTGCCGTTCACGAGAACTGCGAGCGGCTCCGTTCCGGTGACAACCCCGGTCACCACGGTCTCGGACTCGGCCGTCGCGAATCCTTGCCCTGGCGACGCGATGCTGATGGTCGGCGAAACCCCGCGCTCGACCATCGAAGAGTCCGATCCCGAGTTCCCGGCCGTATCGGTCGCGACGGCCGCGATCGAGTTGGTGCCCACTGAGAGCGAGAGGCTCGTCGTGAAGGTTCCGGCTACGACCGGAACAGATTGGCCGTTCACTAGAAGCGATGCGATGGGGCTCGCGTCTTCTACGGTCCCCTCGACCACGATGCTCGCCGCCGCGGTCTGCGCACCCTCAACAGGTGTCGCGATCGTGACGATCGGCGGAGTCGTGTCGAGGGTCACCGCGACCGAGCTGCTGCCACTGCCAAACGCATTCACCGCGCTCACGGTGAGCGTGTTGCTTCCTTCCGCGAGCGCAACGCTCGAGATCCACGTTTCGCCTGTGACGGTCGCCGCAACGCCACCAATGATCACCGAGACGGGAGCGTTGCCACTCACAGTTCCGGTAACCGCGACCGGAGTCTGGTTCGTGAGCAGTCCAGTAGCCGGCGCGGTGATGGCGACGGCCGGTGCGATCCCGCGCGTGACGCTGGTGGACGCAGCCGCGGTGTTGCCCGCGACATCCGTAGCCGTCGCCGTGATCGAGCTCGCGCCGAGAGCCAGCGGAACTAGAGCGTTGAAGGCACTGCCAACGAGTGTCGCCGAGACGCCGTTTACGACGACACTCGCGACGCCGCTCGTTGTGTCGGCCGCTGTACCCGAGACGACGATCGAGTCGCCAGTCGTGAGCGTTCCAACGGCTGGCGCCGCGATGGAGATGACGGGCGCGACCGTATCGACTGTGACCGTGACCTCATCGCCTGTATGGCCCCAGGAGTTGCCCGCCAGCGCGCGAATCGTGTGCGTGCCGTCGGCCAGCGTGAGCGTGCGCTGAAAGCCGACGGAACCCGAACTGAGGTAAGCCCAGATCCCATTCACCGTGACGGCGATGGGCGTCGTGCCGGTAAGGGTTCCAGCGACGGGAACGTCGCTCTGTGCAAAGACCGCTGCCTCGGCGGGTGTCGTGATCGCAATCGTGGGCGCGTTGCCTGCTGGCGGTGGGCTCACTGGAAAGCCGATGCTCGCTTTCATCTTCGGACCGAGTGTGTGGCGGATCCGGACGCCGAAGTACCAGCCTTGGTTCGCGGCGTTGAGTAGATGAACGCTCGTCAAACCCGGCGCGGTCAGCTGAAACGTGGCGGTGTGGATGTCTTCGCTCTGCCAGGTGGAACTCCCGAAGAGCAGCCCCCAATCCCACTGCTGCACCGGCGCCACTTCGTTCCCGCCGCCGACCTTGTAGACCAGGTTCGCCGCGAACTGCTTCTGATACACGAGCGCGCCGACGGCATCGAGGTGCGAGACGAGGCTCTCGTTGGTGACATTCCCGAAGAGCCCGAGGATGTCGCCCATTCCTTCTGGAATCGCGACGGTGATCTCGACGCCGTTCCCGCTCGGCAAGTCGGTGAACGTCATCGTCACCGGAACGACGTCGCCGCCGATCGGCCAACTCGAGACGAGCGTCACGGCGCCGGCCGCGTGCGACCAAACAATCGACAACATGATCGCAACGAACGATCCGACGATCTGGCGCGCTGTGACCATGCTCATCCGGCGCGCACGCTACGATGATTTTCTTCTGTGTCAATCGAAGCGCGTCTGTTTCGATGATCACGAGGCGGAGGAAACGATGAAGATTCTGAGTGCGACGACGGCACTTCTATTCGCAATACAGTCGGGCACGGCGCACGCAGCCTGTTGCCAGCTCACGAAGATCGATGCGGAGCCGCCTTCGACGCAGGTTCGTGTCTGCGAGGCGAGCACGCCCGCGGAATGCACGACGTGGCTGTTCGAGGGGTCGATCTCGGAAGGTCAGACGGTCCCGATCTGCGCCGCTTCGGGCTCCGTCATCTATCAGGAGCTGCTCTTGAGCACCGAGACGTACGCGCCGCCCATCGAGGCGCGCTGTGACGAGGGCGGGCGCATCGAGATCTGATACCGCGCGTCTCCGCAATCGATGAGTCAAAGACAAGGCGCCCGGCTTCGCTCCTCTGCGTAGAGCAGCAACGCCACCGACGACTGCTCGTTCACCTGATCGAAGTGCGCGCCGATTCCGAACGGTAGATTGCGCTTCATCACGTTGCCCGGGACGTTCGTCATCACGACGCGGCCCGACGCGGTGACGGAGTCGCCGCCCGGAATCGCCAGGCGCAGCTCGACGCGCGCCTTCACCATCCACGGCTGCGCGATCGGGAGATACGCACCCGACGCTGAGATCGTTCCGCGACGAGAGCCATCGCAGCGGCGATGGTGCCCAGCATGAAAACGAGATGCGTCGAAGCGCGGATCCGAAAATCGCTTGCGTGACTGAACGACCGGCAAGCTGCATGCGGCGACTCCTCGGACAGGCGGCGCGCACCCCATCATGGAACGCGTCCGCCATTGCCAAGGAATCTGAAGGGTCCCGACGTTTCTTCTGTGTCGGATTCGGAATGTGCCGCGTGCGCGACGAAGAGGTGAACGAATCGAGCGGCTAGCGACTCTTCGCCGACACCTGGATCCGCACCAGCGCGCGCTGAAGCGCCGCTTCGGCGAGCCGGTACGACGCCTCTTCCGCGTGATTGCGCTTCGCCTGCTCGATCTCTCGCTCGGCCTGCGCCTTCGCGTGGTCGGCGCGCGCCGTATCGATGTCGACGGCGAACTCGCACGAGTCCACCATCAACACGACCTTGTCGCCCGACACCTCCGCGAAGCCATCGGAGACGGCCGCGAACGAACGCTTGCCGCCCGACTCTTCCAGCTCCACTTCACCGATCCGAATCGGCGACAGGAAGCGCTCGTGGCCGGGCAGCACGCCGAAATCGCCCTCGGCGCCCGGCACGAGGACGCGATCGACCGCTCCCTCGAAGCGAACACCTTCCGGCGTCACGATGGTGAGTTGGAGCGGCGCCATCAGACCAGCCGCTTGCCCTTCTCGACGGCTTCTTCGATGGTGCCGACCATGAAGAACGCCTGCTCGGGCAGCGCGTCGTGCTTGCCCTCGAGGATCTCCTTGAAGCCGCTGATGGTCTGCTCGAGCCGGACGTAGCGGCCCGGTGTTCCGGTGAACTGCTCGGCCACCGAGAACGGCTGCGACAGGAAGTTCCGCAGCTTGCGCGCGCGCGCCACCGTGATCTTGTCCTCTTCCGACAGCTCGTCCATGCCGAGAATCGCGATGATGTCCTGCAGATCCTTGTAGCGCTGCAGCACCTGCTGCACGCCGCGCGCGACGTTGTAGTGCTCTTCGCCAACCGTCTGCGGATCGAGCATGCGGCTCGTCGAGTCGAGCGGATCGACGGCGGGATAGATGCCGAGCTCGGCGATCTGGCGCGAGAGCACCGTCGTCGCATCGAGATGCGCGAACGCAGTGGCGGGCGCCGGGTCGGTGAGATCGTCGGCGGGCACGTAGATCGCCTGCACCGACGTGATCGAGCCCTTCTTCGTCGAAGTGATGCGCTCTTGCAGCTCGCCCATGTCCGTCGAAAGTGTCGGCTGATAGCCCACTGCCGACGGGATGCGGCCGAGCAGCGCCGAAACCTCGGAGCCGGCCTGCGTGAAGCGGAAGATGTTGTCGATGAAGAGCAGCACGTCCTTGCCCTCTTCGTCGCGGAAGTACTCGGCGACGGTGAGGGCCGAGAGACCGACGCGAGCGCGCGCTCCCGGCGGCTCGTTCATCTGGCCGAAGACCAGCGCGGCCTTGTCGAGCACGGTGGTGCCGTCACTCAATTTGGCGTCGGCCATTTCGTGCCAGAGATCGTTGCCTTCGCGGGTGCGCTCGCCGACGCCGCCGAAGACCGAGAAGCCGCCGTGCTGCTTCGCGATGTTGTTGATCAGCTCGAGGATCACGACGGTCTTGCCGACGCCGGCGCCGCCGAAGAGGCCGATCTTGCCGCCCTTCGGATACGGCGCGATCAGATCGACGACCTTGATGCCGGTTTCGAGCGTCTCGACAGACGTCGCCTGATCGACGAAGAGCGGCGCAGGTCGATGGATCGGCAGCGTCTTCGTCGATGCGATCGGACCGCGCTCGTCGACCGGTTCCCCGATCACGTTCATGATGCGGCCGAGCGTTCCGGGACCAACCGGAACGCGGATGCCGTCGCCCGTGTTCATGACCGGCGCGCCGCGCGTGAGACCGTCGGTGGTGTCCATCGACACGCAGCGCACGGTGTTCTCGCCGAGGTGCTGCGCAACCTCGATTACGAGGTTGTTCTCGGCGTCGCTGATCGCCGCGTTGGTGAGTCGCAATGCCGTGTAGACCTCGGGCAACTCGCCGGGCGGAAACTCGACATCCACGACGGGACCCAACACCTGAACTACGCGACCGTTCGCACCTGCCATCTCATTTTCTCCGTTCGCCTGCGGCTCACTGCGCGCGCCGCACCTAATATTTCCTGTCGTCGGTCTTCTTCTGCGGCGCTGGCCGCAACTCGTACTTGCTACTCGCGTGTGCGGAGGCGCGCTATCGGAGCGCTTCTGCGCCGGAGACGATCTCCATGAGTTCTTTCGTGATCGCGGCTTGACGGGCTCGGTTGTACTGCAGCGTCAGTCTGCTGATCATGTCTTCGGTGTTGCGCGTGGCGCTTTCCATGGCGGTCATGCGCGCGGCGTGTTCGCCGGCCTGGCTGTCGAGGAGCGCGCGGAAGAGCTCCACTTGCAGCGCTTTCGGCACCAGCAGCTTCAGCAGCGC
>JANNKU010000012.1:0-36630 GCA_031396445.1 Deltaproteobacteria bacterium | reverse complement strand
GTGCGGCTGGGCGCGCAGACGCCCCGCTCGCAAGGCGCGCGAACGAGGCGTAGCGGGAGCTACGGCGAGCGAGCGCAACGAAGCGAGCGGGGATGGATGCGCGGCCAGACGTGCGGAGGCAGTCTTGGGTCAGTCTCCTAGTTTGCGGAGCCCGCTGCGCCTCGGCCTCGCGCTCGGCGGTCCGACCGACGCGCAGTCGTGGAGCGCGACCGCCGATCTCGCGGTGTGGGCGGACGAGAGCGGCTTCGACTCGATCTGGCTGCCCGAAGGTCATCTGCGACCCGGCGCCACGGCGTCGCCGATCGTCACGCTCAGCGCGATCGCGGCCATCACACGACGCGTGCGACTCGGCACCACGTCGCTGCTGATCTCGATCCACGATCCGCTGCGGATGGCGGCGGAGGTCGCGACGCTCGACCAGCTTTCGGATGGGCGCGCAATCCTCGGTGTCGGTCGCGGCTTCGAGCCGGCGATGTTCAAGGCCTTCGGCATCGACCCGCGCGACAAGCGCGACCGCTTCGACGAAGCGCTCGACGCGATCCTCGCGGCGTGGAGCGCGAGCGAGCGCGATGACGACGGCGCGCTCGCCGCGCTGCTGCCGATCCAGCAGCCGCATCCACCGATCTGGGTCGCTGCGTTCGGCGCGAAGGGACTCACGCAAGCCGCGCGCCGCGGACTGCCGTATCTCGCATCCCCGATCGAGAGCCTCGAGACGCTCGCGAAGAACTTTGCCGAGCACGCAGCACAGCTTCCGGCCGGCGTCGCGCAAGAATCGCTGCCGGTCGCGGTGATGCGCACCGTGCACATCGCGGAAGACGCGGCGACGGCGCGGCGCGTGCGTGAGGGCGCCGAGGCGGAGTTCGCAGCGATGGCGTCGCGCGCGCGCGCTGCGATCGCCGCGCGCGCAGCGGGCGCGGCGGAGGATCGCGTACTCATTGGCGAGATCGGCGAAGTCGCGGAGCGCATCGCGCAGTACCGGGAAGAGCTCAGGATGAACTACCTGGTGGTGCGGTCGGCATCGCGCACCGACGAGCACGAGCGCCGCCGATCGCTCGCGCGGCTTCTCCGGCTCGTCACCGTGTGAACGCGTCAGTAGCGTCGCGCGGTTCGCCTTCTAGTCACGCGGGGATTAGTCTCGACCGCATGCCCACCGTCCGCTTCGCCGGCAAGTCGATCGAGTGTCTCGCCGGCGCGAATCTGCGCATGGTGTTGTTGCGCGCGCGGCTGCCGCTCTATCACAACGTCGCGAAGGCGATCCATTGCCGCGGCTTCGGCACCTGCGGAACCTGCGCGGTGCGCATCGACGGTCCCGTGTCGGAGCCGACCTCGATCGAGCAGTGGCGACTCGGCTTTCCGCCGCACAATCACGAAGCGGGACTGCGCCTCGCATGCCAGATCTCGGTGCTCGGCGACATCGGCGTCACGAAGTTCGACGGACTCTTCGGCCAGCGCACCGGCACGACGAAAACCGGGCCGGACGGCGACGCTTCTTAGCGTCTCAGCCTTCGCGCGTGAAAGTCACGAACGCCATCGACGGGCGCTTCGAGTTCTCGCGCATCGCGAAGTGGAAGCCTTCGAAGCTCCAGCCCTGCGCGACCCACTCGTTCAGGATGCGCTCCAGCTCGTCGTCGGCGACGTTGCTGGTCTCGATCACTTTGTAGACAAGCGCCATGCCACCCCCCCCGTCTTGATGAACTTCGCTCGCCTTCGGCTCGCTGCGCGGCGCCCGAGGCGCCTTTCACGACGCGAGGCGCGTCGCGATGTCCTTGGCTGCGTACGTCAGGATGAAATCCGCGCCGGCGCGTTTGATCGCGACCAGCGACTCGAGCATCGCGCGCGGGCCATCGAGCCAACCGCGTTCGGCGGCGGCCATCAACATCGCGTACTCGCCGGACACGTGATACGCGGCGAGCGGAATGTCGAAGCGGCGGCGCGCTTCGGCCAGCACGTCGAGATACGGCAGCGCTGGCTTCACCATCAGGATGTCGGCGCCTTCTTCGAGATCGAGTTGCATCTCGCGCAATGCCTCGCGCTGATTCGGCGGGTCCATCTGGTAGCCGCGGCGATCGCCGAACGCGGGCGTGCTCGCGGCCGCTTCGCGGAACGGGCCGTAGAACGCGCTCGCGTACTTCGCGGCGTAGGCGAGGATCGGAACGTTTTCGAAGCGCGCTCCGTCGAGTGTCGCGCGAATCGCGGCGACACGGCCGTCCATCATGTCGGACGGCGCCACGATGTCGGCGCCGGCGCGCGCGTGCGAAAGCGCCGTCTCGGCGAGCCGCGCGACGCTCGGATCGTTCGCGACTTGCTCGCCATCGAGCACGCCGCAGTGACCGTGATCGGTGTACTCGCAGAGACAGACGTCTGTGATCACGCAGAGTTCGGGCGCGGCGCGCTTGGCCGCGGCGACGGCGCGCTGCACGATTCCATTCGCCGCGTCGGCGCCCGAGCCGCGCGCATCCTTCGCGTCGGG
The DNA here is from genome assembly GCA_031396445.1 of Deltaproteobacteria bacterium. GTDB lineage: Bacteria > Myxococcota_A > UBA9160 > UBA9160 > PR03 > PR03. The sequence goes on along the minus strand of JANNKU010000012.1, from coordinate 34,160 downwards.
GATGCCGAAGAGGATCACCGCCGGGATGCCGAGATCCGCGACGACTTTCGCTTCCTCCGCGATCTGATCGACCGAAAAGCGGAACACGCCGGGCATCGACGCGATCGGCTCGCGTACGCCACTGCCTGTCACCGCGAAGAGCGGAAGCACGAGGTCATCGCGCGAGAGGCGCGTCTCGCGAACCAGCCGCCGCAGCGCGTCACTGCCTCGCATTCGCCGCATCCGAACCGTCGGAAAACTCATTCACCGTCTCCTCGCGCCTGCGCCGAGAAGTGTCGCGCGAGCGCCTCGACCAACCCGCGCGCACCGGCACGCTCGGGAACCACCTGCGCCGGCAGCCCGGCTTCGACGAGCGCCTCGGCCGTCACGGTGCCGATCGCCGCGACGACCGCGCGCGACGCCGCCGCGCGCGACGCTTCATCGAGACACGCAGCGAAGCGACGCACCGCCGACGGACTCGCGAAGGTGAGCGCATCGACTTCGCCCGCGACCAGTGCGTTGCGCAGCTGCGCAACGTCCACGTCGGCCGGCGCCGTCGCGTACACGATCACTTCATCGACGCGGGCGCCGGCGTCGCGCAGACTCTGCGGCAACGTCGGTCGCGACAGCGAGCCGCACGGGAACAAGAAGCGGCGACCCGCGGGCGGCAACACGTCGCGCACGGCTTGCGCGAGCGACGCCGCGTCGTAGCGCGCGGCGGGAACTTCCGGCGCGACGAAACCCGCGCGGCGCGCCGCACTCGCGGTGCCCGGCCCCACGCAGAGCACGCGCGTGCGCAGCTGCGCCGGCGGCCGGCCGTGCGCGACGAGTCGCTCGCCGAGCGCGCGCACCGCGTTGGCGCTGGTGAAGACGATCGCGTCGTATTGATCGATCGCGCGCAGCGCCGGCGTGAAGCGGTCGTCCTCGAAGACGCGCGTTTCGGTCATCGGCACGCACGACGCTTCGGCGCCCATCTCGCGCAACACCGCAACCAGATCTGCCGCTTGATCCGCCGCGCGTGTCACGAGCACACGCTTGCCGAAGAGCGGCCCCGATTCCCACCACGCGAGCTGCGCGCGCAAGCGCACGACTTCGCCCACGACGATCACCGCGGGCGCCGTGAGCTGCGCCTCACGCACGCGCAGCGCCAACTCCGCGAGCGGCGCTTCGACGACGCGTTGGCGCGGCGTGCCGCCTTCCATCACGACGGCCGCCGGTGTGTCGGGCGCGCGCCCGTGTTCGAGCAGTGTCTCGACGATCTTCTCGAGATTGCGCATGCCCATCACCACGACGAGCGTATCGGCGCCGGTTGCGACTTTGTCCCAGCGAATCGAGGTCCACGGGCGACCGGGATCGCGATGCCCGGTGACGACGGCGAAGGAACCGGAATGGCGTCGGTCCGTCACCGGGATGCCGGCGAACGCGGGCGCGGCGAGTGCCGATGTGACACCGGGCACCACTTCGAAGGGCACGCCGGCTTCGCGACACGCGCTCGCTTCTTCGCCGCCGCGACCAAAGACGAACGGGTCACCGCCCTTCAGGCGCACCACGAGTTGACCCGAGCGCGCGCGCGCAATCAGCAGCTCGTTGATCGCCTCTTGCGTGCTGACGAGGCTGTCGTGGCTGCGCTTGCCGACGTCGATGCGCTCCGCGTGCGCGGGCGCGAGGTCGAGGAGTTCGCGCCCTGCCAGCGAGTCGTACACGACGACGTCGGCGCGCCGCAGCGCTTCGGCGCCGCGCAGCGTGATGAGATCGGGATCGCCGGGACCGGCGCCGACCAGCAGCACGCGACCGCGCGACGCGTCGCTCACGACACCAACTCGCGACGCAGTTCGGCGAGAATCGCGGCGCCACCCTTCGCGAGCACGGCCTCCGCCACCGCGACACCGAGCGCCGCAGGATCCGCGCCGCTCGCTTCGACCTGCGCAACGGCGGCGCCGTTCGCGCTGAGCACCATCCCGCGCAGCCGCAGCGTGCCGTCGGGCTGCGGCTCCGCGTAAGCCGCGAGCGGCACGTTGCAGTCGCCTTCGAGGCGCGCGAGAAATGCGCGCTCGGCAGCGATCGCGCGCGCGCTCGGCGCATCGGTCAGCGCAGCGAGATCATCGGCGAGCGCTTCGCCGCTGCGCGCTTCGATCGCGAGCACGCCCTGCCCCACCGCAGGAAGCATCAGATCGGCCGACACACGCTCGTGAATGCGCGCGCCGAGACCGAGCCGATCGAGTCCCGCGCACGCGAGAATCACCGCATCGAAGCGTTGTTCCGTGAGACGTTCGAGTCGCGTCGTGACGTTGCCGCGCAGCGCGACGACTTCGAGGTCCGGTCGCAGCGCACAGAGTTGTGCGTGGCGACGCGCGCTGCCGGTGCCGACGCGCGCGCCCTGTGGCAGCCCGAGCAGATGGGCGCCCGCTTCCCGCGTCACCAGCGCGTCGCGGGAATCGCCGCGCTCCGGGAACGCGGCCAGCACGAGGCCCGCGGCGATCCGCGCGGGAAGATCCTTCGCGCTGTGCACGGCTAGATCGGCGCGACCCTCGAGCAGCGCCTCCTCGATCTCCTTCACGAAGAGACCCTTGCCGCCGATCTTCGCGAGCGACACATCGGCGAGACGGTCGCCGCTGGTGCGCACCGTCATCAGCTCGACCGCGACGCCCAGCTTTTGCTCGACGCGCCGCGCCACCCAGCCCGATTGCGCCAGCGCGAGCTGCGAGCCGCGCGTCGCGAGGCGCAGGCGCTTCACGAGCACGCCTCGTCATCGCCGCGCTCGTCGCTCGCAGCCGCGTCGGCATCGGCGCCAGGGGCCGTGGGATCGTCGAGTGCGAAGAGCACCTTCGCAGCTTCGAGGTAGGCGAGGCCGCCGTCGCTCTCGGCTTGCTCGCGCAGCCGCGAGACCGGTGCGTGCAGCACTTTGTTCACGACGGCGCGCGTGAGCGCCTCGACACCGCGTTGTTGCGCTTCATCGAGACCGAGTTTCGCGACGACCTTCTCGAGCTCCCCCTGGCGGATCGACTCAGCGCGCGCGCGCAGGCGCCGGATCGTCGGCACCGCCTGCAGCGCCGAAAGCCAGCCGCCCCACCGCTCGACTTCTTCCTGCACGATCGCCTCGGCGCGCACCGTCTCGCGGCGTCGCTCTTCGGCGTTGGCTTCGGCGACGCCGCCGAGATCATCGACGTCGTAGAGGTAGACGTCGTCGAGCTGGTTCACGGCGGGATCGATGTTGCGCGGCACGCCGAGATCGATCGCGAAGATCGGGCGCCGCCGCCGCGCGCGCAGCGCTTCCTCGAAGAGCGGCGCATCGAGGAGCGGCCGATCGACGCCGATCGATGTCAGCACCACGTCCGAGGTGACGAGCAACCGCGGCAGCTCGTCGAGGCCGTGCGCGGTTGCGCCGAAACGCGCCGCAAGTTCGCTGGCACGCTCCGGCGTGCGGTTGACCACGGCGACACCAGCGAGCCCCGCGCCGCGGAGTGCGACGAGCGCCGCTTCGATCATGTCGCCCGCGCCGACCAGCAGCGCGTGTTTGTCTTCCAACGTCTCGAAGATCTGGCGCGCGAGGTCGACGGCGACGCGCGCCATCGAGACCGGGCGCGATGCGATCTGCGTTTCGCTGCGTACGCGCTTCGCAGAAGCGAACGCGCTGGCGAAGAGCCGATTCAGCAGCGGTCCGCATACGCCGCCCTCGGCTGCAATCCGATACGCCTCCTTCACCTGACCAAGGATCTGCGGCTCCCCGACGACGAGCGAGTCGATCGATGCAGCGACACGAAAGAGATGGCGCACGGCATCGCCATCGACGTGCTCGTAGAGGACGGCGTTCTCGCTGCGCTGCTGCGGCAACGGCGCGCCTTGTCCGAGCTCGCGGTGGAAGAACGAACGCAAGCGATGACGTCCCGCCTCGAGGCTAGGCGCCGCGGCGATCACCTCCACGCGATTGCAGGTGGAGAGGAGCACGGCTTCGTCGATCTCGGGCGAGTCCACCAGCTTCGCGAGCCAAGGCAGCGGGTCGCCGACGGCGAAGCGTTCGCGCACTTCGACCGGTGCGGTGCGGTGGTTCATGCCGACCAGCAGGATCTTCATGCGACGGCTCCGATGCCGATCACGACGAAGAGCAGGAATGCGAAGCCGATCGCCGCGAAGACCGCCGCCTCGCGACCGCGGCGGCCCGCGACGAAACGCGCGACCACGAGCGCCAGATAGATCGCCCACGCGATCACCGACCACACCGCGTGCGCGCCGCCGACGAAGAGGTGACCGGTCTCACCCTGCGTCCACAGCATGCCGGCGATGACGCCGCAGCTGAGCAGCGGGAAGCCGGCCGCGAGCGTCATCGCATTCACGCGATCGAGTGCTTCGAGCGACGGAAGAGAGCGCCGCAGCGCCGGCGCCCGCTTCGCTTTGAGCGCGCGGTCTTCGGCGAGAAAGAGCGTGCCCGCGAGGCCGGCGACGCCGAGCAGTGCCAGGCCTGCACTCGTGAGGATCACATGCAAGTGCGGCCAGGATCCCGCCTCGGCCGCCACGCCGGGTGCGTACGCGTTCAGCGCGAAACTTTCGTAGAGAACGCCCGCGAACGCGAGTGGCGACACCAGCATCGCGAGTCCTTCGAGTCGACGGCTGCGCATCAGCGCCAGGCTCACGAGCACGGCGAGCCAGGCCGCCAGCGCGATCGCCGACGGTGTATCCGTCAGTTGCGGCGGATTCGGCAGCGTATGGAGTCGCGCGAGCGCGATGCCGTGGAGGATCGCGCCCGCCGCGAGCAACCACGCCACGGCGCGACCGAAGCGCAGCTTCGGCACGGCGACGCCGATCAGTGCCGCGAATCCCGCGAGCAGATAGAGGGCCGCGGTGCTGTGGAAGAGCTCGACTACCAAATGCGTATCGCCTCCGCTCATACTCAGGATGGTCCCAGCGACGCGGGCATCACGAACGCTGGCGCAAGCGCTCCATCTGCTCAGCCACGCGGGCGGCGTCCTTCACGGATTCGAAGACGCGGTAGCTCGGCTCGCCGTCGAGCACGAAGCGAATCTCTTCGATGGAGGACTCGCCGGCAAAATGGCGACGCGCTTCTTCGATCAGGATCTCGGCGCTGCGCTGCAGCGGAAGTCCGCCGCGCTCCGCGCCGAGCGCGGGCGACGCGATACTGCGACAGCCGCGTGCGCGCGCTGCGTCGAGGCTCCCGCGAAAGTGGGTGCGCAGGTGCTCCTCCGCATCTGCGCCCTCGGGCAGCACGACGTGCGGCACGATCACGTCCGCCGACTCGGCGTCGAGCGCGCCTTCGCGGAGTACGATGCGGCCGCTCATAGCGCGCCCCTCCGCTTCTTCCGCGTGTCGGATTCGACCAGCCCTGCGGCGAGCATCGGCACCAGGATCTCGTGCTGGCCGACCAACGAAATGCCGCGACCGCCGAGCCGCGTCGGACGCTCGACGACGTTCACGGTGGGCCGGTACTGGCGGATGAAGTCGAGGTTGACGGTCGTCAGCCGCTCCACGCGGTGGCCGAGATTGCGCGCCAGCGCGATCGCCTTCAGGAACACTTCCGGCAGGATCACCGCGGAGCCGACGTTGAAGTAGACGCCGCCTTCGAGCATCGCGACGAGTCCCGTCAGCGTCTCGAAGTCGTGATGGCTGGTCTTGCCGAGCGCGGCGCCGTCGGCGCTCGCGTGCATGTGGTGGATGTCGGTGCCGATCGCGACGTGCACGGTGACGGGAACACCGAGCCGCGACGCCGTCGCGAGAATCGAGCGCTCTTTGTGCGGGTAGCGACCGCGGAGGATCTCTCGACCGATCGCGGCGCCCATCCCTATGGAGTCGGCGGCGCCCTGCGCGATCGCGGCGTTCAGCCGCTCGGATGTCTCGCGCGCCATGCCAAAGGTGCCGTCATCGAGCGCAGGGCCGACGTCTTCCGATGTGGCGCCCATCATCGCCAGTTCGAGATCGTGCACGCAGCCGGCGCCGTTCATCAGGATGCCCGACACGAAACCGCGTTCGAGCAGATCGACGACGATCGGCGCGAGTCCCACTTTGATGACGTGCGCGCCGAAACCCCAAAGAATCGGGCGCCCGCGCCTGCGCGCAGCAGCGGCGGCGGCGATCGCATCGCGCAGATCGCGCGCGCCGAGCAAGCCGGGCAGCGCATCGAGAAACGCCGCAAACGAAGCGCCCTTCTGATGCGGGCGCGCTTCGGAGCGGAGCTGCACCTTGCTCGGACGACGTCGCGCGGGCACGGTGCGCACGCGGCTGCGATCGATGCGCGGCGGCTTCTTCACGATGGGGCGCTCACGACTTCGGAAACAGTGCGTCGTCGACCAGCTCCGCCAGCGCGTGGCCGATCGCGATATGCGATTCCTGGATCCGCTGCGTGTCGTCCGATGGAACGACGAGCGCAAGCTCGACGCGGCTCGCGAGCTTGCCGCCGCCGCGACCCGTCCACGCGATCGTGCGCAAGCCGCGTGCGCGCGCTTCGTCGACGGCCGCCAGCACGTTGGGCGAGTTGCCCGAAGTCGAGATCGCGATCGCGACGTCGCCCGGCCGGCCGTGCGCCTCGATGAGGCGCGCAAAGACGCGCTCGAAGCCGTAGTCGTTGCCGAGCGCGGTGATGTCGGAGCTGTTCGCGGTGAGCGCGATTGCCGGCAATGCGATGCGTTCGCGCGAGAGGCGGCCGCACCACTCGGCCGCGATGTGCTGGGAGTCGGCCGCCGAGCCGCCATTGCCGAAGAGCAACGCCTTGCCGCCGCTGCGAAAGCACGCGGCCAGCATTTCCGCGCCGCGCACGACGGCGTCCGCCGATTCGGCCGCGAACGCGCGCTTCACCCGCGCGCTCTCTTCGAAGATGGCGCGGACGCGTGCCGCAGGGTCAGCGGAGACTTCGGGCATCGGTCCTCCAACCAGGGGCACAGCGGGGTCGCGCCGGGCATCGGAGTGTCGTGCAGGGGCTCGTGCGGCTCGAGACGGGGCGCCGATCGAGGCTCCCGAGAATCCTGAAAGCATCGAGAATCCGAGGGGATGCGAGGACGCGCAAGATACCGGCGAGGGTGTCGAGCGTCAACGCGGACGCAGCATTGTCGCTGCTATGCTGGCGCGCCGTGCCGGCCCGCCTCGCGCTCATCGCAGCCCTCTTCGCCGGTGGAACCGCGTGCGGCCCCGGCGGCCCGGCCGTCGGCGGCGCTCGCTCCTTCGCGGAGATCGACGTGCCGACTGCAATCCGTTCGCTCGCGGACGATCAGGCACGGCTCGTTCAGGTGCGCGACCCCGCGTTCGCAGATCCGCGCATCGAGGACGCTGCATTCTTCGGCGAGGGCGAGTCGGTGCCCGAGGCGTGGCTGGCCGAAGCGCGCCCGATCCTCGTGATCGCGCACGACGAGTCGAGCGCGCGACGGCTCGCCGCACGACTGCTCCGACTCGGCGCCGTCCGCGTCTCGGTCGTTCGCGGCGGAATCGGAGCCTGGTCCGGTTCGCAGGACACGTCACCCGACCTCACGCGAGTGGGGCTCTCGAACGCAGTAGACGCTAAACCTTCCCAGCGCGAACCCGCGAGGAGAAACGATCCATGGCAACAGTCGCAGAAGTAACCGACCAGAACTTCGACGCCGAAATCCTGAACTCGGAGATGCCGGCGATCGTGGACTTCTGGGCCGAGTGGTGCGCGCCTTGCCGCACCATCTCGCCGATCATCGCGGAGCTTGCCGCAACCTACGCGGGCAAAGTGAAAATCGTGAAGATGAACATCGAGGACAACCCGGCGACACCGGCGAAGTATCAGGTGCGCGCGATCCCGACGATCCTCGCATTCAAGGATGGTGTCGTCATCGAGCAGATCACGGGCGCACGACCGAAGGCCGCGTTCGAGGCGATGGCGAAGAAGCTGACCGGCTAGCTCGGCGGTTCGTAGAACTTCACCGGCCAGTGGCGCCGCCCACTCACGAGCTTCGCTCGCCTTCGGCTCGCTGCGCGGCGGCGGCGGGTGGTTCGTAGAACTTCACCGGCCAGTGGCGCCGCCCACTCACGAGCTTCGCTCGCCTTCGGCTCGCTGCGCGGCGGCGACGGGTGGTTCGTAGAACTTCACCGGCCAGTGGCGCCGCCTTGCTGCGCGAAACAAAAACGGGTCGGGGTTCACGGCGACGGGGTGGCCGACCAGGTCCATCAGCGGCAGGTCGGTGACCGAGTCGGTGTAGAACCAGCTCTTCGCGAGATCGATGCCGCGCTCGTCGATGAATTGCTGCAGCCAGTAGATCTTGCCTTCCTCGAAGCAGAGCGGGTCGATCACGCGGCCGGTAAATCGGCCGTGTTCTACTTCGAGGCGCGTGTAGAGGTAGTGCTTGATGCCGAGCGCCTCGGCGACCGGACGCACGACGAACTTGGTCGCGCCCGAGACGATCGCCACCACGTGTCCCTGCTTCTGGTGCCAGCGCAGCGTCTCGATCGCTTCGGGATAGACGGTCGGCACCACCATCTTCTCGACGAAATCGCGCGCTTCGCGCAGCAGCTTGCGTTCGCTCTGGCCGCGGAACTCGATCATCGCCTGTTGCGTGAAGGCGCGGATGTCGAGGATGCCGGCCTTGTAACGCAGGTAGTCGAAGAGGCCCTTCGCGAGATCCCAACCATCGACCTCGCCGCGCTCGTAGCGGTACTTCATGTACAGCGAGCCGGAGTTCTCCGAGATCAGCGTCTTGTCCATGTCGAAGAAAGCGCCGATGCGGGGAGCCGTGCGTTTGCGGGTGGGAGGAGCCATCGCTCAGAAGAGGTAGCGCCGCAGCGACACATTGAGCAGCAGGCCCAGCGCGATCAGCGATGCGAGCATCGACGAGCCGCCGTACGAGAAGAGCGGCAGCGGCACGCCGATCACCGGCGCGAGCCCGATCACCATCAAGATGTTCACCACCGCGGGCCAGAAGAGCATGCCCACCACGCCGACGGCGAGCAGCGCGCCAAATAAATCCTTCGAGCCGCGCGCGATCACGAGTCCCCAGATCAGCAACGTGAAGTAGAGCACCAACACGGTGGCCGCGCCGACCAGTCCCCATTCTTCCGCGAGCACGGAGAAGATGAAGTCGGTGTGTTGCGTGGGAAGAAAGCGGAGCTGCGTCTGTGTGCCTTCCATGTAGCCCTTGCCGAAGAGCCCACCGGAACCGATCGCGATGCGCGACTGGTTGGCCTGATAGCCCGATGCGAGGGGGTCACGGCCCGGATCGGCGACATCGAGAATGCGGCTCTTCTGGTAGTCGGCGAGCACGAAGAACCAGACGAACGTGAGCGCCAACAGCGCCGTCCCCGCGACCACCGCCCACGAACGGAGCGGGATGCGCACGAAGATCAGATACGTCGCCGCGACCGCGAGCGTCAGCAGCGCGACGCCCATGTCACGACCGAGCACGATCAGCCCGACGGTCGTTGCGACGATCAAACCGGGACGAATGAGATCGCGCAGCCGGTGCACCTCGCTCGGAGGATTGCGGTGGAAGTAGCGCGCCAGCATCAGGATCATCCCGACCCGCGCCAGCTCGGACGGCTGCAGTCGCAGCGGCCCGAACACCAGCCAGCTCTGGTTGCCATGCGTCACCGTTCCGACCACCAGCGTCGCCACGAGCAGGCCGAGACTGCCGAGAAAGAGGAACGGCACCCAGCGCTCGAGGCGGCGGTAGTCGATGGCGATCGCGCCGGCGAAACCCAGCAGACCGAGCAACAACGCAAAACCCTGTCGCTTCACGGTCGGCGTGATCCAGGAATCGGACTCGGGATGCGTCGCCGACATCAGATTCGCGATGCCGAGCGCGAGCAGCACCCCGATCAAGCCCAGCAGCCACCATTCGTTGTGCTGGGCGAGGCGCCGTTCAATCCGCGCCATCGGATTCCTCGGCTGCCTCGTGCGCCGCAGGCGTCGCAGCACTGTGTTCCGCGTGCGCGGCGTGATCGGCTTCGGAGTCGGTGACGACGGCCGCTTGCAGCACGGGCGCCGGCCCGGCGTGTTTCTTCTCCCACCACTTCGCCAGCACGCGTTGTGCGATCGGTGCAGCGGCCGATCCGCCGTGACCGCAGTGCTCGCAGAGCACCACGATCGCAATCTCGGGTGCATCGACTGGTGCGATTGCGCCGAACCAGGCGTGATCGCGGTACTTCCATGGAATCGCCTTCTCGCGCATGCCGGCGGTCTTCTCGAGCTTCACGACCTGCGCCGTACCCGTCTTGCCGCCGACATCGAGACCCGGCACCCGCGATCGCCGACCGGTGCCGCCGCCTTCGACCACGACACCGCGCAGTGCCTTGCGCACGAGCGCGAGGTACTCCGCGTCGATCGGCAGTTGATTCAGCACTTGCACCGGCTCCGGAACACTGGTGCCGTCGGGTGCGAGCCGCTCGAGAACGAGGCGCGGGCGCACGAGTTGACCGGTTCCCAGCGCACCGAACGCGGCCGCGAGTTGCAGCGGGGTGACGATGACGTAGCCCTGGCCGATCGAGATCGAGACCGTATCGCCAGACATCCAAGGCTGCTTGAAACGACGCTGCTTCCATGCGCTGGTCGGCAGGATTCCGCCGCGTTCGTTCTCGAGCCCGATCCCGGTCGGTGAACCGAAACCGAAACTCTTCAGATAGTCGGCCATGCGATCGACGCCGATGTCGAGACCGGCGCGGTAGAAGTAGACATCGCACGACTGCACGATCGCGCGGTGCATGTCGACCGTGCCGTGCCCTTTCTTGTTCCAGCAGCCGAACGAATGATTGCCGAACCAGAAATTGCCCGGGCAGAATGTTCCCGCGCTCGGCGTGCGCAGCTTCTCCTGCAACGCAATCGCCGCGATGAACGGTTTGTAGGTGGAGCCCGGCGGGAACTGGCCTGCGATCGCGCGATCCTGCAACGGCTTCAGCGGATCGTCTTTCAGCGCGCGCCAGCTTGCGGCCTCGATGCCGCCCGGGAATTCGTTCGGATCGAAGTTCGGCAGCGACGCGAGCACGAGCACATCGCCGTTGCGCGGATCGAGTGCGACGACGGCGCCCGCGACGGGATCACCGGGCGCCGCGCCCTCGCGCAATCCGTTCTCCGCGGCCAGCTGCAGGTCGGCGTCGATCGTGAGCACCGCGCGCCCACCCGAACGCGGCTCGACGTCATCGAGCACTTCGACGGTGCGGCCCGCCACGTCCACCACGACGTTGCGTCCGCCGAAGCGCCCGCGCAAATGCGGCTCGAGCAGCGACTCGACCCCTGACTGCCCCACCTGTTCACCGGAGCGGTAGCCCGAGAAGCGACGCGTCTCGAGCTGATCCGTACGCACTTCGCCGATCGTCCCCACGACGTGCGCAGCGAGCGAGCCATACGGGTACTCACGCCGCGGGTGCACTTCGGTGATGACACCCGGAAGTGCGAAGCGATGCGATTCCACGCGCGCGAGTTCTTCGAAGCTGAGATCGTCATCGAGGCGCACGGCCTGGAAGCGCGCGCGCCCGCGCGCGGCGGCCACCGCGTTGCGCACGTTCTCCTGCGGCTGGTCCATCAGTGCCGAGAGCAACGCGAAGGTGCGTTCCTTGTCGCGCAGCTCGCTCGGCACGACTTCCAGTTCGAATGCGGGGCGCGTCGATGCGAGTACGCGCCCTTCGCGATCGACGATCTCGCCGCGCGGCGACGCGATGCGCTCGGTGCGGATCGAGTTGCGCTGCGAGCGCTCGAGGTGCTGGTCGCCTTCGACGATCTGCAGCTGGAAGAGGCGCACCAGGAAGAGCGCGAAGAAGCCGGCCATCACGACGCCGAACACGCGCAGTCGCGCGTTGAAGTAGTCGTCGCTCCAGGAGCCCATGCTGCCGAGCATGCTCATCGCAACGGCGCTCCCGCATCGAAGCGCATTCCGCTGCGACTGAGTTCGGGTGCGTCGACGCGACCCACCGCGGCCCCGAAGATCCGACTCGCGAACGGCACTGCGAGCGCATTCACGATTGCGTGCAGGACGAGCACCGGCAACGTACGCGGATCGTCGAAGCGCGGCCCCCCGGCGATCGCCGTCACCAGCAACGCCTGCGCGACGGTCAGCGCTGCTGTGAACGGCACCAGCGCTACCGCGCGCGCCAGCGCGAGTTGGCGCTCCCCGAGTCGGGTCGCCGTCCACGCGAGCAACTGCAACAACGCGAAGAGCCCGAGCGGCGCACCGGAGAGGAAGTCCTGCTGCCAGCCGACACCCCACACCGCAATGATTCCGCGCAGGCCCGGCATATGAAGCCCGAGCGCAACCGCCGCCAACAGTGCGGGATCCGGCAACACTCCGCGCGGTACCCACGGAGCAACGGCGCCGACCAGCCACAGCCCCAATGCGGTGAACAGCCAGGCGGTGAGGATCGCTCTCACGACCCGGGTGCTTCCGCTGGTTTCAGATCGGCCTGCGGTGCCGGTGTGTCGCCCGCGCCTTCGTAGAGCAGATCGAGCGTGGGTCCGCGCCAGAGCATCACGAACACCTGTTCGAGTCGGCCGAAGTCGACAGCGGGTCGGATCAGCGCGCGTTGCAGCAATCGCTCTCCATCGGCCTGCACCTCGAGAATCTCGCCGATGCGCAGACCTTTCGGGTAGACGCCGCCGAAACCCGAGGTGATGACGATGTCACCGACCTGCACGTCGTCGCCGCGCACGAAGAGCTCGAAGCTGAGTCGATCGGTACCGTCACCGCGCACGATCCCGCGCGCACGCGAACGCTGCACCAGCGCATCGACGGCGCTCTGCGCATCGAGCAGCAACATCGTGCGGCCTGCGTGCGGAGACGAAGCGGTGATGAGGCCGACGACACCCGTTTCGGTAACGACCGGCATGCCCGAGCGCACGCCATCCGTACCGCCGCGATCGACCAACACCGAACGGAACCACGGCGACACATCTTGCCCGACCACCTGCGCTGGCCGCATTGGCGCCTCGAAATCGATGCGCATCTCGGAGATGCGTTGCAGGCGACCGCTCTCGACCAACGCCTCGCGATACTGGAGGTTCTCTTCCTCCAGAGCCGCGACCCGCGACGTCAGTCGCTCGTTCTCGCCGCGCACGCCTTGCAACGCGACGTAGCGGCCCCAACCACTGCGAGCGAGCTCGGCAGGCAGCGAGAGCACCTTCTGTACGGGCGCCGCGATCTCGATCAGCACGCCCGGCAGGAAGCCGCGCTCCTGCGCGCCGCTCGCCATCACGCGGCGATCCGACGCGACGACCACCAGCGACAGCGTGGCAAGCAACACGAGCAGCAGCGGTACACGCAGTCGCTCGAAAAGCTCGCGCATTACGGAGCTCCGGTCGCAGGCTCGATGTGGTTCCCGATCCGCGTGGCGCGACGCGCCGCTACGAGCGAACCGCGACTTCGCGCAGCAGATCCAGTTCGTCGAGGCAGCGCCCCGTGCCGAGCACCACAGCGGTGAGCGGATCCTCGGCGAGCATCACCGGCAGTCCGGTCGCCTCGCGCAACAACAAGTCGAGGTTGGCGAGCATCGCGCCGCCGCCCGTCATCACGATGCCCTTGTCGACGATGTCGGCCGAAAGTTCCGGCGGTGTCGACTCGAGCGCGATCTTGACGCTCTCCACCATCGTGTTGACCGGTTCCGCGAGTGCCTCGCAGATTTCGTCCGACTTCAGCTCGAGCGTCTTGGGTACGCCCGCCACGAGATCGCGCCCCTTCACTTCGAGCGAGCGGATTTCGTCGGTGGGATACGCCGTGCCGATCTTGATCTTCACCAACTCTGCGGTGCGCTCGCCGATCAGCAGGTTGTACTTGCGCTTCACGTAGTTGATGATGGCTTCGTCCAGCTTGTCGCCACCAACGCGTGTCGAGTTCGAGTAGACGATCCCGGAAAGCGACAGCACTGCGACCTCGGTCGTTCCGCCACCGATGTCGACGATCATGTTTCCCGACGGCTCGGTGACCGGAAGCCCGGCGCCGATCGCGGCCGCCATCGGCTCCTCGATCAGATAGACCTCGCGCGCGCCAGCCGACATCGCGGATTCGCGCACCGCGCGCTTTTCCACTTCGGTGATGCCCGAAGGCACCGCAACGACGATGCGTGGCCGCACCAGCGTCGAGCGGTTGTGCACCTTGCGGATGAAGTAGCGAAGCATCGCTTCGGCGATCTCGAAGTCGGCGATCACTCCTTCCTTCATCGGCCGAATCGCGACGATGTTGCCAGGCGTGCGTCCGAGCATCTCCTTCGCCTCGCGCCCCACTGCGCGCACCTTGTCGGGACCGCGACCGTCCTTGGTGACGGCGACGACGCTCGGCTCGGAGACGACGATGCCGCGTCCCTTTACGTACACGAGTGTATTCGCGGTGCCGAGATCGATGGCGAGATCGTTCGAGAACCAACCGAGGATGCGATTGAACAAGACTTGGCCGCTCCTGGCGCGACGCGATCCGAGAATCGGCGCGTCGCTAGCCTAAGTGCTGGTTTTCAGGAGATCCTTCGATGCCGTGGGGGGCATGAAGCGGAGACTAACAGTCGCGCCCCCGAGCGATCAACCGCTGTACCACGCGAAAGACGCGTCTTGCTCGCCGCGATGCGCCCCCGTAGGCTCCGCCGCTCGCCAACCTCGGGGCAGCCAAGCCCCGTCCGAGCACTCAGCTCGCAGACCCAGACGATCCAATCGGACAAAGAAGGAGCGGAGATGCTCGAGCTCTTGCGACGCAGCCATCGATACTTCGTCGGCGGCATCATCTTCGCGATCGCTGGCGTGTTCGTCGCCTATCTCGGACTTGGCGGACCCGGCGATCAGAGTGGTGGCGAGGAGAGAGGCTCGATCGTCGAGCTCGGCTCGCGTCGCTACTCGATCGCTGACCTCCAGCGCGTGCGCGACGACCAGGAACGCAATCTGCGCGAGAGCCTCGGACAGTCCTTCGATGCGAAGGCCGCGAGCCAGTATCTCGATCAGCTATCGGCCGACCAGCTGATCCAGCGGGCTGTGCTGGCAACCGAGGCCGAGCGGATCGGACTTCAAGCCAGCGACGATGAAGTGAAGCTGCTCGTTCGTCGCGCCTTCGGAGGCCCGGACGGCGACTTCGACGGCAAGGCTCTGCGCGACTACGCGGTGCGCCGCTTCGGCAGCGAAGGCCGGTTCGTGCAGGAAGTTCGCGACGACATCCTCTTTTCGAAGCTGCTCGATCTGATCGATTCCAGCGCCGCCGTCTCGGATGCTGAAGCACGGAGCGCGGTCCGCAATCGGCTCGAAGAGGTGCGAGTGGTCACGGTCGCGCTGGATCAGCAGAAACCTCCGGCGGGTGTCGAGGCGGACGACGCCGCTGTGGCGAAACTCTTGGCCGAGCAGAACGAGCGTGTGCGTCGCTTCTACGACGAACACGCCGATCGCTATCACGTGCCCGAGCGAGTTCGTGCGCGGCATGTGCTGGTGCGGCTCGAAAAGGACGCTGCTGAGGACAAGGTTCAGGACGCGCAAAAGCGCATCGATGTCGCGCTCGCTCGCATCAAGGCAGGAGAAGAGTTCGCGAAGGTTGCCGCCGAGGTCTCCGAGGACCCGGGATCAAAGGACCGCGGCGGCGAGCTCGGACTCTTCCCGCGCGGGCAGATGGTGCCCGCCTTCGAAGACATTGCGTTCTCGCAGAAGGACGGCGAAACGAGCGCGGTCGTTCGAACCGACTTCGGCTTCCATGTGATTCGCACCGAGGCGCACGAAGCCGCCAAGGACCGCAGCTTCGACGAGGCGGCCAACGAGATCGCGGAAGAGCTCGCGGGTGCGGATCGCGCGCGCGCCCTCGCTCGCGAGACCAGCGACAAACTGATCGCGGCCGTGCGAGGCGGCAAGTCGCTGGAAGAGGCGGCGCAAGAAGTGAAGACGCCAGCGAAGACGAGTGAGTGGCTGCGTCGGCGCAGTGATGGCTATCTGCCTGGGCTCGGTGCAGCGCCACAGGTCGTGACGGCGGCATTCGCCGCGAGCCCCGACAAATCCAGTCTGGATCGCGTGTTCGAGGTGGGTGACAACCTGGTGATGGTTCAAGTGCTCGAACGCCGCGGTCCGAGCGATGACGACGTCACGCGCGAGGTCGCTACCGAGCGGCCCAAGCTGATTGATGCGCGTCGCAGCGAACTGCGCGGCGAGTGGCTTCGCGAGGCGCGGGCCCGCCTCACCCGCGACGGCGACCTCGTGGTCGACCTGTCTGCGCTGACACCCGCGTCGTAGCAAGTGCGTTGCTGGGGAGTGCGCGCGACCGCGCCCACTCCCCAGCACTTCACACCACTACGACCGTTCGGAAGCGAGCACGAACGCGCGCAGCCGCTCGCCATGCTCGGAGGCACGGAGCTTCGCCAACGCGCGCGCTTCGAGTTGTCGCACGCGCTCACGTGAGAGACCGAGCTTCGCACCGATCTCCTCGAGCGTGTGCTCCTTCTCGCCACTCATCCCGAATCGCCAACGCAGGATGTTCTGCTCCCGCGCCGAAAGCAGCGAGATTCCGTCCTGCGTCTCGCGCTCGAGTCGAGCGTGATCGAGACCATCCACCGGCGACACCGCATCCGGATCCTTGACGTAGTCCTTGACCTGTTTCGTGTCAGTGCCACGGACCTCGGCTTCGAGGCTCACCGGCTCGCGCGTCATGCGCTGGAGCTGCTCGACCTGCTCTGTCGGCACTTTCAGCGCCTTCGCGAGGTCCACCGGTGTCGGATCGCGGCCAAGCCGCGTCTCGAGTTCAGCGTACGCACGGTGGTACTTGAGAAGCGTATCGTGCACGTGGCTCGGGATTCGAATCGTCCGTGAGTGATTCTGGATCGCACGAATGAAGGCCTGACGGATCCACCAAACCGCGTAGGTCGAGAACTTGTGACCGCGGTGATAATCGAACTTTTCGACCGCGCGAATCAGGCCGAGGTTCCCTTCCTGGATCAGGTCCTGGAACGTGATGCCCATGTTCCGGAAGTCTTTCGCGATCGCAACGACGAGCTTCAGGTTGTGCTGAACGAAGGTGTTCTTCACTTCCATCAGCCGGTGCCAGGAATCCTCGATCTGCGCCATGCGACGAAGGAACGTCTCGAGATCGATCCCCGTCTTCGCTTCGATCGTGGCGACGCGAGCCTGCACGACGTTCGGGTCCACGGCGCGGCCGCGTGTGCTCCGCCGCGACTCGGCCTGACGCAGTTCGCGCTGCGCACGCTGCGCTTCGCGTCGAACCTCGAGGAGGCGGCCTCGAATCCGACCGAGGATCTGCATCGCAAGGTCGGCCTCTTCAAGGCGCTGACCCAGTTTCTTGTCGAGCCGGTCCAGCGTCTTCGCGCGATCCGCCGCAGCGATGCGCTTGGCACCCGACACGAGGTCATCTCGCTGGCGCAGGAGCGCCTCGACCTTGGAAAGAGCCGCATCGACGCGAGCCGTCAGGTCTTCGCCATCGGGCGAACCCGAGCCGAACGACTCCGACATCTTGCCAGTCACGCGCTCCTCGGATTTGAGATCCCGCCAGATCGTGACGACCTCGCGCGCGGTGAGCGGAATACTGCGCATGCCCTCGCGGAACGCGCGCGTGCTCGCTTCGATCTCCTTGGCGAGAAGAACTTCGTGGTCCTTCGTCAACGTCGGGATCGCCGCGATGTCGCGGAAATACGAAACGAGCGCGCTGCGCTCGCGATCACGGACGTCGTCGCTCTGGCGAGCGCTCGCAAGCCGCGCGGCATGAGCCACGAGAGCATCTACGGTGCAGAGCGCCTGGAAGTCGCTTCCAGCCCCCATACCGTCCCGCCGCCCGCCAGACTCGCCTCTCTGTTTGATTGCGCCGCCCAGTCCCTTGCGGACGACTCGTTGTCCCGTCATCGTGTTACCCCTCTGAATGACCAACGATTGGTTTTCGCTTCAACCGAGCTCTCGAGGCGTAGAAGCGAGCGCACAATCCGCGGTACCGCCTTCCGTCCGTTGGATCCGGGACTCTCCCGGCTCCGTTGGGAAGTGCAGGCCGCTTACGAATCCCCTCGCCGACTCCGCAAAACAGCTACCGACGGTGCGTCGCACTGACCTTCCGTCAGTACGACGCGGTGCAGCAATCTCGTTTTCGCTTTGACGGCCGATACTTGGTGGGCGCCTGCCCCATCATCTAACGCTCGAGGGCGCCACCAACCGTGATTCGAGGCCGATGCTAGCTCGATATCGAGGGAATGCAACGAAAAGTTTACGCTCTGCGTCAGAGACTGAAATCGTTTATTAATCAATTATTTGAGTCGGTTTTTGGGGTGAGGCGGCGGGTTGGTTTGAAGCGGCGCGGCGCAGCGATAGCGAGTGAAGCGGCGCGTCAGACCCCCTAGGCGAACGGCGGCTTAGGGTGCCGAATCAATTCCATGAACTCCGCTCTCGTCTTCGGGTCGTGAGCGAAGTCGCCGCGGAGCGAGCTCGTGATGGCAAACGCGTTCTGCTGCTGCACGCCCCGCATCATCATGCAGAGATGAATCGCCTCCGCGACAACGGCAACGCCCCGCGGACGCAACGCCGTCTCGAGAGCACCCGCAACATCCGTCGTGAGGCGCTCCTGCACTTGGAGCCGGCGCGCGAACATGCCGACCATCCGCGGCAATTTGGAGAGTCCGACAATCCGACCATTCGGGATGTAGGCGATGTGGATCCGACCGAAGAATGGCAGCAGGTGATGTTCGCAGAGGCTGTAGAACTCGATGTCCTTGACCAACACCATCTCGTCGTAGCTCTCTTCGAAGACGGCGTTGTTCAGGATTGCAATCGGATCACGCGCGTAGCCCTCCGTGAGAAAGCGCAGCGATCGCGCGACACGCGCCGGCGTACGCAGCAGACCTTCTCGGGTCGTATCCTGCTCGAGTTCACCCAACAAGCTGGCGACGAGACCTTCAATCGGATCCGAGCCCTCTTCATCTTTGCTCATGATTCCGCCTCCCCACACGCAAAGAAGTTTCGCCGCGTCTCGAGCAGGCGAACTCGCAGGACACGCGCGCGCGATTCCGCGCCGATCGCCAGTTGAAGCTCGCGTTCGATCGCGATCGCGATGTTCTCGGCCGTGGGTACGGCGACCCGGAACCACGCGTCGTCGTTCAAGAGCCGATGCGAGAGCCGATCCAAAACCCTCGCTTTCACGAGTACATCGAGTCGCTCGATCGGGAAGATCGCACCGATTCGCTCTTCGATCGGTCCGGCGAGGGTCAGCTCGAGAACATAATCGTGGCCGTGACCAGCGGGATTCGCGCATTTTCCATAGATTCGTCGGTTCTCAGCATCCGAGAATGCAGCGCTGCTAAGAACGTGGGCGGCTGGGAATCGGTAGCGACGCGTGACGGAAATCACGGCGAGGCGTCGCCGACGACATCCACCCAAAGATCCTCGTCCTGGCGCAGCCGCACGCCGTAGAGCCGATCTCCGAGCGCGCTTTGCAGCAACTCGTGAATCACCCGCGCGAAGTGCTCCGGAGTCGGCGGGACCTTCTCGAAAAAGCTCGTGTCGACGTTCAGATCGCGGTGGTCGAAACGCGCGGAGATTTCGCGTTCGATCACGGCCTTCAGATCCTTGAGATCCATCACCATGCCGGTCGAGGCGTCGGGCTCGCCCTGCACGGTGACCTCGAGCCGGTAGTTGTGGCCGTGCTGCGACGCAGAGCGGCCAAAGAGCGCGTGATTCCCGGATTCCGAGAGATCCGGCCGCCGGTAGCGGAGCGAGGCTGAGAAATCGACCGCGCGGGTCAGTCTGATCACCGTGTAAGTCCTCGAAAACATTGAGATCGTGGAGGCTAGCGGCGATCGATCGCGATGCCAGCGCGCATCAGTAGCGACGCAGCAATCCGCGTACGACGCCGCGCACCTCGACGTCGCGGGCAGCCACCTCGATGGGCTTCATGCGCGCGTTCGCGGGCACGAGTCGGACGATGGCGCCGCGCCGGTGCCACTTCTTCAGCGTCGCTTCCTCGCCGCGCAGCACCGCGACGACGGTATCGCCGTCGCGTGCGCTGCTGGTGCGCTCGACGACCACGTAGTCGCCGTCGCGAATCTGTTCATCGATCATCGAATCGCCCCGCACGCGCAGCACGAAACTCGCCTCAGCGCGCCGCACCAGTTCGCGCGGCACCGCGATCCGTTCTTCGATTTCGATTGGCTCGATTGGCGCGCCCGCCGCGACGACACCGAGCAGTGGAAGCGAGAGTGCCTCGCCGCCGGCGTCACTGCCGACCGGTTCGAGCGAGCGTGATCGATTCCACGCCTTGCGCAGCCAGCCCTTCGCGACCAGTTGGGCGACGTGCTTGTGCACCGTCGCAACTGACGCCAAATCGAAACGCGCGCCGATCTCCTCGAGGCTCGGCGAGTAGCCGTGCTCGGCGATGAAGGCGCAGACGAAGTCGTAGATCTCGCGCTGTCGTCTGGTGAGAGCCATGGGCCTGCTGTATGTCCGGGTCGAAAACGAGGCGAAAACTAACCGAGACGCACGGAACTCGCCGCTCCGTCGCGAAGATTTCCGCCCTTGCAGCGCTCGGGGTCGGCCCATACATTCGGCCTAGTTTTGGCACTCCCGATCGGTGAGTGCCAAACCATCTCCCGGACCAGCGGTTGTTCCAGTCCGCCGTCGGGAGCCAGCCGGATCTCAGGATCCAGTTCACAGACATGGAGGAGGAGTGCATGAAGATCCAGCCGCTCCACGATCGCATTCTCGTGAAGCGAATCGAGGAGGAAACGACGACCAAGGGAGGGATCATCATCCCCGACTCGGCGAAGGAAAAGCCGCAAGAGGGCAAGGTGATTGCCACTGGTAAAGGCCGCGTCCTAGACGACGGCAAGGTCCAGGAACTCTCGGTGAAGAAGGGGGACAAGATCCTCTTCTCGAAGTACGCCGGAACCGAGGTCAAGCTCGACGGCGAAGAGCACACGATCATCCGCGAGGACGATGTCCTCGCCATCCTCGAATAGAGGGAGGCTCGGGAACTCGATGGCAGCCAAAGAGATCCGCTACGACCAGGATGCCCGCGCGAAGATGCTCGCGGGCGTGAACGCACTCGCCAACGCGGTGCGCGTGACGCTCGGCCCGAAGGGCCGCAACGTCATCATCGAGAAGAGCTTCGGCTCCCCGACCGTGACCAAAGACGGTGTCACGGTCGCCAAGGAAGTCGAGCTCGAGGACAAGTTCGAGAACATGGGCGCCCAGATGGTGCGCGAGGTCGCTTCGAAGACCTCCGACGTCGCGGGCGATGGCACCACCACCGCCACCGTGCTCGCGCAGGCGATCTTCCGCGAGGGCTCGAAGCTCGTGGTCGCCGGCATGAACCCGATGGAGCTGAAGCGCGGCATCGACAAGAGCGTCGAGGCGATGGTCGCCGAGCTGAAGAAGATGTCGAAGCCCACGCGCGACCAGAGCGAGATCGCGCAGGTCGGCACGATCTCGGCGAATGGCGACGAGACGATCGGCAAGATGATCGGCGAAGCCATGCAGAAGGTCGGCAAGGAAGGCGTGATCACGGTCGAGGAAGCGAAGTCGATCGAGTCGACGCTGGAAGTAGTCGAGGGCATGCAATTCGACCGCGGTTATCTCTCGCCGTACTTCGTGACCGATCCGGAGCGCATGGAAGTCGTGCTCGAGGACGTAGTCATTCTTCTCAACGAGAAGAAGATCTCGAACATGAAGGACATGCTTCCGCTGCTCGAGCAGGTTGCCCGTCAGGGCAAGCCGCTGCTGATCGTGTCCGAGGACGTCGAGGGCGAAGCGCTCGCGACGCTCGTCGTGAACAAGATCCGCGGCACGCTGCACGCCGCCGCCGTCAAGGCGCCCGGTTTCGGCGATCGTCGCAAGGCGATGCTCCAGGACATGGCCATCCTCACCGGCGGCCAGGTGATCTCGGAGGAGCTCGGGCTCAAGCTCGAGAACGTGACGCTGAAGGATCTCGGCAAGGCCAAGCGGGTCGTGATCGACAAGGACAACACCACGATCATCGACGGTGCCGGCGCCAAGAAGGAGATCGAGGGCCGCTGCGGCGAGCTGCGCAAGCAGGTCGAAGAGACGACATCCGACTACGATCGGGAGAAGCTCCAGGAGCTGCTCGCGAAGCTCGTGGGCGGCGTGGCGGTCGTGAAGGTCGGCGCAGCCACCGAGACCGAGATGAAGGAGAAGAAGGCCCGCGTCGAGGATGCCCTGCATGCGACGCGCGCGGCGATCGAGGAAGGCATCGTCCCCGGCGGCGGCGTGGCTCTGCTGCGCGCGCAGCGGGCGCTCGATGGCATCGGCGACAACGACGAGCAGCGCGCGGGTGTCAGCATCGTGCGCCGTGCGGTCGAGGAGCCGATGCGACGCATCGCCGAGAACGCGGGCGTCGATGGCGCGATCGTCGTCGACAAGGTGAAGAGCGGCAAAGGCGCCTTCGGCTTCAATGCCCAGACCGAAGAGTACGAGGACCTCATGAAGGCCGGCGTGATCGACCCGACGAAGGTCGTGCGCTCGGCGCTCCAGAACGCCGCGAGCGTGGCATCGCTGCTGCTCACCACCGAAGCAATGGTGGCCGAGAAGCCCGATGACAAGCACGAGCACGGCGGCGGAGGCGGCGGCGGCATGCCCGGCGGCATGGGCGGCATGGGCGGCATGGGAATGTAGGAGCCGTTCGGCTCGACGAATCGAGGGCCCCGGAGCAGATCTGCTCCGGGGCCCTTTTCGTTTGCACGAGCGCGGAACCGCGGCGCGGAACCGCGCCGAATGGAATCAGCTGTGAATCGCGAGCTTTGCGCGCGCCGCTTCGACGTCGGCGTCCATCACGGTCTTGCGCTTGTTCTCCTCGGCGGAGGCCTGCGCTGCTTTCGCGAGGCGTGCGATGTAGTCCTCGGCGGCCGCAACGACGAGGGCGAGCGCGCTACCAGACACGCGCAAGCCGCCGCCGTGTTGAGCGAGAAGCCGCTTCACCACCGCATTCGGAAGTTCTGCCATGATCCCCTCCATCTCCGACCGGCGGCCTCGCTGCGATCGACGACCCATCGATGCAGGCTCGACACAGGGCCGGCCCTCGGCCCCGCCATGCGCGGAGCGCGCGGAGCGTAGCACCGAACCCGCAAGCGGGAAGCGCCCTTCGCCGATTTCACGGCGGCGACGAGCTATGCGAAACGGCTGAGAAAATCGGCCGTCGCGCCCGCGAGCAGGGGCCCGTCGAAATCGACCGTGGCGACGTGACCCGACGCCTCGAGCACCAGCAGGCGGCGGTCGCTGGACCCCACGTTTGCGTGGATGAAGCGCGCATCGGCCGGACGCGCGGTGCGGTCGTGCACTCCGTGGGCGATCAGGATCGGTGCGCGCACCTGCGCGAGGCGTCGCCGTACCAGTCGCTGAAGACGCAACAATTCGCGCACGCTCGCCAACGGCATGACGTCGTAGCTCGGGTGGCGGGCGCGAGCGCCGGGATCCTGGATGTCCGAACCTCCGCGCTTTCGCGCATAGGGCACGATCGGCGCGAGCAACGGGATGAAAAAAGCGGTCGAACGCGAGAGGCGCAGGGGCGTGCCCACCACGACCGCCGCGTCGACCGGCTCTTCGGACGCGAGCGCGAGCGTGAGGAGCCCGCCGAGAGAGACGCCGACAACGAACACGCACTCATGTCGACTGCGGAGCGCGCGCAAGTGCTGCCGCGCGGCATCGAGCCAGGCGCCATGCGAGGTTCGCGCGAGCTGCGCCGGTGTCTCGTTGTGCCCCGGCAGGGCCGGCCCGAAGGCCCGGATTCCCGCCTGTGACAGCGCCTCGGCGAGCGGCCGCACTTCGTACGGTGTTCCCGTCAATCCGTGCAGACACAGCGCGGCGGCGCGGCCGCGCCCGGGCAGATCGAACGGGGAGACATCGACGATCGGCCTCGCCGAACCCGCCGCGCCCGAGGCTTCGCTACTCGGAGAGGTCACGTCCGGCTTCCTCGGCGGCCCGCACCACGTCTCTCAGCGCCGCACCGGTCCGCTTTGCGGCGCGCTTGCAATCGTCGTACTCGGCGCTCACGTCGACGCGGCCCTCGCCATCGCGCACGAGCTTCACTCCGATCCGTCCATAACGGGTCTTCACCTGACGCTGCTCCCGCTCGAGCACCAGACGGTCGTGCTCGCTCACGCGCACACCGATCGCCGTCGACTCGGCGAAGAGCACCCGCGCGAGCGCGAGACGCTGCGCCGGACGCGCGAGCACGCGAACGCCGAAACCCGGCCGATTCTTCTTCATCTGGAGATGTTGGATGGCGACGTCGAGCGCTCCGGCCTCGAACAGGCGCTCCATCAGGTAATCGAAGTGCTCGGGCACCAGATCGTCCAGATTCGTTTCGAGCGAAACGACGCGATCCGCCGAGGCCCCGCTCGCACGTCCCAGCACCGCGCGCAGCACGTTGGGCATCGGACCCGGGCGATCGTCGCCGGCGCCGTACCCGATGGCCTCGACCGTCATCGCCGGCAGCGAGCCAAACTCATCGACGACACTGCGCAGGATCGCGGCTCCGGTCGGCGTCACCGTCTCCCATGCCACGTGCGCAGGCACCGTCGGAATGCCGCGCAGCAACTCGAGTGTCGCCGGTGCCGGCAACGGCAAGCGGCCGTGCGCCGTGTCGACGCTGCCGTTGCCGAGCGCCACGGGTCCCGCCGTGACACGCGTGATCGCGAGACGATCGAGGCCGATTGCGGCCCCGGCAACGTCGACGATCGCGTCGATGGCGCCGACCTCGTGAAAGTGGACGCGAGCAAGCGCGATGCCGTGGACGCTGGCTTCGGCGCGGCCCAGGGCCTCGAAGATCGCCAGGGCCCGTTCGCGCACGCCGGGACGCAGGCGTGCACGTTCGAGCAGCTTCCTCACTTCGGCGTAGCTGCGGCCGTGATTCCCAACGTGCGCCGCAGCGTGAGCATGCTCGTGGTCATGCCCGTGATCGTGGTCGTGCTCATGGTCGTGTGCGTGCGAATGGGCCTTGGCGCGTCGGGGGACGGACTTGCGCGCCAGCCGGGGATTCCTTGTCCGCCCCTCGCCTGGGAGGATCACGCTCACGTAGCGCGCCGCGAGCGCGCCGCGTTTCACGCGCTTGACCCGCAGTTCGTGCGGCACGCCGAGGCCGGCCAGATCCTGCTCGAGCGTGCGCAGCGGCAGCCCGAGGTCGAGCAGCGCAGCCAGGAACATGTTGCCGGCGATTCCCGAGAAAACATCGAGATGCAGCGCGCGCGGCGCCTCGGCGTCCGCGCTCGCGCTCCGTTTAGAGCCGGTTGATGAGCGTCGCGACATAGGCGGCCCCGAAACCATTGTCGATGTTCACCACAGTCACGTTCGAGGCGCAGCTGGTGAGCATGCCGAGCAGGGCGGCGATTCCGCCGAACGCGGCGCCATAGCCGACGCTCGTCGGCACGGCGATCACCGGCTTGTCGACCAGACCGCCGACGACCGACGGCAGGGCGCCCTCCATGCCGGCGACGACGATCAACACGCGCGCTTCGCGCAGCACGGCACTCGAGGCGAGCAGTCGGTGGATCCCTGCGACACCGACGTCGGAGAGCGTGTCGACCTTGTTTCCAAAGAGCCGAGCGACGCCGATCGCCTCGGCAGCGACCGGGAGATCCGCGGTGCCCGCGCAGACGACGGCGATCGTGCCCTTGCCGAGAATCGCGGTCTGCGCCGGTGCGATCCAGAAGAGGCGGCCGACGGGATCGTACTCCCCTGCCCCGAGGTCCTGGCGCACCTGCGAAGCCATCTCGGGCGCCAGCCGCGTCACGAGTACGTCCTGCTCGGCCTCTCGCAGCGTGCGCGCGATTTCCACGATCTGCGCCGTCGTCTTGCCGGGGGCATACACCACCTCGGGCAAGCCGTGGCGCAGCGCCCGGTGCGTATCGACGCGCGCGCCCGGAATCTCGACGAACGTGGGCCGCGACAGCGACTCGAGCGCGACGCGAGGATCCACCTCACCACGCTGCACGCCTTCGAGCAGTTCGAGCACCCGTTCGCGGTTCACGGCCCCTCCCTGCGTCGCACGGTATCGCAGGAAGATCGCTCCAGCTAAACGTCGGGCGCAAAGATCAGAAGCAGGTGCAGCTCGGCGCCGGGTGCTTCGAGCTCGCTGGCGAAGGTGAGCTCACCCGCCGCCTCGCCGCGCGCGGCACAGGCCGCAACGAAAGCGCTTCCCGCTCGCTCGAGCGCGAGTCGTGGAACGGAGAGGGTGATGCCGGCGCCGAGGGTGTCGGCGATCGCAGACACGGTCTGGCTCGCCACGATGTTCCCAAACTCGCACAGCGCGGATGCGACCATGTCGGAAGGGGCCTCCGGCTCCTCCTCGTCGAGCAGCAGGCGCACCAACGAGCGCCGCGTCAGTCCATCGAGGAAGAGGCCGAGACGACCCGTCAGCTGGCCTCCGACCTCGAACAGGACGCCGGCCTCGAAAGGCAGCGCCTTCGTCGCGTCGCACGCACACGCCGGCCCGACCTCCACACGAATGCCCGCGAGTTGGCCGAGCGCTTGCGCCGCGCGCTGCGCTCCGAGCGACGCCAGCTCGCGCAGACGCTCGGCGCTCGTCGGAGTATTCCGTGCAGCGCTCACCGTCATGCGAGTTGGTTCGGGTCGAGCACGAAAACGGGGCGACCGTCTCCGAGAATCGTGAGACCCGCGAGCCCCTTCACGCCCGCGAGAAGCTCCGGCACGGGCTTCACGAAGATCTCCTGCTGACCGACGATTCTCTCGACTTCGAGTGCAACGCGCGCGCCGCGTACGTCCGTGAGCACGAGCACCACCGTCGCTGAGCGCGAACCGCTGACGAGCGCGATGCGCCCCGCGAGCTCCAGCACGGGCAGCGGCTCGTCATCAATCAACACGAAGGCCTCCCGTCCGCTGCGTTCGATGGCTTCGACGGGGCATTCGACGATGCGCTCGACGCGCGCGATCGGGAGCGCGACGGTTTCCGCCGCGATCCCCAGCAACAGCACGCGCTGGACGGCAGCCGTGATGGGCACCGAGAGCGTGAGCGTGGTGCCGATCCCTCGCGTCGTGCGAACCTCGACGGTTCCGCCGAGTGATTCCGTGGTGGCGCGCACGGCGTCCATCCCGACGCCGCGACCCGAGACTTCCGACACCGAGGTGGCAGTGGACAGGCCGGCATGGAAGATCAACGCCGCCAGCTGCTCCGGCGGCAGATCGACGGCGACATCGTACGGCAACAGACCCGCCTCGACCGCGCGGCGGCGCACGGCGTCGAGATCGATCCCCGCGCCGTCATCGCGCACCGCGATGTGGATCATGTCGCGCTCGCGACGCGCCTCGATCTCGATGCGACCCGCCGCGGCCTTGCCGGCCTGCAAACGCGTGGCCGGATCCTCGAGCCCGTGATCGACGGCATTGCGCAGCAGGTGAACGAGGGGATCACCGATCCGATCCAGGATCGAACGGTCGAGTTCGAGCTCGGCGCCGCGCAGCACCACCTCGACCTTCTTGCCCAGCTTCTCCGCGATCTCGCGCGCGACCCGCGGCAGCGGCTCGAGAATGCGCAACAGCGGCGTCGTGCGCAGTTCGAGGGCGCGACGCTGCAGATCGCCGACCACGCGCTCCATGCCGTCGAGCGTCGACGCGAAATCGCCGGAACGCGGCCGCCCCGTCGTAGCGGCCGAAGTCCGCACCCGGCTCGAGTGCAGAATCACCTCGCCCACGGTCGAGAGCAGCCGGTCGAGCGTTTCGGTGCGAACGCGCACGGAAGGCGGGGGCGGTGGCGCCGCAATCCCTGCAACTCCAGCTGCGGCCGCCGAACTCGCCGTCAGCGCCGGGGAGGCCAGGTCGGGGCTTTTTTTTTTGGTTCCGCATCGCTGGCGGCCGTCGTGAGCGGCGACATCAACGCGCGCACCAGCTCGGGCTCGGCCGGCGGCGCATGCGAGGTGTCGCGCACGACCGCGAGCATGCGTTCGAGACCCTCGAGCCCGCGGAACAGCAGCGACAGCTCACCGCCGCCCGGCACGCGTCCCGCGGATCGGATCGCCTGCATGCGGTCTTCGAGCCGATGGGCGAGCTCGGTGACGCTCCCGTATTCGAGCGAAGCCGCCATGCCCTTGATCGAATGCGCCATCCGGAAGATCTGGTCGATGGCGTCGCTGCACGCCGCATCCTTCTCGAGTTCGAGCAGGGCACGGCTGATGTCGGCCAGGTGCTCGGTCGCCTCCTCGACGAACACGGCCCGGTATTTGGCCATGTCGAGGGGCACCGTCAATCCTCCTTCTCGATCACCTTGCGCAGGGTGGCCGTCACGGCTTCGGGCTTGAACGGCTTCACGATGAAGTCGCGCGCTCCCGCCTGCAGCGCCTCCTGCACCAGCGTCTCCTGACCGAGCGCGCTGCACATCACCACGCGTGCGGTCGGGTCGACCTCGATGATCCCCTTCACGGCGTCGATCCCCGAGCGCCGCGGCATCACGATGTCCATCGTCACGACATCAGGGTGATACTTCTTGAACTGCTCGATCGCCTCGACTCCGTCCGAGGCCTCCGCCACCACTTCGTGTCCTTCTTCCTCGACGATCTCGCGGATCATCTGACGCATGAAGGACGCGTCGTCTGCCACCAAGATTCGCGCCATCGATCCTCCCTTGGGCTCACTCGCCTCGACCGAGCGCCTGCTCGATCAACTCACGTGCCTTTGCCACCAGCCTGTTCGCGTCGAGCACGTTCGCCACGCGGCCGTCCAATGGTCGTCGCTCCGCAATCGGTTCGTGGTCGCGCGCCAGGGCGCCCGTGCCGTTTACGAGGCCGAGAATCCGGTCCACGGGCAATCCAACGCTCGGCGTGTTCATCCCCCCCGCCGTGATCACCAGCACGTGCTCGGGAGCGGGAACGCTCGCTTCGTCGAGGCCGAGCAGCACGGCGCCGCGAACCACCGGGAGCGCGTCGCCGTGGTAGTTCATCACCCTCGCCGTGCACGCCGAAACGTTGGGAATGCAGGCGTCGGCGCCCGCCAGCGTGACTTCGAGCACGCTCGCGATCGGAAGCGCGTAGACCGCTCCGCCCACCATGAAGGTGAGCAGGCGTTCGGATCCGCCAGCGGCGAACGGAGCGCTCATGAATCCATTTCCGCCGGGACGACGCTGCCGGTATTGAAGCGGCGCAGGCCGCCGCGCAGCTCGCTCGCGAGGCCCGCGAGCGTCGACGATGCTGCGACCAGCGCGCGCGTCGAGAGGACCTGCTGCTCACAGGTGGAAACCACGCCATCGATCGAGCCGGCGTTGCGCGCGGCCGCCTTTGCCACTTCGTCCATGCGCGCAACCATCGCCTCGAAATCGCGAAACTGCGTATCGGCGCCGTGGAAGATCTCCTCGGCGCGGCTGGCAGCCTCCCCCACCGCCGAGCGGATGTGCTCGAGCGAGTGCGCGATCGTGTCGACGTCTTCGCGTCCCTCGGAGACGCCCTGGCTCGACTCGCGCATGTCGTCGGCCACCTCGTTGGTGTCCGACTGGATCTCGTTGATCAGCTTCGAAATCTCGTCGGCGCTGCGTCCCGCGCTCTCGGCGAGCTTGCGGATCTCGTCGGCCACGACCGAGAAGCCGCGGCCGGCCTCGCCCGCGCGCGCGGCTTCGATCGAGGCGTTGAGCGAGAGCAGGTTCGTGCGATGAGCGACGCTCGTGATCATCGACGTGATCTGATTGACGTGGCGCGTCTTCTCCTCGAGCTCGAAGACGCGCGCCACCGAGCGTTCGACGCGCTCGAATACCAGGCGCATCTTCTCGATCGCGAGCCGCGAGATGTCGACGCCGGCATTGGCCTTCTGATTCGCTTCCGCCGCGAAACCGAACGCCTCGCGTGCCCGCGAGGAGTTGAGTTCGATCGCGGTGGCGATTTCGTGGATCTGGCGATTCGTCTCGGAGAGCAATCGCTGCTCCTCGACCACGCTGCCCGCCAGCGCCGACACGTTCGACGAGATTCCCGCGTTGTGCGAACTCACGTTCTCGACCGAAAGCGTGAGCTCGTGCGCGGCGGAGGAAACCCGGTCGGCGGTCGCCTGCATGTGCTCGACGACCGCGCGCAAGCGCGCCGCCATGCCCTCGATGCCGAGCGCGAGACCATGCGTCTCGTCCGGAAAACGCGGGCTCGGAACGATCTGGACCACGGCCGCAAGATCGCCGCGACTGATCAGATCGGTCGCGCGCCGCAGGCTCTGGAAGGTGTGCGTCAGCTCGCGCGAGAGAATGAAGCCGACCACGCCGCCGGCGCCGAGCGTGACGAAAGGAGCGATCAGGGGAGAAACGTAGAAGCCGGCCTCGGCCAGCAACGCAGGCAGACCGATGACGGCGCCGCCCACGGCGAGCGAGCCCACGACAAACTTGTGCGTGAGAGAAACCTGCACCGTGGGAGTATCGGAGAATGGGGTCCGGCGCTTGATCTGGGCGGGGCCGGAAAACGTAGGCCTGCCAGCAGCTTTGGCGTCCAAAGCCGCTAGAAGTGCCGCCACCCGCGGCGCGTCGCTGCGCGCGCCCCCGCCGGCCGCCGGACCACCCGGCCGATCTCGCTCACTCGCACCCCAAGCCGCCGGGCGAGCCGCGCCGCGGACGGGGCTCCGGGGCCCACTGTGAAGAGAAGTTCGTAGTCCCCACCCCCTGCACGCGCGAGCACCTCGGGATCGAGGCCGAGGCGCCCGCAGGCGGCCCGGAACCCGGGCGGAACCGGCAGCAGGGCAGCTTCGATCTCGGCGCCGAGCGCGCGGCCGGCGAGCAGGTGCGCGAGGTCGGCATCCAGGCCATCCGAGACATCGATGCAGGAAACGCGGCCGGCGAGCCGGGCGAGCGCCTGCCCTGCCCGCAGGCGGGGCGCCGGGACGTGGCGGATGCGACCGCGCCCGCGCTCGGCACGGGCCCGCTCGAGGGCGGCGCCCCCCAGCGTCCCGGTGACGAAGACGCGATCGCCCGCGCGAGCGGCGCCGCGGCGCAGCGCGCGCCCGCTCGCTACCGCCCCGATCACGCTGAGTGTGAGCGAAAGTTCTCGCGCGCGGCTCAGGTTGCCGCCGACGAGCGGGCAGGCATGCCGCGCCGCCTCGTCGAGCACCCCGGCGACGAGCGCATCCAGGGTTCGCACGGGAAGTTCCGGTGGCGCCGCCAGTGCGAGCAGACAGCCGAGCGGCCGGGCTCCCATCGCCGCCAGGTCCGAGAGGCTCGCTGCGAGCGCGCGACGCCCGAGCGTGCGCGGGCTCTCCTGCCGCAGGCGGAAGTGCACGTCTTCGAAGCAGGCGTCGGTGCTGATGGCGACTTGCTCGCCCGCGCGCAGGCGCAGCAACGCCGCGTCGTCGCCGATCCCCAGCGCGACACCGCGCGCCCCGCCCCGACGCGCCGAAGCGCGTGCGATGCGGTCGATCAGACCGAATTCGCCGAGCTCGCGCAGCCTCATCGGGTGCGCATGGCTAGGCCGTGATCGGCACCAGACGCAGCTCGACGCGACGGTTCGCCTGGCGACCGTCGACGGTCGCATTGTCGGCGATCGGGCTGCGCTTGCCGAAGCCCTGCGCGAGCACGCGGCGCTGGTCGACGCCCTGAGCCGTCAAGTAGCTGGCCACGCTCATGGCACGATTGTCCGAGAGGGTCTGGTTCAGGGCATCCGAGCCGGTGCTGTCGGTGTGGCCGGACACCTCGATGATCGTCTTCGGGTATTCCTTCAGCACCAGCGTGACGGAGTTCAGCGCCGCATAAAACGACGGGCGGATCGCCGACTGATTGGTATCGAAGGTGAGGTTGCCCGGCATGTTGAGGACCAGCTCGTCGCCGACGCGCGTGACGCTCACACCGGTGCCGCGCAGCTGCTCGCGCAGCTTCGACTCCTGGATGTCCATGTAGGCGCCTACCGCACCTCCCGAGAGCACCCCGACGCCCGCGCCGATCATCGCGCCCTTGGCAGCGCCGCGGCCGCCTCCCGCGATGGCGCCGATGGCGGCTCCGCCCGCCGCGCCAGCCGCGGTGCCGATCATGGCTCCCGCGGCGGTCTTGCTGAGCTGCCTTTCGCCGGTGAAGGGATCCGTCGTACACGCCGCCAACAGGCACAGCACACCCAGCACCGCGCATCCGCGCATCGATCGAAGCATTGCATCCCCCTTTTGATCCTGCGGCGGCGATCGAAGGCTGCGATCCGCAACCGCTCACAGGTCGAATTCAGAGGATAGCGAAGAACTCGACCGTCGCGGCGGGTTTCACCCGGGGCCCGCGGACCGTCACCTGGGATTCGCGGCCGGCAACAGGATTCGCACCAGCGCATCCGCGTGCGCGTCGGCAAACGCTTCGGTCGTGGGATCGACGCCCGAGACGTACGCGCACTCTGGAGACTGGCTGAACACCAGGCCGGCCGCCCCGAGCGCGATGTAGTGCAGGCTCACGGAGGGTATCGACGGGATCGCGCCGCGCGCTGGCGCTGCTCGAAGGCGCGATCCCGCGCGGTACGGGAATCCTCACGGGCACACCGGGCGGCGTCGTGTTCAAGTCACCGAGCGGCGGTTTCGTCGCGATGAGCCTCGCGCGCTGGCTGGCGGGCGCCGCCTTCCTGAACGAAGGCGCGGTGCCGTTCACGAAGCGCAGCTACGTGGAGGACCTGCGACGCCAGCGCGTGTTCCTCCAGCCCGGCGATGTGGTGATCGCACAGGGGAGCGGCCTCGGACAAATCGTGACGCAGATCGAAGACGCCGGCCGCCCCCCGCGCGAACGCGGGCTGGCAGCCGATCCGCGCTAGCGCGGCTTGACCGTCGCCATGGGCGGCGCGCCGGGGCTCGGCGCGGGCCGGGACGGCACGCTGCGACGTGGCAGCGTCTGCTCGAGCGCCGCCTCGAGCACCTGGTCCATGTGGTCGACCGGAATGAATCGGATCCGGCGTCTCATGTCGGGCGGTAGATCCTGGAGATCGACGAGATTCTTGCGCGGCAGGATCATCTTCGTGATGCCGAAACGCAGCGCCGCGAGCGCCTTCTCGCGCACGCCGCCGACGGGCAACACGCGACCGCGCAACGTCACCTCGCCGGTCATCGCCACGTCGTGGCGAACCCGTGTGCGGGTCGCGAGCGAGATGATCGCCGTCGCGATCGCAATTCCCGCCGAGGGCCCGTCTTTGGGGATCGCGCCGGCGGGGATGTGCAGGTGCACCTCGTGGCGCGCGAAGATCGCCTCGTCGAAGCCGAGGTCGACGCTGCGACAACGCGCGTAGGTGAGCGCCGCTTGCCCCGATTCCTTCATCACGTCGCCGAGCTGCCC
Source organism: Deltaproteobacteria bacterium (assembly GCA_031396445.1). Lineage (GTDB taxonomy): Bacteria > Myxococcota_A > UBA9160 > UBA9160 > PR03 > PR03. The sequence goes on along the minus strand of JANNKU010000012.1, from coordinate 1,089 downwards.
CGTGAGCACGAGGCCGGTGCCGCGCGTCATCGTCGCTTCGAGCATCAGCACCTCGCCGCCGCTCTCGGTCCAGGCGAGTCCGTTGGTGACGCCGATCTCGCCGACCGTGGGCGGCTGCTCCCACAGGAACGGCGGGGGGCCGAGGTAGCGCGCGAGCGTGCGCACGGTGATGGCGATGCGCGACTCGTCGCCCTCGGCCGCCCGGCGGGCGACCTTGCGGCAGACCGTCGCGATCTGTCGCTCGAGATTACGCACGCCGGCCTCGCGCGTGTAATCCGTGACGATGTTCAGCGTCGCCGCTGGCGACCAGGTGATGCGGTTTCCCGGCAGCCCGTTCTCCTCGATCTGGTGCGGGATCAGATAGCTGTTCGCGATCTCCACCTTCTCCTCCGGCGTGTAGCCGGAGACGCGGATCATCTCGACACGGTCACGCAGCGGGCCGGGAATCGGGTCGAGCTGGTTGGCCGTGGCGATGAAGAGCACCTTGGAAAGATCGAAGGCGACGTTCAGGTAGTGATCGCTGAAGCGGGAGTTCTGCTCGGGATCGAGCACTTCGAGCAAAGCCGACGATGGATCGCCCCGGAAATCGGCGCCGAGCTTGTCGATCTCGTCGAGCATGAAGACGGGATTGTTGGTGCCGGCCTGCTTCAGGCCTTGAAGAATCCGGCCGGGAAGCGCGCCCACATAGGTCCGGCGATGACCGCGGATCTCCGCCTCGTCGCGCACGCCGCCGAGCGAGAGCCGCACGAACTCGCGCCCCATCGCGCGCGCGATCGAGCGGCCGAGCGATGTCTTGCCCACCCCCGGCGGTCCGACGAAGCACAGGATGGGCCCGCGCGAATCCGCACGCAGCTTGCGCACGCCCAGGAACTCGAGGATGCGGTCCTTGATCGCGTTCAGATGCGCGTGATCCTCATCGAGGATCGCGCGGGCGTTGGCGAGATCGATGCGGTCGGGAGAAGACTTCGACCACGGCAGCTCGACCATCCAATCGAGGTAGGTGCGCACCACGTGTGCTTCGGGCCCGTCGGGGTGCATGCGCTCGAGGCGGCGCAGCTGGCGCATCGCCTCTTCGTGCGCCTCTGGTGT
>JANNKU010000001.1:0-42911 GCA_031396445.1 Deltaproteobacteria bacterium | reverse complement strand
GTGCGGCTGGGCGCGCAGACGCCCCGCTCGCAAGGCGCGCGAACGAGGCGTAGCGGGAGCTACGGCGAGCGAGCGCAACGAAGCGAGCGGGGATGGATGCGCGGCCAGACGTGCGGAGGCAGTCTTGGGTCAGTCTCCTAGGTCGCTGGTTCGAGACCGGCGCCTTCGATGCACGCGGATCGAGCGAAACCGAGGTGGCGCACCTCGACAAGGCGACGATCAGATGGGCGAAGCCGCGCGATTCGAAAGCGCGGTCCGAAGGTGCACGTCGCGCCAGCGTGATTTCTTCTGGAGTCGGACGAAGATCAACGCGAAGCGAGTTCGCGAGCTGCTGGCAGAGCTCGAAAAGTTGGGACGCACGCGGCTGGTTCGACCCGCTGTAGCGAAGAAGCGGGCCGATGGATCTCGGGCTTCAGGAGCACGGCCGGTACCGCGCGAGTTGCGAGGCGAGCCAGCGAGAGCCCATCGGCTACTTTGGCGGATGATTCCGACGGGAGACGTCGTGCCCCCTGATCGAGACAAGACCGACGCGAGCTTACACTCGGAGCGCGTCAGGGCCGACAAAGCTCTTGCCGAGCGGCTCACCAACCTCGCGGATCAAGCCGACGAGGTGGTTGATCGCGCGCGCGAGAAAGCGGACGTGGTGCTGGAAATCGCCCGCGAGAAGGCGGATGACGAGCGCGACGACGTCGGTGGGCACCTCGCGATCGCAAGACAGCGAAAGCTCGAAGACGAGGTCCTCGAGGACGAGCGCAACGAGGCGGACGAGCGCGTCCGCCGCCATCGACAGCAATATGCGCAGAGCCTCGTGGCGCTGCTACCGCTGGAGCGTGCGGCCACCGACGGTCATCTGATGGCAGAGCGGGTATCCGCCGACGGCGCGCTCGCGAACCGCGACGATTTCATGAGCATGGTCAACCACGACCTGCGAAATCTGCTCAACAGCATCGGATTGATCGCGAGGCTGCAATCGGAAGGCGCCTCTGCGACCGATGAGGGGCGAAAGACTGTCGCCGCATCGCAGCGTATCGAGCGCCTGGTCTCTCAGATGAACCGGCTGCTCGTGGACTTGGTGGATGTCGCGAGCATCGACGCCGGCAAACTCGCCGTTCGACCCGCGCGCGGCGACGTGTCCGCGCTGCTGCTCGAAGCCGTGGAGATGTTCGCGCTCGTCGCCGCGGACAAGGGAGTCTCGCTGAAGGAAGCGACAGCCGAACACGGCTTCTTCGCCGAGTTCGACCACGGACGAATACTCCAGGTGCTCGAGAACCTGATCGGGAACGCGCTGAAGTTCACGCCTCGAGGCGGTGAAGTCGTCGTTCGCGCCGAGCAGGCCGAGAACGAGATCCACCTCTTCGTGACCGATACGGGCGAAGGGATCCCGGGCGACCAGCTCGAGGCGGTATTCGAGCGCTTCGTACAGGTCCGCGTCAACGATCCGCGCGGACGCGGCCTCGGCCTCTACATCTCCAAGTGCATCGTCGACGCGCATGGCGGGAAGATCTGGGCCAAGAGCGAAGTGGGCGCGGGAAGCGCCTTCCACGTGACCATCCCCCGTTTGCGCGCGGCAAGCTGATCAGTCGGCCGCCGGCGTCGTGATCCGCGAGCCGGTTGCGCTAGGCGATTGACCCAAGACTGTGTCGTGCGGCGGGGCGTCTGCACGCCCAGCCGTGCGGATGCAGGCTTGGGTCAGTGTCCTAGCTGGGGATTGATTCGCCGCGCACCAAGTCGTCGAGCGTCTCGCGCGCGCGCACCCGATGCGCCTTGCCATCTTGCACGAGCACTTCCGCCGGGCGCGGCTTCGCGTTGTAGTTCGACGCCATCACGAAGCCGTAGGCGCCGGCGCAGCCGATCACCAGGAAGTCGCCGACGCGCGCTTCGGGCAGCCGCTCGCTGCGCACTTCGCCGCCTTCGCTTTGCGTAAAGATGTCGCCCGATTCGCAGAGCGGGCCGGCGACGACGACGTCTTGCAGCGGTCGCTCGGCGCGGCTGCCGTCCGCCGCCGCGATCGCCATCGGGTGATACGCGCCGTAGAGAATCGGGCGCGCCAACGCGTTGAAGCCGGCGTCGAGCAGATAGAAGCGATTGGCGCCCTCACGTTTCACCGCGCGGACTTCCGTGAGCAGCGAGCCGCACTCGGCTACGAGGAAGCGGCCCGGCTCGATCTCGAGGCGCACCGGATGGCCGAGGTCGGCGGCGAGTCGGCGCCGCGCGGCGTCCCAGATCTCGAAGTAGGCATCGACATCGACGTCCACGTCTTCATTGCGATACGGCGTCGGCAAACCGCCGCCCGCCGAGATCGTCGTGACGCTCGGCCCCACGCGGCGCGCGAAGCCGCAACACGCTTCTGCGACGAGCGCGAGATGCTCCATGTCGGCGCCCGAGCCGATATGGACGTGCACGCCGCTGACGCGCAATCCGGCGCGCGCCGCGCGCTCGACACAGGCTTCGATTTCGTCGTGCCAGATGCCGTGCTTGGAGTGCTCCCCGCCGGTGTTGGTCTTGCGGCTGTGGCCGTGACCGAAGCCCGGATTCACGCGCAGCGTGATCTCGCCGCCGGACGCGCGCTCGCCGTACTGCTCGATCATCTCGGGCGACCCGCAGTTGACCGGGATGCCGTGCTCCACCACCAGATCGAGCGCCTCGCGATCGAAGACGTCGGCCGTAAAAAAGATAGGAGGCGGCTCTCCCTGCGCGGAGTAGCCCGCGGCGAATGCGCGCCGGATCTCGCCAGCCGAGACGGCATCGACGAGGACGCCGTGGCGGCGCATCAGGTCGAGCACCGCGAGGTTCGAGTTGGCCTTCTGCGCGTAGCGGATCACGTCGAAGCGGCGCAGTCGAGCGATCCGCGCGGTGATCGTCGCGGCATCGTAGATGTAGGTGGGCGTCCCAAAGTCGCGGGCGAGGTCGCGAACCGGGATGCCTGCGATCTCGTGGATCAGCTTCGGATAGCGCATGCAAGGCAAGCTACCGCAGCAAAACGGGGCGTCGATGCGCGCGTCCGCACTCAACGCGATGGCGTTTCACCCTCGAGCACGGCCAGCGTCGCGACGTAGAGGCCGCGCTTCAGCGCAGCGAGCGTCTGCGGGTCTTTGCCCGAGAGTTCCTGCGCGATCGCGATCGCGCGCGGCAGCACGTCCGCATCGGCAACCGCGTGATCGACGATGCCGCGTGCGAGCGCATCGGCGCCGCCGTAGCGACGGCCGGTCATGATCGCGTCGTGCGCAGTCTGCGCGGGCAAGCGCGCCGCGATCAACGCGGTCATGCCGGGTTGCAACGGCAATCGCAGATCGCTCTCGGGTAGACAGAAGTAGCCGCGGTCGCTGCGCATCACGCGGAAGTCGTGCGCCAGCGCGAGCATTCCGCCGCCCGCGAACGCGTGTCCGTTGATCGCCGCGACGGTGATGCGCGGGAATGCGAGGATCCGCGCGAAGAGTCGGTGTACCGACTGCAGGTACGCCGCGATCTCGGCGCCGCTCTTGCCCGCGAGCGCATCGAGATCGAGGCCGTTCGAGTAGAACTTGCCGGCGCCGGTAGTCACCAGCGCGGCATCGCCTGCACTGCGCTCTACCTCGTCGAGCGCAGCGTCGATCGCCGCGAGAAAGTCGGGCCGGAAGCGATTCTCGTCGCTCTGCATCTGCAGCACGAAGACAGCACCGTGACGGGTCAGCTCGATCACGCGAAGAACCTCTGATTGTCGGACGACGGCGCCAATGCGGATCGTTAGGTTACGCCGCCGCAATGCGGTGGCTACTCTCGCCGATCCTCGAACTGGGAGGCGATGCGCGATGCCGTGGTGGGGTTGGGTCGTGATTGGCGCCGTGCTGCTCGGCGCCGAGTTGTTCGTCATCCCGACGGACTTCTTCCTGGTGTTCCTGGGCATTGCCGCTTTCGCGGTGGGGCTGATCGGCTTCCTCGGCATCGAGCTGCCGGACTGGGCGCAATGGGCGACGTTCGCAACCGTCGCCGTGCTGTCGTTCGTGTCGCTGCGCGGCTGGCTGCGCACGCGCTGGCCGAAGGCGAGCCGCGCCGACGACACGCTGGTCGGTGAGTTCGCGGTCGCACGCGAAGCGCTAGCGGCCGGCGCCAGTGGCCGCATCGAGTTGCGCGGCGCGACGTGGTCGGCGCGCAACGCGGGCGATGTCGCGCTCGCGCCCGGCGATCGCGCGCGCGTCGAACGCGTCGAAGGCCTCACACTCCACGTCCGCCGCGAAGCCTAGGGTTACTTCCCGCGTAGCGAGGCAAAGCCGAGCGGCGAGATCACCAAGGAGAGCAAATGGAAAGTCTGATCCCGATCCTGTTCATCGTGGTGCTGGCGATCATCGTGATCGCGCGCACCGCCACCGTGGTGCCGCAGCAGAGCGCGTTCGTCGTCGAGCGACTCGGCAAGTTCAGCAAGACGCTGCACGCGGGCTTCCACATCCTGGTGCCGTTCGTCGAGCGCATCGCCTACAGGCACTCGCTGAAGGAAGCGGCGGTCGACATCGCGGAGCAGGTCTGCATCACGCGCGACAACGTGCAGGTGCACGTCGATGGCGTGCTCTATCTGAAGGTGCTGAACGCCGAGCAGGCGTCGTACGGAATCTCCGACTATCACTTCGCGATCTCGCAGTTGGCGCAGACGACGTTGCGTTCCGAAGTCGGCAAGATCGATCTCGACCGCACCTTCGAAGAGCGCGGCTCGATCAACCATCAAGTCGTCACCGAGCTCGACAAGGCGAGCGAAGCGTGGGGCGTGAAGGTGCTGCGCTACGAGATCAAGAACATCACGCCGCCGCAAGACGTGCTCTCCGCGATGGAGAAGCAGATGCGCGCCGAACGCGAGAAGCGCGCGGTGATTCTCACCTCGGAAGGCGTGCGCGACGCGAAGATCAACGAGGCCGAGGGCGAGAAGCAGCAGGTCATCAAGCAGTCCGAGGCGAGTCAGCTGCAGCAGATCAACGAAGCGCAGGGCCAGGCGGCGGCGATCCTGTCGGTCGCGACGGCAACCGCCGAGGGCCTCAAGCAAGTCGCCGAATCGCTGCGCGCCGAGGGCGGCCGCGACGCGATGCAACTGCGCATCGCCGAACAATGGGTCGAACAATTCGGCCAGCTCGCCAAAGCCGGCAACACCTTCGTCGTCCCCGCCAACCTCTCCGACATCGGCTCCGTAATCGCCCTAGCCACCGGCATGCTCCGCCGCGACGAAAAATAGGAAGCGGTTTAATTCAGCTGGGGATGACCATGCCTTGGACGAGGGCTTTGGTGAGGCCGTCTTCGAGGGTGTCGCGCATTTGTTCGAGTTCGCCGGCGTCGAGCCAGACGCCGCTGCAAGTTGGGCAGCGGTCGAGGATCAGGCTCAGCACGATCTCTTTGTTCATCTCCGCGGCATCGACGGGGCAGCGTCGTCGCGCTTCGCTGGAGGCGGCGAGTTTGCGTTCGATCAGTTCTTTGCAGGCTTCGCAGGTGGGAGCGCCCTCGTAACTCGCCTTCGTGCGCTTCTTGCCGCAACGCGTACACAGCACTCCGAACAGGGACATCGGCTCGCTCCTCGTGACTTTCGGGACCGTGTAGCATGGCCCGCCTGATGGAGCGTCATCGATGAAGTGCACGGGTTGTGGACGCGCGAACCCGGCGGACGCCCGCTTCTGCGGCGGCTGTGGGAACTCGCTCGCGCCGCGCTGCGCGTCGTGTGGCGCCGAGAGCGCCGCCGATGCGCGCTTTTGTATGGCGTGCGGCGCATCGCTCGCTGCGCGACCAGCGGAAGCGAGCGGCGCGCGCAAGGTGGTGACGATCGTCTTCGCGGATCTCGTCGGCTCGACCGCGCTGCACGAGCGCCTCGACGCCGAGTCCGCGCGCGCTTTCATGGAGAGCTACTACACCGCCATGCGTGGCGCCGTCGAGTCGCACGGCGGCACCGTCACGCAGTTGCTCGGCGATGGCGTGAAGGCGGTCTTCGGCATCCCGCGCGTGGCCGAGGACGATGCGATTCGCGCGGTGCGTGCTGCCGTCGCGATGCAGGACGCCTTCCGCGCGCTCGCCGAGCAGCAGCGCGGCGCCGTCGGCAAGACGGGGCTGCGCGTCGCGGTCAACACCGGCGAAGTGGTGGCGAACGACGAGGCCGAAATCATCGGCGATCCGGTGAACGTCGCGGCGCGCTTGCAAGAGCAGGGCGGCGACGGCGACGTCGTGGTCGGCGAATCGACGCACCGTCTGGTGTCTGCGTTGATCACGCTCGCGCCGCTCGGCTCCTTCGCGCTGAAGGGTCGCTCCGAGCAGGTGAAGGCCTACCGCGTCGAGTCGCTCGAGCGACCCGCCGGCGCCGCCACCACGGCGTTCGTCGGCCGCGACGACGAGTTCGCGCGCATCGCCGCGGGGTACGAGGCGGCGATCGCGAAGCCTGCCGCGCACCTCGCCGTGCTGCTCGGCTCGCCGGGGCTCGGCAAGTCGCGGCTGATCGACGAGTTCGCGCGCCGTTGCGGCGACACGGCGACCGTCATCGCGGCGCACTGCGACGCCGCCGCGAGCGCCACCTTCGCGCCGCTCGCCGATGCGCTGCGCGAGTGCCTCGCGATCGAAGCCGGCGCGAGCGGCGATGCGCTGCGTGCGGCGGTCGAAGCCGCGACACCGGGCGACGACGCTGACCGCGCACGCATCGCCAGCGGCATCGCTGCGCTGCTCGCGGGTTCGCCCGCATCGCCGGAGGAGACCTTCTTCGTCGTGCGCCGCTTCCTCGCCGCGCTTGCGACCGTGCGGCCAGTCGTGCTCGTGATCGACGACCTGCATTGGGCAGAGCCGCTGCTCCTCGATCTCATCGAGCACCTCGTGCAGTGGGGCGTCGGCGTACCGCTGCTGGTGCTGGTCGGGGCCCGCCCCGAGCTGCGCGACACGCGATCGTCGCTCGCGACGACGGGAACACTCGTCGCCGACGTCGTGACGCTCGGCGGTCTCGACGCCGGCGCCGCGATGCGGCTCGCGGCCAACGTGATCGGCGCCGCCGATCTTCCCGCCGCCGTCGCCGCGAAGGTGCTCGCCGCGAGCGAGGGCAATCCGCTCTTCGTCGGCGAGCTGGTACGCATGTTGGTGCACGAAGGCGCGCTCAAAAAAGAAGGCGATCGCTGGACGACCGGCACCGCGCTCGCCGCGCTCGAGATGCCGCCGACGATCCACGCGCTGCTCGCCGCGCGCATCGAGCGATTGCGTCCCGAAGAACGCAGCGTGCTCGAACGCGCCGCCGTCGTCGGCCGCCACTTCTCGCGCTCTGCCATCGCGGAGTTGCTGCCGCGCGACGTCACCGATCTCGACGCGCGCCTCGAATCACTGCGCCGCAGCGAGCTGATCGAGCGCGACACCGGATGGTTTCTCGGTGAGCCGGGGCTGCGCTTCCATCACGTGCTGATCCGCGACGCCGCCTACCGGCGCTTGCTCAAAGGCACCCGCGCCGAACTGCACGCGCGCTTCGCCGATTGGATCGAAGCCAAAGCTCCGGAATCCGTCGAGCACGAAGAGACGCTCGGCTGGCATCTCGAGCAGGCGCACCAGCACTTGCGCGAACTCGGCCCGATCGACGACAAGGGCCGCGCGCTCGGCGAACGCGCCGCAGAGCACCTCGCCGCAGCGGGCCGGCGCGCACTCGCGCGCGACGACGTGCCGCTCGCCGCGGGCTTGCTCGGCCGCGCGCTCGATCGCCTCGACCCGAGCGACGCCGCGCGCGCCGATCTCGCGCTCGATTGGTGCGAGGCGCTGCTCGCGGCTGGCGATGTCGGCCCCGCCGCCGCCGCGATCGACGAACTCGGCCGCTTCACCGCGGAGGACGCGCGGCTGCGCGCGTGGCACACCTGCTTCGTCGGTCAGCTCACGGTGATGACGGCGCCGCAGGCGCTGCTCGCGACGGCAGATGCCGTCGCCACCGCGGCTGCGGAGCTGACGTCGCTCGGCGACGCCGCCGGCGAGGCGAAGGCGCACTTCGTCCACGCGCAGGCCTTCGCGCGACTCGGGCAGGTGGGCGCCTGCGAAGCCGCGCTCGATCGCGCACTCGCCGCCGCGCGTCGCGCCGGCGATCGGCGCCGCGCCAACACGGTGCTCGCCGTCGCGCCGCTCGCGGCGCTCTGGGGACCGAGCCCGGTGACGCGCGCCAGCGGCCGCTGCCTCGATGTCGTGCGCGTGCTGCGCATCACGCAAGGGGCGCCCGCCGTCGAGTCCGTCGCGCTCTCGTGTCAGGGCGTGCTCGAAGCGCTGCGCGGCCGCACCGACGCGGCGCGACGCATGATCGCGTCGGCGCGCAAGATGGTCGAGGAACTCGGCATCACGCAGCGCCTGCTCGAAGCCGACGTCTTCGCGGCGCGCATCGAGCTGCTCGAAGGCGACGCGGCCGCCGCGGAGCGCGGACTGCGCGGCGCGTACGAAGGACTGCGCGACCTCGGCCTCGGCATCGACGCCGCGCGCGCCGCCGCGCTGTTGGCGCGCGCGCTGCTCGCGCTCGATCGCGTCGATGAGGCCGAAGCGTTGTCGCGCGAAAGCGAGGCGCTGGCCGGCGACGACTTGCAGGCGTCGATCGCGTGGCGCGGTGCGCGCGCCGAAGCGCTCGCGCGGCGCGGCGAGCACGCCGCTGCCGTCGAGCTGGCGAGCAAGGCCGTCGAGATCGCAGCCGCCACCGACGCGCTGCTCTATCACGCCGACGCACGGCTCGCGCTCGCCGCCGCATTGCGCGCAGCCGGTCGCGGTCGCGAAGCCGCCGCCGAGGAGCGTCGCGCGACGGAGCTGTGGGAGGCGAAGGGCGCGACGCTGCTCGCGGATCGCACAGCGCACGCGGCGGCTCCCGTCGCAGTGTCGGTGGCGGCAGCCGCGCCGCGTGCCGCCGACGCCCCGCGCCGGCGCCCGGTGCGGCCGAACTTCGCGTTCGAGGAGATGCGGCGAGCCGAGGCCGCCGTCGCCGCGCGCGACGCACGGGCGCTCGAAGCCTTGTACCGGCGCGACGTGGAGATCGTCGATCACCAGTTCGGAATCACGTATGGATACGACGCGATCGTCGAGCGGGTCCGAGTCATCATCGAAGAGTCGACGGAAAGCGCGTTCGCACACGAACCGCTGGCGGCACTCGGCGACTCGCTCGCGCTCTGCCGCATGCGCAGCACGGCCACCGGCTCGACGGTCCATGGCATCCCCGTCGGCGCAACCGAAGTGCCGTACCTGCTCCTGATCGAGGCCGACGAGCAGGGAAGCGCGCGGAACATCGAGATCTTCGGCGACGACAAGCTCGCCGACGCCCGCGTCCGCCTCTACCAGCGCTATGCCGAGCGGATGCCCGAAGGCGCCGAGCGCACGCGCGCTCTCGCGGTCGCGCACTCGCTGACCACCTTGCGTTCGTCGGAGGGGGCCGACCCGGACCGCCTGGCGCCGGTGCTCGCGCCCGACTTCGAGGGCATCGACCACCGCCACCTCAGCAACTGGTCGCTGCGCGGCGCCCCAGCGTACATCGAGCATCTGCGCGCGCTGCGGCAGGTCGCGGACGACATCGTGTTCCGCGAGACCGACATCCTGGCGCTCGAACCGCGCGCGATGCTCGTCGCCACGCTGCACACGGGCACCGCGCGCGCCGGCGGCGGCGCGTACGAGCGGGCCTTCCTGACCATCTTCGTGACCGACGCCGACGGCCGCCTCGCGAGCGCCGAGTGGTTCGACGCCGACCGCGAAGCCGAGGCGCTCGCGCGCTTCGATGCGCTGACGGCCGAGCCAGTGGCGCCGCGCTCCGTCCAGCGCCGCGTGCGACCGAACGCCGCGACCGTGATGCAGGCTCGCTTCGACGTCGCTCTCGCCGCACGCGACTTCGATGCGCTCGCAGCGGGTTTCCATGAGAATCACCAGGAGATCGATCACCCGACGGGATCGACGTACGGGCGCGATGCGTGCATCGCTTCTCTCCAGCGTCTGTTCCGATCGCGTGACCCGCACTACGAGGTCGAGCCGCTCGCGACGCTCGGCGAGTTCCTCGTTCTCGTCCGGCGCCGCGCGGGCGCGAGCGGAGCCACTAGCAGTCGGTACGACGTCGGCGCGTACGAGAACGAGGCGGTCCAGCTCTTCGAGGTCGACGAGCGCGGACTCTGCTGGCGCTCGGAGGTCTTCGCCGTCGACCACCTTGGCGACGCAATTGCGCGTCTCTACGAGCGCCATGCGGAGCTCCTGCCCGAAGGCCCGGAGCGCGAGCGTGCCGCGACGACGGCGCGTGCAGTCGCGGCGATGGTGACGGCGTCGCTCGAGCAGGACTTCGCCGCGTCGATTGCGCCGGGCTTCGAAGCCATCGACCACCGCCTCGTTGGCCACGAGTCCGTAGGCGCCGAGGAGTTGCAGCGCGGCTTCGCCGCGTGGCGCGAACTCACCGACGCCGTGCAGATTCGCGTAGACGACGTGCTCGCACTCAGCTCCGATGCGCTGCTGCGGCGCAGCACGAACTCTGGCATCGTGCGCGCGAGCGGGGGGGCCTTCGAGCGCAGCGTACTCATGCTGTCGGCCTACGGACCCGATGGCCGCGTGACGCGGACCGAGCTCTTCGACGCCGACCGCGAAGCCGAGGCGCTCGCGCGCTTCGATGCGCTCGTTACGGCGCCCGCGACACCGCATGCCGTCGCGCGTCGCGTGCGACCGAACGCAGCGACCGCGGCGATTGCGCGCTTCGACGCCGGCTGCGCGGCGCGCGACCTCGATGCGGCTGCTGCGCAGCATCGCGCGGACTTCGAAGAGACCAATCACCCGACCGGATCGACCTATGGCCTGGACGGTGCGCGCGACGGCCTGCGCCGACTGATGCGCGCGCAGGATCCCCACATGGCGCACGAGCCGCTCGCGACGCTCGGCGATTCACTGGTGCTCGCGCGTCGCTCGACCGGCGCGAGCGCGACCGCCGGAGGACGCTTCGACGTCGGCGCATGGGCGCGCGAAGAACAGATCGTTGCGGAGGTGGACGCGAACGAGCGTCTCGTCTCGACCGAGATCTTCGCCGGCGATCGCCTGGGCGACGCGATTGTGCGTCTGTACGAGCGCTACGCCGGGTCGATGCGCGACGGCCCGGAGCACGATCGCACCGCTGCAACCGCGCATTGTTACGCGACGCTGCTCGGGCCGCCGGACTTCGACATGTGGGACGCAGTCTTCGCACCCGCGGCCGAGCTCGTCGATCGCCGCATCCTGGGAGTCGGAGTCCTGCGCGGAGCCGAGGCGCTGCGCGACTACTTCCGCGCGATGTTCGAGCTCGAGAGTTTCACGATCCGCGTCGACGAGATTCTCGGGCTCGAGCCGCACGTGTTGATGATCCACGCGACGACGATTGGCACGGGTCGCATGAGCGGCGGCGCCTTCGAGCGATCGTTGGTGCACATCTGGTTCTTCGGAAGCGACGGTCTCGTCTCGCGAGTCGAGTTCTTCGACGCCGACCGCGAAGCCGCGGCGCTCGCGCGCTTCGATGCGCTGGTCGGGTGCGACACCGAAGTGCGCGCGGAACCCTTCGCCAACGCGGCGTGGCGAGTGCTCGAGCGCGGAATGCATCAGCTCTGGGCGGCGCGCGACTGGGACGGCATTCTCGCGATGATCTCGCCATCGATGCGGATGGACGACCGGCGCCGCTTGATGCGCCTCGAGATCGGCTACGAAGAATTCGTCGTGCAATTCCGGATGCTCTTCGATCAACCCGGGAGCCACTGGCGCGTGTCGCTGCTCGCCACCCGCGGCGAGCGGCTCTCGCTGCACCGAACGGTGTTCCACGCAGAGGTCGATGGAAGCGGCGGTCCGCTCGCGTTCGACGAGCATCTCAGCCTGACCGAGGTCGACGCCGACGGCCGCATGATCGCGACCGTCACCTTCGATCTCGCCGACGAAGACGCCGCCTACGCCGAGCTCGATGCGCGCTACGAGGCGGACGCGAGCGCGTCGCACGCGCGCATCGCGATTGGCTTCGTCGGTGCGATCGTGCGACGCAATTGGGACGCGGTCGCCGCGCTCTGCAGCCCGCGCTTCGTCGAGCACGATCACCGCAGCCTCGCGGTGCTCGGCACGACGCGCGGCGCCGCGGCGTGGACGCAGAACTTCCGCACGCTGGTCGAGCTGGCACCGGACACGATCTATCGCAGCCTCCACGTTCGCAGCGCCGCGCGCGGATTCCTGTCGGTGGGCACCTGGCAGGGCACGCGCGACGGCGGCCGCTACGAGATCCCGCTGATCGCCGTCCTCGAAGTAGACGAACGCGGCGCAATGGCGCGCGCGGACCTCTACGACGACGACGAGCTCGATCCGGCGCGCGCGCGCTTCGAGGAGTTGCAGTCCGCCGCGCCGTCGCGCTTCGCGAACACCGCGTCGCGCGCCCTCGACCGCATGATGGAAGCGTGGCGGGCCCGCGATTGGGAGGGCTTTGCACGGACCCTCGCGCCGGACTACCGCGTGTCGGACCGGCGGAGGCTCCTGCAGATCGAGTTCGATCGACGCCAGGCCATCGAGCACACCCGCCAGCTCGGCGATATGGCGTCGACCCGCGTCGAGGCGGAGCTGCTCGCGACGCGCGGAGATCGGCTCGCGCTCTCGCGCCTCGCCGTCGAGGTCGCGGACGGAGTGGTCGGGCCGAGCAGCGTCGATTCCCTGTGGCTCGGCGAAACCAACGAACGCGGCGAAGCCTCGTACACCGCTCGCTTCGACCTCGACGATCTCGACGCCGCCTACGCCGAGCTCGACGCCCGCTTCGACGCCGGCGAGGGCGCAGCGCACCCGCACGTGCTCGGAGCGATTCGTGCGCTGGGCCGTACCTGGGAGGACCATGATTGGGACGCGTTCGTCGCGTGCTGCGTGTCGGGCTTTGCGTATCGCGACCACCGTCTGCTCGGCTTCGGAACGATTCTCGACGACGCCGCGAAGTGGGCCCGCTCGCAGCAGGCGCTCGTCGAACTCGCGCCGGACACGCGGACCCGGGGCGACCACCTGCGCATCTCGCAGCGAGGTGCCCTGCGTCAACTGACACAGCTCGGCACCCGCGATGGCGGCGCGTTCGAGACGCCCTTCTTCTCCAACGTTGCCGTGGAGGAAGGCGGCAGGATCCTCGGCATCGACATCTACGACATCGAGAACTTCGACGAAGCGCGCGCGCACTTCGATGCGCTGACGACGGTGGCCGCGCCGCTGCCGACCTCGCGCTTCGCGAACGCCGCTTCGCGTGCGATGGACCGGGTGAAGACGGCGCTCGAGGCCCGCGATTGGGACGCCTACGCGCGGATCCTGGCCGCGGGGTTCCGGCTGTCGGACCGGCGGCGCCTGGTGCAGCTCGAGCTGGATCGCGAGCAGGCCCTCGAGTTCGCTCGGTCGGTGGGCGGGATGGCGTCGATCCACCTCCAGGCGGAGCTGCTCGCCACGCGCGGGGAGCGACTCTCGCTATCGCGGATTCTCTTCGAGGGAGCCGAAGGCGACGTCGGGCCGAGCGTGATCGAGTCTCTGGCGCTCGTCGAGACGAACGAGCGCGGAGAGTCGATCGCGTGGGTCCGCTTCGATCTCGAAGACCAGGACGCCGCCTACACCGAGCTCGATGCGCGCTTCGAGGCGAGCGAAGCCGGCGTACACGGAAACGGGTGGCGCGCACTCCGGACCGTCCATGGCGCCGTCGCGCGCCGCGATTGGGACGCGGTCCTCGCCGCGGTAGATCCCGGCCTACTCGTCGATGATCACCGCACGCTGGGTTGGGGCACGACGCTGAACAGCGGCGCGCTCTTCGTCGCGTCGCAGCGATCGCTCGCTGAACTCGCGCCCGACTTCCAGTACCGCTTCGATCACGTCCGCACGTCGAGCCGCGGCTACCTGGCGCAGCTCGCGCAGGTCGGCACGCGCGAGGGCGGCGCGTTCGAATCGCCGTTCGTCTACGTCGCCGCGCTCGACGCGAGCGGCCGTCCCGAGCGCTTCGACTTGTACGACGTCGAGGACGTCTCTCGCGCGCTCGCGCGCTTCGACGAGGTGAACGCCGCCGCGCCATCGTCGGTGCGCTTCGCCAACGCCGCAACCCGCACGGTCGAGCGCGCCGCCGCCATGTTCCAGGCGCGCGACTGGATGGGCTTCGCCGCGCTCTTCGCAGCGGAGTGCCGGATCGACGACCGCACCGCGCTCGCGCAGATCGAGACGGGTCGCGACGAGTGGCTGGCAGCGTTCCGGCAGATGATCGAGCTGACGTCCGCGCGGCCGGAACCGCAGGTGCTCGCCACGCGCGGCGATCGGCTGGTGCTGTTCCGCATGCGCTGGCAGGGTGCGGCCGGCGACGTCGGCCCGAGCGAGGTGGACTGGTTTCTGATCGCCGAGGTCGATGCGCGCGGCGATCACGTGCTCGTCGTCAGCTTCGAACCCACCGCGCAGGGCGCCGCCTACGCCGAGCTCGACGCGCGCTTCGCGGCGGGCGACGGCGCGGCGCACCCGCTCGCCGCACAGTGGCTCGCCGACTATCTGCGCTGCTTCGCCGCGCGCGACTGGGTCGCCATGCGCGCGCTCTTCGCGCCGGATCTCGTCGGGCACAACCATCGGCTGGTCGGCTGGGGAACGCTGCACGGTCCGGCGGCGCTGGTGTCGACGCTGGTGTCGACGCTGGAGGCGCAGATCGCGCTCGCGCCGGATACGCAGGAACGCGTCGATCACGTCCGGACCTGCGCGCGCGGCGTGCTCATCGAGTACGCGTGGCACGGTACACACGAGGGCGGCGCCTTCGAGAACGTGTGGCTCGTCCTCGTCGAGCTGGATGAGCAGGGCCGCGCGCGACGCGCCGATGTGTGGGAGGCCGAACAGCAAGGCGCGGCACGCGCGCGCTTCGCCGAGCTCGCGGCCGCCGTACAGCCGCCGTCACGCTTCGCGAACGCAGCGACACGTGCGTCGGATCAGTGCACCGCGGCCTGGATGGACGAGGATTGGGAACGCTTCGCGAAGGGGCTCCCCGCCGATTTCCGCATGTCGGACCGGCGGCGCCTGGTGCAGCTCGAGCTCGATCGCGAGCACTTTCTCGCCTTCGCCCGCTCGCTCGGGGAGCGTGCTACGACCCGGCTCGTCAACTCCGAGATTCTCGCCACGCGCGGCGCGCGGCTCGCTCTGCTGCGCTGGCGCATCGAGATCGCCGGTGGCGACGTCGGGCCGAGCGAGCTCGTCCAGTTGAACCTCTGCGAGACGGACGAGCACGGCGTGCTGACGGCGATGGTCCGCTGGGACGCCGACGATCTCGACGCCGCCTACGCCGAGCTCGATGCGCGCTTCGAAGCGGGCGAAGGCGCGGCGCATCGGCGCGTGCTCGCCTCCAGTGTTGCGTCGAATGCCGCGATCCGGATCCGGGATTGGGACGCATTGGCTGCGTTGTGCGCCCCCACGTTCTTCATGCGCGATCACCGGCTGCTCGGATGGGGCGCGATGGTGCAGGACGCCGCGACGTTCGTCCGCGTCATCCGGTCGGCGACCGAACTCGCGCCGGATTCCGACTATCGCCACGATCACACCCGAGTCTGCGCGCGCGGGCATTTCTCCGCCGTCACGCTGCGCGGCACCCGCGACGGCGGCGCCTTCGAGAATGCGTTCCTGCGCGTCACCGAGGTGGACGAGCAGGGCCGGGTGAGGAGCCACGAGGTCTACGAGGAGGGCGACTTCGAACGCGCGCTCGCACGCTTCGAAGAGTTCCGTGCGAAGGAACGGCGCGATCCGCTCGCGGCGAGCGTGAAGCCCAACCTCGCGACGGCGTCGATGGAGCGCAATTGGGCCATGTTCGAAGTGCTCGATCTCGATGCCGCCCAAGAAGCGCTCGATGCGGCACGCGCGCAATTCGCCCCGGGCTTCGTGTGGGAGGATCGGCGGCCAATCGTCGGACTCTCCGGTGGTGTGGATCTGATGCTCGCCTCGGCGCGCGAGCGGCTCGCTTCGGGCGCCCGTCACGAGCGCCGCACGATCGTCGGCACCGCGGGCGATCGCGTCGCGATCGCCCGCGTGCTGTGGGCGGGCGGACCCCCAGATGGCCGCTTCGAGGTCGAGTTCCTCGTGGTCTGCGAGGTGGACGAGGCCGGCCTCAACACCGCGCATATCTTCTTCGAGCCCGGCGACCTACGCGCCGCGCAGCGCGAGGCGTGGGCGCGCTGGGCAGCGATCGATCCCGTTGCGGCGCCGTGGGTGGAGCTGCTGACGGATCTCACCGATGCGTGGAACGGCCGCGACCTCGCGCGGCTTCGCGCGCGCCTTGCGGACGACGTCGTCGTCGAAGATCACCGGCTCACCGGCGTCGGCCGGATCGAGAACGCAGACGCCTACGTCGACTCCAACGTCGTGCTCTGGGATCTCGCACCGGATCAACGCGTCGAGTTCGGCTGGTCGTGGCCCGCACTCGAGCGACACGGAATCGTCGTCACGCTGCGACGGGAAGGAACGCTCGCCGATGGCGGCGCCTTCGAGAGCGAGTACGTCTGGCTCGGTCTCGCGAGCGGCGGCCGCCTCACCCATCTCGAGCTCTTCGAGATCGATCATCTCGATGCGGCGCTCGCGCGCTTCGACGAACTGCGCCCCGATCCGCAAGGAGGCCGACTCGAGAGTCGGGCTCCGCGCAGCGAGCCGAAGGCGAGCGAAGTCGATGCGCTAGCCATTCCGCCGAATGCCGCGACGCGCAGTCTCGCCCCCATCACACGGCTGATGGCGAACGATGATCTGGACGCACTCCGCGCGCTCGTGACCGATGATTTCTGCTTCGACGACCGGACGCGACGGTCACTGCTGCGCGGCGGCGTGGAGGAGTGGGTGGGCGCTCTCCAGTTCATGAGTAGGGAGACCCGCGCGCACCTCGATGCTCGCCTGGTCGCCACGGCGGGCGACCGGCTCGCGCTGTACCACGACGTCTGGCAGGAGGCGCCCGGCGAGTCGCGCTTCCGGATGGAGAGCCATCGCCTGATCGAGATCGACGCCGCGGGCAAAGTGCGCGCGTTCGTGCTCTTCGACGCCAACGACCGCGCCGCCGCGCATACGGAGCTCTTCGAGCGCTACGTCGCGCTCGGAGCCGACGGGATGCCGGCCGCGATGATCGAGTTCCAGCGCGCGATGAACGATCACGATCTGGCGCGCGCGCGCGCTGCATTGCCAGCGGACTTCGTCCTCGACGATCATCGGCGCACTGGCCTCGGCCGGATCGACGGCGCCGACGCGTACGTCGCTTCTGTGGCCGCCGTCTTCGAGCTGAGCCCCGATGCGCGCTGGGACGTGCTCTATTACCTCGCCGCGGCGCCGCACGGCTTCGTGAGCGTGAACCGCATGTCCGGCACGAACGCCGAGGGCGGGGACTTCGAGTCCCCCTTCGTCGCGCTTTTGCTAAGGCGAGACGATCGCTTCGAGGCAGGCGAGATGTTCGAGATCGATCATCTCGATGCCGCGCTCGCGAGCTTCGAGGAGCTGCGCCCCGATCCGCTGCGCATTCCGCCGAATGCCGCGACGCGCATGCGTGATCGAAATCGGGACGCCTTCGTCGCCCGCGACTGGGACGCGATCCGCGCGCTCGCCGGGGCCGACTTCGTCTTCGACGATCGCGGCAAGCGGGCGCTCGTGAGCGGAAACGTCGAGACCTGGATCGCGTCGATGGAGTTCACCTCGCAGCCGGGGTTCCGCGTCGAGAACAACATCATCGGGACGCTCGGTGATCGCATCGTGCTCGATCGTATCCGTTGGTTCGGCAAGCCGGACGGCGACGCGTTCGAGTTCGAGCGCGTCCGGCTGCTCGAAGTCGGCGCGGACGGCCTGCTGCGCGCGGTGCTCTTCTTCGATCCCGAGGATCGCTTCGCCGCGTCGGTCGAGGGAATCGCGCGCTTCGCAGCGGGCGAGGCTGCGGGGAGCGCCGGCATCACACCCTTCATTGCGTTCGCGCGCGCACTCGACGCGCGCGATTGGGAAGCGACGCGCGAGTGCTACGCGCCCGACCTCGTGCTCGTGGACCATCGCCCGCTGAGCTTCGGCACGCTCGATCGCGAGCAGTGGATCGCCTCGATCCAGGCGAACGACGAGCTGAGCGTCGGCCTCACCTGGGATGTGTTCCGCGTGCTCGCGTGGAACGAGCGCGGCTTCGCGGTGGGGATCCGCCGGCTCGGCACGATCCCGGACGGCGGCGGTCCGTTCGAGAACGAACTCTTTACGGTGGCGCTGACGGGGGAGGGGCGCATCGCGCGCTACGAGATCTTCGACGATGTGGACGCGGAGCGCGCCGCCGCGCGCTTCGAAGAGTTGTGCGCAGTGATCGCTTCCTGAGCCCGGACGGCGCCCGCGCAGACTCTTGCTCGTGCTCATCGTGCTGCCGTCACGAGAATCCCGGTTCGCGTTGACCCTCTGTGGCGACGGAGTCAGACTTCACGAACTCCAACCGCGCGAGGAGCAGAGATGCGCATCACACCGAAGGGCCAGGTCACGATCCCGGTCGAGATCCGCGAGCGACTCGGCCTGTTGCCGCACTGCGAAGTGGAGTTCGAAGTCGTGGGCAACGCGGTCCGCATCCGCCGAGCGCGTACACAGAAGAAGGGCGCGCGTGGTCGATCGATGGTCGCGCGACTTCGAGGCAAGGGCAGCGTAAAGATGAGCACCGATGAGATCCTGGCTCTCACACGAGGAACCAGGTGAGCGTCGTGCTCGTAGACAGCAGCGTGCTGCTGGACGTGATGACCGAGGATTCGCAGTGGGGCGCCTGGTCGTCCGACGTTCTCGAGCGCTGCGCAGAGGACAACGAGCTCGCGATCAACCCGATCATCTACGCCGAGGTCTCGATCCGCTTCGGGCGCATAGAAGATCTCGACGACGCCATTCCGGACCGTGATTTCCGACGTCTCCCGCTTCCGTGGGAGGCGGGCTTTCTGGCCGGCAAGAGCTACGTCCGCTACCGGCGTCGCGGTGGCGCTCGCAGCGCGCCGCTCCCCGACTTCTACATCGGAGCACACGCGGCGGTGTCAGGCTTCGCGCTGCTCACACGCGACGCGTCGCGGTACCGAAGCTATTTCCCGCGGCTCCGGGTCATTGCCCCTGCAACGGCCCGGTAGAGTGGTGGCATGAACTGCCACGCCTGCGGCCATGCGAGCCCCGACCGAGCGAACTTCTGTCCCGCGTGCGGGGCGGGCTTCGCGCCTTGCTGTGCAGCGTGCGGCGCCGAGCTCACGTCGGCGGCGAACTTTTGTGCGGAGTGCGGCGCGAAGACCGGGGGAGCATCCGCGCTCGGCTCGCCTGCTTCGCCGCCCGCACGATCCCCTCGCGACTACACCCCGAAGCACCTAGCCGACAAGATCCTGCAATCGAAGACCGCGCTCGAAGGCGAGCGCAAGCAGGTCACGGTTCTATTCGCCGACGTGAAGGGCTCGATGGAGCTCGCCGAGCAACTCGACCCCGAAGAGTGGCACCGCATCCTCGAGCGCTTCTTCGAGATCCTGACCGAAGGCGTGCACCGCTTCGAAGGCACAGTCAACCAGTACACCGGCGACGGCATCATGGCGCTCTTCGGCGCACCCATATCTCATGAGGATCACGCGCAGCGCGCCTGCTACGCGGCGCTGCATTTGCGCGACGAGATCGCACGCTACGCGACCGAGGTGAAGCGCGAGCACGGCCTAGGCTTCTCGACTCGCATGGGCATCCATTCGGGCGACGTCGTCGTAGGCAAGATCGGCGACGACCTGCGCATGGACTACACCGCGCAGGGCCACACGGTCGGGCTCGCGCAGCGGATGGAAGCGCTCGCGTCGCCCGATTCCTGCTACCTGACCACGGCGACCGCTGCGCTGGTCGGCGGCTACTTCGCGCTCGAAGATCTCGGCGCGTTCCGCGTGAAGGGCGTCGGCGAGCCGGTGCGCGTCCATCGCCTCGCCGGGATCGGCGCCGCGCGCACGCGCTTCGACATCTCGCGCGCCCGCGGCCTCTCGCGCTTCGTCGGGCGCGCCGCGGATCTGCGCACGCTCGAGGACGCGCTCGAACAGACGTCGGCGGGCAACGGGCAGGTGGTCGGCGTGGTCGCCGAGGCCGGCACCGGAAAGAGTCGCCTGTGTTTCGAGCTCCTCGAGCGTTGCCGCGCGCGCGGCCTGAGTGTCTTCGAGGGCCGCGCCGTCGCGCACGGCAAGAACATCCCGCTGCTGCCGATCCTCGAAGTGTTCCGCGCTTACTACGGCGTCACGATCGAAGACGACGACCGCAGCGCGCGCGAGAAAATCGCCGGCCGCATGGTCCTGCTCGACAACAGCTTCGCTGGCGCGCTGCCGCTGCTCTTCGACTTCCTCGGCGTCAGCGACCCACAGCACCAGGCGCCGCGACTCGACCCGGAAGCGCGCCAGCGCCAGCTCCTCGCCGTGATGCGCCAGGTGATCCAGAGCGTCAGCGAAGCGCAACCCACAGTGACGCTGATCGAAGACCTGCATTGGATCGACGACGCGAGTGGCGAGTTTCTCGCGCAGATGGTCGACGCGCGCGCCGGCAGCCGGAACCTGCTGCTGCTGAACTTCCGGCCCGAGTACCACGCCGAGTGGATGCAGAAGTCGTGGTACCGGCAGATCCCGCTGACACCGCTCGGGCGCGACGCGATCGCCGAGCTGCTCGCCGATCTGCTCGGCAACGACCCGAGCCTCGCCGCTCTCGCGACGCCGATCCACGCGCGCACCGGCGGCAATCCGTTCTTCACCGAGGAAGTCGCACAGACATTGCTCGAGTCGGGACATCTAGAAGGCACGCGCGGCGCGTATCGACTGGTGACACCGATCGAGCGACTCGAAGTGCCGGCGACCGTGCAGGCCGTGCTCGCGGCGCGCATCGATCGCTTGCCCGAGCGCGAGAAGCGGCTATTGCAAGTGGCGGCGGTGATCGGCAAGGACTTCGCCGAGCCGCTACTCGCGGAAGTGGCGGAGCTGGCCGCCGAGGATTTGAAGGCAGCGCTCGCGGCGCTGCGGCGCGCCGAGTTCATCCACGAGCAGGCGATCTATCCCGTCGTCGAATACTCGTTCAAGCATCCGCTGACCCAGGAGGTGGCGCTCGGCAGCCAGCTGAAGGAGCGACGCCGTACGGTGCATACCGCGGTGGCGCGCGCGATCGAGCAGCAGGACGCCGAGCACCTCGACGAACGCGCTGCGCTGCTGGCGCATCACTGGGAGCAGTCCGGCGACGCGCTCTGCGCTGCGCGTTGGCATCGGCGCGCCGCCGAGTGGGTGGGGCGCACCGACTTCTCCGCCGCGACTCACCATTGGGGACGCGTGCGCGTGCTGCTGCGCGAGCTGCCGGGCGACCGCGAGGCAGCGGAGCTCGGCATCGCCGCCTGCACGCAGCTGCTGAACGCGAGCTGGCGCATCGGCACGGGGCTCGACGAGGCACGTGCGCTGCTGGAGGAAGGGCAGACCCTCGCAAACGTGATCGGGGATCGACGCGCCCATCTGATCCTGTCGATGGTCTATGGCCGTGCGCGCTGCAGTGGTGGCGACGTTGCGGAGTATCTCGACGTGGCGGAGAAGAATCGCCACATCGCGCACGATCTCGATGACGTCGCGCTGCAGGCCAATGCGTGCTTCTACCTCGTCGATGCGCTCTGCTTTGCCGCCCGATTCCCCGAAGCGCTCCAGATGGCGGAGGAGGGGCTCGCGCGATTTCCCCGCCACACTCCTCCCGAGAGATGGATCATCGGCATCAATCCCCATTCCCTGCTCTCGTTCTGGCGCGCCTATTGCCTCACTTGGATGGGCCGGCTGCCAGAGGGGCTCGAAGAGCTGGTCCGCACCCGCCACCTCATCGAGGAGGACGGCACTCCGGAGATGCTCGGCTACACAAACGTAGTCGCAGCCGCGGCACACTATCGCGCCGGCGATGCCGACCGGACGCTCGCCAACGCCCGACAGCTCGAGGAGATCAGCCGCAGACTGGGCGAGCCTGGGTCGCTGGTCGCGTATGCGCACTCCGCATTCAGCTACGCACATCTAGCGGCCGCGCGGCCGGCCGACGCCGTCGAGCCGGCGCGTGCCTCACTCGAAAATTGCGGGCGTGTCGAGAAGCACGCTGCGGGCGAGGGGGCGAGGCTGCTTGCCGAGGCACTGCTGGAGACGGGCGACCTCTCGGCCGCAGTGGGCGCGGCAGAGGACGCGATCGCGCTCTGCCAAGGCTCGCTGCGCGGCCAGCTCGAAGCCGAGGCTCACGGCGTCCTTGCGCGCGCGCTGCTCCGACGCGATGGCGCCGCCGCGCAGGGCGCCGCCGAGGCCGCGCTCGCCGAGGCCGCCGAGCTGATCGAACGCACCGGCGCGAAGACGCTCGCCCCCGCGCTCCGCGAGTGGCGCGCCGAACTCGCCGCCGTGCTCGGCGACACCGTGATGCGTGAGCAGCAACTGCGAGAAGCGCAGCGACTCTACGAGGAGATCGGCGCCCCGCTCCAGTCCGACCGTATCGCCGCGGAACTCGCGTCGTAAGACGGGATCAGCGCACGGGCGCGGCGGTTCCGATGCGAAGGGCTGCGGTTCGGAGCCGCGCGTCACGCGTCCAGAGCTCCAGCGCGGCGAGTCTGGGCGAGGCCAGTAGATGGGCGTCGATCCAGCCGATCCCGATTCCGGCGAGGTCGTGTCGCTCGACGAATGCGATCGCCTCCTCGTGCTCGACGATGGGCGCGCGAGGCAGGGCCTCGAGCAGTTGCAGAATCTCGGCGCGTGCGGAGAGGCGGCCGCAGGCGAGTTCGCCGATCACGAAGTCGTGACAGACGACTTCTCCCGTCTCGAGGGCAGCAGCAAGCACGCGGTCGCCGTGGCGGAGATGGTCGATCCAGATGCTCGTGTCTACGCGGATCACGATCTCGCACGCGGCCGTCGGCGCGGAATCGCGCTCACTTTTCGTTCCGTACCGCCGAGGGTGGCCAACCGACGTGCGCTCTCGCGCTCGATCAGCGCCTTGAGCCCGGCATGGAGGAGCGCAGTCTTCTCGTCGATCCCGCTCAGGCGGGCGGCGCGGTTCAAGAGTTCTTCGTCGAGGTTCAGGGTCGTTCTCATCTGCGTCAGCATGCATCCTCGATGCAGATCGGCAACTCGCCGCGAAGCACCGTCGAAGCGTTCACGCCTGGTGTGAACCCGCTCACAGGGCCGATCTCCCGCACTGTGCGATAACCCGCTCGATGTCGGACGCCCCTCTCGCTGACACGGTCCGAGCCACGCCATCGCCGTACGCCTGGTTCCTCGGCTCGATCGGGAGTTGGGCGCTCGCGTCGTCGATGAATCAGGTGGTCTTCACGTGGCTCGTGGTCGGCGAGCTGCGCGCATCGGCGCAGTGGGTGGGTGTCGCGCAGATGTGTCTGGTGCTGCCGACGCTCGGTCTCGTGCTCTTCGGCGGCTTGCTCGCGGATCGCGTCGAGCTGCGGCGGATGGTGGCGTGGCTCCATGTCTTGGCGGCGACGGCGGCTTCGGCACTCGCCGTCGCGATCGCCGCTGGGTATCTGGCGCTCCCGCTGCTGATCGCGTTCGCGCTCGTCTGGGGGGCGATCCAGGCGTTCGTAGCGCCGGCGCGCGACGCACAGGTGTCGAACGTCGCGACGGGCGATCTGCTCCGCGCGATCACCGGCGTGACACTCGTGCAGTTCACCGCGTCGGCCATCGGTTCGCGGCTCGGCGGCGTTGCGGGATCGCTCGGAAGCGCGACTGCGCTGACGCTCGAGGCGGGCATCCTGCTCGCGGGTCTGCTCGCGGTGCGCCAACTGCCGCGCGGCGCACGTGCACTGGCGCACGATCGCGGCGACGGCGCGCTCGCCGCGTTGAAGAGCGGACTCGTCGAGGTGGCGCGTTCGCCGCGTCTGCTTCCGGTCGCGCTGCTCGTCACCGCCAACGGACTCCTCTTCATGGGCCCCTTCCAGGTGCTCGGCCCGCTGCTGATCCGCGACGTCTACCGGGGCGGCGCCCGCGAACTCGCGCTGCAGTGGATGGTGCTCGCGCTCGGGGCGATGGCCGGGTCGCTCGCAGTGTTGCTGCGCGGCGGCCTGCGGCGCCAGGGTCGGGTCTTGCTGGTGGCGCTGATCGGTGTCGCCGCCTGTCTCTTTGCGATTGCGGCGACGCCGCCGTTCTGGGCGTTCGCGGCGATCGTGTTCGCGTGGGGCGTGCTGCACTCGCTCTTCTTCAACACCAGCCGCGCGCTGTTTCAGCGGGACGCGAGTCCCGCCAATCGCGGGCGCGTTCTCGCAGTCCACGCGCTCGGCTTCCTCGGCATGGCGCCGCTCAGCAATCTGCTCTGCGGCTTCCTCGCGCGGGCGGTCGGCCCGGCGGCGGGTTGCGCAATCGCCGGCGCCACGATGCTCGCGGTCGTCGCCCTTGCACTCATGCGTTCGGCGGAGGTCCGCCGGATGATCACGGGAGAAACAGCATGTGCGGAATCGTGACGGTGTTCTCGACGAATGGGCCGGTCGCGGAAGAGACACTTTGGCGTGCCACGCGAGCGCTCCATCACCGCGGTCCGGACGGCCAGCGCGTCTGGGTGGCGCCGCACACGCGTGTCGGCATGGGACACGCGCGGCTCTCGATCATCGACCTCGCGACCGGCGATCAGCCGCTGACCAACGAGGACGAGCAGATCCACGCGGTCGTGAACGGCGAGTTCTACGACTACGAGCGCATCCAACGCGAACTCGAAGGACGCGGCCACCGGCTGCGCACGCGCTCGGACTCCGAGATCGTGCTCCATCTCTACGAAGAGCTCGGCACGCACTGCCTGCGCGAACTGCGCGGCGAGTTCGCGTTCGTCGTCTGGGACGAGCGCAGCGGTCTGCTCTTCGCGGCGCGCGACCGTTTCGGCGTGAAGCCGCTCTTCTACGCGCACCACGAAGGCAAGCTCCACATCGCGTCGGAGGCGAAGGCGCTCTTTGCTGCCGGCGTGCCTGCGCGGTGGGATCACGAATCGGTGTTCCAGGATCTGCACATGATCGCCGACGGCGATCGCACGATGTTCGAGGGCGTTTATCAGGTTCCGCCCGGCCACTACCTGCTCGCGACGCGCCAGCGTTTCCAGGTCGTTCCGTACTGGGACTTGCAATACCCGACGGCCGAACGCCCCGCGCCCGTGCGCAGCGAGGCCGAACACGTCGAGCGGATGCGCGAAGCGCTGCTCGAATCGATCCGGCTGCGACTGCGCGCCGACGTACCCGTGGGTGTGTACCTGTCGGGAGGACTCGATTCGTGCGCGGTGCTCGGCATGGCGGCGTCGCTGCATTCGGCGCCGCTCGAAGCGTTCACGATCGCCTTCGAGAAGGGCCCCTTCGACGAAGGCCCGATCGCCGAGGAAATGGCCAAGCAGGCCGGCGCGAACTTTCATGTGTTCCGGATGCCGGAGGATCTGCTCGCTGACCACTTCGCCGATGCCGTCGCGCACTGCGAGACGATCACCGCCAACGCCAACTCGGTCGCGAAGTACCTGCTGAGCGAAAAGGTGCGTGACTTCGGCTTCAAGGTGGTGCTCACCGGCGAAGGCTCGGACGAACTGCTCGGCGGCTACCCATTCTTTCGCGAGGACATGATCCGCTACGGCGCGCCCGGTCAGGACGCGATGACGGAGCAGGACCGCATCGCCGCGTTGCACGACGCCAACCGCCACCTCGGCGGCTTCGGCGTTCCGAGCGGCGACGCGCTCCCGACCGACGCAGTTCAGCGTGTGCTCGGCTACGTGCCCACGTGGATCCGCAACCGCGCGATCGCGGGCAAGCGGATGCGGCCGATGCTCGCGCCCGACTTTGCGGCGGAGTTCGGCGCGCGCGATCCCTATCAGGTGTTCCTGAACCGCATCGACCTGCCCGAAGGCTCACCGCGCGACGCGCTGAACCAGTCGATGTGGCTCTGGTTGAAATCGATCTTCCCGAACAAGCTGCTCAACTTTCTCGGCGATCGTTCGGAGATGGCGCACTCGATCGAGGGACGCGTGCCGTTCCTCGATCACCCGCTCGCCGAACTGATCTGCGACATGCCGGTGTCGATGAAGATCCGCGGCGCGACCGAGAAGTACGCACTGCGCGAGGCCGCGAAGCCGTTCCTCACGAAGACGGTGTACGAGCGCCAGAAGCACCCGTTCATGGCGCCCTTCGTGCTGAAGAGCCGCATGCGCGAGCTGGTGCACGACACCTTGCAGCCGTCGCGTGTCGCTGCCCTGCCTTTCTTCGACACGCACGCGGTGACGCGTTTCCTCGAAGCGGAACCGCCGTCCACCGAGGCCGCTGCGCGCGCCAGCTACTTCACGACGCTGATCGTGCTGACGAGCCTCTGCGTGTTGCAGGAGCGCTATGCGCTCTGACGTCGCGCGGTCGACCCGGCATCACCATTCCCTGCACCAGCGCGCGCGTGAGTCCCTCGCCGATCGTGTCCTGAATCCGCTCGAGTTCGCCGGCGTCGAGCCAGACACCGCGGCACGTCGGGCAGCGATCGAGCACCAGGTTCAGGACGACTTCCTTGTCCATCTCGACGCCGTCCACGGGGCAGCGGCGCACGCTCTCGCCGATGCCCGACACCGATCAGCGCGACGAGCCTGAACGGCGCGCCATCTCCGATTGCCATCGCTCCATCAATGCGAGATGGCAGGGGAGGCGGGAGAAGATCATCACGGCGAGCGACTCGTTGTAGGTGTGCGCGTTGAGGCTGCGGCGCGAAGACCCGGCGCGCTCAAGCGCGTGACAGGTACGTCTCCGGCACGAACACGTTGCGAATGCGAAACGGCGGTGGCGACTCGAGCATCAGTCGCAAGCGCAGTGCAAAGCCCTTTGCCGGCAGCACGAAGAACGGCTCCGGGCTCGCCGTTTCGGCGACCCACGGCGGGGCGTCGAGGCCGGTCTCGCGACACAGCGCAGAGATCACCGCCGCGGCGAGCCCCTCGAAGGTTCCCGACTCCGTCGGGCCGGACGCGATCATCTCTCTCCGCACAGGCGTCGCCGCCCCGCGGAACTCGTCGACGAATCCGTTCACGTGGAGCTGGAAGTGATTTCGGTCGCGCCGGCAAGCGATGAGCAGTTCACGAACGTTCATCGAACATCTCCTCCAGCAGGAGCCGCACCCGCAATGGCAATCGCTCGGCGGGAAAGTACGCAAGCACGACCGCAAGCACGTCGTCGGCTGAACGCAGCGCGAGTCGATCCGCCAGGAAGCGGATATCGCTCGCATCCTCGACCGTCCGCGCCGCGGCCGCCTTCATCGCGAGGAGTGTCCGCGCATCGACGGTCGAGATCGTGAGATTCGAGAGGCTCGCCCAGGTTTCGTAGCCGGCGTTCGCCGGAACGAAACCCTTGGCGGCGTCGTTGAGCCAGTCCGCTGGGAGATTGAGCTCTTCTGCGACCTCGCGCGCGGCCGCCCGCACGGCGTCGGGGTCGGTGAACCACCCGTCCACGTCCTTCGTAGCGGGACGCGCATCATGCACGAGACACATCACTGCACCGCCCACGAGGAAGAGCTCGGCGCGACGCCCGCGCACCGCGAGCCGTTCATTCAGCGCCGCGAGGGCCGCCGTGATCATCGCGCGATCGAGCAGCGACATGCCCGTAGCCTAACAGCCCCCCTCCCGCCACCATGAGAAAGGGGGTGAGAAAGGGGACGGTCCTCAAAGTGACGGGCTGTTGATTCGGGGGACACACCTCGGCGAGGTCCGTCCCTCCCGTCTCCAGCCCGTCACTTTGAGGACCGTCCCCTTTCTCACCAAGGTAGAGTGCCCGACGCGATGAACTGTCCTGGGTGCGGCCACACGAATCCTTTGCGCGCGAAGTTCTGCCTGGAGTGCGGGACTCCGTTTGCGTTGCGTTGTGCGAGTTGCAGCGTCGAGCTTCCGCTCGGGGCGAAGTTCTGTCTCGAATGTGGCGCGGCGACGGGCGCTGCGCCGCGCGCCGCGACCCCGATTGCCCCGACGCCCAGCGCCGACTCGCGCAAGGTCGTCTCGATCGTGTTCGCCGACCTCGTCGGATCGACGGCGCTGCACGAGCGTCTCGAACCCGAGTCCGCGCGCGGCTTCATGGAGTCCTACTACACGGCGATGCGTGGCGCGGTCGAGTCGCAGGGCGGCACCGTCACGCAGTTGCTCGGCGATGGCGTGAAGGCGGTGTTCGGGATTCCGCGCGTCGCCGAGGACGATGCGATTCGCGCGGTGCGCGCCGCGGCCCTGATGCAGGACGCCTTCCGCGCGCTCGCCGAGCAGCAGCGCGACGCGGTCGGCGCGACGGGATTGCGTGTCGCGGTGAATACCGGCGAGGTGGTGGCGAACGATGCGACCGAGATCATCGGCGATCCAGTGAACGTCGCGGCGCGGCTGCAAGAGCAGGGCGGCGATGGCGATGTCGTGGTCGGCGAATCGACGCATCGGCTCGTCGCGACGCTCGTGACGCTCGAGTTGCTTGGGAGCTTCGCGCTGAAGGGTCGCTCGGAGGCGGTGCGGGCGTATCGCGTGGTGTCGCTCGAGCGTCCGGCGGGTGCGGCGACGGCGGCCTTCGTCGGTCGCGACGACGAGCTCGCGCGCCTCGCTGCGGTGTACGAGACGGCCGTCGCAAAGCCGGCGGCCGCGCTCGCGGTGCTGCTCGGATCGCCGGGGCTCGGGAAGTCGCGCTTGATCGATGAGTTCGCGCGCCGACACGCCGATGCGGCGACCGTCGTGCAGGCGCACTGCTCGGCGGAGGGCGGCGCCACTTTCGCGCCGCTCGCGGTCGCGCTCCGCGAACTGCTCGGCATCGAAGACGGCGCGAGCGCCGAGGTGCTGCGCGCAACGATCGAAGCCGCGCTGCCCGCCGGCGACGCCGATCGCGCGCGCATCGCGGGCGGCGTCGCGTCGCTGCTGGCCGGCTCGCCCGCTTCGCCCGAGGAAACCTTCTTCGTCGTGCGCCGGCTGATCGGCGCGCTGGCGCATGCAAAGCCCGTCGTGCTGGTGATCGACGATCTCCACTGGGCGGAGTCGCTGCTGCTCGATCTCGTCGAGCATCTGGTGCAGTGGGGCAGCGGCGTCGCGCTGCTCGTGCTGATCGGCGCGCGACCCGAGCTGCGCGATCTGCGCTCGTCGCTCGTGACACCGGGCGGGCTCGTCGCCGACGTGGTCACGCTCAGCGGGCTCGACGCCGGCGCCGCGATGCGGCTCGCCGCGAACGTGATCGGCGCCGGCGACCTGCCCGCCGCGATCGCGGCGAAGGTGCTCGCGACCAGCGAGGGCAACCCGCTCTTCGTCGGCGAGCTGGTGCGCATGCTCGTGCGGGAAGGCGCCCTCACGAAAGATGGGGACCGCTGGACGGCCGGCGCGAACCTCGCCGCGCTCGAAATGCCGCCGACGATCCATGCGCTGCTCGCCGCGCGCATCGAGCGACTCCGACCCGAGGAGCGCAGCGTGCTCGAACGCGCCGCCGTCGTCGGGCGACACTTCTCGCGGAGCGCCGTCGCGGCGCTCTTGCCGCGCGAAGCTGGCGACCTCGATGCGCGGCTCGAAGCGCTGCACCGCACCGAGCTGATCGAGCGCGACACCGGCTGGCTGCTCGGCGAGCCGGTGCTGCGCTTCCATCACGTGCTGATCCGCGACGCGGCATATCGGCGCCTGCTCAAGGGCACACGCGCCGAGCTGCACGCGAAGCTCGCCGACTGGATCGAGGCGCAGGTCGGCGACGCGCCCGAACACGACGAGACGATCGGCTGGCATCTCGAACAAGCGAACGTGTTCCTGCGCGAACTCGGCCCGCTCGACGACGCGGGCCGCACGCTCGGCGCGCGCGCCGCACAACACCTCGCTGCAGCCGGCCGGCGCGCGCTCGCGCGCGACGATCTCCCGGTCGCCGCAGACCTGCTCGGCCGCGCACTCGATCGCCTCGACGTCGCAGACCCCGCGCGCGCTGATCTTGCACTCGACTGGTGCGAAGCGCTGCTCTCCGCCGGCGACGTCGGCGCTGCGGCCGGCGCACTCGACGAACTCGCGCGCTTCACCGCGGACTCCGATCGGCTGCGCGCGTGGCACGCCTGCTTCACCGGCCAACTCACGGTGCTGACGGCGCCCGAGGCGTTGCAACAGACGGCCGAGGCCGTCGCGCAGGCGGCGAAGGAGCTGACCGATCTCGGTGACGCCGCCGGCGAAGCGAAGGCGCACTTCGTCAACGCGCAAGCGCTGGCGCGGCTCGGCAAAGTCGGCGCGTGCGAGGCGGCGCTCGCCGCAGCGCGCCGCGCAGGCGATCGCCGCCGCGCGAACGCGGTGCTCGCCGGCGCTCCGATCGCCGCGCTGTGGGGACCGAGCCCGGTGACGCGCGCCAGCGGCCGCTGCCTCGACGTGGTGCGCGTGCTGCGCATCACGCAAGGGGCGCCCGCCGTCGAGTCCGTCGCACTCTCGTGTCAGGGCGTGCTCGAAGCGCTGCGCGGCCGCACCGAGGCGGCGCGACGCATGATCGCGTCGGCGCGCAGGATGGTCGAAGAACTCGGCATCGCGAACCGGCTCTTCGAGGCCGACGTCTTCGCGAGCCGAATCGAGCTGCTCGAAGGCGATGCCGCGACGGCCGAGCGCTTGCTGCGCGGCGCGTATGACGGCCTGCGCGATCTCGGCCTCGGCATCGACGCGGCGCAAGCGGGCGCGCTGCTGGCGCGTGCTCTGCTCGCGCAGGATCGCGTCGCCGAGGCGGAAGCCGTCTCGCACGAGAGCGAGGCGCTCGCGGGCGACGGCTTGCAAGCCGCGATCGCGTGGCGCGGTGTGCGCGCCGAAGCGCTCGCGAAGCGCGGCGAGCACGCCGCGGCGATCGAGCTCGCGCAGGCCGCCGTCGCGATCGCCGCCGCTACCGACGCGCTGCTCGATCACGCCGACGCGCGCATGGCGCTCGCCGCGGCGCTGCGCGCGGCGGGACGCGGCGCCGAAGCCGACGCCGAAGAGCGTCGCGCGACCCTGCTGTGGGAGGCGAAGGGCGCCACGCTGCTCGCGGAGCGGGCGCGGGGCGACGGGGGTCGCGCCGCGCCGGCAACCGTCGCCGCCGCGGATCCCGAAGCAGCGCCGCCGGCCGCCCGACGGCGCGTGCGTCCGAACGCGGCGAGCGCGCTGCTGGGCGCCCAAAACGCGGCGATCGCCGCGCGCGACTTCGATGCGTTCGCGGCGACCTTCCGTGAGGACTACGAGGAGGTCCATCACCCGACGGGCTCGACGTGGGGGACGGAAGCAAACATCGCGTCCCTCCATGCCTTGTTCCGATCGCGCGAGCCACACTTCGAGGCCGATCCGTTCGCGGCGCTTGGCGAGCTCCTCGTTCTGATTCGGCGCCGCATTCGCGCAGCCGGCACTTCCAGCCGTCGCTACGACGTCGGCGCGTACGAGAACGAAGTGACCCAGCTCCTCGAGGTCGACGAGAGCGGCCTCGGCCGGCATTCCGAGGTCTTCGCCGCCGATCACCTCGGCGACGCGATCGTGCGTCTCTACGAGCGCCACGCCGAGCTGCTGCCCGAAGGCCCGGAGCGCGAGCGCGCCGCGGCGGTCGCGCGAGCGATCGCAGCGATGAACGGGCCGATCGATCTCGATCGCCTCGCCGCCACGTATGCGCCGGCGACGCAAATTCGCGATCACCGCGTCCTCAGCACCTGGTCGGCGCAAAGCGCCGAAGAGGGGCTGCGACACTGGCGCCTCCAGCTCGAACTCGCGCCGAACGTCGCCGGGCGCTACGACGACGTCCTCGCCCTCGGGCTCGATGCCGTGGTCGTCCAGATGACCTTCTGCGGAACCGGCCGCGACAGTGGCGGGGCCTTCGAGAACCGGATCTGCGTCGTCTTCCGGTTCGGCGCGGACGGTCGCGTCACGGACACCGAAGTGTTCGAAGCGGAGCGAGAAGCCGACGCGCTCGCGCGCTTCGACGCTCTCGTCGCGGGTACACCGGTGCAGGTTCCGATTCGCCGCCGCGTGCGAGCGAACGCCGCAACGCGCAGCTTCGAGCGCGGCGACGCCGTGCTCAACGCGCGCGACGGCGACGCGCTCGCGGAGCTCTTCGACGAGTCGCTGCACGTCGTCCACCATCCGAGTGGCCTGACGTACGGCCGGCGCGAGATGCTCAAGACGTGGCGATCGGCACTGAAGGCCGAACGCTTCGAGTTCCGGCAGCAGATCCTCGCATCGCTCGGCGACGCGCTCGCACTCGACCGGCACATCACCGTGGTCGAAGGGTTGAGCGGGGCCGACTTCGCGGGGTTCGGACTCACCGAGGTCGACGAGATCTCGCTGCTCGAAGTGGACGAGCGCGGGCGCTGGATCCGCTCCGAGATCTTCGCCGCCGACCGACTCGGCGAAGCCATCGCGCGTCTCTACGAACTCCATGCCGAGCGGCAATCCGAAGGCCCCGAGCGCGCGCGTGCGGCGGCGACTGCGCGCTCGATTGCCGCGATGGCGTCGCAACCCGACGCGGCGCGCCGCGCCGCCGTCTTCGCGCCCGACATCGAGATGCTCGATCACCGGACGATCGGCACGTGGTCTGCGAGTGGCGCCGAGGCCGTCGTGCGGCACTTCGAGTCGATCGACCTGGTCGCGGACGAGCCGCGCCTGCGCGATCACGACGTGCTGGCGCTCGATGCCGGCGCGCTGCTCGTGTTGCGAACGCACACGGGGATCGCGAAGGAGAGCGGCGGTGCGTACGAGCGGCGCTTCCTGATGGTGCTCGCGACGGGACAGGACGGAAGCCTCGCGCGCATCGAGTGGTTCGACGTTGATTGCGAAGCCGAAGCGCTCGCGCGCTTCGATGCGCTCACCGCGGGTGTTGCTCCGCCGCGCGTCGTCCGCCGCCGCGTGCGCGCGAACGCCTCAAGCGCGGCGGAGACTCGTTTCGCAGCAGCGCTCGCGGCCCGCGACTTCGCTGCGGTCGAGGCCATGGTCGGCGAGCGCGCGGAGGTGATCGACCACCGCTGGCACATGCACCACGGCCGAGCCTCATTTGTCCAGACATACCGGCGGATCATGCAGGCCGAGGGCGCCGAACTCCACGACGAGCCGGTCGCGACGCTCGGCGAAGGGCTGATCCTGGTCCGCTGCGTCCACACCGCCAGCGGAACGACTGCGGGACGCTTCGACGTCGGCGAACACACGACGGAGTACCTGCGGCTGATGGAGGTGGACGGGGCCGCGCAGATCCAACGCGCCGAGATGTTCGCTGTCGATCGACTCGGCGAAGCCGTCGCGCGTCTCTACGAGCTCCACGCCGAGCGGCTGCCCGAAGGCGCCGCGCGAACGCGGTCAGAGGCGACGGCGCGCACGGTCGCGGTGGTGGCGCCGGGAGGCTTCGGCATCGATCGCTACACGGAGGTGTTCCGTTCCGACGCCGAGATCGTGGACCACAAGGTGCTCGGACACGGCAGCGACATCGGGGTGCAGATGCTCTTCCGCTCGATGGCCGCGGCGAGCGAAGTCGGTGACGAGCTGGTGTCGCGCCCACAGGAAGTGCTTGCGCTGAATCACGACGCCTTGCTGTTGCGCTGGCTCGCCTCGGGCGTGGGTCGCGAGAGCGGCGGTGCGTTCGAGTGGGCGTTCCTGCGGCTCTTCGTCTTCGATGCCGATGGCCGCGTCGCTCGCTACGAACTTTTCGACGACGAGCGCGAAGCCGAAGCGCTCGCGCGCTTCGACGAATTGGCGGGCGGAAACACGAGTGCGTCGCGCGAGCATTCCTTCGCGAACGCGGCGTCGCGCGCTAACCGCATGCGCACGGACTCCTTCAATTCGCGCGACTGGGCGGGCGTCGAAGCGTGCGTGTCGCCGGATCTCGTCTTCGACGAGCGCCGCCGCCTGCTGCGCAACACCGCAGACCGTCGGCTGTGGCTGGAGCAGACGCGGCTGCTCTTCGAGGTGCCCGAGAGCCGCTTCACGATCGAACTCGTCGCGACGCGCGGCGAACGCCTCTCGCTACACCTCCAAGAGTTCGATGGCCAGGTCGCGGGCGGCGGCGGCCCGCTCGCTGTCGGCCCGCACTTCGCGCTCCACGAGGTCGATCGCGACGGGCGCATCGTCGCGATCGTGCTCTTCGATCTCGAAGATCGCGACGCCGCCCACGCCGAGCTGGACCGGCGCTTCGATGCCGGCGAGGCTGCATCCCATCCCGAAATCTCCGCGGCCTGGGCGGCGCGCGCGCGCGCCGTCCAGGCCCGCGACTGGGACGCCGTCGCAGCGCTGTACGCGCCCTCGTTTGTGAGCGCCGATCACCGTCCGCTCGGATTCCCATCTGGGGGAGGCATCGACGCGCACATCAAGGGTTTCCAGGCGATGTTCGAGCTCGCGCCGGACGCGAGGGTGCTTACCGACCACAAGATCCTGTCGAACCGCGGTGTCCTCACTTCCGTCTGCTGGCAGGGCACCCGCGACGGCGGGGCGTTCGAGATCCCGCAGATCGGTGTCGCCGAGTTCGACGCGCACGGGAAGTTCTGTCGACTCGACATCTACGCTCCCGAACAGCTCGACCGCGCGCTCGCGCGCTTCGCGGAGCTGGCGGCCCCCGCCTCCGCGGAGCATCCCTTCGCGAACGCGGCGTCGCGTTACAACGAGCGCTTCGTGCGTGCCTGGGAGGCACGCGACTGGAACGCGGTCCGCGCGCTGCATCGACCGGAGTGCCAGGTCGACGATCGGCGGCGGCTGATGCGCATCGAAGCTCCCGCCGAAGACGGGTTCCGCTTCTTCTTCGACCAGCCGCGCAGTCGCTGGATCGTGACGCCGCTTGCAACGCGCGGCGAACGGCTGGTGCTGAGCCGCCTCCTCCTTGAATGCAACGTCGACGAGGAGGGCGGGGCCGCAGCCATCGACTACCTGTGCGTGGACGAGGTCGATGCCGACGGACAGAGCGCCGCGATGGTCGTGTTCGACCCCGACGACGAGGGCGCCGCCTACGCCGAACTCGACGCGCGCTTCGACGCCGGCGAGGGCGCGGCGCATGCCCGCACCCTCGCAGCGTGGCGCCGCCGGGAGCACGCCGTGGCGATCCGGGACTGGGATGCCTTCAACGCGATGCGGTCTCCCGGTTTCGTCTTCCGCGATCACCGCCTGCTCGGCTTTGGCACGATGAGCGACGGCGCTTCCGTGGTCCGGCTCGTGCAATCTCTCGTCGATCTCGCGCCGGACGTGCGCCGCCGCCACGATCACATTCGCATTTGCGAGCGCGGCATCCTGGAACACCTGACACAGTTCGGCACGCGCGACGGCGGCGCCTTCGAGCACGTGTTCCTCGCCGTCTACGAGACGGACGCGCAGGGCCGGAGCGCGGCCATCGACAACTACGACGTCGACCGCTTCGACCTGGCGCGGGCGCGCTTCGCGGAGCTCGAGAACGCTACGCGGCAGCCGCGCTTCGCCAACACCGCGTCGCGCGCTCTGGACCAGATGATGGCTACGTGGTTGGCCCGCGATTGGGACGCCTATGCGCGGATCCTTGCCCCAGAGTACCGGCAGTCGGACCGGCGAAGACTGGTGCAGCTCGAGCTCGACCGCGAGCAGGCCATCGCGTTCACCCGTCAGCTCGGCGAGATGGTCGCGACGCGCGCCGAGGCGGAGCTGCTCGCGACGCGCGGCGATCGGCTCGCGCTCTCGCGGATACGCGCTGTGGCGACCGAAGGCGACGTCGGACCGAGCGAGATCGTGTCGCTCCTCCTCACCGAGACGAACGACCGCGGCGAGGGGATCGCGGGGGTCCGCTTCGACGTCGAAGACCAGGGCGCCGCCTACGCCGAGCTCGACGCGCGCTATGACGTCCTCGAAGCCGCGCTACACCCGCACGTGACGGCGGCGCGGATGGCGCAGCGCCGCCCCTACCTGGATCGCGACTGGGACGCCTTCGCTGCCACGCACGCTCCCGATCTCGTCGTCCACGACCACCGGCTGCTCGGCTGGGGAACGCTGCACGGCGTCGATGCGTGGATGCGCACGCAGCAGGTGCTCGTCGAGCTCGCGCCGGACACGCGGGTGCGAAACGACCATGTGACCACCTCGGAGCATGGCTTCCTCTCGTCGGTGCTGGCCTTTGGCACGCGCGACGGTGGGGCCTTCGAGCTCGCGTTCCTACGCGTCAGCGAGATCAATGCGGCGGGCAAGATCTGCCGCATCGATTTCTACGACATCGACGACGTCGACGCCGCGCTCGCGCGCTTCTCCGAGCTGGCGGCGCCCGCCGAGACCGCGCCCCCGCACTTCGAGAACGCCGCGTCGCGCGCGTGGCGTGTGGCGATCGACGCGTGGCGGGCGCGCGACGTCGCACGCTTCGAGGCGACCCAACCGCGACTGCTTCACTATCGCGATCACCGGCGCCTCTTCCAGCTCGACCTCGATCGCCAGGGCTTCCTCGACTTCACGCGCCCGCTGCTCACGATGCGGACGGGAAGCATGTCGGTCGAGCTCGTCGCGACGCGCGGCGAGCGGCTCGCGCTGATGCGCTTCACGATGATGTTGGAGGACGAGACGGTCGGCCCCAGCGCGATCGATTCGCTGCTGCTGGTCGAGACGGACGAACGCGGCGAGATCGCGGCGTACGACCGCTGGGACCTCGCAGACGAAGACGCAGCCTGGGCCGAGCTCGAAGCGCGCTGGGAGGCCGGCGAAGGCGCGCAGCACCCGGCCCACGTTGCGTTCCGGCGCGCCTTCAACGCAGCACTCGCGCACCGCGACTGGGACGCCGTCGTCGCCTGCTACGCACCCGACTTCGTCGGCGAGGATCACCGGCTGGTGAGCTGGGGCACGCTGCGCGGTCCTGCATTCGTTGCGGCGTTCCGGACGATGGTCGAGCTCGCGCCCGACGCTCGCCTGCGTTGGGACCACTTGCGCGTGTCGGGCCAGGCCCTGATCGCCGAAGCCATCTGGCTGGGAACGCGCGACGGCGGCGCGTTCGAGAGCCCACTCGTCCTGGTGTCGCTCCTCGGCGCGCACGGCAAGGCCCTGCGCACCGACTTCTACGACCCGCACCACCTCGACCGGGCGCTCGCGCGCTTCGGCGAGATCGCGGCGAGCACGCCGAGCGATCCGCTGGCGGCGCTCGCGGTGCCGAACGCGGCAAGCGCGGCGATGGACCGCTGGCAAGCGGCGTACGACGTGGCGTTCGATACCGGCGACTGGGAACCGATGCGCGCGCTCGGCGCCACGGACTTCGTTCTCGAAGATCGGCGGCGGTTCGCGCAGCTCTCGGGCGACGTCGAGCTGATGATCGCGGCTTCGAAGGAGCGGGTCGCGATGGGTGCGCGGCTGCAACAGCGACTGCTCGGCACCGCGGGCGATCGGATTGCCATCCGGAACGCACTTTGGTCGGGCGGACCCACCGATGGCCCGTTCGAGATCGAGTACCTCGCCGTGTCCGAGGTGGACGAAGCCGACCGGATCACGGCGATTTTGATGTTCGATCTCGACGACCTGCGCGGCGCACAGCGCGAGGCGTGGCAGCGCTGGTTCGCGATCGACCCCGCGGCCCGCGAGATCGCGGAGCCGATCGGGGCGCTGACCGACGCGTTCAACGAACACGACGCAGCGCAGTTCCGTGCGCTGCTCGCGGACGATCTGGTCGTCGAGGATCACCGCCTCGCGGGCCTCGGCCGGCTCGACGGCGCGGACACGTACGTCGCGAGCATCGTCGCGTTGTGGGAACTCGCGCCGGACACGCGCGGCGAGATGGGTTTGCGGTGGCCTGCGTTCGACCGACACGGCGCGATCACCGTACTGCGTCGCGGCGGCCTGCTTCCGGACGGCGGCGAGTTCGAGAGCGTCTATCTGTTTCTCTTGCTGATCGCGCGCGGCCGGATCCACCACGTGGAGATGTTCGAGCTCGAAGCGCAGGGCGCCGCGCTCGCGCGCTTCGAGGCGCTGCGCCCGGAAAGTGATCACTGACCCGAAGGCGGTTCAGCTCGGGATCTCGATTCGCGCGCGGTGCCCACCAGCGCGCGCGAGGCGGCGATCGAGCGTGAGGAGCGGCGCGGCGAGCGCCTCCGCGAGTGCCAGATAAGCGGCGTCGTAGGCCGTGACGTGACCTCGAAGCTCCCAGATCCGCGGCAGAAAGAGATCGTGCGGATGCCGTGCGATGTCGAGATCCACGAGATCCTCGAGGGCCTGGCGCCCCCGCTCCTCGTCGATCGCACCCGCGAGGGCGTGCCGGCGCAACACCTGCGCCACCTCGAGATCGAGCAGGTGCGGCGCATGGAGGTCCTCATCCTGCGAAGCGATACGCGTCGCGACGCCGCGCCACGCCGGCCCCTGGAGCAGCAGCTCCAGCACGGCCGACGCATCAATGACGATCACCGGCGCTCGCGCTCCGCGCGCACGGCGTCTGCGGCGCGGACTCGCGATCGCACCGGCGCGCGCCGCGCGATGCGTTCGAGCAGCTCGTCACGCGTCGGTCGCTCCGCCACGCGGCGCAGCTGTTTCAGCAGATAGTCAGACAGCGAAATCCCGGCCTGCGCGGCGCGCACGCGCAAGGTCCGGTGCAGCTCGTCCGGGACATTGCGGACTTGGATCATCTTCGACATGTCCGCAGGCTATTTGCATGTGCACTACATGTCAATGTTGCGGTGCGCTTCTCGCGCTAGGAGTAGTGCGCCGGCGCGGCCTGGTGGTCCTCGCCGGAATCGATCCCAGCACCCCAAGGAGATCCCGATGAAGAAGAGCGACGTCGTCGTGCCCGCTGGCATGGAGATGATGTACGAGCAATTTCATTTCGCGCCGGCGGTTCGCAGCGGCCGCTGGCTGCGCTGCTCGGGCCAACTTGGCAGTGACGAGAAGTTCCAGGCCGCCGCCGAACCCGAAGCGCAGTTCGTGCAAGCGTTCGAGAACGTGAAGAGCGTGCTCGCGGCCGCGAAGCTCGACTTCGGTGACGTCGTCGAGGTGACGACCTTTCATGTCGGTCTGCGCGAACACCTCGCCACCTTCATGGCGGTGAAGGATCGCTACCTCGAGGCGCCGTACCCGGCGTGGACAGCGATCGGTGTCGTCGAACTCGCCGTGCCGAACGCGCTGGTCGAGATCCGCGTCACGGCGCGCATGCGGGTTCGGCGCGGGGCGAAGCGACGCGGCTGACTGGCGCACTTCGCGCCCGCTTCCCTAAATCGCGTCGAGCACCTGGCTCCAGCGCGTCGTCACGCCATGATCGGGAAGCGCCACCGCGAGGCTGCGCACTTCACGTTCGACTAGCTCGCGCTCTAGGTCCGCTCCGAGGCTACGCACGACGGAGACGGTGTCCGCGAGATCGCGCTCGCGCGTGGACAGCACCTCGAGGAGCACGAAGTCCTCGGCGCTGAGAACCGTGATGGGACGATCGCGGAGCGACGAGTCGATTGCGCGCGAGAGGGCGCGTGTCGCGTACGCGGCGTCGCGCGGCTCGACGAGATCCAGCGTGTTGAGCTCGTCTCCGTCGATCAGCGTGATCCTGCTGATCAGCAACCCCCCGAAGATGCGGCGGTCGAAGTCCGTGATGCTGCGGCTCCCGAACTCGACTTCGAGCGCGGGCATCACGGACGCGACACCTGCGTGTGTGACGGCGACGTCCACGTCGCGCGTCTCGCGTGCTTCGCCATAGGCTGCGAGCAGAAGCCCGCCATAGAGCGCATGCGGCACTTCTTCGCGCCGCAAGGTTTCAGTGATCGCCAGTGCCAGCGCGATCGGGTCGTCTAGTTGCACGTTTTCGTCCGCTCCGAATCGACTGGCCCATGGCGCGGAGTTCGCGCGTCGCGCGTCGCAAAGCGAGGAGCTGGCGGTCCGCCCGCTCGAGCCTTCGCCGCAATTCCTCGGGAGACATCCGCACATGCGGACGCTACCGGAGAGATTCCGTGAGGCCATGGCGGCCGGCGCGCGGAATCGGGGGAGCGCGCTCGTTGCCTGCTAGCGTGCGACCGCACTTCAGGAGGAGACACATGCGCGCGATTGAGATTGCCTTCGCACTCGCCTCGGTGACGTTGATCGCGGTCGCCGCGCAGGCGGGCGAACGATTCGAGAAGGTCTGGTGTCTTCGCTACGCAACCGCGCCGTCGGCGCCGCTCTCGGTGGTGCTCGCGGGCGCGCCACCGGATGCGAAGCTCGATCTGCCGTTCGCGATGTGTGTCGCGAAGAGCGATCACCACGTCGTCGTGCTCGACGCCGGCTACGTGAACCCGGAGCTCGCGAAGGCTTTCGGCGCCACGGGCTGGACCGAGTACGCGACGCTGCTCCGCGAGATCGGCCTCACTCCCGAAGTGGTGGATTTCGTGGCGATCTCGCATCTGCACTTCGATCACGCGGGCGGCACGTCGCGCTTTCCGAAGGCGAAGTTCATCGTGCAGCGGCGCGAGCTCGAGTACGCGGCCGGCCAGCTCCCGCACAACAGCGCCGCGAAGGGCGCGTTCGTCGCGGAAGACGTGCTCGCGATGGTGAACCTCAACTGGCAGGGACGCGTGATGCTCGCCGACGGCGATGTCGAGGACATCGTGCCCGGCGTGGACGTCTACCTGACGCCCGGCCACACGGCCGGCACGATGACGGTATGCCTCGACACCGTAAAGGGACGCGTCTGCTACAGCTCGGACGCCGTCTACACCTACCGCAACATCGACGAAGACATTCCGCTCG
The DNA here is from genome assembly GCA_031396445.1 of Deltaproteobacteria bacterium. Classification (GTDB taxonomy): domain Bacteria; phylum Myxococcota_A; class UBA9160; order UBA9160; family PR03; genus PR03. Next base: position 2,456 of record JANNKU010000001.1, on the reverse strand, counting down.
GTCTCGCGCTGAATGCGGGCGAAGCCGTCGAGTCGTTCAAGCGGATCCGCCAGATCCTGCGCGGCGGGGTGCTGATCCCGGGCCACGAGCCGCGCATCTTCGACGATCCGAAGTCGCTCGGTTTCCGCAAAGTGTCGGAGCACGCGGTCGCGGTGGTGGAGTAGGCGCGTCATGACGCTCGCAGAGCTCAGCGAGATCGCACAGATCGTCAGCGCCGGCGCCGTGATCGTGAGTCTCGTCTATCTCGCGATCCAGATCCGTCAGAACACGATCCAGATCCGTGCCAACAGCCGCATCGCGCGGCTCGCGCTACAAGAGGATTTCGTCGCGACGCAGCAGGAATCGATGATGCGCGTCGCCGAGAATCCCGAGTTGTACCGGATCTGGCGGCTCGGCACGTCTGCGCCGGACACGATGACCGACGAGGACCGTGAGCGTTTCGGCATGCTGCTCTTCTCGCAGATGTATCGCTACCACATGGCGTTCCAGGCGCGCGAGGTCGAGCCGCTCGAGAACGGTCGTACGGTGATCCAGATCGACCGCTTCGCGGGATTGCCCGCGTTCAAGAGTTGGTGGATGCGGCATCGCGCGGGGTTCGCGTTCGATTCCGCGTTCGTCGTGATGGTGGACGAGCGCATCGAGCGGGCGCGCTCGGCCGACGCGTGACGCAACGCAACGTGTGGGGTCACCACTCGTCGTCGAGGCTCGACCACGCGCTGATCGCGGAGACGACGACGAACGCGTCGAGCTTCGGGTAGCGCGGATCGTCGCACGCGACCTGGGATTCGTCGCTCGGGTACGCGCCTGCGGGGGCCGCATCGCGCAGGCGGAGATCGACGCCGAAGTAGAGCTGCTCGCCTTCGGTGACGTCCAGCGCGCCGGCGTTCCACATGTCGCGCACGTTCCCCTCGCGTTGGGCATCGAAGCCGGCGAACCAGAACTTCTCGACGTTGCGCTGACGCAGCTCCGCGAAGGGGGTGCCGATCTTCACGCCGAGCTTGCCGCTCCAGCGCGACTCGGGGTCGGTCACCGTGACGCTGGCCAGGTGGTCGAGCGGCGCGTCGTCGTAGAAGCGCACATAGGCGCGGCGCGTCGGATCGTCCTGGAAGAGCACGGCGCCATTGCCGCCGTCGTTCGGCAACGCGCCGACCTTCACGTTCGCCGCGCCGAAGCGCGCCCGCAGATCCGCGACCGTGGTCTGCTCCGAGAACGTGCCGGGCAACACGAAGTTGCTGTCGGGCAGCGCGTCGGCGCTGGGCGACGACGATCCTCCGTGCTGACACGCAGCGATCGCGAAGAGCCCGAGCAGAACGGCGAGTCGTCGCATCAGGACAGCGCGATCGGCGCGACGATCCCCGTCGCGAGATCGTAGACGCCGCCCGCGACCAGCAACTTCTTCTGCTGCACCAGCTCCGCGATCACCGGGGAGCTTCGCGAGAGCAGCATCGCCTGCTGACGCACGTTGTCGGCGGTCGTCTTCACGAGATCGCCGCCGCCGCTGTTCACGGCGGGGCGGATGTGTTGGTAGAGCGCGCTGATCTGTCCGGGGACCGCCCCGCCCGCGATCGACGCCTTCACCGCGCCGCAACTCGAATGGCCGAGCACCAGCAGCACCTTCGCGCCGAGCACCAGCGTGCCGAACTCGAGGCTCGCGAACTCTGCGGACGTCGCGATGTTGCCCGCGTTGCGCACCACGAAGAGGTCGCCGAAGCCCTGGTCGAAGAGGATCTCGACCGGCACGCGCGAATCGGCGCACGAGAGAATCGCGGCGAACGGTTCTTGATTACCGGCGAGTTCGTGCACGCGCGCGAGCGAGCGGTGCGGTCCCTTCGGCTTGCCCGACGCGAAGCGCTTGTTGCCTTCGAGCAATCGCTGCAACGCCTGCGCGGGCGCCAGGTCATCGCGATCGTCGTCCGGCGCGACACCCTTTGCGGTTGCCACCTGCGCTGCGCCGAGCCACAGCGCCGCCGCGCCGGTGGCGCTCGCCTTCAGCCATTCGCGTCGCGACCAACCGGGTAGGGCGTTCTCGTCGTTCATCAATCTCTCCTTACGCCCACGGCGCCGAGCCGGGGTCCTTCAGCAATCGTCGTGCGACGACCATCCGGTGTACCTCATCCGGGCCGTCGTAGATGCGCGCGTATCGCGCTTCGCGGTACATGCGCTCGAGGGGAGTGTCGCCGGTGACGCCGAGCGCGCCGTGCACCTGGATCGCGCGATCGATCACGTTGTGCAGCATCGCCGCGCCCCAGAACTTCACCAGCGAAATCTCGACGCGCGCCTCGGTGCCCGAATCCATCGCCATCGCGGCGTCGAGCGTCATCAAGCGCGCGGCCTGGATCTCCGCGGCGGATTCGGCGACGAAGCGCTGGATCTCGCCCTTCTCGGAGAGCAGCGAGCCGTGCGCCCAGCGCATGTTGGCGCGCTGGCACATCAGCTCGAAGGCGCGCTGCGCCTGA
>JANNKU010000151.1:0-4160 GCA_031396445.1 Deltaproteobacteria bacterium | reverse complement strand
CGTGCAGGCCGACGCGGGCGTCGTCGGCAGGCAACGCTTCCGTGCGCCAGGCGCGAAGTTCGCGTGGCTCACACTGCTCGCATCGATCGGCTACTCGCTCTGCGACAAGGCCGCGATGGCGCGCTTGAACGTCGCGCCCTGGCATTCGTCCATTCCGCCGGCCGTCGTCTACTACGTGATCCTGTCGATAACGGGCGGCCTGGTGTTCGTACCGCTCGCACTGCGGCGCGTATCGCGCGCGGATCTGGTGGCGCTCGCGCGCAGCGAATGGCGCACGGCCTTTCTAGCCGCCGTCATCTCCTTCGCGAGTTACGGACTGATCTTGCAAGCACTGCGCACCGCGCCGGTTTCGTACGTCGTCGCGACGCGCCAGATCAGCGTTCTCTTCGCCGTCGCGATCGCCGCGTTCCATCTGCACGAGCGACCGAGCCGGCTGCGACTGATCGGCGCGAGCGCGACGGTGCTCGGCGTCGCGATCGTTGCAAGTTGAGCCTGTAAAGAAATCGCCTCGGTCGCATCGCTTGCGGCGACAGGCCATCTGCTGCGTTGCTCCTCCTCGCCATATCTCGATATGGCTCGTCGTCGCGCCTTGCATCTGGCCTGTCGGCGTGGCGCGCTGCTCGGTCGGCGATCTCTTCACAGGCTCCGCGCGCTACCGTCGTCGCGCATGCCTGATCCCGCGCCGCGCACGCCCAAACCCCGCACGCGATGGTTTCGCTTTTCGGTGTGGATCGGCGGCATTCTCGTCGGTCCGCTCTTGCGCGTACTCGGCGCAACGTGGCGCATCGAGAGCGTGGGCGAGGATCCGCTCGCGAGCCCGGAGCCGTTTCTCGTCGCGACATGGCACCAGGGACTTTTCTGTGGCGCATACAACTATCGCGATCGCCGCGTCGGCATTCCCGTCAGTCAATCGCGCGACGGCGATCGCATCGAAGCGGTGTTGCAACGGCTCGGCTTCGGCCCGTCACCGCGCGGTTCGAGCTCGCGCGGCGGACCGATCGCGCTGAGCGGGATGATCGAGGCCGCTGAAAACGGGCAGCCGCTCGGCATCCTCTGCGACGGTCCGCGCGGTCCGGCGCGCGTCTGCAAAGCGGGCGCGGTTGCGGCGGGACTCGCCACCGGTCGTCCGATCCGCCCGATCGGAATCGCCGGCGCGCCCGCGATCCGCTTCCCGAGCTGGGACCGCGCGTTCCTGCCGCTGCCCTTCGCGCGCGTCGTCTTCGTCTATCCGCCGCCGCTGTCGATCGCGCATGGCGCACCGGAAGAAGAATTTCGCGCGACGCTCGCCCAACTCGAAGTCGCCATCGAAGGCGCACAACGGCGCGCGGACGAACTCGTCGGAATCTGAACGCAGCGCGCGCCTAGTGCGTCCGACTGCTCGCGCGCCGCACGCGGGCGACGATCTCGGCGAGCCAGATGCCGATGTCGGGGTGCTCGAGCAGGCCCGCCTTCTCGAGGCGGTCGCAGGCGATGATCTCGACTTCCGCGACGGTGCCCACCACCAGTGCGCGACGCGCGTCGGCGGCGGCGTCGCCGGAATCGAGCGCGCGCCCGATCTCCTTCACCACCGGTACACCGCGCGGCGTTCCTGAGAGCTCGCCGATGCCGAGTCCGACGAGCAGCGGCACCGCGAGCGGATTGCTCGCCATCTCGCCGCACACCGAGATCGGAATTCCGGCGCGATTCGCAGCGCGCACGCTGGCATCGATCAGTGTCAGCACGGCCGGGTGCATCGGGCGGAACAGGTGCGCGATCGCCTCGTTGCCGCGATCCACCGCGAGCGTGTATTGCGTGAGGTCGTTGGTGCCGACGCTGAAGAAGTCGCACTCACGCGCCAGCGCATCGGCGATCAGCGCGGCGGACGGCACTTCGATCATGATGCCGACGGGAATCTCCGGGTCATAGGCGAAGCCGCGCCGCGCCAGTTCGTCCTGCGTCGCGACGAGCAGTTGCTTCACCTCGCGCAACTCGTCGAGTGACGAGATCATCGGCAGCAGCAGTCGCACATTGCCGACGGCGCTGGCGCGCAAGATCGCGCGAAGCTGCGCGCGCATCAGCTCTTCATGGCGCATCGTGAGGCGCACCGAACGACAGCCGAGCTGCGGATTCTCCTCACCTTCGAGGCCGAGATTCGGCACCGCCTTGTCGCCGCCGAGATCGAGCGTGCGGATCGTCACGTGGTGCGGCGCGATCGCGCGCGCCACGCGCTCGTAGAGAATCTCCTGTTCGTCCTCGGGCGGCGCACCGCGATGCGCGAGCGCCAGCAACTCCGTGCGGAAGAGCCCGATGCCCTCGGCGCCGTGGCGCTCGACGAGGCGCAGATCCGCGAGCAACCCGACGTTCGCCGACAGCACGACACAACGACCATCACGCGTCTCGGCCGGTCGCGAGCGCAACCCGTCCAGATGTTCGGCGACGATCTCGAAGCGCTGCTGCGCGCGCCGGTACTCGGCGAGCAGCGCATCGTCGGGCGACAAGTAGATGCGGCCCGAGGTGCCATCCACGATCGCGATTTCGCCGCGTCGCGCGAGCGTCATCGCGCCCTCGACGCCCGTCACGGACGGAATCTCGAGCGTGCGCGCGAAGATCGCGCCGTGCGACGTCGAGCCACCGTGCTCCGCAACGATCGCGGCGACCTTGTCCATCTCGAGCATCGTGAAGTGCGCCGGCAGGATCATCGACGTGACGACGACGGAGCCCGGCGCCAGCGGCACATTCCGGTGACGCACGCCGAGCAGCTTCGCCATCACGCGACGGCCGACGTCCTCGACGTCGTCACCGCGCTCGCGGAAGTACGGATCCTCGATGCGGGAGAAGAGCTTGCGGTAGTGATCCACAGCACGGCGGATCGCGTCGCAGGCGTCGGCGCTCTCGGCGACTTCGCGCTCGAGGCGCGCGACGAAGCCGTGATCCTCGAGGATCTGGACGTGCGTGTTGAACACACTCGCGAACTCGGGACCGAAGTTCGCGCCGACCTCCTCGATCACGTCGTCGAGTTCGCGCCGCGCTTCGCCGAGTGCGCGAAACAGGTCGGCGCGCTCCTTCGCGGCATCGCCGGAGGGCGTGTACTCGACGCGCGCGAGGTCGAGTGGATCTTCGAGCAGGTGGATCGGACCGATCGCGATGCCGGTCGAAGCCGAAGTGCCGCGCAGCGCGACGTTGCGCTCCTCGCGCTGCAGCGGCTCATCGATCAGCGGCACGCCGGCGCGCGCGAGATCATCGGCGAAGCGCCCGCGTTCGCCGTCCTGGCCGCCGACCAGATCCAGCAGCCGCGCATTCGCGACGACCGGCGCGAGCAGCTGGCCGCAGGTCTGCAACAACTCGACGTCCGCCGCAGAAAAGTGGCGCGGCGTCACGGTCTGCACGACGAGCACTCCGATCGTGACGTCGCGCACGACGAGCGGCGCGGCCATCAGCGACTCGAAGCGATCCTCACCGGTTTCGGGGAAGAAGCGGAAGTGCGGATGATGGCGGGCATGCTCGACGGCGAGCGGCGATCCGCTCTGCGCAACGAGCCCGACGAGTCCCTCGCCAACGTCGAGGTGTACGCGCCCGACCGATTCGGAGGCGAGACCCTGGGTCGCGCGCAGCGTGAGTCGATCGCCATCGGGTTCGGCGAGATACACCGAGCAGACGTCGGCGTCGAGTCGCTTGGCGACGCGATCGACGACATTGCGCAGCGTCTCCGCGAGATCGTGTGAACGCGACACGATCCCGACGACGTCGGCCAGCAGTGCGCTGCGTTGGGGAATGACGCCCCCTTGTTCCGGACCCCGCGCCCACTGTACCCGACGCGGCGATTCCGGAACCTGGGGCGCATGCGATCGGCGCGCGTTGCGCGCAGCGAGTCGCTAGGAGATTGACTCGAGACTGTGCCGTGTGGCTGGGCGTGCAGACGGCCCCGCCTGCGAGGCGCGCGAGCGAGGCGTAGCGGTAGCTACGGCGAGCGAGCGCAACGAAGTGGGCGGGGATGGATGCGCGTCCAGACGCACGGAGGCAGTCTTGAGTCAGTCTCCTAGGAGCTAAGAGAACTGAGGCGGATGCTGAGGCGGACGCGGCATCTCACCCGTCATGTCCGAGAGCGACGGGAAGACGTAGTCCTTGTCTTCGAAACGCATGCCGAGCGCGAGCAGGATCTTGCGCTTGGTGTCCATGCGACA
>JANNKU010000125.1:0-3159 GCA_031396445.1 Deltaproteobacteria bacterium | reverse complement strand
CGGTCCTCGTGTTGACTGGCTGTTGACTCGAGGGACACACACGCCTTCGCCAGTCAACACGAGGACCGTCCCCTTTCTCACCTCGGGAGGTGTGCGATGCAGCAGAACATCACGCTCGCGGAATTGCGGGAGATGTTCCTCACGGCGGATGAGTCGCAGGCGCCGCGGGTGGTTGCGGTGCTGGTGAGCGTGGCGCTTGCGGCCGTGGTGTTGCAGTTGGTGCGTCGCCGTGCGCTCCGCGAGGAACACACGCCGATCTGGCTGGCGCTCGCCGGCGGTTTGCTGCTCGTCAGCCTGCGCTTCGATCTGCTGAAGAGCCTCACGCGCGCGATCGGCGCCTGGGCGCCCAGCTCGACACTCTTCTTTCTCGGCGAAATCTTCCTACTTGCGATCTGCTTGAACTTCGCCGTGCGACTCTCGCGCGCCAGCGTGCAGTTGAAAAACCTCGCTCAAGAAATCGCGATCCTGCGCTCCCGCCTCGACGCGTTGAAGAACGACGCGACGCCGTGAATCGGCCCGAGCATGTCTTCGCTGCGATCGCACTGATCGCCGGCTTGGTGCTCGCGTTCGTGATGCCGCCGGGCGCCGCGCCCGACGAGACGCGTCACCTCTCGCGCGTCTTCGCGATGAGCGAGGGCATTTTCCGCGTGCCGGGTACGAATCCGCCGCGCGTGATGATTCCGAAAAGCATTCCGGAGCTGTACCGCGCCGTGAATGGCGTCGAATGGCCGAAGCCGCCGCCTGCGCGCACGATCGCCGAGATGGCGGCGTTTCTCGATCAGCCGCTCGATCCGGAGCGGCGCATCGGCATCGCCAACGCGGGCACCTATCCGCCGACCGTCTACCTCCCGCAGTGGATCGGCGTGACGCCCGGGCGCTGGCTCGAACTCTCGCCCGCAGCGCTCGTCTACCTCGGTCGCGTCGCGAGCCTGTTCGCGTGGATCGCGTTGACGGCGTTCGCGATCCGCATCGCGCCGGCTCGCAAGTGGACGCTGGCGATGCTGTCGCTGACACCGATGTCGGTCGCCAGCGCGGCGTCGATCTCGAGTGACCCGATGACGAACGTCGCGGCGCTTCTCTTCTCGGTGTTCGTGATGCGCAGCGTCTGCGCCAGCGGTTTGCTCGCGCGTGCGGAGACGCGTTGGCTCTACGGCGGCGCGCTGCTGATCGCGCTGGCGAAGCCCGGCTACTGGCCGCTCGCGCTGGCGACACTCGCGATCCCGCGCGCGCGCATCGGCACGCGCGCGCAGCATTTCGCGCTCGCGGCAGGCGTTGCAGCAACGGCGGCGTTGCCGTCGTTCGTGTGGCTGATCGTCGCGCAGGGGAATGCGCCCGCACCGCCAGCCGATGGCGCGGATCCTGTCGCGCAACTCCGATTCGTCCTCGGCGATCCGCTCGGCTTCGTCGGAATTTTCGCGCGCACACTCGCACGGACGATGCCCACGTACTGGGAGACTTTCGTCGGCGAACTGGGTCCGCTGATCGTGAAGCTCCCAGCATTCATCTATGTGCTCTGGGCGATCGCGTTGGTGGCGGTGATCGCGGTAGACGGTCCGTCGCCACCTGCGCTCGCTCGCGAAGGGCGGGTGTGGCTCGCGGCGACATTCGCCGCGACGATCGTGGTGATGTTCACGATGGCCTACCTCGGCTGGAACCCCGTCGGCGAGCGCGTGATCCGCGGCGTGCAAGGTCGCTACTGGGCGCCGGCCGTGCCGCTGCTGGTGTTCGCTCTGCCAGCCTGGAATCGCGAGCTGCCGAAGCGCTGGCGCGTGGCACTCTTCGGCGTCGCCGCGATCAGCCTCGCCTCGGCAATCGGCGCGGTGTGGGGCGTGTACTACCGAAGCTGAGCGTGAGCGGGGCCGGGCGTCAGGTTATTTTTTGTCAGGTTATTCAGCGAGTCGGTCGGTGTGCGTCGTGGCCGTGAATAACCTGACAAAAAATAACCTGACGCCCGGCCCCTTCTGATCAGCTCACCCAGGTGATGTTCGCGTCCGCCACCTTCGGCGTTTCCTCGCCGAGCACTGCGAGCTTGCGGACGATCTTGGCGGTGATCTCGCGCAGCGCGATGGCGGGCGGCGAGTCGGGCGCGTACGCGAGGATCGGTTTGCCCAGGTCGCCGCCTTCGACGACGCGCGGGTCGATCGGCACTTCGCCGAGGAAGTCGATGCCGAGTTCGCCCGCGACGCGCGCGCCGCCGCCTTTGCCGAAGATGTAGTACTTGCGATCGGGCAGGTCGGGCGGCGTGAAGAACGACATGTTCTCGACGATGCCGAGCACCGGCACGCTCACCTTCTCGAACATCGCGAGGCCCTTGCGCGCATCGACGAGTGAGAGGTCGTTCGCGGTCGTGACGATCACCGCGCCGGCGAGCGGCGCTTGCTGCGTGAGTGTGAGCGCGGCGTCGCCGGTGCCGGGCGGCATGTCGACGATCAAGTAGTCGAGTTCGCCCCACTCGACGTCGGTGAGGAACTGGCGGATCAAGCCGTGCACCATCGGTCCGCGCCAGATCACCGGCGAGTCGGCGGTGACGAAAAAACCCATCGACATCAGCTTCAGTCCGTAGCCCTGGTTCGGGATGATCTTCTTGTCGCGCGTCTCCGGGCGACCGGTCACGCCGGTGAGAAGCGGGAGCGACGGGCCGTAGACGTCCGCGTCCATCAGGCCGACGCGCGCGCCCATTTCGCGCAGGGCGAGTGCGAGGTTCACCGCCACGGTGCTCTTGCCGACGCCGCCCTTGCCCGACGCGACCGCGATCACGTTCGCGACACCGGGAAGCACATCGCCCTGCGGTTGCTGCGCGCCTCCCGCCGCGGCGGCACGACCGCGTGTGCTCGACGTCATCGTAACCGCGACGTCCGTCACGCCGGCCAGCGCGCCGACACGCTCACGCGCCGCCTTCTCGAACTCCGCTTTGACGGGACACGCAGGCGTCGTCAGCTCGATCTCGAACGCGACCCGCGAGCCGTCGATGCGCAGGTTCTTGATGAACCCCAACTCGACGATGCTGCGCCCAAAATCGGGATCGATGATCGGCCGCAACGCCTCGAGAACATCCGGTTCCAGAACGTTTGCCATCCGCGCAGTCTAGCCGGTGAGAAAGGGGACGGTCCTCGTGTTGACTGGCGGAGGCGTGTGTGTCCCTCGAGTCAACAGCCAGTC
>JANNKU010000114.1:0-81938 GCA_031396445.1 Deltaproteobacteria bacterium | reverse complement strand
CGGCGCAGGCCCTTGCTCGCGAAGACCCGCAGCGCGGCCTCGCGGAGCTGCTGGAAGCGGTCGGGCGGACGGGAACGGGCCACGGTTGGCACCCTATAAGTGAATGGTGCATTCAGTCAATTAATATCTGCGCGGACTTCGGCGGCCCGCGGGCCTGGCGATGCTTCGAGGATCTGCATCGGAGGAAGCAGACCCAATGCGTGTGCTTGCTAGTTTGCGCCCCGATGTCCGCTCGCTGCGAATTCCCCGCCGATCACCCGCACATTGCGCTCGTCACGATCGATCGCCCGGCCCACGCCAACGCGCTCGATCCGCCGACGCTGCTCGAACTCGCCGCCGCGTGGCGACGGATCGCCGCCGACGATGCGATCCGCTGCGCAGTCCTGACGGGCGCCGGCGATCGCGTCTTCTGCGCGGGCATGGACATGAAGACGACGATCCCCGTGTCGCAGCGGTTGGCGCGCGGCGAGCAGATCGACGCGGCGGATTTCGCGGGCTTGCGCGACGCCGGTGTCGCCGCGCTCGCGGGCTTCGATCTCGGCAAGCCGCTGGTCTGCGCGATCAACGGTCACTGCCGCGCGGTCGGCCTCGATCTGATGCTCGCGAGCGAGCTGCGCTTCGCCGTCCCGCACGCGACCTTCGCGCTCGAGGAAGTGGCGCGTGGCCTCTATCCCACCGGCAACGCCACCGTGCTGCTGCCGCGCCAGATCGGCTGGGTTCACGCGATGGATCTGCTGCTCAGCGCGCGACCGATTTCGGCGTCGCGCGCGGCCGAGATCGGATTGATCAATGCGGTGGTCGAGCCGGCGGAGCTACTGCCGCGCGCGATCGAAGCGGCCGATGCGATCGCTGCGAACGCGCCGCTCGCCGTGCGCGCCACCCGCGCCGGCGTTCGCGAAATGCTCGCGATGCCGCTCGCCGACGCGTATCGGCGTCAGGAAGAACTCGGCCGGCCGCTGCGCAAGACGGAGGATGCGGCCGAAGCCCAGCGCGCATTCGTCGAGAAGCGAAAGCCGGAATGGAAGTCGCGCTGAGATGGGCGCGCTCGCCGATCGATACCGCGATTGGCCCGCGCGGCTCGCCGCGTTGGCGCGCGAATGCCGCGTTCCGGCCGCGTCGCTCGCGGTGCTCGCGGGCGACGAGATCTTCGCGACGGCGTCCGGCGTGCTGAATGCGCGCACCGGCGTCGAAGCGACGACGGACGCGGTCTTCCAGATGGGCTCGATCACGAAGGTATGGACGACGACGCTGGTGATGCAGCTCGTCGAGGAAGGCGTGCTCGATCTCGACGCGCGCGTGGTCGAGATGCTCCCGGCGTTCGGACTCGCCGACAGCGCGGCGGCCGGCGCGATCACGCTGCGCCAATTGCTGACGCACACCAGCGGCATTGACGGCGATCAATTCGCCGATACCGGCCGCGGCGACGACGCGATCGAGCGCTTCGTCGCGCACTTGCACGGCGTCGGCTGCATCCACGCACCGGGCGCTCGCTTTTCGTACTGCAACGCCGGCTTCGTCGTGGCGGGGCGGATCGTAGAAGTCGCGCGCGGTGCGCCCTACGACACCGTATTGCGCGAGCGGATCGTGAAGCCGCTCGGCCTGCGCGCGACCGGCACGCTGCCCGAACACGCGATCCTGCACCGCGTGGCGGCGGGCCACTTCGTCGATCCGGGCGGAGCGGCGCACGTCATTCCAGTCTGGTCGCTGCAACACTCGAATGCGCCAGCGGGCGCCACTGCATTCACGACTGCCAGCGAGGTTCTCGCGTTCGCCCGATTGCACATCGACGACGGCGTTGCGCCTGACGGAACGCGCCTGCTCTCGGCGGAATCGGCGCGCGCGATGCGAACGCGCCAGGTCGAGCTCCACGGCTCCGCCGGCGTGATGGCCGATGCGTGGGGACTCGGCTGGGAGTTGAAGGACGGGATCGGCGGCACGCTGGTCGGCCACAGCGGCGTGACGATCGGGCAGATGGCATGGCTCGATGTCGTACCGGAGCGGCGCGCGGCGCTGGCGCTGCTGACCAACGGTGGCGACGCGACGACGCTGGCGCGGCGCGTACGCGATGAAGTGATGCGCGCGGTGGCGGACGTCGGTCTGCCGCCGCTGCCGGCAATCGATGCGTCGATCCGCGTCGATGGGGCGCGCTACCTCGGCGTCTATGAGCGATCCGGCGCGCGCATCGAAGTGGTTTCGACACCCAACGGAGTTGGCGTTCGCATCCGCGCGATCTGGTTCTCGATGGCGCCGGATCCGCCGACCTTCGCGCTGCATGCGATCGGCGGCGATCGCTTCCGCGTGTCGCTGCCGGGCGCAGCGACCGATGCGATCGTCGGCTTCGCCGAAGCGTCCACGCCGGGCGGAGCGCGCTTCCTGGAGATGCAGGGACGCGCCCACCCGCGCGCGGTCTGAAGCGCCGCTTCCGCGCGCCGCGTTCAGCGGGCCGTCGCGAACCAATCATTCGCGTTCAGCCAGGCGTCGATCTCATTCGCCGCCAGCGCGTGACCCTGCGCGGACCAATGCCCATCGAGTGGCAGATAGGCATCGGGATGGCGATCGCGCGCGAGTTGCTTCGCGAGGTCCAGGCACGCATCGTCGCGCGCGCACGCGTCGCTCAGCGCTCCGGTGTCGGAGCCGGTGATGACGGTGACGACGACGATGCCTCGGCGCATCGCCTCGCGCCGGATCGCATCGACCAGGAAGCGGTGATAGCGGTGCTGGAAGTCAGGACCCGTGCGCAGACCACGCTCGATCTCGGCGAGCGGCAACGCTTCGATCGGATCCGCGGGCGCCGGGCCGGCGTCGCGCTCGCGGCGCAGGCTCGCGAAGCGCTCGGTCGCGCCGAGCCACGTGCGGAGCGCGTTGTATCGCAGATAGGTGTAGAAGAGCGAGCGCTCGGCGAGCCATTGCGATCCGGGCAGCGACCATTCCGGCAGCGGGTGTCCGGCCTCGTTGAGATAGTGCATGCGACCATCCTCGGCGATGAAGCGCCGCAGCGACTCGCTGCGCCGCGGTAGGCGATCGGCGCCGAGCTCGAGTCGCGTCGCGCCGAGATCGGCGACGTCGTTGTGGCACGACGCGAGCACGATCAGATCGGGAGCGAGTGCGAAGCCTCGCTCGCGCAGCAGGATCCACGCGTGGTCGGCGGCATAGCCGGGAACCGCGGCGTCGAGCACTTCGATCCCGCGCCCCGCGCTGCGCCATCGCGCTTCGAGTAGCGCGGGGAATGTCTGCGCATCCTCGACGCCCCAGCCGAATGCGAACGAGTCGCCGAGCACCAACACGCGCTGCGATCCGGGTGGTTTCGCTTGCGACGCTTCAGCGCCGCGCATGCCGAGCGCGTTCACATGTACGCCAACGCGGAAATCCCGGCTGTCGTGCGTGCCCGACCAGCCCGGTCGCAGTGCGTACGACAAGAGCGCGTCCGCGCGATACGGGTTGAAGACCGTCTTGCGCCCGCCGCTCGCCAGCGGCACATCGGGGCGATCGGCCAGCAGGCGCAGGCCGCCCTCGAGCGCGGCGACGCAGAGAAGCGTGGTCGCAATGCCGAGGAGCACGCTCGGCCAACGGCGCATCGCTCAGCGCGCGACGGTCGCCGCCAGCACCAGCTGGGCGCCGAAGTAGAGCGGCAGGCCCCACGCCTTGTTCGTGAAGCTCTGCGCGACGAAGCGCTGCCGCGCGACCGCGAGGTCGGAGATGTAGAACGCGATGGCGCCGATGAGGATCAGCGGCGTGCTGCCGCGTCCGACCGTGCTGGCCGCGCAGACCAGCATCGTCGAGATCACCGCCAGATACGCGAGCACGGGAACTTGCATCTTCGGCGCACGCGTTTGCACGTGCGGCCACAAGTAGCGGAGTGCGAAGAGGCTCGCGGCGGAGACCGGCAGCGCGGCGACCAACATCGAACCGACATCGAGACCATGCAGCGCGAATGCGATCGTGTACGCAACGTGACCCAGCAGGAAACTCACGAGACCCGCCAGAAAAGCCGGCTTCGCATCCCGCGGAATCAGCGACACGTCGCCGAAGAACGAGAGCACGAGGCCCGCGAGAATCCAATGGCCATACGCAGAATCGAGCGCTCCGTTTGCGAGCGCTGCGCCGATGAACCCCGCCGCGGCGATCGGTTTCGCGATCCACACACCGAGTCGCGAGTCGCGCGATTCGGCGAAGAGCAGCGCGGCGGTGGCGACGATCGTGACGAGTGCGTACGGAAGCACGCGCGCATTGTAAGCGGAGTCGCGGCCTCTGCTAGCGGGGGTGCGCGGCGGACTCGTGCGATCGCGGTGCCTCGCTCGCGTTGATCATGGGCACCGTGCAGCGATCGCCAGCGCAGACTTCGCCGCGTCCGGTGAGGCGCAGCCGATTGCGCGCGAACCAGCGGTAGGCGGCGTCCACGAGCGGACGCACGAGCGGCCAGCGCGTCGGCGCAACGAGCCAGCCGAGACCCACGGCCGCGTACGCGCGGCGGAACACTTCGACGCCCTCCACCAAGGTTCCGTCCGGCAGCACGCCGTGGATGCGCGCCATCAATTGTTCGTGCGTGCTGCCGTAGCGAGCGGCGTCGAACGCGGGTGCGGCGATGTCATCGAACGCGAGTCGTCCGCGGCCGCGATCGAGACGGTGCAGCATCGCCACCTCGCGCGCGCAGAGCGGACAATCGCCATCGTGCAGAAACGTGATCTCGGGCTTCATGGTGTCCTCGACAGTGGCGGGCGCGGAAAGAATGCGGAGGTGCGCGCGATGTATTCGCGATAGGCGGGGCGCGTGCGGACCAGCGAACGTTCGAGCAGCGCGACGCCCGAGACGCGCAGCAGCAGGAACGTCATCAGCAACGGACTCGCGATCGTCCAGGGTCCCGCCGGTGTTCCGGCGGCAATGGCGAATAGTCCCCACCAGACGACGCAGTCGCCGAAGTAGTTGGGATGGCGCGTGTAGCGCCAAAGGCCGCGATCCATCACGCGACCGGCACTGGTCGGATCCGCCTTGAAGCGCGCGAGCTGCGCGTCGCCGACCGTCTCGAAGAAGAGGCCTGTCGCGAAGAGCGCGACGCCGAACGCATCGAGCACACCGAGTGGCCGCGCGCCCGGCACGAGCTGCGCGAGGAGCAGCGGCAGCGACACGAACCATTGCAGCACCGCCTGCAGGCCGAACACGGTGGCGAGGCTGATCCAGCGGAAGCGCTCGCCATGGTGACGACGCATGCGTGCGTAGCGCGCGTCTTCGCCAGCTCCCCAGTTGCGCCGCAGCAGATGGCCGCCGAGTCGCAGGCCCCAGATCGCCACCAATGCGAGCAGCAGCGCACTGCGGAGGTTCGGCGCGGCGGCGAGCGAGAACGCCACGGCGGTGAGCCAGGCAAAGCCGGGTCCCCACCAGATGTCGACGATGCTGACGTCGCGGCGCGCGAGGCTCAGCAGCCAGAGCGCGAACATCACCGCGACGCCGCAGCCGAAGGTGGTCGCGAGCGCGCCGGCGACGCTCATGCGGCGTGCACCGACTCGGCGGGCGGCGCCATCGGGAAGAGTTCGCGAATGCGCGCAAAGCGATAGTCGAAGATCGCGGCGAGAGCGCCGTGTACGGCGACCGCGTGCGCCACGCGACCGAGCACGCCGAGCGGCAGCGCGTAGCGCACGACGTCGCGCATCAGGATCCCGTCGCCGCAGCGATCGAAATGATGGGTGTGTTCCCAAAGTGCGTACGGCCCGCGCTCCTGCTCGTCGGAGAAGCGCACGCCGGGCTCCCAGCTCGCGATGCGGGTACGCCAGCGCAGCGGCACGCCGGCGAGTGCGATGCGGTACTCGATGCGCGCATCGCTGTGCATCGCGATCGGAAGCGGCGAGAGGATGCGAAAGCCGAGCCACGGCGGTGTCAGCGTCTCGAGGTTCGCCGCGTCCGCGAAGAAGTCGAAGACGCGCTCCATCGACGCCGGCAGCCATTGCTCGCGCTCGAGGCGATGGAGCTTCATGACGGCGTCGAAGCGCCGGTCGTGCGCGCTTCGAGCCAGGCATCGACGCGCGTCCATTGGTCGAAGAGCCACTCGACGCGGGCGGCGCGCTCGATCGGGATCATCGCGGCGGGAACGCGCCAGAACTCGACCTCGATCACGCGGTCCACCAGTTCGCCGTTCCAGAGATCGTTCAGCGTGCGCAGGCTCTCGAAGCCGGTGTGGACGCAGAATGCGACATCGACGCCGGGCGCTTCCTCGAGCAGCGCGAGCACGCCGCCGAGTCGGGGCGGCAGGACGTGTTGCAGCGCGCGGCCCCGCTCGACGTGTTTCGGTTCGGCGGACTCCGCGAGGCGCGCGAGCACTTGCTGCCGCCGCAGCGGCGTGAAACGCGTGCCTTCAGGGAAGAGCAGCACGCCTTCATGCGGACCGATGTCGCGCGCGAGTTCGCGCACGCGCTCGATCTCGGCAGCGCTGCCACTCTGGCCGCGTCGCACGAAAGCGTTGCGCATACGTTGGCCGACGATGTCGAGGCTGGGATCCCAGAGCAGCTCGCGCTTCATCACGTAGCGGAGCTGCAAGCCGGTGCGGCTCGAGATCACCACCGCGGGCAGCAGCGTGTCGATCACGCTGGCGTGGCGCATCAACAGCAGGAGGGGGCCGGCGGCCACAGCCTCCTCGCCGCGGACGCGCACTTGCAAGCCGTAGAGCCGACGCGTTCCGCCGAAGAGCCAGCTCGCCCACCAGCATTGCAGCCGGAAGTTCCACGCGGTGGCGCGCGAAGGCGCGAAGAGCGCGCCGATCCACAGCACGCCACTCATCGCGATGCCGAGCGCCTCGCCGACGAGATAGTGCGTGAGTGCGAGAAGAGAGCGCACACCGCTCCAGCGATTGCCGCGTAGCGCGTCGTGCGCGAGCACCAGCGGGAGCGAAAGCGGCAGCGTTGCGAGCGCGATGATGGCGCCGATCGTGTAGCCAGGGATCGTGATCGCGCGCCGAGTCCAGCGCGCGCGCGCCGTTTCGTCGGTGTGCGCGCGCTGCATCATGGCGCGGCGCCGCGCTCCAGCAGCAGCGCGACCTTGCGTTCGAGTTCCAGCGTGTCGCCGATCCGTGACACCTGCGACGGCAGCACGAGCGTGTTCGATCCCGGGCCGCCGACCCAGAGCTCGACGCGGAGCGGCAGCGCCGCGCGCAGCGCCGCGAGTGCCGCGGTCGGATCGCTGCCGTTCACATGGAAGACGCCGACGGCCACCGCGTTCGCGCCCATCGCCTCCGCGGCATCGACGATCTCTCGAACCGGCAGGTTGCCGCCGACGAACACCGGATGGCCGCCGGCATCGGCGGTCGCTACGGCAGCCATCAACGAGCCGAGCTCGTGGGCTTCACCAGGCAGTGTCGTAAATAGAATCGGGGGCGACTGCAACGCGGCGCTCGTCGGTCGCAGCGAAGTGCCCAAGAGCGATCGCAGGATGGAGGACGCCATGTGTTCGGACGCGATGCACAGGTGGCCAGCCTCCCAGCGCTCGCCGATCGTGTGCAGAAGCGGCGCGGCAACCATCCGCACGAAGCGCAGCGGTCCGAGCACTGCGAGCTGCGCGCTGAGCAAGCGCTCGGTGGTCGGCGCATCGATCGCTTCGATTGCAGCGAGAATGGGATCGAGGGGCGGCGTCGGGAGATCGGGCGCCAGTTCGAGGCGCCGCGCGACCTCTCCCTCCGTCGCGTTCGCGACCTCGGAGATCGAGTGCCCGGCCTGCACGGCGCTGCGGAGCATTCGCAACCGCGTGACGTCGGATTCGCGATAGCGACGCGTGCCGCCCGGCGTGCGCAGCGGTTTCACCGCGCCATAGCGACGCTCCCAGGCGCGCAGCACATGCGGCGAAAGCCCCGTCAAACGCGCTACGGCCCCAAGCGAGTAAGTGGGCTCGCTCGAGGACGCGGGATCTTCTCCGTCGGGGTTGCTGGGCTTCGCCACACGCCGAACCTGCCCAACGAAGGTGGCTCTGTCAAGCAAATATGTTGACAGAGCCGTCATCGGATGCTCCGCTCCATCTATATGAGCGCTGCCGCTTCTCGCACCGACCGCGCCGTCCACTGGTTCCGCAGTGATCTGCGTCTGCGCGACAACACCGCGCTCGCGGCGGCGGCGGCGGATTCCGCCCGCGAGCTGGTGCTGCTCTTCGTGCTCGACGAGCGATTGCTCCGCGGAGACGCGCTCGGGCCGCCGCGGCTGCGCTTCCTGCTCGACTCGCTCGCGCGTCTCGGCGCGGTGCTCGCAGCGCGCGGGCAGCGGCTGGTGGTGAAGCGCGGCGTGCCCGAGCAGGTGATTCCCGCGCTGCTGCGCGAACTCGGGATCGATCGCATCCACTGGAACCGCGACTACGGCCCCTTCGCACGCCGTCGCGATGCCGCTGTGCGCGCTGCCGCGACAGCGTTCGGCGTCACCGTGCACGAGCACAAGGACCGCGTCGTCTTCGAGAGCCACGAGCTGCGCACCAAGACCGGCGGCCCGTTCCAGGTCTATACGCCGTTTCGCAACGCGTGGTGGGAGCGCTGGCATGCGGAGCGCCCCGCGCTGAGCGGTCCGCTGCGGTTGCCGCCGCCGATCGCGACCGTGCAGGGCGATGCGTTGCCGACGGCGTCGTCATTGGGTGTAGTCGACGATGCGACGCAGTTGCCGACGGCCGGCGAAGACGCGGCTGCGCGCCGACTCGACCGATTCCTCGCGGGCCCGATCCGCGATTATCTGCGCGACCGCGATCGACCCGACATCGATGGCACCTCGCGGCTCTCGCCGTATCTGCGCTTCGGCGCGATCTCCGTCCGCACCTGTGTGCACGCGGCGCTCGAGGTGCTGCACGCCGAGCCGCGCGCCCGCGACGGCGCGCGCAAGTGGATCGACGAATTGATCTGGCGCGAGTTCTATCACGCGATTCTCAGCGAGAACCCGCATGTGCTCATGCGCTGCTACCGGGCCGAGTACGACGCGCTCGCCTGGGACGACGACGACGCGAGCTTTCGCGCCTGGTGTGCGGGACGCACCGGCTATCCATTCGTAGACGCAGCGATGCGTCAGCTCGCAGCCAGCGGTTGGATGCACAACCGCGCGCGCATGGTCGTCGCGAGCTTTCTCACCAAGGATCTCGGCATCGATTGGCGTCGCGGCGAGCGCTTTCTCTATCAGCGCCTCGTCGATGGCGATCCGGCTTCCAACAACGGCGGCTGGCAGTGGGCGGCTTCGACCGGCACCGACGCGCAGCCGTACTTTCGAATCTTCCATCCGGTGACGCAGGGCGAGCGCTTCGATCCGGAGGGCGCCTACGTCCGCCGCTTCGTGCCGGAGCTGCGCGACGTCGAATTGCGTTTCTTGCAGAAGCCCTGGCAGGCGCCGTCACCGCCGCGCGGCTACCCGAGCCCGATCGTCGATCACGCAGAGCGACGCATCCGTGCGTTGCGGCGCTTCGAAGCGGTTCGCGCGGGTCGCGAAGCACCAGCCGCAGAGCCGCCGGACCGAAAGCCGCAGCGCGGCAAGCGCGGTAGGAATCTCGAACTCTTCTGAGCGCGGGCTCAGTTGCCCATCGGGATGCCGGGACGGCCGTCGAGGCGCATGATCGTCGGTGTCCCGCCGATGGCGCGGATGACGCTCATCGCGGCGTCCTCGAAGCCGTACTTGTCGCGGAAGGCCTGCGCGACGGCGTCGTACAACTCGCCTTCCTGAATCGCTGTCGCGTGCAGCGCGTATTCGGCGTCGTTCATGCGGATCACGAGATTCGGATCGCGCCTGGCGTTGTCGCCCCACGTCGTTCCGCCGGTGCGGATGTAACCCTGATCCTGGTAGACCGCGAGCCAGATGGTGGTGTCGCGCGGCGTGTGCGCTTCGTCGTCGTCGGCGGTCACGACTTGAATCGTCTCGATGTCGGCGAAGTTCTTCCAGTTCGGCAGCGGCGAGTCGGCGCTCGCCGCGAGCGCGCAGAGCGACACGATCGTGCCAAGCGTCAGCGTGCGAATCGCTCGGTTCATGTGGCGGAACCTCCCAGGCGCAGCATACGCCGCGCAATCGCCTGTTCACTCGGAATCGTCGGAATCGTCGGGGTCGTCGCGATGCGGCTGAAACGCCGGCCGGGGCAGTTCTGCCGCTTCGCAAAGGGCGCCGAAAGATCGCTCGATGGCGATGACGAAGTCGTGCAGATCCGGCATCAGATCCCAGTCCGCAATGAAGCCCCAGTGCAGGCGCCCCGCGTACGAGAAGAGCGCAACGCCCAGACTTTGACGCGTCAGCAGATTCAGCATCGGGTAGGTCTCGAGCACGCGGGCGCCGAGCAGGAAGAGCGGAACTTGCGGGCCCGGTACGTTGGTGACGACCAGGTTCGTCGCTCGATTGCGATACGCCATCCGCGACGCGAGTGAGAGCAGCGTCGGCACGGTCCACTCGCTGACGGCCGCGAGCACTTCGGCGCCGAGCGCCTGCTTCGAGGTCTTCAGACCTGCGGTGGTCTTGGAAACGGCGGCGAGGCGGCGGCGCGGGTCGGTCTCCGCGATCGGCAGCGGCGTGGCCCAGAGCGCGATCTGGTTGCCGGTGGTGCCGCGCTGCTCGATCGGGCGCACGCTCACCGGCACCATCGCGCGCAGCTCCATGGCGTGCTGACGCGATCGTGTGACGCCGCGCAATTCGAGGAAGTCGCCGAGCGCGCCGGCGACGGTCGCCAGCACGACGTCGTTGACGGTGCCACCGAGCCGCTTCTTGATTTCGCGCACGTCGGCGAGATCGAAGGTGAGCCAGTCGAAGCGGCGATGCGGGCCGAGATCCTGGTTCAGCGGTGTGTTGGAGGCGGGCACGAGTCCCGCGCCGAGCGCCTCGATGACGGCGCTCGCTTGTTCGCGAACCAGCGCGTAGGTCTCGGCCGGCTTCTGCGCGGCGGCGGCGAGCCCGCGCGCGGCGGTGATCGGCATCGTCGCACGGCGCCACATTTCTGAGCCGGCCAGTTCGAGCGGAGACGGCGTTGCTTCGGGCAGCCAGCGCGGCGCGCTCTCGGGTTCGGCGTGCGGGTCCGGCGAGAGCAGGATCGTCAGCAGGTCGACGCCGGCGATGCCGTCGATCATGCAGTGATGGGTCTTCGAGATCAGCGCGCCGCGATCGCCGTCGAGTCCCTCGATCACCCAGAGTTCCCAGAGCGGTTTCCCGTAGTCGAGGCGCTGCGACATGATGCGCGCGACGAGGCGCTTCAACTGGCGCTCGCTGCCCGGCTTCGGCAACGCGGCATGGCGAACGTGGTAGTAGATGTTGAAGCGGTCATCGTCGATCCACACCGGATGGCGTTCGATCGGGATCCACGCGAGCCGCTGGCGATAGCGCGGAATCCGATGCAGTCGCGATTCGACGTGCGCGCGCACGCGATCGGCGTCGATGCCGCCCGCAGCGTTGCGCAGCGGGCCGACCTCGAAGAGCAGCGTTGCGCCGACGTGCTGCGGATAGGCGTCGCTCTCGAAGTCGAGGAAGGTGCGATCGAGAACCGAGAGACGTTGCGCGGGCGCCATGAGACCTCCGAACCGATGTCCAAAACCATCCTGCTAGGTTCGCCGCCGACATGCAAACGATCGAGCGATTGCTGGCGATCATGGCGCGATTGCGCAGCCCCGACGAGGGCTGTCCGTGGGACGTCGAGCAGACCTTCGCGACGATCGCGCCCCATACGATCGAAGAGGCCTACGAGGTGGACGACGCGATCCGCCGCGGCGACATGGACGGGCTGCGCGAGGAACTCGGCGATCTGCTGCTGCAGGTGGTGTTCCACGCGCAGATGGCGCGCGAAGCGGGGCTCTTCGATTTCGAGGCGGTGGCGGCGATGCTGGTCGAGAAGTTGGTGCGCCGGCATCCGCATGTGTTCGGCGATGCGGACGTGAAGACGGCCGAGGAGCAGACGCTGCTCTGGGAGGAGTTGAAGGCGCAGGAGCGTGCGGAGAAGCGCGCCGATGGCGTGCGGCCGAGTGCGCTCGACGGTGTCGCGCTGGGGCTGCCGGCGTTGTTGCGCGCGCAGAAGCTGGTGCGTCGCGCTTCGCGGGCGGAGCTCGACGTGCCTGCGGTGTCGCTCGATTCGGCTTGGGATGCGTTTCGGGCGGCGCGGTCGGCGGAGTCGCTCGGGGCGCTGCTGTTGGCGCTCGCGGTCGATGCGTCGGCGCACGGTGTCGATGCGGAGATCGCGCTGCGGGAGGCGACGGCTTGCTTCGAGGCTGATGTGCGGCAGAGGGAGAAGCCTGAGTAGCGGGTGCGGGGTTGGTCGGCGCGGGGTGGGATCCTGCGGCGAACGGGCGGACGCCTTTCGCTGTCAGGCTGCGCCCCACCAGTGTCGCGGCATCCGTTGCCGTAGCGAAGATCTCGATGCGTCCGCCCGGCTGTCTTCGCCTCCGGATTCCCACCCCGCGCCTGCTTTCGCAGTTGCGACTCGGTTGGCGCGATTGCGTGATAGGCTGCCGACAATGCGAGCTCGAACCTTCGCGACGTTGCTCATCATCAGTCTCGTTCCGGCCCTCGGCATCGGTCACTGCGAGCTTGGGGACGCGCGGGCGTTTGGACAGTCCTGCCTTCTCCGCACCGACGAAGACCCCATCCGCGCAAAGGTCGTGTCTTTCCTCAACCGCGCGTCGGGACTCTTCGGGTCTTCCGAGCTGCGGCTCGAGGTGACTGCGTGCGGCACGTCGCTGCTTCGGATCGTGAATGGTGCTGCGGAAGAGTTCGGGCCGATTCGGCTCGTCGAGCCGGGTGACGCCAAGGCGCTGCACGACGCGCTCGTCAATGCGGGTGCGCTCGATGCAGAATCCGCGCACGTCGGCTTCGGGGCTTGTGGGATCGCAATATCGGCCCCCTGGATCTACAACGAAGTGACCGTGTACGAGCCGTCACCACTGCCCGGCACTGCATGGAGCAATGCATTCAGCTTTGGCACCTGCGCCAGCACTCCGCAGACCGCTGCGATCGAGCAGATCCTGAGCGATTGGATCGAAGCGCACTTCGATCTCTAGCGCGGCTTGCGAACTATCTCGCTGGCCGGAAGAACGGGACCGACGCGGTCTCGGTTACGGCGACCATCTCGACTTCGACCGGCATTTCGAGTTCCACCGCATCGTGATCCACATCGCGCAAGCCTGCTGCCATGCGGACGCCTTCGTCGACTTCGATCACGGCGACCACGTATGGTGTCGGGACGCCGGGGTATGGGGCCTGGTGGGTGACGGTCCACGAGAAAATCTTTCCGCGGCCGGTCGAGGGGGACCATTCCCACTCTGGGGAACCGCAGGTTCCGCAGCCGTGTCGGGGGAGGTGGCGCCAGGTGTTGCAGGATTTGCAGCGTTGGAATGCGAGAGTGCCTTTGGCGCATTCGGCGTAGAACTGGACGGCGAGGTCGTCCATGTCGGCGGAGAGGTGGGGTTTGGTGGGTGCGGGCATGGGGTTCTATTCGCGACGCAGAATTGCGAGCGAGCCGTCGCCGAGGTCGCCCCAGCCGGTGACGAGTCCGAGTTGGGCGCCAGCGACTTGTGCGGCGCCAGCGTCGTGGCGCAGTTGGCGCACGGCTTCGACGATGTGGTTGATGCCCCAGACGTGCGCTTGTGAGAGCAGGCCGCCGTGGGTGTTGATGGGGAGTGCGCCGCCGAGTTCGATGCGGCCGCCTTTTACGAACTCGCCGGCTTCGCCGCGTTTGCAGAGGCCGAGCGCTTCGAGTTGCAGCAGCACGACGTAGGTGAAGCAGTCGTAGATTTCGGCAAAGTCGAGATCTGCCGGCTGGATGCCGGCCATTGCGAAGGCGCGCGGAGCGGCGTCGGAGAGGCCGACGTGGAACGGGTCGCGGCGGCTCGGGATGTCGTCGGCCGGATACGGATGGCCTTCGGCGGCGGCGAGGATGCGCACCGGATGGTGTCGCAGGTCGCGCGCGCGTTCAGCGCTGGTGACGACGACGGCGGCGGCGCCGTCGGTTTCGAGGCAGCAGTCGAAGAGGCGGAAGGGTTCGGAGATCCAGCGCGAGGCGAGGTAGTCGTCCATCGTGAGCGGCTTGCCGCGCATCGCGGCGCGTTCGTTGTGTTGCGCGTGTTTGCGGCAGGCGACGGCGACGGCGCCCATCGACTCGGCTGTGACGCCGTAGAGTTTCATGTGGCGCATCGCGAGCCATGCGTACATCTGCACGGGGCGAACGGCGGCGTAGGGCAGATAGAAATCGCGGATCGTGTGGGTCATCGGGTTGGCGCCGAGCGTGGAGCGGCGTTTGCCGGGGCGGAAGTCGGAGTAGCCGTTCCAGCCGAGCACGATCAGTACGTGCTTTGCGATGCCGGTGGTGATCGCCATCGCCGCGCTCTGCAACGCTGCGGTGGGACTCGCGCCGCCCATCGTCACGGTGGCCGCGTAGTTCATGTGCTCGATGCCGAGATTCACGGCGAGTTCTTCGGAGAAGGTGTGGATCGGCGGCGGGATCACGCCGTCGATCTCGCTCGGCGAGAGACCTGCGTCGGCGATCGCGGCGTGTGCGGCTTCGATCATCAACTCGACGGCGCTGCGACTCGAGCCGCGCACGTATTCGGTTTCGCCGATGCCGGCGATTGCTGTCCTGTCGCGGAAGCTCAACGCTTCTCTCTGACTTCTTGCAGGAACGCGATCACTGCGGCGCTGAAGCGGTCATTGCGATCGCCCGCGACCATGTGGCCGGCGTCGGAGACGTCGGCGAAGCGCGCGTGCGGGACGAGGTCGAGGAATTCGCGCGCGCCTTCTTCGGAGAGTAGGTCGGAGAGTTTGCCGCGTACCAACAAGGTGGGGACGCGTAGTTTGAGCGCGGCGGCGCGCAGGCGGTCGGGCTCCTGGCCGGGCATCGGTCCGTGGCCTGCGAGCAGAAAGCGCGGATCCCAATGCCAGCGCAGTCGGCCGCTCGGCAGCGTGCGCAGGTTTTTCGCGAGACCCGAGAGATCGCGCGGGCGTTCGCGATGCGGGAGGTAGGCGGCGACGGCGTCGGCGGCTTCGTCGAGCGACGCGAAGCCGTCGGCGCTGCCTTCCATGAACTCGATGACGCGCAGCGCGCCGGAGCGCTCGATCCGCGGCGCGATGTCCACCAGCACGATCGCGGCGCACAGGGATGTGTCGGACTCGCCCTCGGCGAGCAGCGACGCGATGCCGCCGAGCGAGGCGCCGACCAACACCGGCTTCGCGCCGAGCTGCGGCACGACCGCGCGCACGTCATCGACGTAGGCGTTTACGCTGTAGTCGCCGACGTCGTCCCACGCGCTGTCGCCGTGGCCGCGCAGATCCATCGACACGGCGTACCAGCCGTCCGCCGCGAGTTGCGCAGCGGTGGCACCCCACGCGAAGCGCGTTTGTCCACCGCCGTGCAGCAGCAGCACGGGCAGATGCGAAGGATCACCGTAGGCATCGCCGACGAGCGCGATGCCATCGCGACCAACGAATTGGATCGGTGTGGCTTCGAGCGCGGAATCTTTGGCGGGAGACGACGACATGACGGCGATCGTGTTTAGCTGCGACGGGGATGGCGTGCCAGCAGAGCTCTGACGCCGGGATGCGCGAATACCGCCGATGCCGGGCGGATTGCATGCCCTCGATGCGTCGCCTCGTTGTAGGATGGCGCGGCTTACGCGGTCGTGGCTCGAGGGAGGTGTGATGTCGTTGCAGCGGTTCCTGATCTTTGGCGCTTCGCGGCGTTTCCCTCGCTTCGTGTTGGTGTGCTGCGCAGCACTCGGCGTGCTCGTCGCGCAGGCGCCGCCTTCGCAAGGCGCGCGGCCGCGGGTGCACGAAGACGCGGGCTTCGAGCTCTTCGAGAGCCCGCAGTCGAATCCGCTGGCGCTGTCGCCCGACGCGACTCGTCTCTATGTCGCCAACACGACCTCGAATACCGTCGAGGTCTACGACACCGCCACGCGTACGCGCCTCGCGGTGGTGCGTGTTGGCATCGAGCCGGTGGCGCTCGCGCTGCGGCCCGATGGCAAGCAGCTCTGGGTCGCCAATCACGTCTCCGATTCGGTGAGTGTGATCGACACCGATGCGGCGAACGCGACGCTGCACACCGTCATCGAGACCGTGCAGCAGGTGGACGCGAACGGCGTCACCGCGTTCGACGAGCCGGTCGGCGTCGCGTTCGCCAGCAACCAGAAGGCGTATGTGGCGCTGTCGTCGCGCAACCGCATCGCGATTGTCGATGCCGTCAACTACGTCGTCAGCGGCACGCTCGCAATCACCGCGCAGGATCCGCGCGCGATCACCGTGCGCGACGGCCGGCTCTATGTGACGGCCTTCGAGTCGGGCAACCAATCCGAGCTCTCGGTGTGCACCTTCGCCGATGGCACCTCGCAATGCACCTTCGGTTTCAACGAAGTGCTCAACGTCGCGGCGAATCCGAATCTGCCGGGCGTGCCGAAGAACATCGTCGTCGATCCCGACGTGCCCGACCGCGATCTCTTCGTCTTCGACACCGCCACCGATCTGCCGATCGGCGCGCCGGTCACCGGTGTGGGAACGCTGCTCTACGGTGTCGCAGTCGATGGCGGCGGACGCGTCTTCGTCGCAAACACCGATGCGCGCAACCACGATCAGGATGGGAACGGCCTCGCTGCGCAGCCGCCCGAAGGCGAAGGGCGTGGCCTCGCCGATTTGCAGAACCGCGCCTTCCGCAATCGCGTGACGCGCATCGATTGCGCCGGCGCGAGCTGCGCGGCGCCGATCCGTGTCGATCTCGAGCCGGGACCGGGCAGCGCGGTACCGACGCCGCTCGCAACGCCGTATGGCATCCAGGTCAGCGGCGACGGCAACGTGTTGGTGATGACGGCGGCCGGCTCGGATCGCGTCGCGACGCTCGACGCGTCGTCGCTCGCGGTGCTCGATACGCTCGCCGTCGGTGCGAACCCGCGCGGTGTCGTCTTCGCATCGACCGGCTCGACCGGCACCGCCTACGTGCTCAACACGCTCGCGAACACCGTGAGCGTCGTGAACGTGGGCGCCGGCGGCGATCTCTCGCTCGTCGCGGCGTTCCAGGTCGCGGTCGGCTTCGACCGCACGCCGCTCGCCGTGCAGCGCGGTCGCATCGCGTTCAACGCCGCGCGCGCCTCCACTTCGGGCACTTTCTCGTGCGCGAGCTGCCATCCCGACGCGCACGTCGATCAACTGCTCTGGGTGATCGGCGCCGAGTGCTCGCAAGCGGGTTGTGATCAAGAGGAGCAGCGCTCGACGATGCCGATCCGCGGCCTGCGCGGAACGCTGCCGCTGCATTGGGACGGCACGCTCGGCGACCCGATCGGCGGTCGCAACGGCGACGTGGGAATCAACGGCACGGCGCCCGCGAATTGCAGCCTCGCCGGCGGCGAGCAGGCCTGCTTCCGCCAGTTGGTGAACGCGAGCCTGTCGAGCGTGATGTGCATGCAGCCGAGCTGCGCGGTCGGCCCATCGGGTCTGCCGGGCGCACTCACCGAGGCCGAGCGCGAAGACATCGCGACCTACATGCAGAGCGTCTCGTATCCGCCCGCGCGCTCGCGGCCGGCAAGCGACGCCGTTTCGACGATCGCGCGCAACGGATTCTCCGATTTCTTCATGGATCAGGGCGGCAACGGCGGCAATACCGCGAACACCTGCGCCGACACCACTGGCGGTTGCCACGCACTACCGCTCGGCACCTCGACGAACTCGATCGCGGTCGGCGGTTTCGAAGCGCCGACGATGCGCGGCATGACGGATCGCTATCTCCAGTTCTCCGGCGGCTTCACGTCGCCTCAGGAAGTGCTCGATACGGTGGCGCCGTTCACGAATCTCGGCGTGATTCCGTGGAACCCGGCGATCGGTCTCGACGAACTCACGGTATTCGCGGCCACCTTCGTCGCGTTCCAGCCCGCCTACAACGTGTTCCCGCTTCCGATGTTCCAGATGTTTGAAGAGGCGAGCACGGGACACTCGGGCGCGCTCGGGCGCCAGGTGAGCGTGGGCCCGCGCACCACCGACGCAGCGCATCTCGCGGCGACGACGGCCGCGCTCGCGACGCTCGAGGCGGCGGATCTGCGCGGTGTCGCGAACGTGCGCGGCACCGGCGTGCGCAACGCGGGCAGCGGCTTCGCAGCGGCGACGCTCTCCTACCGCGCCGACACGAGCCTCTATCAAGGCGAGGGCGGCGTTTCACTCACGCGCGCCCAGCTGATCGCGGAGGCGCAGGCCGGCACGACGCAGATCACGTTGACGGGGCAGTTGCGCGAGAACGTCGGCTTTACCGATTTCGCGCAGCCACTGCTCGCCACGACGGGAACCGGCAATGGCGCAACCGGCGATCCGCCGCTGCCGGTGCTCGCGAGCAATCTGCCGATCACGCTCAACGGGCAGACGGTGCGCTCTGATTCGATCGCGTTCATCGACGGGCAACCCGTGGCGGCGACGCTCACCTGCCAGGGCGGCACCTTCGCGCCGATCTATTGCTCCTCGAACGTGGTGCGCGTGACGCTCGGCGCGCTGCCGCCGGCCGGCACGCATCTGCTTCAACTCCAGAATCCGAAGGGTCCGCTGAGCAACGAGTTCCCGTTCTGTGTCGGGGCCGCCGCGGGCTGCCTGTGAGCGCCGCGTTCCCGCCGCCGGAGCTGTTGCAGGATCCGTATCCGTTCTATCGGATGCTGCGCACCAACAACCCGGTGTTCCGGGTGCCGGTCGGCGATGCCGATTCACCCGGACTCTGGATCCTGACGCGTCATCGCGATGTGCAGGCGGTGCTGAAGGATTCGCGCTTCTCGGTGGATCGGCGGCAGGCGGCGATCGTCGAGCAGTTCAAGGACCGCTTACCGCTCAACGCAGCGCTCGGCGAAGACGGCGGCCTGCGCTCGATGCTGCTGATGGATCCGCCCGACCACACACGCGTGCGTGGCCTCGTCTCGAAGGCGTTTACGCCGCGCCGTGTCGCGGAGCTTCGACCGCGCATCGAGGCGATCGTCACGGAGCTGCTCGACGCGATCGATGGCGCGAGCGACTTCGATCTGATCGACGCAGTCGCGGCGCCGTTGCCGGCGATCGTGATCGCGGAGCTGCTCGGCGTTCCGGCCGCGGATCATCGCCAATTCAAGGAGTGGTCGAGCGCGTTGGTGTCGGCGATTGCCTCCGTCAATCCGCTCGATGCGCGAGCGAACTTCGAGAGCGCGCTCGCGAACCTCCTCGACTACCTGCGCGGCATCATCGCCGAGCGCCGCAAGGCGCCGCAGGACGATTTGATCTCCGCGATGCTCGCGGCGCAGGAGGAACGCGATGCGCTCAGCGATGGCGAGCTGCTCGCGACCAGCAACCTGCTGCTCATCGCGGGCCACGAAACCACGACGAACCTGATCGGCAACGGAATGCTCGCGCTGCTGCGCAATCCGGATCAGTTCGCGCGGCTGCGCGACGATCGCACGCTGCTGCGTTCCGCGATCGACGAGTTGCTCCGCTACGACAGTCCGGTGCAAGCGACCGCACGCGTCGCTCTCGAACCGTTCACGATCGATGACACGACGCTTCCGACCGGCGCGCTGGTGATGACCGGCATCGGCGCCGCAAACCGCGATCCCGAAGTCTTCGAGGATCCCGATCGACTGGATCTCGGCCGCGCCAACAACCATCACCTGTCGCTCGGCTACGGCGCGCACTTCTGCCTGGGTGCGCCGCTCGCGCGACTCGAAGCGGAGATCGCCTTCGACGCGCTCCTCGATCGCTACCCAAAGCTGGAGCTGGCGAGCGAGACGCTGACCTACCGACCGAGTCCGGTGTTGCGGGGCCTGGTCGCGTTGCCGGTTCGCTAGCGCCGGCGCCGTTCGGTTGGTGTCGCGCTTCAGGCTGGGCCGATGCCTGAGAGGGGGGATTCCATGTCCACGTATGACCTGGTGATTCAGGGCGCGATGCTCTACGACGGAACGGGTGCCGCCGGCCGCCACGCCGACGTCGCGGTGCGCGACGATCGGATCGCGGCGATCGCGCCTTCGCTCGATCCTGCCGGCGCCGCGACGCTCGATGCGCGCGGCCTCGCGGTCGCGCCCGGCTTTCTCGACGTCCATACGCACGACGACTTCGCCGTCGTGCTGGTTCCGGAGATGGGATTCAAGGTGCAGGGCGGTGTCACGACGGTGGTCGTCGGCAACTGCGGCATGGGCGCGGCGCCGCAGCCGCAAGCACGCGCCTTCGCGGCGGCGTTCCATCCGGGCCAGACGCTGCCGGAATGGGAAGGCTATGGCGGCTATCTCGATCATCTCGATGCGGCGCCGGCGAGTTGCAACGTCGCAGCGCTCGTGGGCCACGGCGTGGTGCGCGCCGCCGCGATGGGCGGCGACGCGCGCGCGCCGAGCGACGCCGAAATGGATCGCATGCGCGGCCTGGTGCAAGAGGGCGTCGCCGCCGGCTGCGTCGGTTTCTCCACCGGATTGATCTACGAGCCCGGCAAACACGCGCACACCGACGAACTCGTCGTGTTGGCGCACGAGTTCGCGGCGACGGGCGGTCTCTACGCGACACACATGCGCGACGAAGGAACGGGCCTGCTCGACTCGGTGCGCGAGTCGATCGAGATCGGCGAGCGCGCGGGCGTTCCGGTGCAGATCTCGCACCACAAGGCGAGTGGACGCGAGAACTGGGGCAAGGTGCGCGAATCGCTGCACTTGATCGAAGCGGCGCGCGCGCGCGGTCTCGACGTCACGGCGGATCAGTATCCGTATACCGCCGCGAGCACGGTGCTGGCAGCCATCCTCTCGTATCTCGAAGGCGGCGGCGGCATCGGGCGCGGTCGGCCCGAAGACATCCAGCTCTCCTCGGCGCCGCAGCATCCCGAGTGGGAAGGCAAGACGATCGCGGCGCTCGCAGACGCGTGGGATCTGTCGCCGATCGACGCCGCGCGCCGGGTACTCGATGCCGAAGGCATGGGCGCCACCGTCGTGATGCACGTGATGTGCGAAGAGGACGTGTGCACCGTGATGCGTCATCCCACCACGATGATCGGCTCCGACGGCCTGCCGACGTTGCATGGCAAACCGCACCCGCGTCTCTACGGAACCTTCGCGCGCGTGCTCGGCCACTACGCGCGCGACACCGGTCTGCTCTCAATCGAAGAAGCGGTGCACCGGATGACTGGTTTTCCCGCGCGGAAGTTCGGCCTCGTCGATCGCGGCGAAGTGCGCAGCGGCGCGTTTGCGGATCTCGTCGTCTTCGATCCCGCGCGCATCGCCGACATCGCCACCTACGAGGATCCGCAGCAGCCGCCCGCCGGCATCGCGCACGTCTTCGTGAATGGCAGGTCCGTCGTGCGAGACGGCGCGCACACCGGCGCACGTCCGGGGCGCACCTTGCGCCGGTCGTAGCGCCGATTGCTCTGGGTCCTTCTGACGATCGTGGCCGCGACGGTGCAGGCGCTGCGCAACGCATTGTCGCGTCAGCTCGTCGGGCAGGTATCGCCCGCGTTGACGGCCTGGTCGCGTTTCGCGTTCACGCTGCCGTTCTCGGCCGCACTCGCACTCGGCCTCGCCCTCTGGCACGGCTCGCCGCAACTTTCGGGGACGTTCTTTGCGTGGGCACTGGTCGGCGCGGTGACGCAGCTGCTCGCGAACGTCGCACTCGTCGCAGCGTTCCAGGTGTCGTCGTTCTCGCAGTCGGTCGCGCTGCACAAGCTGGAGACGGTGTTCGGTGCGGCGGTGGGGCTCGCACTCTTCGGCGAAGTGCCCACGCTGCTCGGCTGGGCCGGCATCCTGCTCTCGACCTTCGGCGTGCTGCTGATGAACCTCGCGCGACCGGACGACGACGGCATCGGTTGGCGGCGCATGTTCGTGCTCGACCGCGGTTCGATCTACGCGCTGACCTGCGCCGCTCTCTTCGCGTTCACCGCGTTCTTCTTCAAGGAAGCGATTGCGCAACTCGTCGCCGTCAACCCGCGACTCGCGGACGGCCGCTTCGAGCCCGCTGCGTTCACCGTGTTCCATGTCGCGTGGATGCAGGTTGCGCTCGCGACGCCCGCGGTCGTGTGGATGCGCCCGGGTGAGCTACGCCGGACGGCGTCGCTCTGGCGCACGATGCTCGGCATCGGCGTCACCGGCTTCGTCGGCAGCTTGTGCTGGTTCTGGGCTTTCGGCCTGACGCTCGTCGCCTACGTACGCGCCGTCGGCCAACTCGAAGCGCCGATCTCGATCGTCATCTCCGCGCTCTGGTTCCACGAACGCGGCTTGGCAAGGCAGATCCCCGCTATGACAGCCATCGTCGGCGGCGTCGTGCTGATCCTCTTGAGCTGAAGCGAACGCGCAGCGCTCCCGCAAATCTCGCAGCAACCTGACCCGTGTTCGGCTCGGTCGCGTCCGCGACCGAGCGGGATCATGAGTTGATCTTCGCCCGCAAAGCAACCAAGCCCCTTGACCCGTGTTCGGCTCGCCACCGTCCGGTGGCGAGCGAGATCATCGAGCCGGATCGAGGCGAATCGGCGTCGCGTCCTCGCGGCCGAAGAGCGCGGCGATCACGCGGTCGGCCCAGCCATACTTGGCGAGCAGCGCCGCATTGATGCGATCGCGCGACGCGACGTCGGGCACGGCGGTGAAGGCAGCCGACTTGCCGCCGCGCTCGACCTCGACCGCCGGATTCTTCTGGATGTTGAGCAACCAACTCGATCTGGGATCGCCGGCGCGGATGTACGCATGACCGCCTTCGTCCACCACCCACACACGCGTTTCCTGCTTCGCGCCGGCAGCGTCCTGCGTTTGCAACACGACCACCTCGCCGCTTTCCGACGCGGCGATCTCGAGCGCGCCGATCGCGATGACGAGTGCGAAGAGCGCAAGCAAGATTCGGACGATGATTCGCATCTGGATCCTCCCGGAAAAGCGCGCGCCGCATCCTAACCGCGTTTCGCGCGCTCGACGCGCTCCAACTCGATCTGTAACGTGTTTCAATTCGGAGGAACGGCGTGTCGCAGGGTCTGGTCGAAGGCAAAGTCGCGCTCGTGACGGGAGGCGCGTCCGGCATCGGGCGCGCGACCGCGCTCGCGCTGGCCCGTGACGGCGCTCGTGTGTTGGTGGCGGATCGCGACGGCGCGGGTGCGCAAGCCGTCGCGAAGGCGATCTGCGAGCAGGGCGGCGATGCGCGCGCCAGCGAGACGGACGTCTCGCAATCAACCCAGGTGGAGGCGATGGTGCGCGCCGCGATCGACGCATTCGGTCGCCTCGATTGCGCGGTGAACGGCGCCGGCATTCTCGCGACACCGGCGCTGCTCCACGACCTCGCGCTCGATCAGTGGGAGCGCACGCTCGCGGTGAACCTCACCGGTGTCTTCCTCTGCATGCAGCACGAGCTGCGTGTGATGCGCGCGCAAGGCAGCGGCGCGATCGTCAACGTCGCGTCCGGCGGCGGCGTGCTCGGCACGCCCGCGCTCGGTCACTACTGCGCATCGAAACACGGCGTGCTCGGCCTCACCAAGACGGCCGCGCTCGAGAACGCCCGCAGCGGCGTGCGCGTGAACGCGATCTGCCCCGGCTCCACCGACACACCGATGCTGCAGGGCTTCATGGGTTCCTCCGCCGAAGCGCGCAAGATGATCCTCGCCAGCGCGCCGCCCGGCCGGTTAGGGACACCGGAAGAGGTCGCGGAAGCGGCGCTGTGGCTCTGCTCCGATCGCGCCTCGTACGTGAGCGGTGAGTCTTTGTTCGTCGATTACGCAGCGGTGTCCCGATGACTCGGAGGGCTTCGCGGTGAAGTTCGTCATCCCGACGGCATTCTCGCCGACGTCGCAGTTCTGTGAGATGGCGATGCTCGCCGAGCAGAACGGCATCGATGTGATCGCGATCTCCGATCACGTCGCACATCCCGAGCACATCGCTTCCCGCTATCCGTACACGGCCGATGGCTCGATCCGCTGGACGGAAGACACCGCGTGGCCCGATCCTTGGGTCGCGATCGGCGCGATGGCGGCGGTGACGTCGCGCCTGCACTTCGTCACGAACATCTACGTGCTCGCGCTGCGCAATCCGTTCCTCGCGGCGAAGATGATCGCCACCGCGGCGGCGCTTTCGGGCGATCGCGTCGCGCTCGGTGTCGGCGTCGGCTGGTGCAAGGAAGAGTTCGAGTTTGCCGCTCAGGATTTTCACACCCGCGGCAAGCGCACCGATGAGATGATCGACGTGATGCGCAAGCTCTGGAGCGGCGCCTACGTCGAGCACAGCGGCCGCTTCTACAACTTCGGTCGCGTGCGCATGCTGCCCGCGCCGGCCGCAACGCTTCCGATCTACGGCGGCGGCCTCTCCGAACCCGCCATGCGCCGCGCCGCCCGCCTCGACGGCTGGATCTCCGATCTGCACACGAGCGCCGAACTCGCCGAGATCGCCGCAACACTGCGCCGCTACCGCGCCGAGATCGGCCGCGAAGCCGAACACTTCGACCTGATCGCAGCCTGCGTAGACGCCTTCGATGCCGACGCCATCCGCCGCCTCGGCGACGCCGGCGTCACCCACTACGCCACCGCCCCCTGGATCCTCCACGGCGGCACCTGGGATTCAATGCAACACAAACGCGACGGCCTCCGCCGCTTCCACGACGAAGTCATCACAAAAATCCGAGGAACCTGAAAAGCACCTCTCCGAGCAACCTGAAGAGCACCGCGCTCGGAGCAACCTGAAGAGCAACGCTCCCGCGTAGCGAGCCAACGGCGAGTGGCGAGATCCATAAGGTCGTAGTGGCGCAAGCAACCAGCTCCAAGCGAAGGGTCCCGCGTAGCGAGGCAAAGCCGAGCGGCGACATCATGAGTTGAGTCCCGCGTAGCGAGGCAAAGCCGAGCGGCGACATCCATAAGGCCCGCGATGGCGCTGGCAACGAGTTCCAACCGAAGACTCCCGCGTAGCGAGCCAACAGCGAGCGGCGACATCCATAAGGCTCGCGGTCGCACCAGCACCGAGCTCCAAACCCAAGACGAGGTCCCATTGAAACGCTTCCAAAACAAAGTCGTACTCGTCACCGGCGGCGCCTCCGGCATCGGCCGCGCCTGCGCGCTGCGCTTCGCCGAGGAGGGCGCCTCCGTCTTCGTCGCCGACGTACAAGCCGCCGCACTCGACGCGACCGCCAAGGACGCGCGCGAACTCGGCGCCGCGTGCGAGACATCGCTGCTCGACGTCACCGACGAAGACGCCGTGCGCGAGTCCGTCGCCGCCTGCATCGCGCGCTTCGGCCACCTCGACGTGCTCTGCAACGTCGCCGGCATCCTGCGCTTCGATCACACGCACGAACTCTCGCTCGCCGATTGGAACCGCGTGCTCGGCGTGAATCTCACCGGCACGTTCCTGCTCTGCCGCGAAGCGATTCCGCATCTGCTCGCGACGCGCGGCAACATCGTCAACATGGCGTCCACCGCGGGCATGACGGGACATCCGTGGTCCGCTGCATACGCGGCCTCGAAGGGCGGCGTGCTCGCCTTCACGCGTTCGATCGCGGTCGAGTACGCAGGGCAGGGCGTGCGCGCGAACGCGATCTGCCCGGGCAGCATCGAGACGCCGATCACGAAGGCGTTTCACGTGCCCGACGGCGCCAACCCGAAGTTGGTGCGGCGCATCATGCCGCTCACCGGCTTCGCGGGACCGGAGAAGGTGGCGAACCTCGCCGCGTTCCTCGCTTCCGACGAGGGCTCGCACATCACCGGAGAAGAGATCCGCATCGACGGCGGTGCGCTGTCGTGAGCGGCTTGTTGCAAGGACGCGTCGCGATCGTTTCCGGCATCGGTCCCGGCATGGGACGCGACGTGTCGCTGGCGCTGGCGCGCGAAGGCGCCGACCTGGTGCTGGCCGCGCGCACCGCGAGCAAGATCAGCGAAGTCGCCGAGGAAGTGCGCGCCGTCGGCCGCCGCGCGCTCGAACAGCCGACCGACATCACCAGCGTCGAAGACTGCAAGCGCCTCGCGGCGCGCGCGGTGGCGGAGTTCGGCCGCATCGACGTGCTCGTCAACAACGCCTTCGACATGGGCGGCTTCATCCGCATGGAAGACGCCAGCGCGGAAGACTTGCTGCGCCCGCTGCACGTCAACCTGGTCGGGACGCTGCAGCTCACCCACGAAGTGCTGCCGGTGATGAAGGCGCAGCGCGGCGGTTCGATCGTGATGATCAACTCGATGATCATCCGCGACGTGCTGCCCAACATGGGTCCGTACGGCGCTTCGAAGGCCGCACTGATGGCGGCGACGCAGGGACTCGCGCGCGAAGTCGGCGTGCACGGCATTCGCGTGAACTCGGTCGTTCCCGGCTACATCTGGGGCGCATCGCTCGAAGGCTACTTCGCGCACCAGGCCGTGCAGCGCGGTGTCGAGGCGCAGGTGATCTACGACGAAGTCGCGGCGAACACCGCGTTGCGGCATCTGCCCACGTCCGAGGAGATCGCCGACGCCGTCGTGTTCTTCGCGTCGGATCTGTCGCGCGTCGTCACCGGGCAATCGCTCGACGTGAACGGCGGCCACGTCTTCCATTGACGGAGTTCGCCGGCAAGCGCTTGCTCGTGACGGGCGGCGCGTCGGGGATCGGTGTCGCGACTGCGCGCAAACTCGCAGCGCTCGGTGCGCGCGTGGCGCTGCTCGACCTCGATGCGAACGCGACGGCCGCCGCCGCGCGTGAAGTCGGCGGAATCGCGCTCGTCGCCGATGTACGCGACGCCGCTGCAGTCGATGCGGCGTGCGCCGAAGCGGCTGCCGCGTTCGGCGGTCTCGACTTCGCATTCCTGAATGCCGGCGCCGGACAGGTGGCGCCTCTGCACGAGTACACGCCCGCCGACGTCGAGCGGCTGATCGCGGTGAATCTGATCGGTGTCTTCAACGGGCTGCGCGCCGTGGTGCCGTATCTGCGCGCTTCAGGTGGAGGGGCGATCGTCACCAACGCGTCGTGCAGCGGCATCCAGCCGACGCGTGGTGAGGCGCCCTACAGCGCGGCGAAGGCCGGCGTGATCGCGCTCGCGCAGAGCGCCGCGCTCGAGTACGGCCCGGCGATCCGCGTGAACTGCGTCTCGCCGGGGATGATTCGCACGCCGATGTCGGAGCTGCTCTTCCGCGTGCCGAAGTTGATGGACGGCTTCGAGGCGTCGATCCCCGCGGCGCGCGCCGGCACGGCGGACGATGTCGCCGACGCCGTCGTGTTTCTGCTCTCCGACGCCGCGCGCTACGTGACCGGACACAACCTCGTCGTCGACGGCGGCCTGTCGCTGGTCGGCGGCGGCATCGATCCGGTGATGCGGCGCGTGCTCGATCTGCTCGCGACGCGGAAGGACTGAGGCGGATGCGGGTGGACGCGCCGCTCGCGTTGGCCTCGCTCGCTGCAGCGGGCGAGGAGGCGCGCCGGCTCGAAGCGCTCGGTTACGACGGCGCCTTCACCTTCGATGGCCCGCACGATCCGTTCTTTCCGCTGGTGCAAGCTGCGGCTGCGACCGAGCGCATCGAGTTGGTGACGGCAGTCGCGATCGCATTTGCGCGAAGCCCGATGCTCGTCGCGCAGATCGCCCATGACCTACAAGGGCTCTCGAAGGGTCGCTTCCGGCTCGGACTCGGTTCGCAGATTCGCGCGCACATCGAGCGACGCTTCTCGCAGCCGTGGTCGCAGCCCGCCGCGCGCATGCGCGAGTTCGTGCTGGCGCTGCGCGCGATCTGGTCGTGCTGGAACGATGGCGCGCCACTCGCGTTCCGAGGCGCGTTCTACACGCACACACTGATGCCGCCGCTGCTGCGACCTGCGCCGTGTTCCTTCGGCGCGCCGCCGGTGTGGCTCGCTGGTGTCGGGCCGCGCATGACCGAAATCGCGGGCGAAGTGGCGGATGGTTTTCTCGTGCATCCGTTTCACACTCCAGCGTTCCTGGCCGACGTCACCGGCCCCGCATTGGAGCGCGGCTTGGCGCTCGCGGGCCGCACGCGACGCAACTTCGTCGTCAGCGCGCAGCTCTTGATCGTGACGGGACGCGACGCCGCGGAAACCGAGCGCGCGCGCATGGCAACGCGCGCGCAGATCGCGTTCTACGCATCGACGCCCGCCTATCGCGGCGTGCTCGACTCGGTCGGGCGCGGCGCGCTGCATCCCGAGTTGCACGCGCTCTCGCGCAGCGGCGATTGGCAGGCGATGGCGGCGCTCGTCGATGACGAAGTGCTCGAAACCGTCGCGGTATGCGCGCCCCCGGACGCGCTCGCCGAACGAATCGCCGCACGCTGTGCGGGTTTCGCAGATCGCGTGAGTCTGGTCGCGCCGTGGCAGCCCGACGCCGGCGCATGGGCGGACGTCGTACACGCGCTGCAGACAGCCGCGGTTTGACGATCCGCGGGCTGCGGGATACGAACCTGGCATGAGCGACCCGGCCGCCCTCGATTTCGACCGCCTCGACCTCGCGACACTGCGCCGCCGCAGTGGCGAGAAGTGGCAGCTCTACGGGCCCGACGTGCTGCCGGCGTGGGTCGCCGAGATGGACTTCCCGATCGCCGCGCCGGTGCGACAGGTGCTCGCGCGCGCACTCGAAATCGACGACCTCGGCTACCCGCTCGACATCCAGCCCGACGCGCTGCCGGCCGCCTTCGTCGACCGCATGGAGACGCGCTTCGGCTGGCGCCCCGATCCGCGCGGCATCGTGGTGCTCACCGATGTGGTGCAGGGCATCTACATTGCGATCGATCAATTCTCTGCGAAGGGCGACGGCGTGTTGGTGCAGACGCCGGTCTACGCGCCGTTCCTCGGCGCCGTGCGCGAACTCGAGCGGCGGCTCGTCGAAGCGCCGCTCGTCACGGGCGCGTCGCGCTACGAGATCGACTTCGATCAGCTCCGCAGCGTGATCGATGCGCGCACGCGGATCTTCCTGCTCTGCAATCCGCAGAACCCGACGGGTCGCGTCTTCGAGCGCAGCGAACTCGAGGCGCTCGCCGAGATCGCGATCGCGAACGATCTCGTGGTCGTCACCGACGAGATCCACGCCGATCTGGTGTACGCGGGACGACAGCACATCCCGTTCGCATCGCTCGCGCCCGAAGTCGAGGCGCGCACGATCACGCTGACGTCGGCGACCAAGGCGTTCAACATTCCGGGCCTGCGCTGCGGCGTCGCGCACTTCGGCAGCGAAGCTCTCCGCAAGCGATTCCAGCGCGTGCCGAGCCACGTGCGCGGCGGCCTCGGCTCGCTCGGGCAGGCAGCGACGCTCGCGGCGTGGCGCGAAGGACAGCCGTGGCTCGACGCGGTGGTCGCGTATCTCGACGGCAATCGGCGCAGCGTCGCGCGCGCCGTCGCTTCGCGGCTGCCGGGTGTTCGCAGCTTCGAACCCGAGGCGACGTTTCTCGCGTGGCTCGATTGCCGCGCGCTCGAACTCGAGTCGTCGCCGCAGAACTATTTTCTCGAGCACGCGCGCGTGGCGCTGTCGGACGGAAGCATTTTCGGGACGCCGGGTCGCGGCTTCGTTCGGCTCAACTTCGCGACCTCGCGGCCGCTGCTCGACGAGATCACCACGCGCATCGAGAAATCGCTGCGGGAGCGCAGCGCGCGGTGATAGGCTGCGGCCCATGCCGCTCACCATTCGCGATTCCGAGGTCATGGGTGTCACGGCGAGCAGCGTGACGCTCGCGTTTCGCGTGCACGACGGCGCGGGCGCCGTCGATGCGCCCGCCCGTGTGCTGCTCGACGGCGAAGTGCTCGCGCGCTCGGAGAGCGACGCCGCGACGCGTCTGGTCCGCATCGAAGGACTCGACCCGGACACCGAGTACACGCTCGCGATCGAAGTCGATGGCGCCGCGAGCCCCGCGCCGGATCGCTACTTCCCCGAGCGCGTGCGCACGCTGCCGCCGCCGCGCGCGCGTCGCACCGCCACCTTCGCCACGCTGAACGATCTCCATTTCGGCGAGCCGCGCTTCGGCGGCCAGCTCACGACGGATCACGAATACGGCGACGCCGCCGAGGGCTTCCCGCTGATCCGCGCCGAAGACACCGAGGTTCCGTACTGGCGCCTGATGAACGACGACGCGATCGCGGAGATCAACGCGGCAAAGGTCGATGCGGTGGTGGTGAAGGGCGACATCGCCGATCGCGGGCTGCCCACGCAGTTCGGTTTCGCGCGCGAAGCCTTCGCGAAGATCCGCGCGCCGCATCACGCCTTCCTCGGCAACCACGACTACTACGGCCGCCACAACGGCGCCGGCGAGGTGGATGGCTACGCGCTGCTCGGGCAGGCGCCGGCGCCGCGCAGCGTCGATCTCGGCGGTTGGCGGCTGGTGTTGCTCGAAACCGCCGAGCCCGGCGATCACCACGGCGTGTTCCACGGAGATCGCCTGCGCTGGCTCGCCGATACGCTCACCGAGACGCGTGAGCAGGCGATGCCGACGCTGCTGCTGATGCATCACCAACCGGTGCCGCCGGAAAAGCGAGACTCCTACCCGAATTCGATCGGCCTGCTGCCCGAGCATTCGGTGCCGTTCTTCGAACTCATCGGCGCGAACCCGCAGGTGAAGGGCGTGTTGATCGGCCACACCCACCGCAATCGCGTGCGGCGCTATCGCGCGTCCGGCGCTGCTCCTTTCGTCGAAGTGAATTGCACGAAGGACTATCCGGGCGGCTGGGCGCACTACGAACTCTACGACGACGGCTCCTTCCGCCAGGAAGTGCGGCGCACCGCCAGCAAGCGCGCGCTGGCCCACTCGACGCGGTGTCGAGATTGCTTCCGCGGTTTGTACCGCGACTTCTCGCTCGGCTCGCTCGGCGAGCGCAGCTTCGTCGCGGGCGGTCGCTGACGCATGGATGTGGCAGCGGCGTCGGCCGCCGCACTCGCGCGCGCGATTCGTTCGAAGCAGCTGTCGTCACGCGAAGCGGTGGAGGCGTGTCTGGCGCGCATCGAGCGCGTGAACCCGGCGCTGAACGCGGTCGTTGCGCTGCGCGCAGACGAAGCGCTGCGCGACGCCGATGCGGCGGACGCGGCGAGCGCGCATGGCGACACGCTGGGCCCGCTGCACGGCGTGCCGATCACGATCAAAGACTCCTTCGATACGGCGGGGCTGGTGACGACCTGGGGCACACCGGGCCGCAAGGGCTTCGTCCCGGACGCGGACGCCACCGCCGTCGCGCGATTGCGCGCGGCCGGCG
Source organism: Deltaproteobacteria bacterium (assembly GCA_031396445.1). Lineage (GTDB taxonomy): Bacteria > Myxococcota_A > UBA9160 > UBA9160 > PR03 > PR03. The sequence goes on along the minus strand of JANNKU010000114.1, from coordinate 50,932 downwards.
CGATCGTGGTCGGCAAGACCAACACGCCCGAGTTCACGTTTGGCTTCGAGACGGTGAACCCCGTCTACGGGCGCACCAACAATCCCTACGACCTGACGCGCACGCCGGGCGGATCGAGCGGCGGCGCGGCCGCGATCATCGCGGCGGGCGGCGTGCCGCTCGATATCGGCTCCGACACCGGCGGCAGCATTCGCTTGCCGGCACACTTCTGTGGCGTCGCCGGCATCCGGCCGACGCCGGGCCGCGTGTCGCGGGCCGGCCATGCGATCGGGCCTGGCACCGCCACCGACGCGCTCACGACGATCGGTCCACTTGCGCGGCGCGTCGCGGATCTCGCGCTGGTGCTGCCGCTGTTGGTGGGTCCGGACGGACGCGACCCATTCCTCGCACCCGTCGCGCTCGGGGATCCCGCGATCGTGCCGCTCGCAGGTCTGCGCGTCGCACTCTTCGTCGACAACGGAATCTCGCACGCCGACGGGCCGGTAGAGGCGACGGTCCGCGCGACGGCCGCGGTGCTGTCGGCTGCGGGTGCCCGTGTCGTCGAGTACCGGCCGCCGACTGTTACGCGCGCGCTGCCGCTCTTCATGCAGGTGATCCTGCTCGACGGAGGTCTCGGCATCCGGCGGCTGCTCGAGCGAGCGGGCACGCGCGTCGAGGACAGCTCTCTCGCTGGCTTCGCGTCGCTGCCCGCGCTCCAGATCGAAGAACGCATGCGCGTGATCGAGGAGTGGGACCGCTTCCGCAGCGATCTGCTCGCCGAGACGCGCGACTTCGACCTGTTCATCTGCCCCGTGAACTCGCACGCGGCGCTCCGCCACGGCGAGGTCGACGCGGCGATGCTCGCGTTCACCCACACGATGACGTGGAATCTCGCCGGTTGGCCGGGCGCCGTGGTGCGCGCGGGCACCTCGCCGGAGGGGCTCCCGATCGGTGTACAGCTGGTGGCGCAGCCGTGGCGCGAAGACATCGCGCTGGCGGCGGCGGCAGAGATCGAACGGGCGCTCGGCGGTTGGCAGCCGGCGCCGGAGGCGCCCTTGTGAGTCTTGCGAAACGCATCTCCTGGTTGGTGATGGGCGCGTTCTACGCGTTCGCGGGCATCAATCACTTCCTCTCGCCTGCTTTCTACATGCAGATCATGCCGCCTTATCTGGGCGCGCATCGCGAACTGGTCGAGCTGTCGGGCGTCGCCGAGTTCGCGCTCGGGCTCGTCGCGCTGGCGCTGGCGCTGCGGATTCCGCGGATCCGACGCTGGACGGCGTGGGGCATCATCGCGCTGTTGATCGCGGTGTTCCCAGCGAATCTGCACGTCGCGCTCAACAACGTGGCGGTCGGCGGTGCCAGCGAAGGCCTCGGCACGCTCAACTGGGTGCGCTTGGCGCTGCAACTGCCGCTGATCTGGTGGGCGTGGATCTACACGCGCAAGGACGCGAGCGACTAAATCGATTTGGCCGCGTCGTCGATCGCGCGCGGCAGCGCCGTCGCGATCCACTCGATTTCTTCGTCGCCGATCGTGAAGGGCGGGCCGAGGCAGACGAGATCCCGCGCGGCGCCGGCGCCGCCCGGATAGAAGAAGGCGCCGTGGCGGAAGCCGGCGGCGACGACGCGATTGGTGAACTTCGTCGCGACCGGGAAGGGCTCGAGCGTCGCGCGATCTTGCACGAACTCGATCGCGAGCAACAAGCCGAGGCCACGCACTTCGGCGACATGCGGGTGATCGGCGAGGACATCGCGCAGCCGATCGAGCAGGCGTTTTCCCTGTTCGGCGGCGCGTGCGACGAGTCTCTCGCGTTCGATGATCGTGAGCACTGCGAGCGCGGCGGCGCACGACGCCGGGTGCGCCGCGTAGGTGTAGAACATGAACTCCTCGCCGCGCGCGACGAGTGGCGCGAGCACGGCGTCGGTCGCGTAGACCCCGCTCATCGGCGCATAGCCGCCCGCGAGTCCCTTGCCGCCGACGAGAATGTCGGGCGTGACGCCCCAATGATCGACGGCGAAGTGGCGGCCGGTGCGGCCGAAGCCGGTCATCACTTCATCGGCGATCAGCAACACACCATGGCGACGGCAGATCTCCGCGAGACGCGGCCAGTAGGCGTCGGGCGGAACCAGCGCGCCCGCGGTCGAGCCGACGACCGGTTCGGCGACGACGGCGGCGACCGTCTCGGGGCCTTCGCGCTCGATCAGCGCTTCGATCGCATCGACGCAAGCGACCTTGCAACTCGGTTGCGACAAGCCCAGCGGGCAGCGCAGGCAATAGCAGGCGGGCGCCTTCGGCCAATCGATCAGCAGCGGCTCGAAACCCTTGCGCCGCTTCTCGTGACCGCCGACGGAGAGCGTGCCGAGCGTCGTGCCGTGATACGAGAGATCGCGGCCGATCATCTTCCAACGCTCGGGTCGGCCCGCCGCAACGTGGTGTTGGCGCGCGAGCCGCAAGGCGGCGTCCATCGCTTCGGAGCCGCCACTCGTGAAGGCGACGCGCGTGAGCCCGCGCGGCAACCAGCGTTCCACGAGGCGTTCGGCGAGCGCGATACGCTCGTCGGTGGCGAACGGCGGGACGAGATAGCTCGTCGCTTTGAGCGTTCGCGCGACGGCCTCTGCCACTTCTCGGCGTCCGTGACCGATGTTTGCGACGATCGCCCCGCCTGCGGCGTCGAGGATGCGTCGCCCGTCGGCGAGGTAGAGCCACGCGCCTTCGGCTCGTGCGACCGGGATCGCGACACCGCCGGGCAAGAACGGATAGCGCTGTACGCGCGCCGGATCGGCGATCGGACGGGTATCTTCGGCGCTCACGGCGCGCCATGATACGCAAACAGCAGCGCTGGGAGGATCACGTGACGAATCGAAGTCCGGATGGCCGCGAGCGAGCGACGCCGCGAGCTGCTGAAGCGCGTGCCGCTCTTCGCGCGACTCGAGGCGACACAGCTCGACGTGCTCGCGACGGCCGCCACGACGCGGCGACTCGATGCGCGCGAAGAACTCTTTCACAAGGGCGACGCAGCCGCGCAGGTGTACGTGATTGCGAGCGGTCGCTTGAAGGTGACCGCGACGTCGAGTGAGGGAGCCGAAGTCGTACTCAACCTGCTCGCCGCGAACGAAGTCGTCGGTGAACTGCCGCTGCTCGTCGGCGGCGAGCGCACCGCGACGGTCGTCGCACTCGAGCCGAGTGAGTTGGTCGTGCTCGAGCGGCGCGAGTTCCTGCGCTTTTTGCGCGAGCACCCCGAAACCGGAGTGGAGTTGCTCACGGTGCTCGCCGAGCGCGTCGTGCGCCTGTCCGAGTGCATCGAGGACATCGTGTTCCTCGGCATTTCGGGGCGGATCGCGAAAAAGCTGCTCGTGTTGGCGGAGAACTTTGGGGAAGAGGAGACCGACGGCGTGCACGTCACGCTGCGTCTCTCGCAAGGCGAGCTGGCGCAGTACGTGGGCACCACGCGCGAGACGGTGAACAAGCAGATTCGCGTCTGGACCGAGCAGGGCGTGCTCAGCATGGCGGCGGGCGCCATCACGATCCACACGCGCGGCGAACTCGAGCGTCTCGCAGGTTTGGTGGTCTCGTAGTCCGCTGACTCGTCGCGCTCTGCAAGCCCTTGCGGCGCCGCGCGGACGTCGCCTATACGGCGGTCGATGCGCATTCGCTGGCTGGCACTCGCGCTCGCATTCGTCGCAATCGCCCCGTTCGCAAGCGCAGACGATGCGCCGCTGGCGGGCGAGGAGATCGTGCGGCGCGTCAACGCGCGCGATGAGGGTGAGTCCGTCTCGCGGATCTGGACGATGGAACTCGTGGAGAAAGACGGAACGATTCGCGAGCGAACGCTGCGATCGTACCGACGTCGCTTCGGCGACGAGAAGCGCGCCGTGCTCTTCTTCGAAGATCCGCCGACCATCAAAGGCACGGCGCTGCTCACCTTCGACTACGCAGACGCGACCCGCCCCGACGATCAGTGGTTCTACTTGCCCGCGCTTCGCAAGTCGCGTCGCGTCGCGCTCGCGGAGCGCGGTCGCGCTTTTCTAGGCACCGACTTCTCATTCGAGGACATGAAGCGCGAGACGCAGCTCAGCCTCGACGACTACGTGTGGAAGACGCTCGGCGAAGAGGTCGTCGATGGGCACCGCACCTACGTCATCGAGGCGACACCGATCGACGATCGCGTCGCGCGCGAGCTGGGGCACGGTCGCGTTCGGGTGCGCGTCGACGCGAAAATCTGGTTTCCGCGCCTCGCCGAATTCTGGGAGGTGGACGGCGCGCTCCAGAAGACGATCCGGCTCCACGATGTCGCGCAGGTGCAGGAGATCTGGACTGCGCAGCGCATCGAGGCGGAGACCGTCGCGACAGGACATCGCACGACGTTGCAATTCCGCAACATCGAGTTTGGCGCTGAGATCCCAGAGGAGCTGTTCAGCGAAGCCGCGCTGCGGCGGGGCGCTCCTTGAGTTCGCAGACCCGCTGCGGGTCGGAGCAGCCCGCGCTACGGTCGCGAGTCATGGGGCTACAAGCGCACCTCGCTTCGCTGATCGTCGGCTTCGCGATCGCACTCTGCGCCAGCGGGGCGTACGCGCTCGAAGCGCCGGATGACGAGCCGATTCCCGCTGAGTCCTCCTACTCATACGCCAGCACGCCGGTGCACGACGACTACGATCCGCGCACCTCGGCCCATCCGCTGCGCATCGCTGCGTATGGCTTGCATCCGGTCGGCGTCGCGCTCGACTGGATCGTCGTGCGACCGGCTGTTTGGGTGGTTCGCCATGAGCCGTTCCGAACGATCTTCGGCTACCAGGACTGATTCTTTCTCCACTTTTTCGTTGTTCGATGCTGGCGTCGGCGGTATGGTCCTTGCATGGCATCATGCTCGGTCCAGCGCGCGATGCGCGTCTCGATGGCTGCCGCAGTTTTCATTGCCGCAGCCAGCCTCGGCCGCGCGGCAGGCCCTCCGATGCGCCTCTCCAAGATGACCTTCCTCGCGTCGAGCGGGAACATCACGGAGGTTCGCGTCGAAGCGGATTCGGGCGTGATCGACGATGTGGCGAACCGAGCCCATCTCGAAGCCGTGCACGCTGAGTTGGCGGGCGCGGACGGCAAGCCCTCACTCGAACTCACGAGTGAGAGTGGCGAGCTCGATCTGGAAACGAACGATCTCGTTGTCAGCGGGAATGTCCGCGGCGTGCTCGCTGACGGGCGGCGCTTCGTCGGTCCTTCTCTCCGCTATGACCGCGAACGCGGCGTTGCCTTCACCGATGCTCCGGTCGAGATCATCGAGAACGACCGCGTGCTGACGGGTGGCGGGTTTCGGTACTACGTACGCGATCGGCGCCTTCGCCTCACGGGCGGCGCTCGGGTCGAGGAGAAGAGAACGCCTTGATGCGACGACATTGGTTTTCGCTGTTGGGGATCGCTGCGTGCCTGTTCGCGTTGCCGTTGCAAAAGGCGGTCGCAGCGGAGCCGAACGTCTCGAGTACGCCCGTGGTTTCGCCGAAGAACGCGGCGACTGACGCCGCAAGCGCCGCCTCGACGGCGACGCCCACAGCCGAGGGAGCCGAGCAAAGCGTGTCGATGTTCCCGATCAAGGGCGACAAGCCGCTTTCGATCCGCTCCGACGAGCTCGAGGCGATCGAGACGGACGGACGTCGCCGGCTGCTCTTCACCTCCAAGGTGCAGATCGATCAGGGCGATCTCCGCGTGAACTCGGATCGTCTCGAAGCCCTCTATCCGCCGGGTGGCTCGCAGCCCGACAAGCTCGTTGCGTCGGGACACGTGCGCGTGTCGCAGTTGAAGCGGCGCATGCTCTGTGACAAAGCGACATTCTTCCAGACCGAGGATCGTCTGCTTTGCGTCGGCAACGCCGAATTGCAACAGGGCGACGACCGCGTTCGCGGTCGCGAGATCGAGATCTTCATCAAGCAGAATCGCGTGAAGGTGAGGGGCGGGGCGACGGTGAACGTGACGCCGTCCGAGGGCGAGAAGCAGCCCGCCGCCGAAGCCAAAGCGGCGCCCGTTGCGAAGACGAAGAAGGCCGTGCCGTGAACGGTCCCGTGCTCGCCGCGCGCGGGTTGCGCAAACGCTACGGCGACCGCGAAGTGCTCTGCGGTGTCGATCTACACGTCGAGCCGGGCGAAGTCGTCGGTCTGCTCGGCCCGAACGGTGCGGGCAAGACGACGACTTTCAACCTGATCGTCGGTGAAGTGCGGCCGACGCAGGGAAGAGTCTTCCTCGGCGAGCGCGAGATCACGGATCTGCCGATGTTCCGCCGCGCGCGGCTCGGCATCACGTACTTGCCGCAAGAGCCGTCGATCTTCAGGCGCCTTTCGGTGGCGGACAACCTGAACGCGATTCTCGAGACCGTCGAGCCCAAGCCGGCGATCCGGCGCGAGCGACTGCACGAGCTATTGCAGGAGCTCGGTCTCTCCGGCAAGGAGAATCTGCGTGGCGATGCGCTCTCGGGCGGCGAGCGACGTCGTGTCGAAGTGGCGCGCGCGCTGGTGCTCGAGCCGAAGTTCATGCTGCTCGACGAGCCTTTTTCCGGCATCGATCCGATTGCCGTCGGGGAGATCCAGAAGGTCGTCGATCAGCTCCGCACACGCGGGATCGGGATCGTCGTGACGGACCACAATGTCCGCGAGACGCTCGCGATCTGCGACCGCGCCTACATCATCAAGGACGGGACGATCCTGCGCGAAGGGGCTCCGGCCGCGATCGCTGCCGACGCAACGGTGCGTGAGATCTATCTCGGCGAAAACTTCCAGCTCAACTGAGCGCGCGGACGAACCGCAACCAGGCAACCGAACCGGAATCCAAGCGATGGCGATCGAGATCAAACAACAGCTCCGCTTGAGCCAGCAACTGGTGATGACGCCCCAGTTGCAGCAGGCGATCAAGCTCTTGCAGTTGTCGCGCATGGAACTGGCGGATCTCGTGCAGCAGGAGCTGCAGGAGAACGTCGTCCTCGAGGAATCGATCGAGGGCGTGGACGATCTTCCCCGCGAAGTCGTCGCCGACAGTGAGGAGGCGCCGACGCCGAGTTCGGAAGAGAACTCCGACGTTCCGGAAAATCGCGAAGCGAGCAACGCCGAGAAGATCGCCGACATCGATTGGCAGAGTTACGCCGAGGCGTATCCGCAGACCGGCTTCCAGAACGAGAGTCGCGAAGACGACGAGCGGCGCTCGCTCGAAGGCACGCTCACGCGGCGCGAGACGCTGGCGGAGCACATGACGTGGCAGCTCCAGCTCTCGGACCTCGACCAGACGGAGCGGGTCGGCGCCGAGTGGATCATCGGCAACCTCGATGAAGACGGCTATCTCCGCGCCGATCTCGACGAGATCGCGCGTCGCTCGGATGTGTCGATCGAAGTGGTCGAGAAGGCGCTCGCAAAGCTCCAGCTCTTCGATCCTTCGGGTGTCGCCGCGCGCGATCTCCGCGAATGCTTGTTGTTGCAGATCGACGCGCTGCGCCTCGATGAACCGCTGGTGCGTATCCTGGTCGCCGATCACATCGACGCGCTGCAGAAGCGCGATTTCCGCGGCATCGCCCGCGTGCTCGGCGTGACGATCGAAGAGGTGGCCGTCGCATCGCGGGTGGTGGGACGTCTCGAACCGCGCCCCGGTCGGCCCTTCGGTGGCGAAGAGGCCGTCTACATCATTCCCGACATCTACGTCCACAAGATCGGCGACGAGCTGCATGTGGTGTTGAACGAAGACGGTTTGCCGAAGCTGCGCATCAACCAGCTCTACCGCGATGTTCTCGCGCGCGGCGCCGAGGGCGTCGCGAAGGACACGCGCGACTACGTGCAGGACAAGGTCCGCTCGGCGCTGTGGCTGATCAAGTCGATCCATCAGCGCCAGCGCACGATCTACAAGGTGATGACGAGCATCATCAAGAATCAGCGCGAGTTCTTCGAATGCGGCGTGCAGTACCTGAAGCCGCTGAACCTGCGCGATGTCGCCGACGACATCGGCATGCACGAATCGACGGTGAGTCGCGTCACTACCAACAAGTACGCGCACACGCCGCAGGGCATCTTCGAGCTGAAGTTCTTCTTCAACTCGAGCATCAACCGCGTCGATGGTGACGCGATCGCCAGCGAGAGCGTGAAAGAGAAGATCCGCCGCATCATCCAGGCCGAAGACCCGCGCCGTCCGCTCTCGGACCAACGCATCGCCGAGATGTTGCGCACTGCGAACATCGACATCGCACGTCGCACCGTGACCAAGTATCGCGAGGCGATGAACCTGTTGTCCTCGACGAAGCGCCGCCGGGTCGGCTAGCCTATCCCGCCGCGAGGACGTGCATGAAGATCTCCGACATTCTGGTCCGGGACGCCGTGATCCTCGACCTTGCGGCGCACGAGAAGCGCGATGTGCTCGCCGAGATGGCGAAGGCGCTCGCGGGCGCTGAGTCCGGTCTCGATGAAGCGCGCCTGCTGGAAGTGCTCGTCGAGCGCGAGAAGCTCCAGAGCACCGGCATTGGAGAAGCGGTCGCGATTCCGCACGGCAAGGTGGCGGGACTCGCGCGGCTGCTCGCTTCGTTCGCGCGCAGCCGCGAGGGGGTCGACTTCGACTCGATCGACGGCCAGCCGACACACCTTTTCTTCCTGCTCGTCGTGCCCGAGCACTCGGGCGGCCAGCACCTGAAGGCGCTGGCGCGTATCTCTCGCTTCTTGCGCGACGCGACCTTCCGCAAGCGACTCCTCGAGGCCGGAACCCGCGACGAGGTTCTGCGAGCCATCGAGGAGGAAGACGCAAAGTTCTGACCCGCGCAGCAGGTCACGAAGGACCGAGCGGCGACCGAAGCCAAAGCGTTCGTTTCCGCCGTAGCGAGCCAAAGGCGAGCGGGCACTTCCTATGACGGCACGCGCTCATGGAGCGCTCGTCGATGTGCAGGGCGTCGGTGTCCTGCTCCTCGGGCCGAGCGGCATCGGCAAGAGCGAGTGCGCGCTCGAACTCGTGCGGCGAGGTCACCGATTGGTGGCGGATGATGTCGTGGTGCTGGAGCGCGATGGCGAAGGCCGACTCTTCGGCGAGTCGCCTGAGCTGATCCGCCACCACATGGAGCTGCGCGGCATCGGCATCGTGTACCTGCCCGATCTCTTCGGACCCGATGCGGTGGCCGAGCGCGCCGAGGTCGGGCTGGTGTGCCGGCTCGCCGAATGGCGCCCGGATCTCGAGGTAGAACGCGTCGGGCTCGAGCGACCGCTCGAATCCTGGGACGGCGTGCCGTTGCCCGCGCTGCTGTTGCCTGCGCGACCGGCGGGCAGCCTCGCGACACTCGTCGAGGTCGCCGTGCGCGATCACGTGCATCGCCGCGCGGGCCGCAGCGCCGCGAGTCGCCTCGACGATCGCCTGCGCGCCGAGGGCGAGCGGCGATGAGTCACGACGGAACGCGCATCGTCTTCGTCTCGGGTCTCTCGGGCAGCGGTCGCACGACGGCGATGGGCGCGCTCGAGGACCTGGGTTTCTACGGCGTCGACAACATCCCGCCGCAGTTGATCGAGCAGTTCGTCGATCTCTGCGCGAAGGCGAACCCGCCCGTACGCAATATTGCGATGGCGCTCGATGCGCGGGAGGCGGCATTCCTCAAGGGCTTTCCCGCCGTCGTGCAGGCGATTCGCGCCGGCGGAGCGCGCGCCGACGTGCTCTTTCTCGACTGTGCCGACGAAGTGCTGGTGTCGCGCTATCGCGAGACGCGCCGCGTGCACCCGCTGTCGCCGGTAGGCACCGTCGAACAGGGAACGCTGCGCGAACGCGCGCTGCTCGAGGATGTCGCGCGCCTCGCCGACTACGTGCTCGACACGTCGCGCCTGAACATCCACCAACTGCGCGACGCCGTGGTGCGTTGGGTGACGGGCGAAGGGAAGCCGAGTGTCGTGACGCTGATCTCGTTCGGCTATCGCTATGGCATCCCGCCCGCGGCGGAGTTGCTCTTCGACGTGCGCTTCCTGCCGAATCCGCATTTCGAGCCGTTGCTGCGCGCCAAGACGGGACTCGACGAGGATGTCGCCAGCTACGTGCTCGAACACGAGCGCACGCAGGAGCTCCTTTCGCGGCTCGGCGCCTTTCTCGACTACTTGCTCGAGCGCTACGACACCGAAGGCAAGGCGTATCTGACGATCGGAATTGGTTGCACTGGCGGTCGGCATCGATCGGTGGCGGTCGCGACGCGACTCGCCGAACGGTTGCGCCAGAGCGGCCGCGAGGTCAACGTGCAGCATCGAGACGTGGAAAAGGAAGCGTGATGGCACCCGGCGTCGTGATCGTGACCCACTACCGGCTCGGCGAAGAGTTCTTGCAGGCACTGCGACTGATCGTGCCCGACGCACCGCCGTTTCAGGCGGTGTCGATCGATCCGAAGCAATCCGTCGACGAGATGCGCGAGGCGATCGCCGATGCGCTGCGCCGCGCCGATGCGAACTGCGAAGGCACGGGTCCGCGGAGTCATCAGAGCGGCGAAGGTGTGTTGATCCTCACCGACATGTTCGGCGGCACACCGTCGAACATGGGCTTGTCGTTCCTCGAAGAACACCGCGTCGAGGTGGTCACCGGTTTGAACCTCCCGATGCTGATCAAGCTCGCGACGATGACCGATCAGCGGCCGCTCGAGGAGCTGGCGACCTTCATCAAGGAATACGGTCAACGGAACATTCGCGTGGCGTCGGAGATTCTCCCGGAAGGACGCAAGTGAGCGATGGGGCCGCCTGCGAGGGCGAGTTCACGGTGCGCCACACGCTCGGTCTTCACGCGCGGCCTGCGGGTCGATTCGTCGCGCTCGCCTCGCGCTTTCAGGCCGAGATCGAAGTCACGCGCGCCGGCGAGCCGAGCGAGTGGGTCAACGGGCGCAGCGTGTTGTCGCTGCTCTCGCTGGCTGCCTCTTTCGGAACCCGCCTGCGCTTGCGCGCCGTAGGCGCCGATGCCGAGAAGGCCGTCGCTGCGCTCGGGCAGGTGCTCGAGCAGCCGCTCGAAGGCGACGGCGGCTAGATCCGCCGCAGCATCAGCCCCGTTTGAGTCCAGCCGGGTCGTCACTTAGACTGCGGCGCCCCAGATTCCAGGCCAGAGGAGAATTCGCATGGCTTCCCGCTCGTTGTTCACGTCCGAGTCGGTGTCGATGGGACACCCGGACAAGATGTGCGATCAGATTTCGGATGCGGTTCTCGACGCGCTGCTCGAACAGGATCCGCGTTCGCGCGTCGCTTGCGAATCTCTCGCCAAGACCGGCTTCATCGTGCTGGCCGGCGAGATCACCACTGCCGCGCACGTCGAGTACGAACACCTCGCGCGTCAGGTCGTTCGCGACATCGGATACACGTCGTCCGACATGGGTTTCGACGCCGAGACCTGCGGTGTTCTCGTCGCGCTCGGCCAGCAGTCGCGCGACATCTCGCAGGGCGTGACGGAAGGCGAGGGTCTGCACAAGGAGCAGGGCGCCGGCGACCAGGGAATGATGTTCGGCTTCGCGTGCAATGAGACGGCGGAGCTGATGCCCGCGCCGATTCGCCTCGCGCACAAACTGATGGAGATGCATCGCACGCACTTCGAGAGCGGCGAGATCGACTACTTGCGGCCGGATGCGAAGTCGCAGGTCACCGTCGAGTACGACGATCACCACCAGCCGGTGCGCATTGCGGCGGTGGTGCTCTCGACGCAGCATGCGCCGGAAGTCGGCTACGACAAGCTGCGCAAGGACGTCATCGAGAAGGTGATCCGTCCGGCGCTGCCCGCCAAGCTGGTGGACGACGACACGATCTTCCACGTCAATCCGACCGGCCGCTTCGTGGTGGGCGGGCCGATGGGCGATGCCGGTCTCACGGGCCGCAAGATCATCGTCGATACTTACGGAGGCATGGGTCGCCACGGCGGCGGCGCGTTCTCCGGCAAGGATCCGACCAAGGTCGATCGCAGCGCGGCCTATGCGGCGCGTTGGGTGGCGAAGAATCTGGTGAAGGCGGGTGTCGCGACGCGCTGCGAAGTGCAGGTCGCGTACGCGATCGGCGTCGCCGAGCCGGTCTCGATTCGCGTCGATTCGTTCGGCACCTCGAAGCTTTCGCAGTCGGATCTCGAGCGGCTGGTGCGCAAGCATTTCGATCTCACGCCGCGCGGCATCGTCGATGGCCTGAATCTGCTGCGACCGATCTATCGCGCAACTTCCTATCACGGACACTTCGGACGCGAAGACCAGGGTTTCCCGTGGGAGGAGACCACGAAGGCCGAAGCGCTCGCGCGCGACGCGGCGAAGTAGCGGCAGAGGCGGCGTCGGCCGCCTCGCACTTGCTTGCGCCCGTTGGGTCTCCGTGCCATAACCCTCGCCCATGCATGGGGGGGGCGAGGGCGTGGGACCCCGAGAGGGGTCCGTGTGCCTGCGGCGTCGTCGCCGTTGGTGTTTCGCAAGCATTTGGAGCGCGCTCGTCGCTCTGTGGATCGGGGCGCTCATACCCATTGCGGCTTTTGCGGGAACGCCTGCGATCTCGATTCGCGTAGTGATTCTCGACGAGGTAACGAGCGTGCGGATCGACGGCAAAGTGCGTCGTGGTCCAACGCAGATCGAAGCGCCGGGCCCGCACGAAGTGGATGGACGGCGCGTTCGCGGAAGCTTGAAATTGATCCGGCACGCTGGCGGACTGCGCGTCGTGAACGAATTGGCGCTCGAGGATTACGTGGCGGGAACATTGCTGGGCGAAGTGTCTGAAGGATTCGGCGACGTGGTGCTGCGCGCGCAAGCGATCGCAATCCGCACCTACGCGCTGCACCGACGCGCCCATCCGCGATCGCCCGACTATGACGTCGAGGCGAGTACTGCCGGGCAGGTGTATTTAGGCGAGGGTGGCGAGACGCCGGCCGTGCTCGAGGCGGTCGAGGCGACCCGCGCGCAGATCCTCACCTTCGATGGCGCGCCAATTCTCGCCGCATTCCATTCCGCGGCGGGCGGTCGCACGGCGACGGCCGCCGAAGTGTGGGGCCGCGCGGTTCCCTACCTGGTGAGTGTCGGTGTCCCGGGCGAGGAAGATTCGCCCGACACGTACTGGCGCGCGCCGGTTTCGAGCGACCACCTCGCCGCTGCGCTCGATGCGGCGGGCAAGGGAGTTGGACGCGTGCGCGACGTGACGGTCGCCGAGCGCACGCCGAGCGGGCGCAGCGCCACGTTGCGCGTGCGCGGCAGCGATGGTGATGTCGCGCTCTCGGGCGAGTCGCTGCGGCGCGTCCTCGGGGCGACGCGACTGCGCAGCACTCTCTTCGAAGTGCGGCGCACGGCAGATGGCTTCGTCTTCGTCGGCTCCGGCAACGGCCATGGTGTCGGCATGAGCCAGTGGGGCGCGCGCGCACTCGCGCGAAGCGGCTCGAACCATCGACAGATCCTCGCGCGCTTCTATCCGGGCGCGCGCATCGAACGCATTTCATCGCAGACCGCGCGTGTCGCAGGAACATCCGTTCTCGCGGCTCATGCCGGCGAAGTCGGAGCTTCCCATTGAATGCATTCCTGGCTGTGATTCCGTTGCAGGCGGCGGGCGCCCCGTCGCCGCAATCGCCGATCGGCTTCCTGCTTCCGATGGCATTGATCTTCGTCATCTTCTACTTCCTGCTGATCCGGCCCCAGACGAAGCGCCAGAAGGAGCACGATGAGTTGCTCAAGCGCGTGGAGAAGGGCGATCGGGTGGTCACCAGCGGGGGCCTTCACGGCACCGTGACCGGCGCCACGGACGACGTACTGACGATCGAGATCGGCGCGGGCAACGGCCAACCGCTGCGCGTGAAGGTGGACCGCGCGCGCATCGATCGGGTGCTGGGCAAGGGCAAAGGAGAGGGCGAGTGAGCGGATCGCGATGGAGGGTGTTCGGAGTCGTCGCGAGCCTCCTTCTCTTCGGCTGGTACACGCTGGCGAATTTCTTTCCCGCGTCGGTTCGCAAGGCCAGCCCCTGGCTTCCCGACAGCGGGATCCGGCTGGGCCTCGATCTGCAGGGCGGCATCCACTGGGTGCTCGGCCCGGATCTGGCCGTCGCGATCGAGCACGAACTCGACGTGCTGCGCGCATCGCTGCAGGAATCGTTCACGGAAAAGAAGATCACGCCGGCTCGAATCACGGTCGAGAACGGCCAACTGATGATCGAAGCCGCACGCCCCGAAGACGTCGCGATGATTCGCGAGGCTGCGATCGAAACCCAGGTTCTCGAGGTCGCGAGCAGCGACGGCAATCGGCTCGACTTCAAGCTGACTGCGGAGTGGGAGCGCGAGGTTCGTTATCGCAGCGTCCAGCAAATGCTGGAGGTCGTGCGGCGTCGCGTGGATGATCCGATCCAGGGCATCCCGGAATCGGTCGTGACGCAGCAGGGCGAAGACCGCGTGCTCGTGCAGATTCCGGGTGGCCAGCTCGATCGCGAGCAGGCGCGCAATCTGTTGCAGAAGACCGGCTTCCTCGAGTTCAAGATCGTCCTCGATGAGGCGCCCACCGAGGAGCTGTTGCGCAAGCGACACCCGGATGGGTTGCCGCCGGAGTCCGTGATCGTCTTCGAGAAGGAGAAGGACACCGAGCGCGTGCTCGGTGCGTATCTGGTTTCGAAGTCCGCGAATCTGACGGGCGAGGCGCTTACGGATGCGCGCTCGGGCATGGACCCTCGCTACGGCTGGATCGTCAACTTCACCTTCAACTCCGACGGCGCGACTAAGTTCGGCAAGATCACGGGTGACAATATCGGCAAGCGTCTCGCGATCTTGCTAGACGGTCAGGTCGCCAGCGCGCCGAGTCTGCAGACGCGCATCGGTGGCGGTCGCGGTTTCATCCATGGTCGCTTCGATTCGGATAGCGCGGCCGATCTGTCGGTGATCCTGCGCGCCGGCTCGCTGCCGGTTCCGATGAAGATCGAGGAAGAGCGCACGATCGGCCCGGCGCTCGGCGCCGATTCGATCCGCAGCGGCATCTGGGCTTCGCTGCTCGGCTTTGGCCTCGTCGCCGCGTTCGCGATGATCTACTACCAGCTCTCTGGCGTGTACGCGACGCTCGGTCTGCTCGCGAACGTCGTCTTCCTGCTCGGCATCATGGGCATGTCTGGCGCGACGCTGACGATGCCGGGCATCGCCGGCCTGGTGCTCACCGTCGGCATGGCGATCGACGCCAACGTGATCATCTACGAACGCATTCGCGACGAGTTGCGCGCCGGCAAGCTGCCGCGCGCGGCGATCCGCACTGGCTTCAATAAAGCGTTCTGG
Organism: Deltaproteobacteria bacterium; assembly: GCA_031396445.1. Classification (GTDB taxonomy): domain Bacteria; phylum Myxococcota_A; class UBA9160; order UBA9160; family PR03; genus PR03. Next base: position 35,757 of record JANNKU010000114.1, on the reverse strand, counting down.
ACCGTCATGGACGCCAACATCACGACGCTGCTCGCGGGGCTCGTGCTGTTCCAATATGGCACGGGACCGATCAAGGGCTTCGCGGTGACGCTCTGCATCGGCATCATTACGAGCGTCTATTCGTCGCTCGTGATCCCGCGCCTGCTCTTCGATCTGTATCCCGGCAATCGGCCGGTACAGACCCTGTCGATCTGAGGAGACTGGCGTGTTCGAGCTGATTCGGCCCGATACCCACTACGACTTCATCGGGAAGTGGAAGTACTGCGTCGCAGGATCGCTCGCGATCATCCTGCTGGGCCTGGCTGCGATCCCTGTGATCGGGATTCGTTGGGGCATCGACTTCGTGGGTGGCACCGAAGTCCAGGTGCGCTTCGCGGAGGGCGTGGAAGCGAACGAATCGAAGATTCGCGACGCGGTGCAGAGCGTGGGCGTCGGCGAGCCGAGCGTGGTTCGCTACGGCGATGTCGACAAGACGCCCGAGTTCTTGATTCGCTTCCAGGGTGGCAACGAAGATCAGGGCGCCGAGCAGAACCAGATCGTGGATCGCATCCAGAAGGCGCTCACCGAGCAGGTCGGCGGACTCAGCGTCGATCGCGTCGAGTTCGTGGGTCCCAAGGTTGGAGCCGAACTGCGCAGAGCCGGCGTCAAGTCGATGCTGATCGCGTTCGCGCTGATCCTGGTCTACGTCGGCTTCCGCTTCTCGATCCAGTTCGCGCCCGGCGGCGTGATCGCGTTGATCCACGATGTGCTTGTGACGTCGTCGATCTGGTTGCTCTGCGGCCAGCAGTTCGATCTCCAGGTGCTGGCCGCGCTGCTCGCGCTGATCGGCTACAGCATCAACGACACGATCGTGATCTTCGACCGCATTCGCGAGGTGATGGGCCTCCACACCGCGCAGGATCTCCCGTCGGTGATCAACCAGGCCATCAACCAGACGCTCTCGCGAACGATCCTGACGTCGGGCGCCACGCTGCTCGCGGTGCTCGCACTGGTGATCCTGGGCGGCGAGGTGATCTTTCCGTTCGCTGCGACGATGGCGATCGGCATCGTCGTCGGCAGCTATTCGACCGTCTACATCGCGTCGCCGATCATGCTGCTGCTCACCGAGCGCAAGAACGCCGGCGATCCGAAGCTGGGCGGCAAGAAGAAGAATGGCGGGAAGCCCGCGAAGGCGCGCGCTTAGCGTTCCGATCCGCTTCGCAACGATCCACAACGAAAACGCGCTGTCCGGCTCTCGCCGCGACAGCGCGTTTTCGTTGCATCGCGGCGACGCAGCGTCGCTCGCGATTGCACTCGTTGGACTAAGGCAGGGCCTTCTTCTCGCCGCCGTAGCCGCCGCTCGACGGCGGGGACGAGGGCGACGTCGAGACGAGTCCGGCCGCGGCGGCCTGCGAAGCCTTCGCCTTGTTCCCCATCTCGATCGAGCCGTTCACCACGGCGCCTTCTTGCACGATCAGCTTCGGCGCGGAGACGTCACCGTTGACGAGTCCGGTGGCCTGGATCTCGATGCGCTCGGTCGCGATGACGTTGCCGTTCACCTTGCCGATGACGACGACCGTCTTCGCGTGCACCTCGGCGGAGCACGAACCGTTCGCGCCGATCGTCAGCTGGTTGCTCGGCAGATCGACCCGGCCTTCGATGTGGCCCTCGATGACGAGGTCCTCATTGCCGGAGAGATCGCCCTTCAATGTGATCGACTTGCCGATATTGGCCATGTTCCCCCCTGCGACCGCAGTTGCTTGCGTCGGCTTCGGTTGCACCAGCGGACTGGACACCGTCGCACTCCTTTCCGGACCGCCTTGCGCGGCCACGGGTTCCCGGGCCGCAGTCGGCTCGGGCGTTTGAATCTCGCCCGACTCTCCGTCTCTCTTGCGTCGATCGAATAGACTCACGACGTCTCCGCTTGCATGACTCGGATGAACTCCGGCTGACTCCGAAAGACTTTGAATGCTTTCGCGGGTCGGGCGCTACGCGCCGTGCCCCGAAGCGCGCGCAGTCTACCGCAGCACTGCCGCCTCTTCGACGACGATTTGATTGCGCTCGAGGATCGTCCCCTGGGCGCGGTCGAGTGCGGTGATCGAGTTGTGATAGGTGTTCTGCGCGAGGATCTTCTGGGACTGCGCCTGCACCAGGTCTTGCTCGCGCAGCAGCACGTCGAAGGGCGTGGACTCGCCGTGCTCGAGCCGCACGCGCTCGGCGCGCAGCTGCTCGGCTGCGGCAGACTCGGCGCGGTTCGCCGCCTCGATGCCCTGCACCGATGCGAGCAGATTGCGCGCCGCACGCCGGATCTCGCTGACGATCGATTGTTCGAGGCGCACCAGCGCCGTCTCTGCGCGGCGCAACTCGAACTCCGCCTTGGCGTGCTGGTGGCGTGCGGTGTTGTTGCCGAGCGGAATCGAGAGCAACCCCCGAACGCCGTAGCTCTCGGCGGATTGTGCGTTGAAGAGGTCGCGGTGCGAGTCGCTGAACTTCGGGCGGATCCCAGGGGGCTCCGTGCAGGGAACGCCGCTCGTGAAGTCCACGCAGTCCGGACTGACGCGGCCCGCGAGTCCGCCTTTGCCGTAATTCGCGATGACGTCGAGCTGCGGCAGCCGCTTGTTGCCCGTCGCTTTGACTTCGATCATGCGACGCTCGATGTCCGCGCGGGCGAGCTGGATCTCGGGGCGGCGGGCCATTGCGTGTTCCGTTGCCGCCGCAGCGCTCACGGCCTTCACCGGCATCTCATCGGGGCGATCCGTCGGCTCGACGGTGATCTCGGACTCGGGCTCGAGATAGGGACCCAGCACGGTGTCGATCAGCGCATCCTGCGCGTTGCGCTCGATCGCATTCGCGCGGATCAGCTTGAACTCGCGGTCCGCGACGCCGGCTTCCGCTTGCACGACTTCCACGCGCGAGACGACGCCGACTTCGTACTGCGCCTGTGTTTGCGACAGCAGCGCGTTCGCCGTCTCGAGACTCTTCTGGGCGACGCGCGTGCTGTCCTGCGCCGCGATCAAGCCCCAATAGGAATCCTCGGTGTTCTGCACCTGGGTCATCAACTCGGAGTCGAACCTGTCTTCCGATGCAGCCGCGCCGATCCGGCGGACGCGCACCAGCGTCCACTCATCGCTCCAGAACAGGCCGCGCAACAGCGGCACCTGCACCGACGCGTTGAAGCCCGAGCGGAACTCCGGCGAGAGCACCGAGATGCGCGAGTTGGTCACCAGTTCCGAACCCTGGTAGCCGGCTTGATAGGAACCACCGAGCCACGGAATCAGGCCTTGCACGCCCGCCTCGCCAGCCCACTCTTCCTGCCCGAGCACCACGTTGCCGAGGATCTGCGACGCGGTGAGGTTCTCGGCTTTCTGGTAGCCGCCCTCGCCATAGAGCGCGGGATCGTAGAGACCCCAAGCGGCATCGAGTTCCTCTTCCGCAATATAAGGGTCGAAGCGCAGCAGCTGCACATCGAGAGAGCGCTGGACCGAGAGTCGCACCGCCTCGAGCAACGATAGTTTCAGCACGCCGTCTTCCAGCGGCAGCGTCTCGCTGGATGCCGGCAGCAGGGATGCCGTCGGTTCCTCAGCGTTTGCGAAGCCCGACACCGTCGTCGTCGCAAAGCAGATGGCAATGAGCCGAGCGACGCTGCGTCGCATACGAGACCCCCTCCTCGTGTTCCGCGAACGGGCGAGCGGCCGCACACTAGCCCGCGAAGCGCCGCAGCCCAAGATCTGAACGGCTATGGTCGCGCGATGCGCGTCGCCGCTCTCGTACTCGCGGCTGGCCGCGGTGAGCGCTTCGGTGCCGGCCAGCCGAAAGCGTTCCTGCCGCTCGCCGGTCAGCCCTTGTTGGTCCACGCCGTCGAGGCATTGGCCGCATGCGCTGCGATCGACATCATCGTGCCGGTGCTTCCCGCAGCGGAGATCGATCGACTCGCGGCGTGGCTTTGGAGCGCGAGCGCGGCGCGCAAGGTCGTTGCGCCGATCACGGGCGGCGCCGAGCGTCAGGACTCGATGCACGCAGGTTTGTCAGCGCTGTCCGCCGACGTGGAACTCGTCGCAATCCACGACGCCGCGCGACCGCTGGTGCGCCCGGCGGATGTCGCGCGCGTGATCGCCGCCGCGGCACGCAGCGGTGCAGCGTTGCTCGCGGTGCCGGTGCGCGACACGTTGAAGCGCGTGCGCGACGGTCGCGTCGTGGAGACGCCGCCGCGCGAAGGGCTCTGGGCTGCGCAGACACCGCAGGTGTTTCGCGCGGCGCTGTTGCGCGAGGCGCTCGCAAAGGCGCAGGCCGACGCATTTCAGGGCACCGACGACGCGCAGCTCGTCGAGCGACTCGGCTGCGTCGTCGAGATCGTCGCGGGCGATCCCAGCAATTTGAAGATCACCTGGCCGGCGGATCTCGCGTGGGCCGAAGCGGCGCTGCAAGAACGTCGCGACGAGGAATTGCGATGACTCACATGCGCGTGGGGCAGGGCATCGACGCGCATCGGCTGGTCGCCGGTCGTCCGCTGCGACTCGGCGGTGTCGAGATTCCGTTCGAGCGCGGCCTCGAAGGGCACTCCGATGGTGACGTGCTCTTGCACGCGGTGGCGAGCGCTCTGCTCGGCGCGCTCGGCGCCGGCGATCTCGGCACGCACTTCCCTTCGTCGGATCCGCGCTGGCATGGCGTCGCGAGTCGCGATCTGGTCGAGGAAGTGATGGAGCTGGTGCGCGAGCGCGGCTTCGCGATCGGCAACGTCGATGCCACCGTGATCGCGCAGTTGCCGCGGCTCGCGCCGTTTCGCGAGGCGATGGTGCGCGGTGTCGCGCGTTGCCTCGATGTCGATCCCGAGCGCGTCAGCGTGAAGGTCACCAGCAGCGACGGGCTGGGCGCGATCGGGCGCGGCGACGGCATCGCCGCGCAGGCGATCGTGCTGATCGAGCAGGCGGAGTCGGAGTGACGCTGCGGCTCTTCAACACACGAACGCGCCAGAAAGAGGCGTTCGATCCGATCGAGAGCGGGCATGCGCGCATCTACTCCTGCGGTCCGACGGTCTACGCGCCGCAGCACATCGGGAATCTGCGCCCGTATCTATTCGCGGATCTGCTGAAGCGCGCGCTGCTCGCCGATGGGCTGCGCGTCACGCATGTGATCAACATCACCGACGTCGGCCATCTCGCGTCCGATGCCGACAGCGGCGAGGACAAGATGGAGCGCGCCGCCGCGCGCGCGGGCAAGTCGGCGGCGGAGATTGCCGCGTCCTACACCGAACAATGGCTGCGCGATCGCCAGCGTCTCCATTGTCTCGATGCCGAGCAGCTCTGCAAGGCGACCGAACACATTCCCGAGCAGATCGCGTTGGCGCAGCGCCTCGAAGCCAAGGGTTACACCTACGCGATCGAGGACGGCCTCTACTTCGACACCGCAAAGTTCCCGGGCTACGCCGCGTTCGCGCGCCTCGATCTCTCGGGCCAGGAAGCCGGCGCGCGGATCGGCGACGTCGCGGGTAAGCGCAGCCCGCAGGACTTCGCGCTCTGGAAGTTCGCGGCGGCGGGCGTGACGCGGCAACAAGAATGGGACTCGCCGTGGGGCCGCGGCTTCCCCGGCTGGCATCTCGAGTGCTCGGCGATGAGCGTGCATTATCTCGGCACCCACTTCGACATCCATACCGGCGGCGTCGATCACATTCCCGTGCACCACACCAACGAGATCGCGCAGAGCGAGTGCGCATTCGACGTGCATCCGTGGGTGAATGTATGGATGCACAACGAGTTCCTCGATCTCGGCGGCGAGAAGCTCGCGAAGTCGAAGGGGCACACGCTCGTGCTCGACGATCTCATCGAGCGCGGTTTCGAGCCGCTCGCGTATCGCTACTTCTTCTTGCAGGCGTACTACCGCCAACAGCAGGCGTTCTCGTGGGAAGAGATGGGCGCCGCCGCGACTGGCTACCGGCGCCTGCTGCGCGCCGCCGCGTCGGTGCGCGACGCCGTGGGCGAGCCGACCGCTGACGAGGGCGCGACGATCGCCGCGTTGCGTACACGCTTCTGGGACGCGGTGAACGACGACCTGAACGCGCCGCGCGCACTCGCCGTCGCGTGGGAGGTTGCGCGCAGCGATTTGTCGCCGCCGGCGCAGCGCGTGTTGCTCGTCGAATTCGATGCGTGGCTCGGTCTCGGCCTCGCAAGCGAGACGCCGCAGGGCGACGTGCAGGAGAGCGATCCGCGCATCGATGCGCTGGTTGCCGAGCGCTTCGCGGCGCGTCAGGCGCGCGACTTCGCCACCGCCGATCGCATTCGCGCGCAGCTCGACGCCGAGGGCATCGAGATCCAGGATGGCAAGGACGGCTCCAAGTGGAAGCGCTTGCCGTGAGTGGCGCCAGTGGCACGCGAACGGGCTCGTCTCCGGTACCGAGTGGCGCGCTGCCGATGCGCGAAATGGATCGTCCGTTCAAGCTGGTGTCCGAGTTCACTCCGCAGGGGGATCAGCCGCGCGCGATCGAGGAACTGGTCGCCGGTCTGCAGCGCGGTGATCGCCACCAGACGCTGCTCGGCGTCACCGGCAGCGGCAAGTCGTTCACGATGGCGTGCGTGGTCGAAGCGGTGAACCGGCCGACACTGGTGATGGCGCCCAACAAGACGCTGGCCGCGCAGCTCTACGCCGAGTTCAAGGGATTGTTCCCGGACAACGCCGTCGAGTACTTCGTCTCGTACTACGACTACTACCAGCCCGAAGCGTACATCCCGACCACCGACACCTACATCGAGAAGGACTCGTCGATCAACGACGAGATCGACAAGCTGCGCCACTCGGCCACGCATTCGCTGCTCACGCGACACGACGTGCTGGTGGTCGCGAGCGTGTCCTGCATCTACGGCCTCGGCGCGCCGGTCACCTACGGCTCGATGCACGCCTACATCGAGAAAGGCGCGCGCCTGTCTCGCGACGATCTGCTGCGCCGCCTGGTGGACATGCTCTACGAGCGCAACGACGTGGACTTCCATCGCGGCACCTTCCGCGTGCGCGGCGACGTCGTCGAGGTGTTCCCGCAATACGAGAACGAGCGCGCGATCCGCATCGAGTTCTTCGGCGACGAAGTGGACGGCATCGCCGAGATCGATCCGCTGCGCGGCAAGGTGCTGTCGCGTCCGAGCCGCACGCTGATCTACCCAGCGAGTCACTACGTTGCGACCGCCGAGGTGTTGCATCACGCCATCAAGGGAATTCGCGACGAATTGCAATTGCGACTCGCCGAGTTTCAGCGCGACAACAAGCTTCTCGAAGCGCAGCGCCTCGAACAGCGCACGCTCTACGACCTCGAAATGCTCGAGCAGATGGGCTTCTGCCACGGCGTCGAGAACTACTCGCGTTGGCTCGATGGTCGCGACGCCGGTCAGTCGCCGTACACGCTCTACGACTATTTCCCCGACGACTTCCTGCTGGTGCTCGACGAGAGTCACATCACGGTGCCGCAGATCGGCGCGATGTATCGCGGCGATCGCGCGCGCAAGGAGACGCTCGTCAGCTATGGCTTCCGGCTGCCGTCGGCGCTCGACAACCGGCCGCTGCGCTTCGACGAGTGGTACGAACGTGCCGGCCAGATGCTCTTCGCGTCGGCGACGCCGGGCGATTGGGAGCTGACACAATCCGGCGGCGTCGTGGTCGAGCAGATCATCCGCCCGACGGGCCTGATCGATCCGCAGGTGGAGGTTCGACCCGCCACCGGCCAGGTGGATCACCTGCTCGGCGAGATCCGCGTGCGCGCCGAGAAGGGCGAGCGCGTGTTGGTGACGACGCTGACCAAGCGCATGGCCGAGGAGCTGACCGAGTACTACGGCGAACACGGCGTGCGCATCCGCTATCTGCACAGCGACATCAAGACGATCGAGCGCACCGAGATCATTCGCGAGTTGCGCGAAGGCGGCTTCGACGTCCTGGTCGGTATCAATCTGTTGCGGGAAGGTCTCGACATCCCGGAGGTGTCGCTGGTCGCGATCCTCGATGCGGACAAGGAAGGCTTCCTGCGCTCGACGCGCTCGCTGATCCAGACGATCGGCCGGGCCGCGCGCAACGTACACGGCACCGTGATCCTCTACGCCGACAAGGAAACCGCTTCGATCCGCGCGACGCTCGACGAGACCAACCGCCGCCGCGCGCGGCAGCGCGCCTACAACACGGAGCACGGCATCACGCCGCGCAGCATCGTCAAGAAGATCGGCAGCCTGCGCGACTCGATCTGGGAGCGGGACTACGTGACGGTGTCGACCGTGCGCGAGCGCCCCGAAGCCGAGATCCCGCTGCATGAACTCCCCGCGCTGATCGCGGGCCTGCGCCGCGAGATGCAAACGGCCGCGAAGGAACTCGACTTCGAGCGCGCCGCCGCGCTGCGCGATCGCATCCGCACGCTGGAAGCAGAGCGCCTTCGGGTTGGCTAGCGGCTAGCTTTCGCGACGTGGATCTCGAAGAGCGAGTCGAAGCGCTGCCCACCGGGCCGGGCGTCTACTTGTTCCGCAACGCGCGGGGCCGCGTGCTCTACGTCGGCAAGGCGCAGAATCTGAAGAGCCGCGTGCGCTCGTACTTTCGCGGCGGCGGCGACGGGCGCGTGCAGATTCCGCAGTTGATGGAGCGCGTGGTCGATCTCGACGTCGTCGTGACGCCGTCCGTGAAGGACGCGTTGCTGCTCGAGAACGAGCTCATCAAGCGCCACAAGCCGCCCTTCAACGTCCGCTTCCGCGACGACAAGCAGTACCTCGGTCTGCGTATCGACACACGCGAGCCGTGGCCGCGCCCGACACCGGTGCGCCGCTTCAAGGACGATGGCGCCGCGTACTTCGGGCCCTACACATCGAGCCAGTCGCTGCGCGACGCGATCTCGAACCTGCGCCGCATCTTCCCGCTGCGTTCGTGTTCCGATCCGGTGTTCCGCGACTACGCGCGCCGCGGTCGCCCGTGCATCGAGTACGAGATGAAGCGCTGCCTAGGTCCCTGCTGCGAGCTGATCGACGCCGCGAACTACGCACAACTGGTGGAAGGCACGGTGCTCTTCTTGCGCGGTCGCTCAGACGAGCTGTTGCGCGAGCTCACCGCGACGATGGAACGCGCTGCCGCCGACGAGCGTTACGAAGAGGCGGCGCGATTGCGCGATCGCATCGGCGCCGTCGAGCAGACCGTGCAGCGCCAGCAGATCGTCGGCGAGCGCGCGATCGATCGCGATGTCTTCGGCTGGGCGCGGCGCGGCGGCGAGGTCGAGATCGCCGTGTTGCACGTGCGCGCCGGCCGCGTCGTCGGCCACGTCTCGCATGCCTACTCCGAGATCCAGATCGACGACGCGGAGGCCTTCGGCTCGTTCCTCGGCCAGTACTACGCGGTGCCCGATCGCGTCGTGCCGGCCGAAGTGCTGGTCGCGCTCGAGCCGCTCGATGCGGATCCGCTGCGCGAACTTCTCGGCGAGCGCGCGGGGCGCCGCGTCGAGCTCCGCGCGCCGCAACGCGGTCCGCTGCGCGAGTTGGTCGGGATGGCGAACGCCAACGCCGAGCTGCAACTCGCGCAGCGTCTCGATGCACGCGAGAACGTGCTCGCGACGCTCGCCGAGTTGCAAGAGCGACTCGGCCTCGCGCGCCTGCCGCGCCGCATCGAGGGTTACGACGTCTCGACGCTCGGCGGTACGCTCGCGGTGGCGAGCCGCGTCGCGTTCGAGAACGGCCAGCCGGACAAGAACGGCTATCGCCGCTATCGCATTCGCGACGCCGCGGCGGGTGACGACTTCGCGTGTCTGCGCGAAGTGCTGACGCGCCGCCTCGAACGCCGCGAAAGCGATCCGCTGCCCGATCTGCTGATGGTGGATGGCGGCAAGGGGCAGCTCGGTGTCGCGGTCGCGGCGCTGTCCGATGTCGGTGTCGAGCTCGATGCCGTCGGCATCTCGAAGGAGCGCGATGGTGTGGGCGATGCGAAGCGCGTGAAGCGGCACGGCGGCCTGAAGGCGGAGCAAGTGCATCTGCCGGCGCGCAAGGATGCGCTGATGCTCGCGCCGAGCAGCGCCGCGCTCTTGTTGCTGCAGCGCATCCGCGACGAGGCGCATCGCTTTGCGATCGAGTTCCAGCGCAAATTGCGGGGGCGCGTGCACCTGACCTCGATCCTCGAAGAGATCGCCAGCATCGGCCCGCGCAAACGGCGCAACTTGCTGCGCGATCTCGGTTCACTGCGCGCGGTGCGCGAGGCAAGCGCGGAGCAACTCGCAGGCGTCGAGGGCATTTCGCCCGCGGATGCGCAGCGGATTCGGACCTTCTTCAGAGCGCTCGAAGAGCCGGAGCCGCTCGCGGTTCCCGTTTTCGAAGAGCCCTTCGAGATCTGACGGCGCGATCAAGCGTGCTCCGCGGCCGACCGATCGAGGGTTCGCGGAGGAGTGCCCATGTCTCGAGCCCAGCTACGCATCGCGATCGTCACGGCATGCCTCGTCTGCGCCGTCGCGGCGCCCGAGCCGAGTCGCGGCGAGATCTACACGTGGACGGATGCGGACGGGCACGCGCACTACACGCAGGATCTGCAGGGCGTTCCCGCCGAGCACCGTGTCGATGCGCGCGAGCGCGCGAACGCGAGCCCGACACCGAACAAGGTGCAGTCCTTCTCTAACGCACCCGCTGCGCCGGCGCCGAGTGGCGGCCGTCGTTCCGCAGCGCGCCGTCTCAACGGGAGCGCCGGCCGCGTGCACCGCATCCCGGTGGAACGCGCCGGCACCGGCATGATCGTGATGGTCCGCATCAATGGCAGCGTGGTCGCGCCCTTCATGGTGGATACGGGCGCCAGCTATGTGCTGCTCCCGCAGGCGGTCGCGAGCGAAGCTGGCATCGAAGTCGGCGCGGATGCGCGCACGATGCAGTTCACGACCGCCAATGGTGTCGTCGAGCAGGCGGTCGTGACACTCGACTCGGTGGAGCTCGGCAGCGCGCAGGCGTCGGATGTGCCCGCGTCGATCTCCCCGAGCATGCAGATAGGCTTGCTCGGTCTCTCGTTCCTGAACCGCTTCACGGTTCAGGTCGATGCGTCGGCCGGCATGCTGACGCTGACCGAGAATGATCTCGCCGAGGGCGGTGATCTGCGCGGTGGTCGCTCCGAGAACCAGTGGCGGATGGAGTTCGGCGGCCTCGAGCAGCGCCTCGAGAGGATCGAGATGCGGCGCGACACCACGCCAGCGAGTCGATCCCGCCTGCTCGCCGAACTCGATCAGGAGCAGAGCGAAGCCGAGCGCCAGCTCGAGAGTCTCGCCGCCGAAGCCGACCAGGTGAACGTCCCCGACAACTGGCGTCGGTGACGTGCGCCGGGCGCGATCGGCGGACCGCGCGTTCCCTGAATGGTCAGCCTGTATCCACGGCTGGCGATGCGGCGCACAGACGGCGACACGCAGATCTCGGCGCTTGTCGGGGCGGCGACTCGGATCCCGCGGCTTGTTGCGCATCGCCAGGAGCGGGCATCGATCTTGCTCCTGTTGCGAGCCGATGCGATTCCGATTCCGCAACGCGACACCGGCGCGAAGCCGCGAGCAGATCGAACGCGATCTCGATCGCCTCGGCGTTGGCGGAACGCTGCGCAAGTCGCTCGGCGGACGAATCGAAATGTTGGCGCCAACGCTCAGCGAGGATGCGTACCAGGCCGCGTTGATCGGAATCGCCGCGGCGAGCGAAGTGCAGAGCGCGAGCGAAGCCGCGCTGCAGCGCAGCCTCGGCGACCTGCGCGAGGTGCAGCGTCTTCTCGCCGCGTTCTCGGATGAAATGCACAAGCTCGATGGCGCGCTGCGCGTGCTCTCGACCTACGTGCAGCGCATGCGGCCGAAAGCGAGCGCAACCGAACGTCCTCGCTCGGTGCACTAGCCAGCGCAGCAGGGTACGGTCTGCGCCACCCCGGTCCCGCGCGGGGTTCGCGCCATTCTTTTTCTCATCGCGCTCGTCGCCGCGCAGGCGCTGGGCATCCTCGCTGCTGACGCCGGTTGGATCGATTCGCGCACGGCGCTATTCGCTGGTGTAGTCGCGTTGGGGCTCGCGATCGCGGCGCGCAAGTCGCGCGCGCTCGTCGTCGCGCTGGCGCTCGCAGCGAGCAGCGCTGCCGGCGCCGTCGCACTCACGACCGGACTCGAAGCGGCCGCGAACGCGCGCCCCGCCGCTCCGTTCGAGGCGAGCTTCGATGCGACGGTCGTGTCGTCCGCGCGTGTATACGGCGATGTCGAGGTCGAAGTGGCGGATGCCGTGGCGGCGGCGACCGAGACGATCGCGGTTCCGCGGCGGATGCGATTGCGCGAACGCTCCGCCGCCTCGAGCGCGACGCCGCTCGGATCCGTGGTTCCCGGCGATCGCGTCCGAATGCGGGCGCGGCTGCGAGCGCCCGAGGGACGCGCGAATCCAGGCATGCGGGATCGCGCGCACGATCTCGCGCGGCGCGGCATCGGTGCGGTCGGAGCGATTTCGCATCCCGACTTCGTCGTGCGCCTGCCGGATCGGGAGGGACTTCGGCCACTGGCCTGGCTCTACGCGTTGCGCGCGACGGGAACGCACCGCCTGCTGCACTTCGGGGAGGGCGGCGCGCTGCTCGCGGCGCTCGCACTTGGCGATCGCGGTGGCCTCGGCGCCGCGCGTGCCGATCAGTTCCGGCTGCTCGGCCTGACGCATCTGCTTTCGGTGTCGGGGCTGCATCTCGTGTTGGCCGGCGCACTCGTCTACGCCCTCGCGCGTCGCTTGCTGCGCTTCCAATCGTTCGTCGTCGATCAACGGAGAGCTGCGCTCGCGGCCGCCGTCGTTGCGGCGACGGGCTACGCGTTGCTGGCGGGCTTCGAGGTTCCGGTGCGCCGCTCGCTGGTGTTGTTGATCGCGCTCGCTGCGTCGGTGTGGCTGCGGCGTCCGATGCGTCGCGGCGCGCCACTGGCGCTCGCGGTGCTGACGATTCTCGCTGTCGAGCCCGCGGCGCTCTTCGACGCCGGCGCGCAGATGTCGTTCCTCGCGAGCGGCGCATTGATCTTTGGGGCGCGCCGCGAGCTGGCGGGCGACAGCGCGCGGCGCACCCGCTGGCGCGCGTGGCTTTTGGACGGACTCGACACCTCAGCGCTCGCAACCGCAGCGACTGCGCCGGTGGCGGCCGCGGTGATCGGCAGCGTCTCGCCATGGGGGCTCGTTGCGAACGTCGTCGCGGTGCCATGGACGGGCTTCGTGCTGATGCCTGCCGCATTCGTCGCCGCTCTGCTCGCGGCGCTGGCTCCGCATGGCGTAGCGGTTGACACCATCGTGCGTGCGCTGGCGGCGATCGGCGCAACATCGCTCGATGCGCTCGCGATCGCAGCATCCGCGACGCCGCCTGCGTGGCCGGCGCGACCGGCGCTGCCCTTCGTGCTCGCCGCGCTCGGCGCACTGATCTTCGTCGTGCGCTCGACGCGTCTGTCGCGGCGCCTCGCGTGGTCGCTCGCGATCGTGGCGGGTCTCGCGCTCGCGCCGGCGCCGCGGATCGAGCCGCTGCCGCCGCGCATCGTGCACCTCGATGTGGGGCAGGGCGACGCGACGCTCGTGCAGGGTCGGAGCGCTGCGATCCTGGTCGATGCGGGCACGGCGCTGCCAGGCGGCGGCGACCTCGGCGCGTCGGTCGTAGTGCCGGCGCTGCGCGCACTCGGGGTGCGCCGTCTCGCGGTCGTCGCAGCGAGTCATGCGGATCTCGATCACCGCGGCGGACTCCCTTCGGTGTTGCGCGCGATTCCGACGGAGCGCTTGTGGCTGCCGCACGGCGCGGCGAGCGAGCCGGCATTCGCGGCGCTCATCGCGGAGGCACGCGCGCTCGGCGTGCGCGTCGAAGAGCGCGGCGCCGGCTCACCGCGCGAGCGGATCGGCGACCTCGACGTCACGCCGCTCTGGCCGCCGCCCGCGACGTCGCCGATGCCATCGCGCAACGATCGCTCGCTGACCTTGCACATCGATGTAGCGGGTCGCTCGCTGCTGCTCGCGGGCGACATCGAGGCGACGGCGGAAGCGGCGCTGCTCGCGAGCGGTGTATTGCTGCACGCGGACGTGCTGAAGCTCTCGCACCACGGCAGTCGCACGTCGTCGTCGCGTGCATTTCTCGATGCGGTCGGCGGGGCGATCGCGATTGCGTCGGCGCCGCGCTGGAGTCGCTTCGGAATGCCGCACGCGGAAGTCGCCCTGCGCGTGCAGCGCGGGGGCTACGCGCTTTGGTGGACGGGTCGCGATGGAGCGGTGCTCGTCGGGCTCGATCCCGTTCTACACGTGTGGGGTTGGCGCTGACACGAGTCCGTCGTCACTTGCATTTCGCGTACGGAGAACCCGTTACGAGCGCCGCGTTGCGCGGCGTGAGCGGCGGTCCACCGGCGTAGCCTTCTTCGTGACCACCGATCGTCAGCGATCCTGGTTTTTCGTCATCGAAGGTCATCAGGATCGGGTAGACGTCGGCGCTCGTGCGAAACGGGAAGATCCAGCGCGCGGGGCCGTCGTAGCCCGCGCCGCCGTAGCTCACCGCCCACTCGGGGTTCGTAATCTTCTCTTTTGCGCCCGCGCCCTCGAAAGAGAGGCCGGTGACGTCCACGAGGATCTGCGGCTGGCGTTTGCAATCACCGGCCGGCGCATAGCGGCCGAAGATTGCTTCGAGGCCTTTCAGGTCGTGCACTTCGACGGCGTTTGCGGCGACCGCAAGGAACAGGATGTAGATCGCGAAGGAGAGCGAGCGAAGCGGACGGATCATCGATTCCTCCAATGCGAAGTGACGCTAGTTCGCGTTCTGCAGCAGGCGAATGTAGAAGCGCACGCTCTCGACGTAGTCGGCGGTGGCGAGACGCTCGTTGGTGCCGTGCGCGCGCTTCAGGTCCTCCGCCTCGAGACGCAGCGGACCAAAGCGGTAGACGCTGTCGGACACGGCGTGGAAGTAACGCGCATCGGTGCCGCCGAGCACCAGGTTCGGCGCGACGACGACGTCCGGATTCGTCTCGCGAATCGTGCGCGTGAGCAGCTCGAAGCCGAGCGAATCGACGCTGCTCACCGGTGAGGGATCGAGCGCCGGCGAACCTTCGAGCAGTTGCACATCGACGCGCGGGTCGGCGACCGCTTTGCGGATGAACTCGGTGACACTCTGCACGGTGTCGCCCGGCAGGATGCGGAAGTTCACGATCGCGCGCGCCGATGCCGGCAGTGCGTTCTCCTTGATGCCGCCGCTCACCATCGTCACCGCCGTGGTGGTGCGGATCGTCGCGTTCGAGCGCGGCGAACCGCTGAGCGCGCGCAGCACGATCGGTTCGAGCACGTCTGCATTTGCCACCGCGATGCGCAGCGGGAACGCCATCTCCGGCGCGACGGCGGCGAGGAAGAGTCGCGTCGCGCCGCTCAACGACGCCGGCAGCGGATGCCCTTCGACGCGCACGATCGCTTCGGCGAGGATGCCGATGGCGGTGTGCGGCGGCGGCATCGACGAATGCCCGCCCTCGGCGCTCGCGGTGAGCGCGAGCGTCATGTAGCCCTTCTCCGCGATGCCGATCAGCGCGACGGGTGCGGCGACACCGGGCACGAGTCCCTCGCCGATCGTGCCGCCTTCGTCGAGTACCCACTCGAAGCGCGTGCCGTCGGCCTCCCAGCGTTTCGCGATCAACAGCGCGCCGGCGCGACCGCCGACTTCCTCGTCGTGACCAAAGACGAGATGCGTCGTGCGCGTCGGTTGGAAGCCGCTGCCGATCAGGAACTCGATCGCCTCGCAGAGCGCGAGCAGCTTGCCCTTCGTATCCATCGCGCCGCGGCCCCAGACGAAGCCGTCGGCGATCGCCCCTGAGAACGGCGGCTGCTCCCAATTCGATTCGGTACCGGGCTCGACCGGCACCACGTCCTGGTGCGCCATCAACACCACGCCAAGCTGCTGCGGATCGCGACCCGGCCATGTGTAGACGAGCGAGCGCTCGTTGAAGAGCTCGCGCTTCAGTGTCGTGTGTAGCAGCGGGAACGAGCGCTCGAGATGTTCGCGAAAGGCCTGAAAGACGGCGGGATCGTCCTGGCTGGCGTCCTGGTGCGAAATCGTCTGGATGCGGATTGCAGCAGCGAGTCGCTCGACGATCGCGTCCGGATCGGCGAGCTCGATGCGCGGAGCCGGTGGCAGCGTGATCTGCGCCGAGCGCAGTGTCACCGCACGCGCGATCAGCACAGCGGCGAAGAGCAGCAGCGCGAGGCCGAGAAATGCGAGTGCGCGTTTCATGGCCGCGCAGCATACCTGGAGTTCGCGCGGCGCGGCTCAGTAGAGTCCGAGCATTCGACCCGCGAGCAGCAGAATCGCGAGGATCATCACCGGACGAATCAGCCGTTCGCCGCCGCTGACGGCGAGCTTCGCGCCGAGCGCGCCACCGATCGAGAAGCCGATCGCGAGCACGCCTGCGTGCAGCCACGAAACCTGCCCGGCGAACACGAAGATCGGAATTGCGAACGCCGTGAGCGCCACGTTGGTGGTGACCTTGATGCTGTTGGCACGCACCAGGTCGTAACCGGTGTGATTCAGCGCTCCGACCATCAGCAGGCCAACACCGGCCTGGATCGCGCCTCCGTAGATGCCGATGAGCGAGAAGACCGTGTAGCGCCTCCAGCGTGGCCATGGCCTCGTCGCGTGCTCCCCGCCTGGCTGCGTTTTGCGCAGCATCGGGATCAGGTCGATCAGCATCACCAGGCCGAAGATGCGCTGGAAGGTGGCGTCGTCGAGCTTTGCGACGGTATAGGCGCCGATCAGCGAGCCGATGCAGACCGGCACCACCACCGTCGATGCGCCCGCGAACCCCGATACGCCGCGCGCTCGAAAGCTCCACGCCGCGACGAGATATTGCACGAAGACACCGATCCGGTTCGTGCCGTTCGCCGTCGTTGCTGGCAGTCCCGTCATCACGAGCAACGGCACGCTGATCAGCGAGCCGCCGCCCGCCAGCGTATTCACCACGCCCGCCGCGAGACCGCCCGACACGAGGATCGCGATGTCGCTTGCCGTCAACGCTTCCAACTCATGATCTCGCGCGATCGGAGGAACCGATCGCGCCGAACACGGGTCAAGTGGCTGCGAGTCGAAGAAGTCGGCGACAAAGCGGGCGGATCATACGGAGCGCTATCCCCAGATGCCCATCCGCTTCCACAGCCGATCGAACGGAGCGTTGGCAATCCCGAGTTCGATGCAGAGTTCGCGCGGCTTGCGCAGCGCGCCGACGCGTTGTGCGCGCGCCGCCTCGCTGCGATACGCCTCGCGCAAAACAGATTTCGGAATCGCGTAGCGCTGCACCATCGCCGGCGGCGGCTGCATCATGATGCGACCCATCTGCCCGAAGAGCAGCGGCACCCGCACGCGCAGCGCGAGGCGCTTCCATGCAGAGAGGCTCGGCACGTGCTGGCGCAGGTAGGCGCGCGCAAACGACAGGTGGCGCGCCTCCTCGGTGATGTGCACCTGCGAGATGCGTCGCAGCAGCGGGTGCGCGTACTGGCCGGTGCGCAGTTGTTCGCGCTGCACGTAGTCGATCGGATCCTCACCACCGAGCACGAAGAGGAAGAAGAGTTCGGGGAAGGTCCGCGCCAGCCGCACGACCTGCCGCGAGCCGAATTGCATCAGCTTCGGAAGACCGGCAATCGGGAGGCCCGTGCGATTCACTAACTCCTGGAACATCAGCGAGTGTTGACCTTCCTCGATCACCTCGTGCATCACATAGCGATACTCGGGCGCCTGGTTCGGCAGCAGGAACGCGTACTCGAGCAGCCCGCGCTGCAACACGTTCTCGAACTGCAAACCGATCTTCGCGAAGCTCGCGATCAGTTCCATGCCGAAGCGCGCGCGGGTCGGTTGCGGAAGCGCCTGGTACCAGGCCGTGGCGCCGAGCGGATCGCTGGTCTGCAGCTCCCAGCGCGGATCGCCTTCTACGAGCGCGTAGGCGGGATCATCCCAGGGGATGTCGATGTAGGCGTCGTAGTGCTTCGCGACGGACTGGCGCGAGAGTCGCTCGATCAGCGAGCGGTAGCTGGCGTCGGTGATGGCAGTGCCGTCGTGGCGCTCGTCGCCGGGAAGTGTCTCGGGCGAGGCGAAGGAGGTGGCGGGAGAAGTCATGAGTCGTTCCTTCCAGTTGCGGGCGCGACTGCAAGAAGTTGTTGGAGGCGCGCGCCGATCATCAGCAGGATGGCGGTGCGCAATTCGGTGAAGATCTTTTCGACCTCGTCGGGTCGCGGATCGATCAGTTGCTGCGCGACGGCGTGGGACACGAAGGCCAGCGCCATCCGCGCAATCAGTGCGGACTCGGTCCACGCTGCGCCGAGCGAATCGTCGATGCCCTGCACGATCGCCGCGTGCGCGCGCTCGAAGATCGTTCGCAATGCGTCGCGCGTCGCGACGTCTTGATCGCTGCGTTCGAGCGCAACCGAGAGCAGCAGGCGCACGAGATTCGGTCGCAGCACGACGAGATCGCGCAGGCCGGTGATGAAGCGGTCGAGGCGCGCGAGCGGAGCGCCCTCGAGGTAGACCGACTTCTGGATCTCCTCGGTCCACTCGGAGGCGGCGCGCTCGAGCACCGGCACGAGCAGCCCTTCCTTCGAGCCGAAGTGCCAGTAGATCGCGGTGCGCACGACGTTCGCGCGCTGACAGAGCGCTTCGATGCCGGTCGTCGCGAAGCCGCGCTCGCCAAAAAGCTCGACCGCGGCGGCCAGGATGCGCTCGCGGGTCGCCTCGGCCTGCGCGCGCTGCGGTTGGCGACCCGCCCGCCGGTCCGCGTCCGGGGTGCTCGAGCGCGCGGGGGCCGGCGGGCGGGTGCGAGGCATCGTGGAGGCTCCAGATCTCTAATGTATGTAACGATCGTTACGGTAACGGCGCTCTTGAGCATCGCAAGGCGGGAAAGATAGGATGGCGCCCCATGGCCCAAATCCCCGCGTCTCCGACCAGCGATGTGATCGAGGTTCGACCGG
This sequence comes from Deltaproteobacteria bacterium, assembly GCA_031396445.1. Lineage (GTDB taxonomy): Bacteria > Myxococcota_A > UBA9160 > UBA9160 > PR03 > PR03. The sequence continues at coordinate 16,867 of JANNKU010000114.1, read as the reverse complement.
ACGAGCGCTTCGACGGCGCGCGAGTCGCGGACTACCTGCGCGGGAAGCTCCCCGGCTCTGATCAGGCGCTGTCGGTGCGCCAGTTCGCCGGCGGCCACGCGAACCTGACCTACCTGCTCCGCTACGGCGAAGGCCACGACGTGATCGAGTACGTGCTGCGCCGCCCGCCGCTCGGGCCGGTGGCGCCAGGTGCGCACGACATGTCGCGCGAGCACCGCGTGCTCTCGGTGTTGTGGCAGGCGTTCCCGCTCGCGCCGCGTTCGTTCGTGTTCTGCGACGACGCCGCGATTCTCGGCGCGCCGTTCTTCGTGATGGAACGCCGTCACGGCGTGGTGGTGCGCGGCGCGATTCCGACCGAATTCGGTGGCGGCGCCGATGCGGCAAGCAATCGCAAGCTCTCCGAAGTCGTCGTCGATGTGCTCGCGCAATTCCACGCGGTCGAGGCTGCGAAGGCGGAACTCGGCGATCTCGGCCGGCCGGAGGGATTCCTCGCCCGCCAGGTAAAGGGCTGGACCGAGCGCTACGAACGCGCGCGGGTGGACGCGTTCCCGCTCGCCGGCGAGTTGCAGCGCTGGCTGCTCGACAACCTGCCGGTGTCACCGCCGCCGACGCTGCTGCACAACGATTGGCGTCTCGACAACATGGCGGTGGCAGCGGACGACCCGAGTCGCTGCGTCGCCGTCTACGACTGGGATATGTGTACGCGCGGCGATCCGCTCTGCGATCTGGGTACGGTGCTCGCGGTCTGGTACGACCCGGACGAAGTGCCGCCGTCGCTGAACCCGATGCCGACGCTCGCGCCTGGCTTCTTGCGTCGCGCAGAAGCGGCGCGGCGCTATGGCGAGCAGAGTGGCCGCGATCTCTCACAACTCGCGTACTACCTGGTGTTCGGCACCTTCAAGATGGCGGTCGTGCTGCAACAGATCTACTTCCGCTTTCACCAGGGCCAGACCAAGGACGCGCGTTTCGCAGGAATGGGCGAAGGGGCGAAATCGCTCTTTCGTCTCGCCGCCGCGCGACGTCCCTAGCCTTCAACCCGTACCGGAGATCCCATGGCCATCGATTTCAGCTTTCCCGAAGAGATCGAACTCGTCCGCCACAAAGTGCGCGAGTTCGTAGAGAAGGTCGTGCTGCCCGCCGAGCGCGAGATCGAGGCGCACGAGGGCGATCGCAAGGTGCTCGTCGAGCAGGTGATCGTGATGCGCAAGGCGGCGCAGGAGTGGGGGCTGTGGTTGCCGCACATGCCGGAGGAGTACGGCGGCATGGGGCTTGGACATGTCGCAATGGCGGCGGTGTCGGCGGAAGCGGCGAAGTCGCGCTTCGGTCCGTTTGCATTGAACGCGTCGGCGCCCGACGAAGGCAACATGCACACGCTCCACCACTGGGGCACGCCGGAGCAGAAGGCGAAGTACCTGAAGGGTCTTTGCGACGGCCGCATGCGTTCGTGTTTCGCGATGACCGAGCCTGAAGTCGCGGGCTCGGATCCGACGCTGATCCAGACGCGTGCCGTCGCGGACGGCGACGACTTCGTGATCAACGGCCACAAGTGGTTCATCTCGGGCGCGCACGGCGCGCAGTTCGCGATCCTGATCGCGCGCACCGAAGACGCTCCCGAAGTTCCGCAAGCCACCAACACCGCATTCCTGGTGGATATCCCGAGCGAGGGCTGGGAGATCGTCCGCGACATCCACACGATGAGCGGACCGAGTCACAACCACTGCGAGATCCGCATCACCAATCTGCGTGTGTCGAAGCACGCGATCCTGGGTGGCCTCGGGCAGGGCCATCGCCTCGGTCAGTACCGACTCGGCCCGGCGCGACTCGCGCACTGCATGCGCTGGATCGGGCAAGCCGAGACGGCGCTCAACATGACCGTGGATCGCGCCATGAAACGCTTCGCGCACGGTTCGCTACTCGCCGAGAAGCAGGGCATCCAGTGGATGATCGCGGACTCCACGATGGAGCTGTACCAGAGCAAGTTGATGGTGTTGCACGCGGCTTACAAGATCGATCGCGGCGAGAACTTCACCAGCGAAGTGTCGATGGCCAAACATTTTGTCGCGAACGCGCTGAACCGCATCATCGACCGCGCGATCCAGGTGCACGGCGCGCTCGGCTACTCCACCGACACGCCGCTCGCGCACATGGCGACGCAAGCGCGCTGGGCGCGCTTCGCCGATGGCGCGGACGAAGTGCACCAGTGGCGCATCGCGCAGCGCACGATCGAGGCGTACACGAAGACGGGTAGCGTGAAGAGCGCGGCGGGGGATCTTCCGCTGTAGCGGTCAGCGTGGCGCAGTCGCCCGCCTCAGCGCGGCTCGCATACGAAGATCGGAATCTCGCGCGTCGTGCGCATGCGGTAGTCCGCGTAGGGCGCGTAGTGCTGGTCGCAGATCGGCCACAGCGCCGGCTTCTCGTCCGCCCGCGCCTGACGCGCGCGCAGCCGCATCGGCCTGCCACGATGCTCCACCTCGATGTCGGGAGTCTTCACAAGGTTCGCGAACCACACCGGGTTCTTCGCCGCGCCGCCGAGCGACGCAACCAGCAGCACGCCCTGCTGGTACGGGACGTACATCAGCGGGATCGTCAGCGTTCGCCCGCTCTTCGCACCCGTCATCGTCACGAAACACACCTCGTCACCAGCGAGCTTGTTGAGAAAGCGTCCGCCCGACAGGCGGTGCAGGAAGACGTGGGTGCGCGTGACGGCCTTGAGAATCCAGCGCGGCGGCAGCTTCGCGGTGCTCGTAGTGGCGTCGGTGCTCATGGCGATTCCTCCGTTGCAGGGCGCGATCGCTTCGCAGCGTACAGAGATCCGCCGCGCCCGGCTCGGTCGCTGCCACTAGACTGCGCGCGATGTCGTCTCCCGAGCGCCTGCTGACACGACCGTTTCTCTTGTGCGCGCTCGCAAACTTCACGCAGTCGCTCGCGTTCAATCTCTATCTGCATCTGCCGGGTTATCTGCATGACCTCGGCGCAGGCGAGGTGCAGATCGGTGTCGTCATCGCGACGACGTCGGTCGCGTCGATCGCAGTGCGACCGCCGCTCGGGCGCGCGATCGATCGCTTCGGCCGCCACCCGCTGATCGTCGGCGCGGGCATCGCGAACGTGGCGATCTGCCTGCTCTACCTGACGGTCGATTCGCTCGGCCCGTGGACCTACGTCGTGCGTGCGCTGCACGGTCTCTCCGAAGCGGTGCTCTTCATGGGACTCTTTACGGTGGCGGCGGATTGGGTACCGGCGAGTCGCCGCACCGAAGGACTCGCGCTCTACAGCGCGTCGTCGATGCTTCCGATCTCGTTCGGCGGCGTGCTCGGCGACGCGATCCTCGGCCGCGCTTCGTACGAGGCGCTCTTCATCGCGTCGTCGTGCATCGCCGCGCTCTCGCTGCTGATCACGCTCCCGCTCGAGGAATTCCCGCGCGTTCGCCATGTCGATGATCCGCCGCGCGGCATCGGCCACGCGCTGCTGCAACGCGATCTCGCACCGCTCTGGTTCATGGGCACCGTGTTCGGCCTCGTGCTGACGGGCGTCTTCGTATTCGTGAAACGCTTCGTGATGGAGACGGAGGTGGCGACGCTCGGCACCTTCTTCACGGCCTACACCGGCGCGGCGATCACCGTTCGACTCGTCGGCGGCCGCTTGCCCGACCGCGTCGGACCCAAGCGCGTGCTCTTCCCGGCGCTCGCAACGCTGGTGGCCGGCTTTCTGTGTCTCGCTGCCGCGGATACCGCAACGGAGGTGCTCGCCGCCGGCGTGCTCTGCGGGCTCGGGCACGGCTTCATCTATCCGGTGCTCTCGTCACTCGTCGTCGCGCGCGCATCCGAATCGGGGCGCGGCGCGGCGATCTCGATTCACACCGCCTTGCCCGACGTCGGTGGATTGATCGGCGCGCCGTTGCTCGGCTGGCTGATCGAAACGCGCGGCTTTGCGGTGATGTTCGCGGCGGCGGGCGGAATGCTCGCGGTGGGTTCGCTCTTCTTCCTTGGATGGGATCGAAAGGCGACTCGCATCGAGGCCGTTCGCGAGGCCTCAAGCTAGACTGCGCCGCCCTTCGCAGGAGCTTCATTGTGTCCGAGCCCGAATACGAATTCTTCGTCGACCGCACCGCGATCCTGAACTTCGCCGCGGCCGTCGGCGAAACCAATCCGATCTACTGGGATGCGGAACACGCGAAAGCGACGCCGCTCGGCGACATCGTCGCGCCGCCCACCTTCGGTATCGCGTCGGCGCATTGGAATCCGAACTACAGCTTGCGCGGCGCCCGCAGGATCCCGCGTAGCGAGCCAAAGGCGAGCGGCGAGGTTCATCGAGCCGGAGGTGGGTCGCTTGCTCGCGTATTGCACGGCGAGCAGCGCTTTGCGTACCACAAGCCGCTGCAGCCCGGCATGAAGCTCGTCGTCACGACGCGAGCAGGGAAGACCTGGGAGAAGGAAGGCAAGAAGGGCGGCAAGCTGAAATTCTCCGAGACCGTGAGTGAGTACCGCGACGAAGCTGGCGAGCTCGTGCTCGTCGCAACCAGCGTCGGTGTTCTCACCGAGAAGGCGGTGGAGAAATGAACACCGCGAAGCCCTCAGCGACATCAAGCGGGAATCCGAAGCTGCGCGCGTCGGAACTGAAAGTCGGCGACACCCGCGAACTCGTGCTCGTCGAGAACCTCACGCGAACCCAGATCGTGATGTACGCGGGCGCCTCGGGCGACTTCAACCCGATCCACCACGACGAGACCTTTGCGACGAAGGCTGCGGGCTATCCGTCCGTGTTCGCGCACGGGATGCTGACGATGGGCATGACCGGTCGCTTGCTGACCGACTGGCTCGGCGACGGCGTGCTGCGCGAGTACGGCGTGCGCTTCGTGAAACAAGTCTGGCCGGGCGATTCGTTGACTGCGAGGGGAACGATCACTGCAATCGGCGACGATGGCAGCGTCGAGCTCGACGTCGTCACGACCAACCAGAACGGCGAGCCGGTGGTTGCTGGTACGGCGAGCGCGGTGTTGCCGCGATGAGCACGCTGCGCGAGCGCGTCGCCGAACTGGAAGCGCGTCGCGCTCGAGCCGCGGAGATGGGCGGGCCGGAGCGCATCGCGAAGCAACACGGTCGCGGCAAGCTCACAGCACGCGAGCGCATCGCGCTGCTCTTCGATCGTGACGCGCACTTCGAAGAACTCGCGATCCTCGGCAAACAACCCGGCGTCGATTCGCCTGCAGACGCAGTCGTGTGTGGATTCGGCAAGATCGACGGCCGCGCCGTCGGCGTCGCGGCGTATGACTTCACCGTGCTCGGCGGTTCGATGGGTCCCACCGGCGAAGCCAAGGCCGCGCGGATGCGCGAGCTCTGCCTGCGCCATCGCATGCCGCTCGTCTGGCTGGTCGATTCGGGCGGCGCGCGCATCGGCGGTGGCGGACTCGGTGGCGGCGGCGCGTCCGATGAGGAGTACGGCCCGTCGGTCTTCGCCGAAACCGGCGCGCTCTTCCGCGAGCAGATCGTGATGTCGGGCGTCGTGCCGCAAGTCGCTGCGATGGTCGGTCCGGGCGCCGCGGGCACCGCCTACATCCCCGGCCTCGCCGACTTCGTGCCGATGGTGAAGGGCAACTCGTCGATGGCGCTCGGCGGCCCGTACCTGGTGAAGTCCGCCGTCGGTGAGGAGATCAGCGAGGAAGATCTCGGCGGTTCGAAGGTGCACTGCGAAGTGTCTGGCGTCGGCGATCTCGAAGTTGCGGACGATCCCGCCTGCATGGAGGCGATCCGCACCTATCTCTCGTTCATGCCGAGCCACTGCGAGGAAGCGCCGCCGATCCTGCCCTGCGACGACCCGATCGAGCGCGCCGATGAAGCGATGCTCGACATCGTGCCGGACAACCCGCGCCGCGCCTACGACATGCGCAAACTCATCGCACTGCTCGCTGACAACGGTCATGTGTTCCCGATCAAACCCGGCTGGGCACGCAATCTGGTGACGGCATTCATCCGCGTCGGCGGTCGACCGGTCGGCGTCGTCGCCAACAATCCGATGTACCTCGGCGGCGTGCTCGACGTGGACAGCGCCGACAAGGCCGCCAAGTTCGTGCAGATCTGCGACGCGTTCGGCGTTCCGCTGCTCTTCCTGCAGGACACGCCCGGCTTCGTGATCGGCTCGAAGGTCGAGAAGGCCGGCATCATCCGCCACGGCGCGAAAATGCTGCACTACGTCGCGTCGGCCACCGTTCCGAAACTCTGCGTGATCGTGCGCAAGGCGTATGGCGCCGGCTACTACGCAATGAACGGTCGCGCCTATGAACCGGATTGGATCGTCGGCTGGCCGAGCGCAGAGATCGCCGTGATGGGGCCGGAAGGGATGGTCTCGATCTTCGCGCAGAAGCGACTGCGTGAACTCGCGACCGACGAGGAGCGAAAGAAGCTGATCGACGACGCGTCGGGCCGACTGCGCGCCGGCATCAACCCGTACGTGCCGGCGATTCGCGCGATGCTCGACGACGTGATCGACCCGCGCCAGACGCGCGCGGTGGTGGCGCGCGCGCTCGAACGCTTCGCGAAAAAACGCGTGGAACGTCCGTGGCGCAAGCGCGGCATCGTTCCGGTCTGAGGCGCGCTGCGGCGCTCGCGCTCGGCGCGATCCTCGCCGTCGCATGCAGCAGCGGCGGCGCTCGCCACGACGATCTGCTCGCGCAGCATCCGAAGCTTCGCTCGATCGAGGGGCAGCGTCTCGCCGACGCGAATCCGTATCCGCTGCCGCTCGCGGGACGCCTCACCTTCTTCCACTGCCACTGGTCGACGGAAGCGCCGATCCTCGTCGCATTGCCATCCGATGCGAGCGCCGAGGAGCGCCGCGCACTCGAGACGGCGCTGCACGCGTGGGAAGGGGCGGGGCTCGGCGTGCGCTTTGCCGTGGTCGACAGTGCAGACGCGGGTATCGCCATCTCCTTCGTCTCCGGCACGGTCGACACCGCAGCGGGCCAGGACACGGCGAACACCGTCGTCGATTGCCGGATCGCGCCAGCGAGTCAGCAGAGCGGTGCGCTCGTTGTCGGCGCGGCGATCGCGCGCGCGCGCATCCGCATCGCGCGCATCACGAACGCCGATACGCTGGGTCACCAGCGCCCGCTCTCAGCCGCGGAGCTGATCGGCACCGCGCTGCACGAACTCGGTCACGCGCTCGGCTTCCAGGGCCACGCGCGGCAGGGCGACACGGTGATGGTTCGCGAGACCGAGCGCATCGCGCGCTTCGGCAAGGGCGTGGCCGCCGGTGACGGCTTTCGCGATCCCAGTATGCGCGCGCTCTACGCGATCCCGAGCGGCGCCATCGTCGTGAGCACGCCGATCGATCGCTGCCGCACCGATCTCGTCGATCGGATGGCACTGGTCGCAGAGGAGAACCACCTCGACGGTCCCTTCGTGCGCGTCGGAGAGAGTGCGGGTCGGATCTTCTGGCGCGGCGCGCAGGGACTCGAATACGGGCTCGTTCTGGCGCGCGTCCGCGAGGCGCAGCGCGATCCGCAGCGGCTTGTCGTGCTGCCGGAGCGCCGCGTGCGCGATTCACTCGCGTCGAGCCGGGACGTCGCCTGTTCTCGCTAGAAATTCAGAACGGGCGCATCGGCCGAGTGAGCCTGCTCGCCCGCTAGGAGATTGACTCAAGACTGTGCCGTGCGGCTGGGCGCGCAGACGCCCCGCTCGCGAGGCGCGCGAGCGAGGCGTAGCGGTAGCTACGGCGAGTGAAGCGCAACGAAGTGAGCGGGGATGGATGCGCGCCCAGACGTGCGGATGCAGTCTTGGGTCAGTCTCCTAGTCCCGGTCGTCGTGCTTCTCGCGATGCTTGTCCTGTTTGCGGTGGCGATCGCCGTCATCGTACCCGCTGCGGTCGTTGCGATCATTCCAACCCCAATCCCAGCCGAGGCCGCGAGGGTGGGCGTGTTGCCACAAGCAGCCGCTGAGTCCGACACTGATGGCCGTGATCCCGAGCAAGGCCAGCGATCGGCGTAAGAAAGAGCTTTCGACACGGCGCATGGCGTTCGGACCTCCGTAGCGGGCGATCTGCTGATCGCCTCCCCACTTTTGCGAGATCTTCTGCAAGGGACGGGCCGCCGGTTCTCTGGGCGAGATCGCGTGATCAGCGGCGCTCGCTCGCGACCGGATACGCGGCGGCGAGCCGCGCGAGAATCGCGAGACACTCGCTCGCACACTCGCGGATGATCTCGCGCACCGGCCGGACCGCATCGATGCGTCCCGCCACCTGACCGGAAAGCGCGATCGAGGCTTCGAGGTCGCCGCCGAAGTAGAGCGACAACACTTTCGCGCGATCGCCGAACTCCGCCATCACGTTGTGCGTCGCGTCTTCGAGCGATTCCGCGTGCTTCGTTCGCAGCGCGCGCAGCCCCGGCCCGACGCGGCGGTTCAGGAACACGGTGTCAGTCTCTGCAGCATCGATCACCGCTTGCTTCCAGTTCTCGTGCACCGGCGACTCGAGCGATGAGACCATGCGCGTTCCCATCTGGATGCCTTCGGCGCCGAGCGCGAAGGCTGCCGCCATCGTCGCGCCATCGACGAAGCCGCCGGCGGCGATGATCGGCACGCTCACCTTCGATGCGACGAGCGGCAGCAGCACCATCGTCGCGACATCGCGCGGATTCTTGAAGCCGCCGCCTTCGCCACCCTCGACGACGAGCCCATCGACGCCCGCATCGATCGCCTTCAACGCGCCGTGCAGATTCGGCACGACGTGGAAGACCGTGAGCCCCGCCGCCTTCAACTGCGGCGTGTACTTCGTCGGTGAGCCGGCCGATGTCGTCACGAATTGAACGCCTTGCTCGACCACGAAGTCGACGATCTTCGGATCGCGCACGAAGGCCTGCGCGATGTTCACACCGAACGGTTTCGCGGTGAGCGTGCGCATCTTGCGGATCTCGTCCTTCACCGCATCGAGATCGCCGGAGGAAGTCTCGATGATTCCCATGCCTCCCGCGTTCGAGACGGCGGACGCGAGCTGTGCCCGCGCAATCCACCCCATCGGCGCCTGCACGATCGGAATCTCGATGCCGAGCATGTCGGTGATTCGATTTCGGAACACGACGGTCCTCAACTCATGATGTCGCCGCTCGCCGTTGGCTCGCTACGCGGGACGATGGGGTTTCGGAGGTTGGTTGCCAGCTCGATCGCGGCTTTGTGATGTCGCCGCTCGGCTCCGCCTCGCTACGCGGGCCAGGCTCGGAGCTCCGCGCCACGGTTCCCGCGTAGCGAGCCTACGGCGAGCGGCGAGATCATCAAGACCGCACCTTCGGGTCTAGTTCCTTGGCGCGCGACATGGCTGCTTCGGCGGCGTCTTTTTCGCCGAGCGAGCGCAACACGACGCTGAAGCGGAAGGTGGCGACGGCGTCGTCGCGATCGAGGGCGACGGCGCGTTCGAGGTGTTCGCGCGCAGCCTTCGGATCGGGGGGCGCTTTCTTGTAGAGCGCCCAGCCGAGGGCGGATTGGTAGGCGCACTCGTCGGGCCAGATCGCGACGGCGGGTCGCAGGTACTCGAGTGCGCCGCCGAAGTTGCCGGCGCGCAGCAGGATCTCGGCCTTGCGAAACATCGCCTCGGCCTGCACCACGCGCGCGGCGTCGACGTCCTGCACGCCTTCGTCGCTGCGATCGTACTCGTTGCGCGCTTGTGGATTGGAGAGCGTCTCGTGGGCGGTGGCGATGCGCGCGAACACCACCTCGGCGACTTCGCGAACTTCGAGTAGACCGAGCCGCGCGAGCGCGTCGGGATGGAAGCGCTTGGCGGCGACCACATAGGCGCGTCGCACGGCGGCGGCATCGGCGCTGCGCCCGATCCCGAGCAGTTGGTAGTAGTCGCGGTCGTCGAGGCTCTGATGGATCGCGAGGATCTCGTTGCGCAGCGCGTCGAGATTCTTGTTCGTGGCTGCCGCGGTCTTCGGAGCGCTCCGTGCGAGAGGGCCGGGCGCTTCGGTGCGCGGCTCGTCGGCGCCGTGAATGACGACTTCGATCTCGGGTGCATTGCTGTCGCCGTCGCCCGCTTTGCCGATCTCGCTCGCCGGCTGCGCGCGAAGCTCCAGCGCGCCGAGGGCATCGAGCACCCAGGCCGCGGCGATCGCCGTCGGCGCGTGTGTCCCTTCGAGGAGCGTGGCGAGCGAGGCGGCGCCGCCGAGGCCGGCGACGAAGGCATCGACGTCGGCGTCGCGATGGAGGCGCTCCACGAGCGCCGCCGTGCGGGGCGTGGCGCTCGCGTAGCGGCCGAGTTTCTCGCCGAGCTTTGCGCGCAACACCGTCGGGCCCCAGTGGATCGCGACCGCTTCTTGCACCAACGCAACCGGATCGCAGCGAAACGCAGATGCGTCATCGACCGGCGCCGCGCCGGCTTCCAGCGCGAAATCGCCGCGCGCCCAGCCGAGGCAATCGAGGAGTCTGCGCCGCACCTGTTGCTTCAGTGCTTCATAGAGTTCGCGCGGCGTCACCAGTTCGAGGCCCAGCAATGCGGCGCCTTCTTTGCAGCGCCGCGTGCGCACCGCTTCGATCACGCGGGCGTAGTCGTCGCGCGAGATGCGCCCGGAATCCATCAGCTGGACGCCGAGACTCTCGCTGCTGAGGTTCGACTCGGCCATCACCGGCACGCCGTCGCGCAACGCGACGCGCTTCTCGACACCATCACGCGACACCCGAAGCAACCCGCTGTAGCGACGGCGATAGAGTCGCAGCAACAGCGACGGCAGCGGCAGCTCGTCGAGCGAGCCGCGATCCGGAACGGTTTCGAGCGAGGGACGACTCATCCGGGTGGCCTCAGAGCGTTCGGCGCTGCGACTCGGCGATCTGGAACGCGATGGCGATCGCTGCGCGCAGGTCTTTGCGAATCACGATCGGTTCGCCGGAGAGTCCCGCCACGACGCGCTCCGAGAGCGGCGAGAGCCCTGTGATCATCGCTTCCGCACCCCACGCCTGGATCACATCGAGGACGCGTTCGAGCGCGACGGCGCCGAAGCCGTCGTCCACCACGGCGCCGTCGAGATCGACGATCACGACGCTCACCGCAGCCGCTCCGGGATCGCGCACCACCGCTTCCACGGTGACGGCCGTCTCTTCGCCCGCGTACGGCACGACCATCACAGGTCCCCACACGTGCACGGCCGGCGATGCGGAATCGAAGGCGCCGCTGTTGGCGGCTTCGAGAATCGGGAGGTCGCGCGCGACGGCTTCGCGCAGTGCGGAGAAGGGCAGGGCGGCGAGCAGCGCCTGCGCGCGCGCGTTGCCGTCCTCGACCCACACTGCGGCTTCGCGCGCCTCGAACTCACAGCATCCGTCGCCCGCCGCGGCGCAACCGCGCTCGATGGCGAGGCAGTCTGCGTTCCACAATCCCGAGAGCCACCCGGATGTGTAGCCAACGCTCACCAGACAAGCGGGCTCGGTCCTTCGGCCTCGCGCGAGCAGCACGGACTCCGCTTCGAGTTGCAGCGGCCAGCTTCCGCGCAGCGCGGGTCCGCGCACGTCGGCGAGATTGGCCATGCGCAGCGCGACGAGCGGCGTCGCTGCGGGCGGATCGCCTTCGCTCTCGCGATTGCGCACGCGCGCCTCGCCGGTGACGCAGAGCGCATCGCGCAGGCCGTGGAAGAAACCGGCTTGCAGCAGCGCGACGCACGCTGCGGTGTCGCCGAGTCGGCGCCGCAATTCACCGTGCAGTGCGGCGAGCAATCGCACATCGGTCAGAAAGCGCGGATCGCGGATCAGCGCTTCGTCGAGCGCCGTCGGCGCGCTGGCGGGTCGATGCGGAGCGCGCGCCTCGCGTTGGGTCTGCACCATCAACCTTCGATGAACTCGTAGATGTCGAACTTCTGATCCTTGCGCAGGAAGCTCTCACCCTCGCGTTCGAGGATCGCGAGCATCGCCTGCACGCACACCGGATCGAACTGCGTACCCGAGAAGCGGCGCAGCTCGGAGAGCACGGTGTCGAGCGGCAACGCCTTGCGGTAGGGGCGGTCGCTGGTCATCGCCTCGACGGTGTCGGAGACGAGGATCACGCGCGACGGCAGCGGGATGCGATCGCCCGCGAGCTGACACGGGTAGCCCTTGTCGGAGCCGTCGTACCACTCGTGGTGATGGCGCACACACGGAACCACGTCGGCGAGGAACTCGACCGGCTCGAGGATCTTTGCGCCGATCTCCGGGTGCTTCTTGATCTCCGCGTACTCTTCGTCGTTCAGCTTGTCCGGCTTCGTGATGATGCGATCGGGCACGCCGATCTTGCCGACATCGTGCAGGAGCCCGGCGATGTAGACGCGCTCGATGAACTCCTTCGGGAAGTTCATCTCGCGCGCCAGCTTCGACGCGTAGACGCCGACGCGCTCCGAGTGGCCGCGCGTGTAGGAATCCTTCGCATCGACGGCTTCCGCGAGCGCGCGGATCGTCTGCACGTACGCGCGCCGCAGTTCCTGGTGCTTCTCCGCGAGCTGCTTGGTGCGCTCGCGCACCTTCGCTTCGAGGTTGCGGTTCATGTCCTGCAACTTGAAATTCTGCTCGCGCGTGATCTGGTTCAGGCGCTTGATCTCGCGCTTCAGGTCGTAGTGATCGAAGGCCTGGCGGATCGTCGCCTTCAGCTCTTCATCGTTCCACGGCTTCGTGATCAGCCGGTAGATCTCGCCGCGATTGATGGCATCGACGGCGACGTTCATCTCGGTGTAGCCGGTGAGCATGATGCGCACGACGTCGGGCCAGCGGTCGCGTACCGCTTGCAGCATGTCCACGCCGCTCATCTCGGGCATGCGCTGGTCGGAGACCACGACCTGCGCCGGCTGGCGCTCCATCATCTCGAGCGCCTCGCTGCCGCGCGATGCGCAGACGACGTCCCACGTCTCGTGGCGCGTCAGGCGCTTCAGCGCCTTGAGGATGTTCACCTCGTCATCGACGAAGAGGATCGTGTGATCAGCCATTCCCGCTCCCTGCTCGAAGTCCAGAGTCCGCCCCGTCCGACCACCCTCCTTTCCAAGTCTCGTGCCATGCGTTTCGCGCGCGGTGATTGCGCTGCGACTTCAGTGTGTTGAGCCGTCGAAGCGCAGAATCTCTCGGAGCTGATTCGGGGTCCCTCGCACGGGACGTCTGGGGCGGGCGACCCGCACCGCGGCGGCAGCTTGCGCAGCGCCTGCGGCAGAGGCGCAGGCGCAGTGCGAGCGCAGAACGGCGCGCAACGATCGGAGCAGCGAACGCTTCGTGCGCGGCGCGCGCGCTCGCGACTGGAATCAGCGCTCCAATTGCGTGTCAGATGTCCCGCGAGCGGGACGTCCCGTTGCTGGGATCAGCGCGTTCATCGCGTCGCGCGTACTCTGCGCGCGCCGATGGCGAAGGAGATCCGCGATGAGCGATCGCATCGACGCAGCAGGGATCGAACGCGCGCGCCGCACGTTGCGCCGTCGCGATCCCGTGCTCGGCGCGGTGATCCGCCGCGTCGGCGCGTGCGAATTGAAGCGCGGCGGAGATCCGTATCGCTATCTGGTGCGCTCGGTGCTGTACCAGCAAATCACCGGCGCGGCCGGGCGCGCGATCGAGAAGCGACTCCACGCCGCATTCGGCGGCCGCGTCCCGATGCCTGCGCTCTTGCGCATCGCAGACGCCGAGACGCTGCGCAGCGTCGGCTTGTCGCGCCAGAAGATCGCGAGCATCCACGCGATCGCGACGGCCTTCGATGAGCGCACGCTCGATGGCCGCAAACTCGCGCGCCTCGATGACGATGCCGTCGTCGAAGCCGTCACGCAGGTGCGCGGCGTCGGCGAGTGGACCGCGCACATGCTGTTGATGTTCTCACTGGGCAGGCCCGACGTACTGCCGGTCGGCGACTACGGCGTCTGCAAAGCCGCGCGCGATCTCTACGGACTCGCCGATCTGCCGAAACGCGCGGAGCTCGAGGCGCTCGGCGAGCGTTGGCGCCCGTATCGCTCGATCGCGACGTGGTACCTGTGGCGCAGCACGGAGCTTCTACCCACGAAGAAGTTGATTTCCTGATCGCCTTGTGGCCATCATGCGAGCCCAACGGCGGAGGCGGAATCTATGTTGCGCGCACTTTGTATCGCGGCCGTAGTGGCGCTCTCCGGTGTGACGGCGGTGGCTGCTCCGCCTCTGGTCCTCGGCGACGTCGTCATTCATGGCGTCGACTACGCCGGCTATCCGTCCGGCGCCTGTGACCGGAGACTGTGTCGCGTCGATCCGGCTGGAGGGCCGATCGAGCCGATCAGCGATCTGCTGCCGAACGCGACCGGCGAGGTGGCGATCGAGAGCGCAACGAGCGCCTTGGTCCTCTCTTATCTGGGCGGGGCCTACGCGATTGAGCGGGTGAACCTCGCGACGGGATCGTTCGCGCTGCTCGCGAGTGGTCTCCCGGCCTTGCATCCCGACGATCCCGAGCTGACGGTCGCTCCCGGCGGACGCATCTTCCTCGTCGCCGCGAGCGGCATCATCGAGATCGATCGAACGACCGGCGCGGTCATGACGCTCACGCCGGGCGAGTGGCACGGTCTCGACGCGGAACCGGACGGACGCCTGCTCACCACGCGCTACATCGGCCTCGGGCCTCCCGAGTTTCCGACGTTCCCGATCTACGAATTCGTGCGGATCGATCCCACGACGGGTGTCGCCGTGCCGCTCGGGGAAACCGTGGACGGCCATCTGCGCGGGATCGAGGCTGCGGCGTCTGGCGATCGCTTCGGCTTGCTCACCGTCAACTCGTCGCTTTCCGGAATGGTCTGGCGTTGGCGCGCAGGAGTCCGGACGGGCCTCGAGATGCAACAGGGCTTCCGCTTCACGCTCACGGATCTCGCGGCCGCGCCCGATGGCACCTTGATCGCGGTGCACTACGCGTATCCCGGCAGCCTCGACATCTTTCCAGAGTTCTATCACTACGCGGCGAACGGCGGGCCGGCTTCGACTCTCGACTACGACTTCGGCATCGGCGGCGTGGACGTGATGCTGCAAGGCGCGTGCAGCGATGGCATCGACAACGACGGGGACGGCGCTGTCGATCACCCCGCGGACATCGGATGCCAGAACATCGCGAGCGACAACGAGAACCCGCGATGCGACGACGGCATCGACAACGACGGCGACGGCAAGGTCGACTGGGACGGCGCGGGCGTTGCCGCGTCCGATCCGAACTGCAGCTTCGCGTGGCAAAACTGGGAGACGCCGCCCGCGGGCTGCGGCCTCGGCGCCGAACTCGCGCTGGTGCTCGGGCTCCTCGCTGCGGGGCGGCGCCGCGCCGGAAGACTCGTTACCTAATCCCGGCCTCGCGCGTCCCCATCGTCTAGAGGCCTAGGACTCCGCCCTTTCAAGGCGGTAACACGGGTTCGATTCCCGTTGGGGACACCATCCCTCTCCCGCGCGCGTTCGATCGCGCTGCGTCGGAGGAAGTCGCTAGATCACGTCGCGGTTGACGGCTCCGTCGAACGAGCGCGCCGCTTGGGTTCGGTACTCAGCGAACGCGACTGCGGCCGAAGACCACGAGCGATGCGATGCCCGATGCGAGCAGCACAAGCGTGCCGGGCTCGGGAACGAAGTGCAGATTCAGGATGCCGAAGGCAGGAACGATCGGTGAGGCGCCGACGTTCGTGCTGATGAAGATCGGTGTCACCAGAACCACGTTGCCCGAAAGCGCGCCGGTGTTCGACAGCGGGGACACGCCACCCATCGCCGTGAACGCGGTGCCAATCGCAGCCGTGCCAGTCGTCCACGGCGCGCCGATCACGGTCAGGTTCACGGCAGCCGTCACGAGCGCCACGCCGCCCTGGCCCACCACCGTCAGCGGCACGCTCAGGTTGGAAACTGCGGCCGAGCAGGTTCCGAAGAGGCATACCTTCGCCGCGCCCATGATCGGCATCGTGCCACCGAATCCGGCGCCGCCCACCCCTGCGAAGTTCGCCGATGCATTGTGCGCGGTGACCTGGACTCCTTGAATCGGGAAGATGCCCGGATCCGTCACGGGCAATAGGAGTCCTGTGGCCGCAAACGGCGACGCCGGTATCTGCAGGCCGGTCAAGTGGCCCGCTGCTCCCGAGCCATTCACAGTCGCTACGCCCGCACCCGGAATCACGACTGGGTCCACCGTCACGATCTGGACGGCGAGATTGCCCGTGAATCCGAGAGACACCGCGCTTGCCCGACCGGCGACGCTCATGAACATCAATCCCGCAGCGACGAAACCGAGCAGCGCGCGCATTTGTGCATCTCCCGCTTCCCAAGCGATTCGAACGCCGACCTCGGCGTTTCCGCCGGGAGGGCATCGCGTTGCGATTGCAAGTCTGGGACCGGTAGCGAGTTCTGCGAAGGAGCAAGGCAACTCGCTGTTTTCGCTTTGGTTCGCGAAGGGCTTTGTGATTTTACGGGCACGTGCGCGTGCAGGACGAGGGAAGAAACTTTCCTCTATCGCGGAACGTCGATCAGCCGCGCTGCGTCGGAACGATCAACTCGATCACATGGCCATCCGGATCGCGCACCCAGAGCTGGCCCAGCGCGCGAGTCGTCTCCAGCACTTCGAGGCCCGCCGCGTGCAGGTGCGCGACGGCAGCGTCGTAGTCATCGATCTGGAACGCTGCGTGATCGGCGATCGGAGTGAGCTTCGACGGCGGCGTGCCCGTGTCGATGCCTTTGGGCGCCACGATCAGGTGTACCTCCGTATCGCCCGCGCCGTACCACGCGCCACCGATCCCCATCTGCGGGCGCGGCAACTCGGTGAGTCCGAGCACGCCGCCGTAGAACGCTTTCGAGCGATCGAGGTCGGCGATCGAGAACGAGATGTGATGACCGCGCAGCACCTTCATCGCGAGTCCTCCTTGGCGTGGTCGACGGCGATTCCCACTTCTTGCCCGAACGAAATCTCGAGCTGGTGTCCGTCGGGATCG
>JANNKU010000030.1:0-31941 GCA_031396445.1 Deltaproteobacteria bacterium | reverse complement strand
GAACGCGCCGAAGTCGGTGACGCTCGTGACCTCGCCCTCGATCTCGGTACCCAGCGGATAGGTCCGCTGGATGTCGTCCCAAGGATTCGGCGTGAGCTGCTTGATGCCGAGCGAGAACTTCTCGTTCTCCTTGTCGATCTTCAGCACGATCGCGTCGAGCTCGTCGCCCTTCTTGAACTTCTCGCCGGGATGCTTGATCTGCTCGGTCCACGAGATGTCGGAGACGTGCACGAGGCCGTCGATCCCTTCCTCGAGCCCGATGAAGAGCCCGAAGTTGGTGATGTTGCGGACCACGCCGTGCACCCGCGTCGAGACCGGGTACTTCTCTTCGATCAGGCTCCAGGGATTGGGCTCGATCTGCTTCATACCGAGCGAGATCTTGCGACTCATCTCGTCGATATCGAGCACGATCGCGTCGACCATGTCGCCGGCCGTAACGACCTTCGACGGGTGCTTGACGCGCTTGGTCCACGACATCTCCGACACGTGCACGAGGCCCTCGATGCCCGCTTCGAGCTCGAGGAACGCGCCGTAATCGGCGAGCGAGACCACCTTGCCGCGCACGCGCTTCCCGATCGGATACTTGTGCGCCGCATCGACCCACGGATCCGGCTGGATCTGCTTGAGACCGAGCGACACGCGCTCGGACTCGGGGTCGAACTTCAGCACCTTCACCTTGATCTGGTCGCCGACCTGGAAGATCTCGCTCGGATGATTCACGCGGCCCCACGACATGTCGGTCACGTGGAGCAGGCCGTCGATGCCGCCGAGATCGATGAACGCACCGTAGTCGGTGAGGTTCTTGATCACGCCATCGACGATCTGGCCGACCTCGAGCGTCGTCAGCGTCTCGGTGCGTTGGCGGGCGCGCTCCTTCTCGAGCAGCGCGCGGCGCGACAGCACGATGTTGCCGCGTCGCTTGTTGAACTTGATGATCTTGAACGCGAGCCGTTCGCCGATCAGCGACTCGAGATTGCGTACCGGCCGCAGATCGACCTGCGAGCCCGGCAAGAACGCCTTCACGCCGATGTCGACCGAGAGGCCGCCCTTCACGCGCGAGACGATGTGGCCTTCGACGGACTCGTCGGCCTCGAAGGCGCGAGAGATCTCGTCCCAGATCTTCAGACGGTCCGCCTTCTCCTTGGAGAGTGCGATGCGCCCGTCTGCGTCTTCGACTTCTTCGATCAGGACGTCGAGGATGTCGCCCGGCTTGACGAGCACATTCCCGTTGTCGTCCATCAATTCCCAGAGCGGGATCAAGCCTTCCGACTTGAAGCCGACGTCCACATGGACGTTTTCGCCGTCGATCCCGAGGACGGTGCCGCGTACGACCTCGCCCTCTTTCATCGCTCGTTCGCTGGTGGCAAAAAGCTCGGCGAAGCTTTCGCCCGCGGGTGACTGTGTGGTTTGCCGATCGGTCATGCGGTTGTTCGATGCTCCCTTGCCCGCGCGCTATGCGCGGTCAGGTTTTCGGGTTGTGGCCTTCGCCGCGAAGCCCCTTGGCCTCATCGGATCGGGCGCGGTTCTGTCTGTTCTCATTCGTCGCTGCGTCGAGCTGCGCTCGCGCCTCGGCGATCCAACGGTCCATCGTATCGATGTCACCGGTTTCGAGCGCTCGTGCGAGATCTCCGAGCCGCTCCGCTACGCGGGCGAGCGGCCCCTGGACCGCCTTGCGATTTGCGACAAGGATTTCCGCCCACAATTCCGGATCAGAGCGGGCGATTCGCGTGAAGTCTCGAAAGCCGGATCCCGCTACTTCGCCTGCGCTCGGCGGTGCATCACCGAGGGCCCGAGCGAAGGCGAAGGCAAGAGCATGGGGAACGTGACTCATCCACGCCACCTCGACGTCATGGATCGTCGGGTCGCGGCGGACCACATGGGCCCCGAGCGCGCTCCAGAATCTCTCGATTCGCGCCACTGCCGGCTCGGAATCGCCAGCGGTCGGCGTGATCACGCAGGTCGCACCCTCGAATAGATCGGGGCGCGCATGTTCGGGGCCTTTCTCGTGGCTGCCCGCCATCGGATGCGCGCCGATGTAGACGACGCCGGGCGGGACCAGACCGGGCAAGGTCTCGGTGAGCATCGACTTCACGCTGCCGACGTCGGTCACCAGCGCGTCGCGACGCAAACCCTTCGCGGCCGCGCGCAGCACCCCTGCCATCGATCCCACCGGCGTGGCCAACACGACCAGCTCTGCGCCCAGCACAGCCGCTGCGGGATCGACCTCGATGCGATCGACGAGGCCGCGACTCCGCGCCTCGCGCAGCGGCGCCTCGCGCCGCCCGCAACCGACGACCTCTTGCGCGAGTCCGCGCTCGCGAGCCGCCCACGCGACCGACCCACCGAGCAGGCCGAGGCCCAGCACGGTGAGTCGCTCGATCGGCTCGAAGCGGGCATTCATCGGCTGCCCTCTTCGACCAGGCGCCGCAGCGCCTTCACGAGTCGCTCGTTCTCCTCGGGGCGTCCAACCGTGATGCGCACGTGGTCGGGCATTCCGAAGCCGACCAGCGGCCGCACGATCACGCCTTCGCGCAAGAGTCGTTCGTAGCTGCCGGGGCCCGGCTTCGCGAGCACGAAATTGGCTTCGCTCGGCCAGGTCTCGATGCCGATCGCACCGAGCTCGCGACGCAAGTAGGCGAGTCCCTCGGTGTTCTGCGCAACGGTGCGGTCGAAGTGTTCGCAATCGTCGAGCGACGCGACGGCCGCCGCTTCCGCGAGCAGATTCACGTTGAACGGATGGCGCGCGCGTTCGAGGTAACCGGCCAGCTCGCGATCCGCGACGGCGTAGCCCACGCGCAGACCGGCGAGGCCCGCGATCTTCGAGAAGGTGCGCACCGTCACCGTACCCGGTCGGCGCGCAACCCAGCCGAGCGCATCGGGGAAGTCGGAGCGGCGGGCAAAATCGACGTAGGCCTCGTCGATCAGCAGCACGACGTCGTCCGGAAGTTTCGCCGCGAAACGATCGAACGCGGCGGCGCCGACACTCGTTCCGGTCGGGTTGTTCGGATTGCAGACCATCACCACGCGCGTGCGCTCGGTGATCGCTGCGGCCATCGCATCGAGATCGTGCACGAGATCGCCATCGAGCGGAACTGCGACCGGTGTGGCGCCCATCCCTTTCGTCACGATCGGATACATCGCAAAAGACGGCCACGCGAAGACGGCCTCGTCCCCCGGACCGAGAAACGACTTGGCGACGAGTTCCAGCAGCTCGTCGGCGCCACAACCGAACACGAGCTGCTCGGGCGCGACACCGAGCTTTTCCACCAGCTTCGAGCGCAGCGCGAAAGTGGCGCCGTCCGGATAGCGATGCACGTTGGCGAGCACGCGCTGCACCGCTTCGATCGCGCGCGGCGACGGTCCGAGCGGGTTCTCGTTCGACGCGAGCTTGACCACGTCGGAAATGCCGAGTTCGCGCTCTAGTTCTTCGATCGGCTTGCCCGGCTGATACGGGGCAAGCGCCGCGATCCACGGCTTCACGCGCTGCGCGATCGTCACGACGGCGAAGCCTCCGCCGCCGTCGCGCGCGGGAACGAGCCCAGTATGCGGTGCGAGTACGCGGTCGCCGCCGCTTCGGCGAGCGCACGCGCGACCGACGCATCGTCGCGGTGCCCTTCCATGTCGAGGAAGAAGAGATACTCGAAGGGCTTGCCAGGCATCGGCCGCGACTGGATCGACGTGAGGTTGACACCGCATTGCGCGAACGGATCGAGCAAGCGATGCAGTGCGCCCGACTGCGCCTTGCTCACCGTGAAGACCACCGACGTCAGATCGCGGCCACTGCGCGCGGGCGCCACGCGAGAGAGCAGCAGGAAACGCGTGCTGTTGTCGCTGCGATCTTCGATGCCAGCCTCGATCGCGTCGAGGCCGTAGACCGTCGCCGCCAGCGCACTCCCGATCGCGGCGACACCCGCGTCTTCGGAGGCCAGCCGCGCGGCAGCAGCGCTGCTCCCGGTTTCGACGCGCTCCACGCCCGGCATGTTGCGCTCGAGCCAGATCCGACACTGCGCGAGCACCTGGCCGATCGACGCCACGCGCTTCACGTCCTCGCGGCGGCCGCTGCGCGAGAGCAGGTGGTGCGAGATGCGCTGCAGCACCTCGCCGCAGATCGTCACTTCGCAGCCGATGAACGCGTCGAGCGTTTGTGTCACCACGCCCTCGGTGGTGTTCTCCACCGGCACGACGCCCAACTCGGAGTGGCCACGCTCGACCGCGGCGAAGACGTCGCCGATGGTCGCAGTCGGCACCAATTCCGCCGTCTCGCCGAAATGTCGGCGCGCGGCCAGATGGCTGTAGGTTCCCTCGGGACCGAGGAAGGCGATGCGCAGCCGCTGCTCGAGCGAACGCGTTGCCGAAATGATCTCGCGGAAGACCGGCTCGATCGCCGCACTCGGGAACGGACCGCCGTTGCTGCGAACGAGCGCGGCGAGGACATCTCGCTCGCGGGCTGCGGAGTAGACCGGCATCCCGCTCCGCTCTTTCACTTCGCCAACCGCGCAGCCGAGCCCAGCGCGTTCATTGAGCAGTTCCATCAGCGCGCGATCGACCCGATCGATCTCGGAACGCAGCCGCGCCAACTCGGCAACGGCATCTGCATTCGCGACAGGCGCGCTGGCTTCCCGGGGCTGACTCATCGCTGCCTCCGCCGCGTGGCGTCGGGAAACTCCGCGTGGCGCTGTGGGACCAAGGCCAGGGGCGCATCGTTGGGAATCGCTGCGCCCCGAGAAGCGAGATATCGCCTAAACCCCTGAATTTGCTCGCGCACCATATCAAAGGGGTTTCGGCGCCGCAAACCAAAATTGCGCCGATTCTCTCGCCGTCGCGACCACTTACGCGATTCGCGCCGCCGCCGCGAACAAGCTCGGTACGGGTCAAGGACAGCGGCGCCCCGGTCGATACCTGAAAGCTGCGGGGTGCCTTCTCGGATGTCTGATTCCACGCTCGCTCTACGCCGTCAACCGCGCGACAGCCTGGCGACGAAGATCATCTTCTTCGTCTTCTTCTCGACGTTCGTCACGGCGCTGGTCGTGAGCTGGATCTCGGTGCATTCGACCTATGCCTTCCTGCGCTCCCATCTCGATGCCTCCTACCCGATGCTCGCCGAGCGCGGCACCCAGCGATTGAGCGCGTGGGTGGACGACGGCCAGGGTCAGCTCGCGCACCTCGCCCGCAATCCCGACCTGCTGCGCACGAGTGCGGGCGCGCGCGACACGCGCGACGCCACCGAAGCCGTTCTCGCGGGCGCCCTCGAAGGAACCAGCCCGTTCGCCGGACTGATCCTCAGCGACGCGCGCGGCGCCGCCGTAGCGTCGGCCACGACGGCCGGCTTGCCCACCCGCTTGATGCGTGATCTCCGGAGCTCCAGCGCGCCGCTCCTGCTGGGCGTCGACGGCCGCCTCGTCGCCTCGACACCGATTCGCGACGCGACGGGCAACCAGCTCGGAACGCTGCACGGCATCTTCGCGGCGGAACCGTTCACCGCCCACCTCGATGCCGCGCGCGGACCCGAGGACGCGCAGCTCTATCTCGTCGATACCGCGGGCCATGTACTCGCCGTGAGTGCGACGGCGGAAGCGACTCGCTTCGAAAGCTTCCCCGACGAGTTTCTGCAGCGCGGTCCGCGCGCCGCCGTCGCCGAATTCCGCACGCCCCAGAGCCGACGCGGAATCGGTGTCATCGCGCGTCTGCCCTTCCTCGATTGGAATGTCGTCGTCGCGCAGCCGCTCGAAGCGGCGTTCGCGCCGGTGTTTTCCGTCGTGACGCGGGTCTTCGTGATCGACCTCGCGATCATCCTCGTCTTCTCCTTCCTCGCGTACGAGATCACCGCGAAGATCGTGCGGCCGCTCGAGGCGCTTTCGGAAGGCGCGCGGCGGATCTCGCAGGGCGAGCTCGAAGTCGAGGTTCCGGACACCAACACGCACGACGAGATCGGGCTGCTCACAGGCACCTTCAACGACATGGCGCGCCGCCTGCGCCGCAATCGCGACGAACTCGACCAGCACCATCGCCAGCTCCGCGAACAGAACGAAGAGCTGCAGCGCGCCAATGAAGTGCTCGAGCAGCTCTCGATCACCGACGGGCTCACCAAGCTCCACAACCATCGCTACTTCCAGGAATCGCTCACGCGGGAGATCAAACGCGTCTCGCGCAGCGGCGACCCGCTCTCGATCCTGCTGATCGACATCGACGACTTCAAGGGACTGAACGATCGCTACGGCCACGCCGAAGGCGACGCATTGTTGATGCGCATCGCCCGCGTGCTCAATGAATCCGTGCGCGAGTCGGACATTCTGGCGCGCTACGGCGGCGAAGAATTCGTGGTGCTCGCGACGGGAACCGATCAGGACGGTGCTCTCTTCGTCGCAGAGAAGGTGCGCACCGCCGTCGCGGAAACGGCGTTCGTGTTGCATGGCAGCATCGAGCCTCTGCAAGTGACGATCTCGATCGGCGTCGCCGAGTTCGCGGGCGACCGCAAGCGCTTCTTCCACGCGGCAGACCGCGCGCTCTATCGCGCAAAGGCGGCCGGCAAGAACTGCGTGATGGCGGCCGAGCAGCGCGATCTGGTCGGCTAGCGCCTACCGCATCGACACAACGTCTCGCTTCTCCACTCCAGCGCTGCGCCGCGCATAGCCGCACCGGCAGCGCTGGGATAGGGTGCGCCCAATCGTCGAGCCGCGTGCGCAACGTGCGCCCTGCTGGTTCATCGAGCGGAAGCGCAGGGGAACGCGTGACGCGCGTAGTCGGACTCACCGGCGGAATCGGTAGCGGCAAGAGCACGGTGTCGCGGCTGCTCGCCGAACTCGGAGCCGTCGTGATCGACGCCGACGCGATCGTTCACGAGCTGCAGGCGATCGGTTCACCCGTGTTGGCGGAGATCGCGGACGCGCTCGGCGCGGATGTGCTCGACGCGTCGGGCGCACTCGATCGCGCCCGCGTCGCCGATCGCGTCTTCCGCGACCCGACTCAGCGCCAGCGCCTGAACGCGATCATGCATCCACGCGTCGGCGCCGAGATGGCGCGCCGGAGCGACGCCGCACGCAAAGCTGGCGTCGCGCTGATCGTGATGGACATTCCGCTCCTCTTCGAAAACCGGCCGCGTGATCGCGTCGCTGCGCGCGGCGGCGCCGACGCCACCGTGCTCGTCTACGCGCCTCGATCGCTGCAGATCGAGCGAACCGTCGCGCGCGACGCTTGCACGCGCGAGCAGGCCGAGCAGCGCATCGCAGCGCAGCTTCCGATCGAGGAGAAGCGCGCGCTTGCGGATCATGTGATCGACAACAGCGGCGATCTCGCCGACACCGAACGGCAAGTGCGCGAACTCTTCGCAAAACTCGGTGGCGAAGCGCCGACCGCGAGCAAGCCGTGAGCGACATCAGCGCGCGCCTCGAAGGCTTCCTCGCGCTGCGGGTGCCCGACGCCGATGCGGTTCGCGTGAGCGACGTCCAGACGCATACGGAGGGCTTCTCGGCCGAGACGTTCTCTTTTTGCGCCGAGTTCACGCACGGGAAGCGCGTCGAGCGCGCGGCCTTCGTGTTGAAGCGCGAGCCGGCCGCCGGCCTGCTCGAACCCTACGATCTCGAGCCCGAATTCCGCGTGTTGCATGCGCTCTCGGAAGATCCCCTGCCCTCGCCGCGCACGCCATGGTTCGAAGCCGACGCGCGCGTGCTCGATCGACCCTTTTATGTGATGGAGCGACTCGCCGGCGAGGTTCCGATTCCGGTAGCTGGCGCGAGTGGCGAGGGCCCATTCACAGCCGCGGAACGCGCCGCACTCGCGCCACGGGTGATGCGCGCGCTGGCCGACTTGCACGCGATCGACTGGCGCGCGCGCGATCTCGGGTTTCTCGGCGCGCCGGCGATCGGCGTCCAGCCCGCAGCGCGCGAGGTCGAGCGCTGGGCGGCGCGCATCGCGGCGAGCGGCATCGCCGTCGAGCCCGTCCTCGCCGAAGCGCTCGGCTGGCTGCGACGACACGCGCCCGCGTCGCGCGAAATCGTGCTCTTGCACGGTGACTACCGACTCGGCAATTGGCTGATCGAGCGCGCCGGCGACGCGACGCGTCTCACCGGGATTCTCGACTGGGAGATGGTTCACCTCGGCGACCCGGCCGAAGACGTGGCGTGGTGCATCTCGCATTTGTGGCGCGGCGGTACATCCCGCGCCGCATGCCTCGCATCGGCCGAGGAGTTGGTGACGCACTACGAAGTCGCTTCCGGACGCAGCGTCGATCGCGCCGCGCTTCGCTACTTCGAAGTGTTGGCTGTCGTGAAGATGGCCGCGATCATGCTCACCGGCATTCGCGCATTTGCGGATGGCCGCACGCGTGATCTGCGAATGGCGATCTTGGACCACCAACTTCCGTTCCTGCACGCCCTGCTCGCCGCGCTGCGCGGTTGGCTGCCGTTGCCCTGACCGACCCCGGAGGTCCCCGTGCGCGTAACTCCCCAAACGCTGCTCGAAGGTGTCGTGCGCACGCTGCACGAGCAGGTGATTCCGCACGTCGAATCTCGCACCGCACGCGGGCAACTCTTCGCCGCGATCGACGTGCTGCGAAATCTCGGCGGTCGCATCGAAGCGGCGCTCGCGCCGCAGGAAGAGGAAGCGCGCTCGGCAGGTGCAGCCCTGGCGACGCTCGCGGCGCGGCTGCAAGACGCGGGCGACGTCGCGTTCGCCGCCGAGATCGAGCGCCGTCTCGCCGCGGCGGCCGCGATGCCGGTGAGCGCGGGCCTCGATGCACTGCGCGACGCGCTCGGCGACGCATTTGCGCGTCTCGATACGCTGCCGAGCGAGCGCGGCGATGCGCTCCGGCCGATTCTCGGCGGTCACCTCGCGGCGCAAGCGATCCGCGATCTGAGTCGGCTGCAACCGTCCCTGCTCGAAGAAATCTCGCGAGGCTGAAATGCTGCATCCGCTCGACGATCACCCGATCCACCAGACGCCGGAGCCGCTCGCGCATCCGGCCACCGGCGATCGCAACTTCTACGACCGCTATTTCTTCAACGGCTACGCGCGCGACGGTTCGCTCTTCTTCGCCGCCGCCTTCGGCGTCTACCGCAATCGCGCGATCGTCGATGCGGCGTTCAGCGTGGTGCGCGATGGCTACCAGCACTCGGTACACGCGTCACGCCAGGGCGATGCGCTCGGCGCGCTGCGCGTCGGCCCGATCGCGATCACGATCGAAGAGCCGATGCGCACGCTGCGCGTGACGGTCGATCCCAACGAATGGGGCATCGAGGCGGATCTGCGCTTCCGCGCGCGCAGCGTGGCCGTCGAAGAGCCGCGCTTCGTGCGTCGTGAGCAAGGCCGCCTGCTGATGGACGTGACGCGCTTCACGCAGTTCGGCACCTGGGAGGGATTGCTCCGCGTAGGCGGCGCGCCGATCGCGGTGTCACCCGCCTCCGTACTCGGCTGTCGCGATCGATCGTGGGGCATTCGCCCGATCGGCGAGCGCGCCGCTGGCCCGATGCTCGCAGCGCCCCAGTTCTTCTGGCTCTGGGCGCCGCTTCATTTCGACGACGTGTGTACGCACTTCGATGTCAACGAGGATTCCACCGGTCGTCGCTGGCACGACAACGGTGTCGTCGTGCCGCTGTTGCGCGACGCGAGCGCATCGGCGGTGGACACCACTGGCATCGAGTCGATGCGCAGTGTCGAACACCGAATCGAGTGGGAGCCCGGCACGCGCCGCGCGACACGCGCGGAGATCGCACTCGTCGCGCACGACGGCGTGCGCCACGCGATCGCGCTCGAACCGCTCGCGACCTTCCAGATGTGCGGCATCGGCTACCTGCACCCCGAGTGGGGACACGCGCATTGGAAGGGGCCGGAAGCCGTTGGCGGCGAAAGCTGGAGGCTCGCCGAATGCAAGCCGCTCGACCCGCGCTTCATCCACGTCCAACAACTGGTGCGCGCGCGCTGGGGCGATCGCGAAGGAGTCGGCGTCCTCGAACAACTCGTGATCGGCGCCCACGAACCGTCCGGCCTCAGCGGCCTCTTCGACGGCGCGCGCTGATCGCGCAAAACGGGGCCGGGCGTCAGGTTATCGGGTTGTCAGGTTACGGCTCAACAACCTGACAGAAAAATAACCTGACGCCCGGCCCCGCTACTGCGGCGTGAACTCGACTCGCCGCACGCGGACGCCGGCTTGTTCGAGCAGCTTCTTGGCGACGTCGTCGAGTGCGTAAGTGGCGTTGTAGACCACCTCGGCGAGACCCGCGTTGATGATCAGCTTGGTGCAGAAGAGGCACGGGAAGAACGTGGTGTAGATCGTTGCGTCGCGGACCGAGACGCCGTGATACGCGGCTTGCGTGATGGCGTTCTCTTCGCCGTGTGAGCACAGGCACTCGTCGAGGCGTGTGCCGGATTCGGCGAACGAGTTGCAGCGCGGGCAACCGCCTTCGTTGCAATTGCGGGTGCCGCGCGGCGTGCCGTTGTAGCCCGTCGAGACGATGCGGCGATCGCGCTGGATCACGGCGCCGACGTGCCGCTTCACGCAGTTGCTGCGCGACGCCACCACCCTTGCGACTTGCAGGAAGTACTCGTCCCAGCTCGGTCGCTGGAAGCTCGCGCTGGCTTCGAGCACGCCTTGCACCGAGGCATGCAGCGCCGACAGCGAGCTCTCGTTACGCACCTCGACGTCGGCGAGCGCCGCGACTGCATCGAGTTGCTGGGCCGATTCGCCACCGCCGCTCCGCTCGCGCGCTTCCTGTTCCAGCATCGAGTCGAGCGACGCGGGATCGCCCGGTCGGTTGCGCGAGCGCAAGCGTTCGATACGCAGCTTCGGATCGGCATCGACCCAGAGCAGGCGAAAGCCGCGACCGAGCGCGCGCAGCGTCGCGACCTCCGCAGGATGGCGGATCGAATCGATCACGTAGTTGCGATCGGGCCGCAGCCGCGCGCAGATCTTCTCGGCGAGCGCGCCCGGACCATGCCGCGCGCGCAACTCATTGCCAATCGCGATCATCCGCTCGCGCGACTCTGCTTCGCCGCGCGTGCGCAGTTCGTCGCGCAACACGTCCGACAGCGAAAGCGCGTAGAACGAGCGCGCGCGCAGATACTCGACGACTTCGCCTTTGCCTGCGCCGTAGGGACCCGAGACGCCGAGGATCACGGGGCTACTCCTGCGGCGCCGATGCCGAGCAATCCGAGCAGCTCGCTCGGCCGCGCGATGCGATCGCAATCGACGTCTTCGTAGGCTCCCACCGCATCGAGCAGCACCGGGCGCAGACCCGCGTTGCGCGCGCCGACCACGTCGATCGAGACGATGTCGCCGACGAAGAGCGTCTCGCCCGCGCGAACACCGAGTCGCGACAACGCGCGACGAAAGATCTCCGCGTCCGGCTTCTCGACGCCTTCGACGTGTGAGTCGAGGATCACGTCGAGCGACGCTGCGAGGCCCGTCTCGCGCAGGATCGCCGCCGCTCGACCGTCCGCGTTCGACACGACACCGAGTCGCAACCCCGCTTTGCGCAGCGCTTCGAGCGTGCTTCGCGCACAGGCGAAAGGCACGCGCCACAAAGCTCGTTCGCGATTGTGCGCCTGCAGTCGCGCGACCAACTCCGCGCGGGCGGCTTCGATGACGCCCGCAGCGGTGAGCAGATCATCGAAGTAACTCGGCACGCGCGACGCGTCGGTGCCCGGTACGCCGCCGATCGCGCTGGCGCGCGCATCGATCGCGCGACGCGCTTGCCCTTCCGCGCGCGGCAGCGAAGCCGCATCGAGCGCCACACCTAGCACGGCTGCCTCCGCTGCGATGGCCGCGTAATCGAGGTGCACGAGAACGCCACCCAGATCGAAGAGCACGGCTGCGGTGGAATCACTTCGCAAGACGTCGGCCGTGTAGCACAGCGACCTCGCCTCTGGCAGCCTGCGCGCCGTGCGCGTGTGGGTCTCCGGTGCCGGTGGATTCGTCGGGGCGTGGCTGTTGCCGCGCCTCGCGCGCGATGGACACGATGTCATCGCTTGCGACCGCGAGGTCGATGTGAGCGACGCAGTCGCCGTCGATACGGCGATCGTGAATGCGCGCCCCGACGCCGTCGTGCATCTCGCCGCGCTCGCATCGGTAGCGACTTCGTTCACCGAACCCGATGCCGTTGCGCGCGTGAACTACTTCGGAACGCTGCACGTGCTGCGCGCCGTCGCGCGTCACGCAGCGCAGGCGCGGGTGTTGCTGATCTCATCGAGCGAGATCTATGGCGGCTCCGCGACGAGCGAATTGATCGGCGAAGACGCGACGCTCGCGCCCGTCTCGCCTTACGCGCGCACCAAGGCGGCGGCGGATCTGCTCGGCGCAGCGTTCGCAGAAGCCGGTCTCGACGTGATCCGCGCGCGACCTTGGAACCACACCGGCCCGGGTCAGACCGACGGCTATGTGGCGTCGAGCTTCGCCCGCCAGCTCGCCGAAATGGCGCTCGGCGCGCGCGAGCCCGTGCTGCGCGTCGGCAATCTCGACGCGGTGCGCGACTTCCTCGATGTCGCCGATGTCGTCGATGCCTATGCGCGACTGCTCGATCGCAAGGTTCCGCGCGGCGCCTACAACATCGCGACCGGCATCCCCGTCCGCATCGCGGAACTGCTCGATCACCTGACCGCACGCGCCGGGTTGCGTCCGAAGATCGAGGTCGATGCGAGCCGCTATCGGGCGGATCGGGCGTCGGTCGGTGATGCCACACGCCTGCGTCGCACGACCCGCTGGGCGCCGCAGATTCCGCTCGCAGACACGCTCGCGCGACTCTTCGACACGTGGCTGCGTCAGCTCAGCGCGTCGCGATGAGCGCGAGCCACTCGTCGTCGCGCGCGTCGAGCTCTCGCCGCTCGTCGATGACGCGAAGCCCGTGGCGCGCGAGCAAGTCGCCGATCGATTCGCGCTCCGCCAACAGCAGGCCGGAGAAGACCGCGACACCATTTGCCGACACCCGCGCGACCAGCGCGCCGAGGATCGGCCGCAGCTCACTCGAGATCACGTTCGCGACGACCAACTCGAAGCTGCCCGCGCGCGCGCCGAGTGCGTCGAGCGATCCCGCGAACGCGGTGAGCCGATCCGCGACGCCATTGCGCGCTGCGTTCTCACGCGTCTCGCGCGCGGCGATCGGATCGAGATCGCAGGCGAGCGCGCGCCCCGCGCCGAGATGCAGCGCGGCGATCGCGAGCACGCCGCTGCCCGATCCCACGTCGAGCACGCGCGCCGGCCTTGTGGTCGCGATCGCGGCATCGAGGAGTGCGAGCGCCAACGCGGTCGAGCCGTGCGCGCCGGTTCCGAACGCCTGGCGCGGTTCAATCACCACCTCAGACTGTCCCGCCGTCAACGCGTGCGCCGCGAACGGTGGTCGCACCACGAGTCGCGGCGAGACGACGATCGGTGTCAAGCCGTCCTTCCAGGTTTCCGGCCAGTCGCGCGCGACGACCGGCACCGCCGCCGCCACGATCGCGGCGCCCACAACGGCGCGCGCCGCTGCGCACACCTCCTCCGCCCGCGCCGCCGGCGCGTAGACGAGAAGCACGATGGTGTCACCGCTCTCGCGCTCTTCCAGTCCGCTCGCACCCGCTGCGAAGACTTCGGCTGCGATCGCCTCGGCGCATTCGCGGGGCGACGTGATGCGCACGCAGACGAAAGCGTTCGGGCTGCTGATTGCGCTCATGCTGCTCCCCGGCTGTTACTACACCCATCTCGCCGAGGGGCAGCTGCGCATCCTGCGTGCGCGCGAACCCATCACTGAGGTGGTCGCCAACAGCGACACGCCTGCGACGTTGCGCGAGAACCTCGCTCTGGTCGAAGACGTGCGCCGCTACGCCGAACTCATTGGCCTTCGCGTGGGCGGGCAATATAGAGCGTATGCCGCATGGCCGGGCGATCGTGTGGTGACCGCGCTGGTCGCGACGCGCGCTGGCGAGATCGAGCCGGCTGGCTTCTGGTTTCCGCTGATCGGAACCCAGCCCTACAAGGGATTCTTCGACCTCGCACGCGCCGAGCGCGAGGCGACCGCGCTGCGCGCACGCGGTCTCGACACCTGCCTGGTGCCGGTGCCGGCGTACTCGACGCTCGGCTGGTTCGACGATCCGGTGCTCGAGCCGATGCTGCAGGGCGGGACGGGCCCTTTCGCCGAGATGCTGTTCCACGAACTGGTGCACGCGACGGTGTTCGTCGCGAGTGACGCCGACTACAACGAGAGCGTCGCGACCTTCGTGGGTCAGGAAGCTGCGGTTCGCTTCTTCGAAGAGCGCGGCGATGCGGCGAACGCCGCGCGCGAACGCGATCGCGCGGCGGACGATCGCGCCGTCGCGCGCGTGCTGGCGGCACTGCGCGCGCAGATCGCGGCGCTCTATGCGGCGCCCGATACCGCAGATCGCAGCGAAACGCGCGCGCACCTCGGGCGCACGGCGCGCGAGGAGTTGCGCGCGCTTCCACTCACGAGTCGCGCGGCAGGCCGCCTCGCCGACAAGCTCCCACTGCAGGACGCCTGTCTCGCGCTCGCCGGCACCTACGAGCGCGACCTTCCACTCTGGACGCAGCGTCTCGATGCGGAGGGCGGCGACCTGCCCGCTTTCATCCGCGCTGCACGCGCGGCGGCGATCACGACGGACCCGCGTGCGACGCTCGCGAACGGCGCAGCAACCGCCCCCTGAGCGCTCCCATTCTCGCGAGCTATTTTTTGCGCTCCAACAATCGACCGCGCGTCCAGCATGCGCCGTTGCAAACTTGCCCATGCGCGCTGCCGCCGTTTTGCCGCCTTCTTGCCGGCGCGCTTCCGCTTGAGAGATGCGCACTCCGCGCCGAAGAGGCTGCGTGGCGCATCGCTCCTCATCGACTCCGGCCGCGTCGCCGGCACCCCTCGATCCTGCGCGCGCCGCGGAGTTGGCTGGTCGGCTGCGCGCGAACGTCGAGCGCGCATTGCGCGGCAAGACCGAAGTGGTGCGTCAATGTGTCGAGGCCTGGGTCGCCGGCGGACACGTGCTGATCGAAGACGTGCCGGGTGTCGGCAAGACCACACTCGCCCACGCACTCGCGCGTTCGGTGGACACGAGCTTCCGCCGCATCCAGTTCACCAGCGATCTGCTGCCCGCCGATCTGGTCGGCGCCTCGGTGCCCGAGATGCGCGACGGCCGCGCGACCGGCGCGTTCACATTTCAGCACGGTCCCCTCTTTGCGCAGGTGGTGCTCGCCGACGAGATCAACCGCGCGAGTCCGAAGACGCAGTCCGCGCTGCTCGAAGCGATGGCCGAAGGATCCGTGAGCGTCGATGGCGTGATGCATCGATTGCCGCAGCCCTTCCTCGTGGTGGCGACGCAGAATCCGGTCGAGCATCACGGCACGCATCCGCTGCCCGAGTCGCAGCTCGACCGGTTTCTATTGCGGCTCCGCATCGGCTATCCCGATCCCGCCGACGAAGCCGCCGTGCTGCGTGACGATCCGGCCGCCACCGAATTGCCGCGCCTCACCGCCGTGCTGAGCGCGGACGATCTGGTCGCGATGCGCGCCGCCGCCGAGCGCGTGAAGTTCGACGACGGCCTCGTCGCGTATCTGCTCGGCATCGTGCGCGCGACGCGCGAACACCCGAGTGTGAGCCTCGGCGCATCGCCGCGCGGCGCCGTCGCGCTGCGCCGCGTCGCGCAAGCGCGCGCCCTGGTCGATGGCCGCGACTATTGCATTCCCGAAGACGTGCGCGATCTGGCGGTTCCCGTGCTCGCGCACCGCGTCGTTCTCGATCCGCGCGAGGTCGGCGGTCCCGCCTCCGAGGAGGCGGAGTGGGTGATCCGCGAGATTCTCGACGGCGCCGCCGTCCCGCTGTAGTCACAGCTCTGCGTCATCCCGGCCGGCGGGATCGGCAGCCCCGCGCTCCGCTCGGAGCGCGGCTGCGCAAGGCGTTGCGACCGCCGCGAAAGCTCCGGCCGACGCGTGCGGGCTGGCTCTTCTTCGGCCTCGTCTTCGCGATCGGATTCGCCGCGCTGAACACCGGGAACAACCTGCTCTACCTCGTGCTCTCGATGCTGCTGGCGTTCCTGACGCTCTCCGGTGTGCTCTCCGAATCCGCGCTGCGCGGCATCCGCGTCGAGCGGCAACTGCCCTTCGAGTGGATGGCGGGCCGCGGCGCGCGCGTCGTGCTGGAGATCACCAACGCGCAGCGCAAGACCTGGGCACACGCGATCGTCGTCGAAGATCTCGGGCAGGCGCCGGGCGACGCGAGCGAACGCGTGCTCGGCCGCGCCTTCGCGCTGCTGATCGAGGCCGGCAAGACGGAGTCGCGCTCGTACCGCTTCGAGGCGGCGCAGCGCGGTGAGCTGCGCTTCACGCGCTTCCGCGTGATCACGCGCTTCCCGTTCGGGCTCTTCGCGAAATCGCTCGAGATCGAGCGCGAGGCGACCGTCGTGGTGTACCCGCGCATCACCACGCAACGTCCGCCCGCGCGCCGCATCGGCGATCCGCGCGGACAGCGCGAAGCGCCGGGGCGCGGCTCACTCGCTACTGAAGTGACGGGCCTGCGGGACTACGCCCGCGGCGACGCGCCGCGCCGCATCCACTGGCGCGCTTCGTGGCGTCGCGGCCAGTTGCTGGTGCGCGAAACCGAAGGCACCGCGGGCGGCGAAGCACTCGTCGAGTTGCGGACACACGGCGCCGCGACGGGCGACGCGTTCGAGCAAGCCGTGGAACGCGCCGCCTCCGAAGCGGATGCCGGGCTGCGCGCCGGACTGCGTGTCGCGCTGCGCACCGACGATGCCGAGTTCAGCGCCGCAACGGGCGACGTTCATCGCGCGCGCCTGCTCGGCTACCTCGCACTCATCGCGCCCGAAAGCGTGGACGCGCCGTGAGCGCCGCGACGACGACGCCCGCCTCGATCGAAGCGCCGCCGCGCCCGCTCGCGAGCTACGCGATCGTGCTGGTGAGCGGCGCGGCGCTGGCGCTCACCGGGAACGTCTCGACGCTCGCGATCGCGATCCACGCTCTCGCCGTGATCGCGAGCCTCCGCCTGCGCAGCCACCCGCGCGCCTGGCAACGCAACGCCGTCGTGCTGAACGTGGGCCTGCTCGGAGCGATCGGCTTCGCGCTCTCGCTCTGGCTCCGCGGCGATCTGGCGCTGCTCGCGCTCGCTCACTTCGCGCTCCTCGCGCAATCGCTGCAACTGCTCGACGCGCGCCCGCGGCGTTCGGACTTCCTGCTCGTCGCGCTCGCGCTCTTCCAGATGGTGCTCGCGGCGAATCTCACCGACAGCATTCTGTTTCCGCCGCTGCTGCTCGCGTTCCTGGTCGCAACGGTATGGACGCTGGTGGTGCACACGCTCTGGATGGAGACGCTGGCGGCGGGCGAGGCGTGGTCGCCGCAGCGCGCGATTGCTCCGCGGCTGCTACGCACCACGCTGCTCGCTTCGGTGGGCACCGTCGCGCTCGCACTGGTGATCTTCTTGTTCCTGCCTCGTCTGCACGCGGGCTCGCTGGCTTCGGGCGGCGGCATCGGCGGTGCAGCGGCGGGCTTCTCCGATCACGTCTCGCTCGGCGACATCGGCCGGATCCGGCGCGATCCCTCGATCGCATTGCGCATCGAGACCTTGCGCGGCGTCGCGCCGCCACCGGAGGAGGCCTACTACCGCGGCCTCGCCTTCGACCACTTCGATGGCCGTCACTGGTCGGTGACGCCGGGAGCGCGCGATCCGCTCGGGATGGCCGCGGACCTCGGTCTGCGTGTCGGATCCTCGTCGCGCGACGCCGATCTGATCCAACGCGTGCTGCGCGAGCCCGTCGAATCGGGCGTGCTCTTCGGCGCGACACGACCGCTCGAAGTCGAAGGCGGCATCGGTCGCATCGAGCGCGATCGGAACGGCGGACTCTACGCCCCCGAATCCAGCGAGGACCGCGTCCAATACGTGGTCGAGAGCGAAACGCACGTACCTGGCAATGACGTGTTGCGCAGCGATCGCGCGCTCGCTCCCGGCCGCGACGGCGAGCGCTACCTCGAAGTTCCGCCGCTCTCCGCCGCGTTCGTCGCGGTGGCTGCGCAATTGGTGGCCGGCGCGAGCAACGACGCCGATCGCGTGTGGGCCGTCGAGCGCTGGCTGCGCGAGAAGGGTCGCTACAGCGACACACCTCCTGCGGAGCGCGTCGACGATCCGCGCTCGCCGATCGAGCACTTCGTGCTCGAGAACACCGAGGGACATTGCGAGTACTTCGCCTCCGCGATGGTGATGCTGCTGCGCTCGCAGCAGATTCCCGCGCGGCTGGTGAACGGTTTCGCGGGTGGGCGCGACAACGACTTCGGTGGCTTCGTCGAAGTCTCGCGCGCCGACGCGCATGCCTGGGTCGAGGTCAATTTCGAGCAGGCGGGCTGGGTGCGCTTCGATCCGACTCCGCCGGATCTGCGCATGCGCGCGGCGTATCCCGGCATGCTGGCGCAGCTGCGCGATGTCGCCGGTGCAGCGGAGCACTGGTGGTACCAGCACGTCGTCGAGTTCGACCGCTCGACACAATTGCGTGCGCTGCGCAGCGGCTGGCTCGCGTGGCAGGCGTGGCGCAAGGACGGGAAGTCATCCTCGGCTGCGACGCCGCGCGCGCCGCAATCTGGTTGGCGCCAGTTGCCGTGGTTGCAATGGGCGCGACCCGTCGTCGCCGCGCTGCTCGGCGCCGCCGTCGTTGCGGGCTTCGTGCGTTGGCGGCGACGCCGCGCGCGCCGCGGTCCGTTGCCGGTCGCGTATGGCGAAGCGTTGCGACTGCTCGAAGTGGAGCGCGGTCTCGTGCGCGACGCGGCGGTACCGGCGCGCGACTTCGCGAGGCGCGCGGCGCGCGATATGCCGCCGGCCGCCGCGGCCGCATTCTGGACGCTCACCGAGGATTACTTGCGCCAACGCTTCGGCGGCCACCGACCCACCGCGCCGCGACGCGCGCTGCGTGCGCTTCGTGATAGCCTGCGCGCATGAACACCGGGGAGCCGAGCACGCGCACCATCGCACTCGACGCGATGGGCGGTGACTTCGCACCCGAGGCTCCGCTGCGCGCCGCGGCTTCGCTGTCGCGCAGCACCGACATCCGCGTGCTGCTGGTCGGCGATGCGCGCCGCCTCGAACCGGCGCTCGCGACGCTCGGCGCCGACGCCGCGCGCATCGAGTTGCTCCACGCGCCGGGCGTCGTCGCGATGGACGAGCACCCAATGCAGGCAGCGCAGCGTCCCGACACGTCGCTCGCGCTCGCGACGCTCGCCGTCGCCGAGGGCCGCGCGCAGGCGCTCGTCTCGGCGGGCAACACCGGCGCGCTCTTGCTGGTCGCGGCGCGCTCGATTCCGCGGCTGCCCGGTGTGCGACGCACCGCCTTCGCCGCGGTGTACCCGACGCTGCCGCGTCCGCACAATCCCGACCCCTTCGCGCTACTCCTCGACGTCGGCGCGAATCTCCACTGCACGCCGCAAGACCTGCTCCAATTCGCGACGATGGGCGCCGCCTACGCGGCGCGCATCTCGAAAGTCGCGCGGCCGAGCGTCGGCCTGCTCAACATCGGCGAGGAGGCGTACAAGGGCGACGAACTCTTGCGCGATGCGCACGCACTGCTGGCCGGCGCCAAGGGCCTCGCCTTCCGCGGCAACATCGAGGGCAAGGACGTGCCGCTCGGCGCGGTCGACGTAGTCGTGTGTCCGGGCGTGATCGGCAACGTGGTGCTGAAGTTGCTCGAGAGCATGGGCGACGTGCTGCTGGCGATGGGCGACGCCGTCTACAGCGAAAAACTGCGCTGGCGAGCGGGCCGGTTCCTGCTGCGCGATGGACTCGCGCGCGTTTCGAACCTGCTCGACTACGCGAGCTACGGCGGCGCGCCGATCCTCGGCTTCGAGCGCATCGTGATCAAGGCGCACGGCCGCTCGCAGGATCGCGCCTTCGAGAACGCGGTGAAGGTGGCCGCGAAGGCCGTACGCGACGATGTGTGTGGCGCGATCGCCGCCGAGCTGGCGGCGACGGCATCGTGAAGCGCTACGTGCTGCTCGACCGCGACGGTACGCTGATCCGCGACGTCGGCTATCCGCATCGGCTGGAAGACTACGCGTTGCTGGATGGCGTCACCGGCGCGCTCCGTCGCCTCGCGGCGGCGGGTTTCCACTTTGCGATCGTCACCAATCAGAGCGGCATCGGACGCGGCTACTTCGCGTTTTCCGACTACGAGCGCTTTCACGCCCGGCTGCTGGCCGATCTCGCCGCTGCGGGCATTGCGATCGATGCCACCTTCGTGTGTCCGCACGTGCCGGATGCCGGCTGCGAATGTCGCAAGCCGGCGCCGGGCTTGTTGTGGCGCGCGCGCGACACACTCGGCGCGGATCTCGCGACGAGTTGGTTGATCGGCGACGCGGAGAGCGACATCGAAGCCGCCTGGCGCGCGGGCTGTGGCGGCGCCGTGCGCGTGGGCGTCGCATCGCCGCAAGCGAGCCGCGATCCGCTGGCGCTGGAAGCGCGCGACCTCGACGAAGCCGTCGATCGAATCCTCGGCTACGGAGCGCCGTAGATCGGATGCGTCTGCGGGATCACCCGCACGTTCGGCAGGATCGCTTCGGCCGCAAAGGCGAGACGAAGCATCTGCGCCGCGTCGGGTCGCTCCGTCACGGGTCCCCGTGGTGTCACCGGTTGCAACACGAGCAGCGTGCCCTTCGCGACGCGCGCGATGCGCCGCGCGGCTTCGAGCACTTCGTCGTCGCGCGTCGAAGTCGTCACGACGATTTTGGCGAACACCTCGGGCGCTCGCGTCGCCACCTTCAGGAACGCCTCGTGCTCGTCGTGAAAGTCTGCGCGGGCTTCCTTGAACGATTCGCCTTCGCGACGCACATCACTCGCCAACTTCCAATCCATCGCAACCAGATCGACGACGTCGACGACGCGCGCCAGCGCATCGGTCGCGAGCCCATGCGTTTCCAGGTGGATGCGCGGACCGCGATCGCGAAGCGATGTGGCGAGAGCGTGCACGCACTCGGGTTGCAGCAATGGCTCGCCACCCGTCAGCGACACGAAAGCGTGACGCTCGAGCTCGAGCGCCTCCGAAGCCTCGACGATCGCCGCAACCGACACGGGATTCGCGACCTCGCGCGCAGCGCTGTTGCCGCGCGCGATCTGGAGCCGGCACGCATCCGCCGCGCGCCAGGTGTGGGGCGAGTCGCACCAGCGACAGCGCAGATCGCAGACGCCGAGCCGCACGAAGAGCGTCGATGCGCCCACGTACGGCCCCTCGCCCTGCACGGACGAGAAGAGCTCCACGAAATTGCCGGCGAGCGCGCCCACTACCCTTCGAGCAGCGAGCGACCCATCGCGATCTCGGCGACGATTTCGTCGATGCGCTCCGGATGCGCCACCGCGCCTTCGATGCGGAAGCGCGCGACGTGGTCGGGATCGGGTAGCGCCGTCACCCAACCAAACTTCTCGCCCAGATGCTCGACCATCGAGCCGAGATCGAGCACGCGCCGCGATGCGCCCTCGTCACTCGCCAGTACGAAGCGATCGGTGCCCTCCGTCCAGGCCAGCGACAGCGCCGCCCGGTAGCGATCGCGCACGACGCGCGCGGCGAGATGCAGGTCCTGATCGGGCGGCAGCGGCACGCGAACCAGCGCGTGCCCGCCGAAGTGCACGATCCGGAAATCGCGCGCGGCGACCCACTCGAGTTCGGTCGGCAGCGCCGGCGCCGCCACGCGCGCCGCCTGTCGCGCCAGTTCCGACGGGCGTCCCACCAGCAGCGCTTCGAGTTCCTGGCGCCGTTCGCCCGGCCGCGCCGCGAGCTGCGCGAGTCGCGTCCACCAGAGCCGACCCCAACGTGCGTAGTCGTGGGTCGAGAAGCGACCCGTCAGCAGATCGACCAGCTTGTCGGAGAAACGCGAACGCCGCGTGCAGCCCGCCAGCACCACCGCAAGCGCGGAACCGGCCGCCGAATCGACGTGCACCGAGTCGGCGCCGATCGCAGCGCGCAATCCCTCCAGATCTTCGGGCGGCCACTCGTGATGGTCGTACCAGACCAGCCGATCGCGATAGAGCGCAGCGGTCTGCAGCGTCTCGCGCGCGGGCGATGCGGTGAAGCCCACCACCACGATCGGCGTGTCGTCACGCAAGTCTGTCGCGACGTTCCGGAAGAACGTCATCAGCTCCGCCTGCGGGTAGATCCAGATCGTGTCGATCAGGCGCAGCTCGCGCGCCAACAACACGGCGGCTGCGACCGACTCGCGATCCGCATGCGCGAGCACCGCGGCACGGCGGCGCGGCGGCCGCGGCGGCGGACGCACATCGGTTTCGGGATCGCCCTTCGCGAGCCGAGCGCGGCGGCGCTGCTCGCGTTCGCGTCGGATCAGTTGATCCTGCTCGCTCTCGGGCTCGTTCTCTTCGCCTTCCTCTTCTTCGTAGACGGGCTCAGCGACTTCGAGTTCGGGAACGTCCGCGAGCTGCGTGATCGAGTCGTCGACTTCGCTGCCGTCGTCGTCGTCATCGCTCGCCTCGGCGACTTCGACGACCGGCGGGCGCGGCGCATCGCGATCTCGATCGCGATCTCGACCTCCGCGGCCACGGCCTCGACCGCCACGCGCTCCGCGTTCTGCATTCTCGGGGCGCTCGGCTCGCGCCGGTCGCGCGAGCGCTTCGCTGCTCACCGTCGCTTCGGGCTGCGCTTCCGGTTCTTCTTCGTCTTCGGAATCACCGCCTTCGCCCTCGGCATTCGCGCCGGCGGGCGAACCCGGTCCGCGTCCACGTCCGCGCCCGCGTCGGCGGCGACGGCGGCGGCGACCATCGGCGGCGGCAGCTTCGTCGCCGCTGGCACCGTCGGCGAGATCGAAGACCGACAACTCCTCGAAGCGACGACGCGGCGGCGCTTCGCCGACACCATTTTCGGTCGGCTCCGATTGTCCTTCGGTGGCCGCTTCGGACGCCTCGGGCATCCGCGACGGCGCCGGAGTCGATCGGCGCGACGGCACGAACGGCTGCGCTTCGACCGGCTCGGCGCGCTCGGCAGACGCAGGGCGTTCGAAGCGCTCGCCGCGAGCCGCAGGCTCCGCGGGAGGCGTCGGCGGCGTGAATGCCGGCAGCCGGCGCGGCGCGGCGCCCGCGCTGAGTTCCGGCAACTCGCGCAGCGTGAAGCTCGGCTCGCGCCCACGACGCGATGCCTCGAGCGAACGCAGATCGGCGTCGAGGCACGCAAGTACGCGCGCCGCCGCTGCATCGAGGCGCTCGGCCGCAACCACCAGCGCGGGCCGCGCGAGCCCCTGTCCTTCGCTCGCACTCGCCAGGATCGCGGGCAAGCGCGGAACCAGCGCCACCCACGCGTCGAGCACGGGACCCAGCGCTGTGAGATTCAGTTCTGCGCGCGCGACGCCTGCGACCGGGCGTCCCTGCGCGTCGATTCCCGCGAAGTCGATCGCTTCGCCAATCGGATCGGCTAGCGGCCAGCGCACCGCGCCGCGCAGATCGAGGTGCGCGAGCAGCGCACCTGCGAGCACGAAGCGCGACGCGGCGTCGCCCTCCCGCATGCGCCGATCGCCGAGGAATTTGCGCAGCGAACCCTCGAGACGGTCGAACGCATCGGGCAGTCCGTCCGCCAGCAGGCGCAGCATCTCGCGCCGCGGTTCGCGCAGCTCGAGCGCGATCCCGCCGTCATCGCCGCGCAGCACTGCGGCCACCCGACCGAGCAGCATCAGCTCGTCACCGGCCGGTGTGGTGCGCACGGCACCGTCGTGCTTGGCCGCAAGACCCGCGAGCGCCGCCGTGCAGCGATCGTAGAGCGCGCGCTGGGCGCGATCGCCAGCGGTGGCCGGCGCTCCCGCGCCGAAGAGCGAAGCCTCGAAGGGCTCGGCTTCGACACCGCCCTCCGTCTGCCCTGGCGTTTGCTCGATGCGCGCCCTTACGCGAAACGGTGTGCTGCGCAGCAGACCGAGTCGCCGGCGCGCCGCCAGCGGCCAGCTCGGCGCGATCGCGAGCACCGTGCCGTTGAAGCCGTCGGTGGCTGCGAGACGCGTCGCGACCGCAATCGCCCCGAGCCACGCGTCGCCGCCGTCGCGTGCTACGCCGACGACCAGCGCTTCGCCGCCGTCGCGCGCGGTGCCAGTGCCGACGACCGCGAGCTCCGCGGGCACGTCATCGCCGCCCGCCGGCTCGAGAGCGTCCGCATCGACGAGACCCAGCTGCAATACGCGGGCGAGTTCCTGCGCGGCATCGAGCCCGCGGCTCCCGCCGTCGTCACTACCACCACTACCCCAGCGTCGTCGCCCGAAGCGTCGTCGCATCTCAGTTCTCCTCCACCGCGGGCGCGATCAACATCACACCCGCTTCGATGAGCGCGACGGTCGCGTCGCGCACCACGCGTTGTAGTTCACAGAGGATCGAATCCGATCCCACGACCCGGGCCACGCGATCCTTCGCAGTGGCACCATCCAACAACACCCCGCCGAGCAGCTTGCGGTCGCTCTCGGCGTTGCGAACGATTGCATTCCAGCGCGCCAGCGGAATCTCGACCTCGAAGCCTTCGAGATCCGCGAACTCTTCGGGCAGATTGCCGAGCGCGAGCAGCGCCGCGGCGCGTTTGCGTGCGAGCGTCACCCGCCAATGGCGATTCTGTGCGAGCACCATCACTACGGCCTCACCAGCGGCGAGGCGGCTTCGTGTTCGCGCAGCGCATCGAGCAGCGGTTGCAGCGACTGATCGAAGAGCGCTCGCGCGACGGGGTTCTCGCGCGGCGGCTGCTCGCGGAAGGCGCGCGCCACGGCGATGCAGCGCTCCGCTTCCTCGGCGCGG
Source organism: Deltaproteobacteria bacterium (assembly GCA_031396445.1). Lineage (GTDB taxonomy): Bacteria > Myxococcota_A > UBA9160 > UBA9160 > PR03 > PR03. The sequence continues at coordinate 7,231 of JANNKU010000030.1, read as the reverse complement.
CCGTGCTTCCATGCGGTGTAGGCGACTTCTTCGAATCGCATGGCGGTGCGTTCCGCAGCCGGCGGTGCGTAGCGCAGATCGAGCGCGTCGCCGATCGCGTCTTCGACTTGCGCGCGGCGCTGTTGATCGTCCACCAGCAACTGGCTCTTCGCGGTGTCGCGCACCTTCTCTGCCGCCGCGTGAATCACTTCGAAGGTGGGCGGCCAGGGACCGTAGGTGCCTGCGACGACGGCTTCCGCGACTTCGCGCAGCAGCGACGGCGTCGGCTTCGCATCGACGGCCGCACGCGCGAGCGCACCGGGCGTCGGCGCCCCTTCGGGCGCGCGCGCGATCCGGCTACGCCATTCGCCGAACGCCTGGGGCAAAGCGCGATCGCTCGGCTGCGCCTCCGCGCCGCGTGCCAGCAGCGCGGCCACCGCCTCGCGCGGCGCCTCGGTTGCCGCGAGCGCCGCGTTCCCCGCGAGATCGCGCAGCAGGCGGCGCGCCTGCGAGCGATTCGCCTGCAACACGCGGAACTCGAGAATCCCGCGCTCTAGATCGACGGCGCCCTGGAAGATTCGCGTGCCGCCCGATGGACTCGACTCGACCACGACGACCAATTGCGCGCCGCTCGGATCCGGCGGCGACACCAGCGCGACGTTGATCTCGTCGTCTAGTTTGGGGAGCGTGCCGATGTGCGCGACCACCGGCGCCACGCCGGCTTCGATACCGCGCGACCGCAGTCGGTGTTGCGCGCGCCGCAGCGCCTTGCGACCAGCCTTGCCGATCGCGCCATCCACGAGTCCCTGCAGCGGCGCAGTGCCAGCTTCGAGATCGGCCCATGCCAGCGCGAGTTCCTCGCCGTCGTCGGGATGGTTGTCGAGCAACCAGGCGAGCACCGTCGTTGCTGCGGGCGTCGTCAGCGCGGCGAGTAGCCGCTCCGGATCGCCATTGGCAGGACGAATCGCGTCCTCGTGTTCGGGAAGCGCCGACGCCGCGGCTTCGAGAGCGCGCGCGAGACTCACGGGCGTGTCTCCGCGCGAACCCACGCGAGGTACGGAGCTAGCCCCCCGGTGACCGGCAGCACGACGAGCTCGGGCACTTCGTGCGGATGCAGCGCGCGCAGTCTTTCGGCTAGCGCGTCGATGCGATCGGCGCAGGTCTTGATCACGAGCAGCACTTCGCGTTCATCCTCCACGACGCCTCGAAAGCGATAGATCGAGCGTACGCCGGGCACCAGGTTTGCGCAGGCCGCGAGGCGCTCATCGACGAGCGCATGCGCGATCCGCGCCGCGACGGTTTCGTCGGGTGCGGTTGCGAAGGCCACGCGAAGATCGGATTCAGTCGAGACCGCGACCATTGCTGAGCCTTCGGTGCTCCGCGAGAGCGAAGCGATCCGTCATGCCCGCAACGTAGTCGGCGATCGCGCGGGCTTCGCCGTCCGCTGCGAAGTGCGCGCGCACCTGCTCGGGAACCGTCGCCGGTTCAGAGCGGTACACGCGCCACAACTCCTCGAGAACGCGCTCGGCCTTCTCGGTCGTCGCTACGACATGCGGGTGGTAGTACAAATTGGAATACAAGAATTCCTTCAACTCGCGCAGCCCCTTGGCCAGCGCGGGCGAGTATTCGAGCCAACGATCCGGCGCGCTGCGCACCGCGTCCACATCGGCGGGCTGCAACGCATCGAGTCGCTGCGCCGTCGCGGTGACCAGATCGGTGACGAGACCATTGAGCAGCGCGACGATCGTCTGCGCGCGCAGCACCGGCGTCGGCGCGTTCGGCATGCGCTCCCGCGTTTCGCCATGGACGTCGCGCCAGAGCGGCACTTCGCCGAGTTGCTCGAGCGTCAGCAATTCGGAGCGAAGCCCATCGTCGAGATCGTGATTCGTGTACGCGATCTCGTCGGAGCGGTCGGCCGCCTGCGCCTCGAGCGGCGTCTGACCGCTGCGATCGGGACGCGGCACCGGATGATCCCACTTCGGGACGTGCTTCAGGATTCCTTCGCGCGTCTCGTAGCAGAGATTGAGACCGCGGAAGCCGGCGTAGCGCTCTTCGAGCAGATCGACGACGCGCAGCGATTGGCGGTTGTGATCGAAGCCGCCATCGTCGGCCATCAGGCGATTCAGCACGCGCTCGCCAGCGTGGCCGAACGGTGTATGGCCGAGGTCGTGCGCGAGCGCGATCGCTTCGGCCAGGTCTTCGTTGAGGCGCAGCGAGCGCGCGACGGTGCGCGCGATCTGGGCGCCTTCGAGCGTGTGCGTGAGACGGTTGCGGTAGTGGTCGCCTTCGTGATGCACGAAGACCTGCGTCTTGTACTCGAGGCGACGAAAGGCGCGCGCATGGAGCACGCGGTCGCGGTCGCGCTGGAACGCGGTGCGCAGCGGATGCTCGGGCTCCGGCGTGATCCTTCCGCGTGACGCGGCGGCGCATACGGCGAAGGGAGCGAGGCGTGCGCGCTCCTCGGCTTCGTAATCGACGCGCGTGCGCAGCGACGTCATCGCTGCGGCTCGCCGGCGCCGGTCTTGCGCAGCACCTCGTCGAGCTGTGCACGCGAACTCGCAGAGATCGACTCCGCCGGCCCGGACTCACGCGGCGGAGCAACGCTGCGCAGCCGGAGAACTCCGGCGGCGAGCAGGATCCCGATGCCGAGCGCGAGCGCGATCCAGCGCTTCAAATTCCGACCTCATGTTGCGAGTCGCGATGCAGAGAGGCGAGACAGTGTTCATGGAAGAGCGCAGAAGGAACGCGTCTTCCCGCGGGGAGGGACTACCCAACTTAGGAAGGTGCCACGCTCCTGTCAACGCACCGTCGCATGATCCAACTCATGATCCAACACATGACCCCGCAGACTCATGACCCCGCTCGGTCGCGGAGGCGACCGAGCCGAACACGGGTCAGGGTGCTACGACGCTCGCGATGACGTTGCCGCGACGGTTGTTGCTGGGTCCGGGTCCTTCGAACGCGCATCCCGATGTGCTCGCGGCGATGGCGGATTCATCCGTCGGTCATCTCGATCCGGCGTTTCTCGATTGCGTCGAGCAATTGCAAGTGCGGCTGCGCGCTTTGTTCGGCACCGACAACCGGCTGACGATTCCGCTCTCCGCGACGGGCAGCGGCGGCATGGAGACGTGCTTCCAGAATCTCGTCGAGCCGGGTGACGATGTGGTGATCGGTGTCGCCGGTGTCTTCGGCGAACGCATGTGCGAAGTCGCGAGCCGACAAGGCGCGCGCGTGACGCGCGTCGACGCGGAGTGGGGAAGCGTGCTCGACGATGCGGCGATGGCGGCCGCGATCGCAGACGTGCGTCCGTCACTGGTGGCGTTCGTGCATGCGGAGACATCGACCGGTGCGCATCAGCCCGTCGCAGCGATTGCGCGCGCGGCACGCGACGCAGGCGCGCTGGTCGTGCTCGACTGCGTGACGTCGCTCGGTGGCGTCCCCGTCACGCTCGATGCCTGGGGCATCGACGCCGCCTACAGCGGCACCCAGAAGTGTCTCTCCTGCCCGCCGGGTCTGTCGCCCGCGTCGTTCGGCGCGCGCGCGCTCGAACGCGTCGCGCGCCGCAAGGCGCCGGTGCCGAGCTGGTACTTCGATCTGAATCTGCTCGGTGGCTACTTCGGCGAGCGCCGCGTCTACCACCACACCGCGCCAGTCGCGGCGATCGTCGGGCTCGCCGAAGCGCTGCGACGCATCGAAGTGGAGGGCGCCGAGGCGCGCTTTGCTCGTCATCGCGCTGCGGCGCAGCGGCTCGTCGCCGGCGTCGCGCGCTTCAGCTTCGAGCCCGTCGTCGCGGCGGCGCACCGCCTTCCGATGCTCACCTCGCTGCGACTCCCCGAGCGCGTCGTGCGCGACGGTGAAGCGGCGCTGCGTCGCCGGCTGCTCGATCGGCACGACATCGAGGTCGGCGGCGGCCTCGGCAAGTTCGCGGGCAGCGTCTGGCGCATCGGGCTGATGGGTGAGAACGCGCGTGACGAAGCGGTCGATCGACTGCTCGATGCGCTCGGCCAGGAAATAGGAGGCGCGAATTGACGACTCTCAAGTGGATCGGTCTCGCAGTCGGAGGCCTCGTCGTGGCGTTCGGCGCGCTCTACCTCGCGATGGCGGAGCGCGTCGAGGTGGTCGTCGTGCAGACGCACGACGCCGAAGGCGATCACGCGACGCGCCTCTGGATCGTGGACAACGCCGGCTCGGCGTGGCTGCGCACCGGCGCCGACAACACGACGTGGCTGCCGCGACTGACCAGCACGCCTGCGATCGAAGTCGAGCGGCAGGGGAACACGCTGCCGTTCACGGCGCTCGTAGTCGCGGATCCGACGACGGTCGCGCGCATCAACGAACTCTCGCTCGCGAAGTACGGATGGTCGGAGTCGCTGCTGCGCGCGATGACCCCCGACGGACGAGAGCAGGTCGCGATCCGTCTCGTTCCGCGCTAGCGGAATGCAGGCTAGTCCTGAATTGGGGCTTCGATGACGCGCTTGTTCCGATCGACACGCAGGGTTCCCTTGGACGCATCGAGGAGGACGAGCACGTTCTCCCAGGGGTCGGACACGACCGCGCAGAGGCCGATCGCAATTTCGAATGGACCTGCGAGAACCTTGCCGCCTGCCGAACGAAATCGAGCCAGCGCTTCCGGAACCGAATCAACGGCGAGGTCCGTTTCCATGGGACGCTCATCGGTGTGGAGAACCAGCTCCGCGTTCGAGCCGGGCAGTCGCAGGCCCGCCGCGCTGGCGCTGCGCCAGATCACTTCGTGCCCGAGCTGCTCGGAGTAGAACGAGAGCGCCGCGTCTAGATCCAGGACGGGCAGACTGAGACAGTCCACCTTCAGGAACAGCGCGCCCGGCATCTCAGTCCGGCTTCGCGATCGTCTTCCCGAGGCCGAGCAGTTCCGCTCGAGCCGCTTGTGTGTCGGCGTGCCACGAGTGCTGGTCCACGATCGTTCCGGCCTTGCGATCGATCTTCCAGCCCTGGGCCTGGTAGCCGAGCAGCAGGCGATCGGGAATCAGGCCTACGCGCATCAGGTTCGGCAGCACGGTTCGCGTCATCGGCTCTTCGAGACCTTCGACGTCGATGCCGGCGGGGTTCGACACCTCTTTCATCAGCTTCGGGAGGAACGTCGCCATGTCGACGCCCGCGGTTTGCAGCGCCAGGAATTGCGTCGTGAACGACGGCTTGCCGCCGCGACCCGCAATGCGCAGCACGCTCTCGTACGCGAGGTTCTCGAGCCGCGTGCGCGCGTCTTCGGGCAGATTCGGAATCCGCGCTTCGAGTGAGAGCACACCGTACGCGACGTGCCGCGCCTCGTCTTCGTGCACGTTTCCGATGAAGGACTTGAGCACCGGCTCGACCGCCATCTCGGTGCCGGCGCGGAAGAAGCCGAGCGCGACGCTTTCGAGGATCACCTGCATGCCGACGCACTTCGCTTCCCAATCGGGCTCGGCGAGGATCTGTTCGACGATCGCCTTCAGATCGGGATCGATCGGGTAGCGACGTCCGACCTTCGCGAGATAGCGCGCGAACACTTCGACGTGACGCGCTTCGTCCATCACCTGCACGGCGGCCGCGAACTTGCCGTCGAGATCGGGGACGACGTTGACGAGCTGGCCGCAGGTCATCAGCGCGGCCTGCTCACCGTGCAGCACCTGCGAGAGCGTGAAGGTCGCCGCCTCGCGGAAGAGCCGCTTCTGCAGGTCTTCCGGCATCTCGCGCACGCAATCGAGGCGCGACAGGAAATCGCGCGAGGGATCGAGCACGTGGGAATCGGGATCGTAGTCGTCCCATGCGACGTCGAGTTCGGCGTTCCACTGGTGGCGCTTCGATTTGCTGTAGAGCGATTCGAGCTTCTCGGCGTCGAGTGCGTAGTGGTCGCGAAACACGCTCTGCATCAGCGCATCGGTCGTGAAACGTTCGATGGAACTCATGGGGTACTCCGTGGGTGCGGGCGCAGCCTAGACGGCTTCGCGCGCGCGAGCCAAGTGATCGCGCAGCGCGGCGAGCCACGCGCTCGGGTTTTCGAGTTGCGGTTGATGGCCCGCATCCGGGATCACCACGAGTCGCGCACCGGGAATCCCCTGCTCCAGCTCATCGGCAGCGAGGAGGAAGCCGGTGTCGCCGCTGCCCACCATCACCAGCGTCGGGCAGTGGATCTCTCCGAGTCGCGCCGTCAGCGGCAGTTGATCGAAAAGCGCGGCGCCGAGTGCGGCGAACGCGTGTGGATCCATCGCGTGATAGTTGGGGAAGCGCCAATCCGTCCAATAGCGATCGCCCCATTCGGCCTCGAGCCGGCGATCCGCCGCGGTGCGATCTGCGTCGGGACTCGACGAACGTGCGCGCAGGATCGTCGCGAAGGGTTGCATGCCCGCCTCGAGCGCAACGCGCGCGCCGAGGTCGATCGCCGCGCGCGAGAGCTTGTCCGGCACACGCGCCGAAGTGTCCATCAACACCAGCGAAGCAAAGCGCTCGGGCCGCGCGAGTACCGCGCGCAGCGCCACCATGCCGCCCATCGAGTGGCCGAGCAGATCGCAGCGATCGATGCCGAGCGCGTCGAGGAACGCGATCAGGTCGAGCGCCAGTTGATCGAGCGAATAGCCGTCCGCCGCGCCGGTGTTGGTCGATGCGCCGTGCCCACGCAGATCGGGCAGCACGACGCGACCGAGCGCCGCGAGCTCCGCGATCCGCGGCGCGAAGTCGAGACGCGAGCCGGTGAAGCCGTGGAGCAACACGAAGGGTCGCGTGCCGCTGCCGTGCTCCTCATACGCCATCTCGATGCCGTTCACCGCGATGCGCCGACTCATCGATGCGTCAGCCATGCAGTCGCGCTTCGGGCGGATTCTCGGCGAGCACCTGCGCTTCATGGAGCGCGATCTCGTCGAGACGCGCGCGCACCTCCGCGCCAGCGCGAAAGCCTTCGGCGAGTTCGATGTAATCGCGATGATGACGCGCCTCGACCGCGAGCAGCGAGCGGTAGTACGTCGCGAGCTCGGCATCGACCGGCTCGAGCGCGTCCGCGAGAAGCCCGAAGCGCTCGCAAGAGCGCGCTTCGATCACGGCGCCGACCAGCAGCGAATCCACGAGGTGATGGCGTGGTTCATTGCGAATGATCGAATGCAGCCGCCCCGGATAGCGACCCGGCTTCTGGCGCTCGAACGCCACACCGCGTCGCGCGAGATGCGCGAGCACGCCTTCGAAGTGCAGCAGCTCCTCGCGCGCCAGTTGCGCGAGCGGAACTTGCAGCGCGAGATGCTCGGGATAG
>JANNKU010000092.1:0-80242 GCA_031396445.1 Deltaproteobacteria bacterium | reverse complement strand
GCGACGTTGTCCACCACGCCGCTGCGCTCGTGCACGGCCGCGGAGCCGAGTTCTTCCTTCGTCACCGCGCGACCGGTGGCGCGCTCGACGAGCGCCGGTCCGCCGGTCAGCACTTGCGCGGTCTCGCGCGTCATCACCGAGAAATGCGATGCGACGAGTCGCGCTGCGGGAAATCCCGCGACGGGACCGAGCGCCGCGCACACGACCGGCACATTCGCGAGGGTTTGCATGCAGAGCAGGTTGAGTGGCGACGACGCGGTCCAGTCGTAGCCCGAGCGACCGCGCACGCCGGTGGCGCCTGCGATCGATGCGCCACCGCCTTCGAGAAGTCGCACGACCGGCACGCCGCGCTGCAGCGCGAGCTCGTCGGCGTAGATGCCTTTGCGCAAACCGGCGGGCGAATAGCTGCCGCCGCGAATCGTGAAGTCGTCGCCGCCGACGACGACGAGGTGCCCGTCGATGCGCGCGGTGCCGACCACCACGTTGGCCGGCGTGAACGTCGTCGCGCGGCCGTCTGCATCGGTCTCGGCGACGCCCGCGACGTCGCCGTGCTCGCGAAACGAATTCGCATCGGTGAGCGCGGCGATTCGCTCGCGCACCGTCGAGCGGCCGCGCGCGTGATGCTTCGCGATCGCATCGGCGCCGCCTTGCTCTTGCGCGAGCGCGCGGCGTCGTTCGATCTCATCCACTTCGGGCTTCCAGCTCATGATCGGGAACATACAAGGCCCTTGCGCGCTGCGCGGCAGCGCATCACTCTGGGCTCGTTGCGATTCCAACTCGCTGGTTGCGGACGGCCCAACCCTTCGTCCGCATCGGCAACGATTCCCTTCCTCCGAGCGATCTCGGCATGAAGCTGTTTCTCGTCCGACACGCCAGAGCGGCAAAGCGCGCGCAGTGGGAAGGCCCGCCGCTGCTGCGGCCGCTCTGTGATGGCGGTCGCGCGCAGGCACACGCGCTCGGCGCAGCGCTCGCCGCGAGCGGCATCGAGCGCATCGTGTCGAGCCCCGCGCTGCGCTGCCGCCAGACGTTGGCGCCGCTGGCGCGCGCAACCGGCATCTCAATAGAAATAGACGAACGCCTCGCCGAAGGCAGCGACGACGCGAAGCTCTTCGAAGCGATTGCATCGATGTGCGAGCGCGCGACGGCAGTCTGCACGCACGGCGAGACGATCGGCGCAGTGCTCGATCGCTACCGCAGCGACGGACTCGCGATCGAGGACGAACCGCGCTGCGAGAAGGGCTCGTACTGGATCATCGAAGGACGCGGCGAGCGCCCTTCGATGATTCGTTACGTGCCACCGACCTCGGCGGCGTCACCAGACGGCGACACGGCGACACCGGTAGTTCGCTTCGGCGTGCTCGATCTCGGCAGCACCTCGTTTCACATGCTGGTCGCCGACGCGAGCGCGGACGGCGAGGTGCGCCGCGTGCTGCGCGAACGCGTGATGCTGCGCCTGGGCGCCACCGTCACCGAAGGCGGGCGCGTGCCGGACGATGTCTGCGATCGCGCCGTCGAAACCGCGCGCATGCTCGGCGAGAGCGCGCGCAACGCGCACGCGGATCTGCTGATCCCCGTTGCGACCGCCGCGCTGCGCGATGCGAGCAACGGCCCGGAAGTCGCGCAACGCATCGGCGAGGCGATCGGCGTGCCGACGCGCATCCTCTCGGGCGCCGAAGAGGCGCGTCTCACCTTCGCCGCATTCCGCCGCAAGCTGAAGATCGGATCGCGCCTCGCGCTCGGACTCGATCTCGGCGGCGGCAGCCTCGAAGTGATCACCGGCGACGACACCGACGTGCGCTTCGAGACGACGCTGCCGCTCGGCGCCGCGCGGCTGCACGCCGAGCTGGTGCGCGGCGACCCAATGACGCGCGACGAGAAGCGCGCCGTCCGTACGCGCGTGCGCGAACGCCTCGATGAATACCGCGACACACTCGTGCGCTCGGCGCCGCGACCCGCGATTGCGACGGGCGGCACGATGCGCGCACTCGCGCGGTTGATCGCCGCCGAAGCGGGGCGCGACCTCACCGAGATCCACGGCACGGTGATTCCCGCCGAAGAGTTCCGCGAGCTGGCGCGCAAGCTCGTGCGTTCGAGCCAGAGCGAGCGACTCGCGATGCCCGGCATGCGCCGACAGCGCGCCGATCTGGTTCCCACCGGCGCGCTGATACTCCGCACCGTGTTGGAAGAGCTGGAGCTGCCGGCGCTCACAGTATCGGACTGGGGGCTGCGCGAAGGCGTGATCCTCGAAGCGCTCGAGCTGAGCTGAGCGGCGTCACTCCGAATCGAGCGCGTGCGTCAGAATGCGCGGCTGGCCGTCGGCTCCGATCACGGTCACGTGGAACTCGGTCGCTTCGGTCAGCTCGCGCAACGCGGAGACACTGTCCTGCGCGCCCGTCACGCTGATGCCGTTGACCTGCACCACGGTGTCGCCTTCCTCGATGCCGATCTGCTCGAACAGGCTGCTGCGGTCGATCGCGGAGACCTCGACGCCCGTCACGCGGCCCTGCTCGTAGCGGGGCGCTACCTGCGCGTCGGCGAGCGGTTGCGGATCCCGGCCTGCCGCCTCCGCCTTCTTCCGGGACTTCGAGAAGCTCGTCTCGGACAGCTTCTGGATGCGTTCGCGCAGACCCTCGGCGACGGCGCCCGTGGTGCGCGATTCGCGCGAGACGCGCCGCGCCTCCTGGATCCGCAGCTCCTTTTCGTCGTCGAGCGCGAGCTCTTCGCGGTTCACACCGTTCTGGATCACGATTCGGCGGCGTTCGATGCGCAACACGGTCGCGTCGCCCTGCAGCGCTTCGCCGACGCGCACGACGCTCTGCCTGCGCGTCTGCTGATCCTCGACGGCGGCGTACGCTGCATTCGCTTCCGCCGATGCGACGGTACCGAGCAGCCGCAGCGGCAGTCGCGTCGCCTGTAGCTTCTCGTCTTCGACCTTCGGCGGCGGCGGCGCCGCGGCCGTCGCTGCGGGGAGCAGCGTCGAGACCTGGAACAGGTTGCGCTCGAGAATGGCTTGCCGGTCCGTCCACGCGCGGCCGGACTCGGGTGCCGGCGCGGAAGCAAATCGTTGCGGAACCGAATGCACCGCCAGCAGGTCGCCGAGCCACGCGCTCGCGAGGCCCGCGGTGATGTAGCAACAGAGCGTGAAGAGGGTCGCGTTGAGAGCCCAGATGCCGAGCTGTTCGAGCGTGAGCTCCCGCCGTAGCGCGCGGCGTGGTGCGACGACGCGCTTCACGGTTGCTTCGCTTTCTCGGCGGCTTCCGCTGATACGGGCGCAAACGATCGATCGATCGCAGCACCGAGTTCCGCGACATCGATCGCCTCGCCACGGCTCTGGTAGAGCAACCGCCCGTCCCGTGTCTGCAGCAGCACGACCGGGAGCGCAGCGCCGGGTTCGATCAGCGATTTGGTGTAGGCCTCGGAAAGATGGTCGTAGACGAAGGGAACCGGCCACTTCAACGCACGCAGTTGATCGCGCACGCCGGCGTCCGGATGCTGGCCTTGCGGGAAGAGGATCGTGAACAGGCCGTCGCGTTCGCTGAGCGGAGCGAGCGACATCGCCAGCGCGGAGAAGTCCTTCGCGTCCGGATCCGCGAACACGCTCAGCATGCCGAGTCCTGCCGCGACGTCGGGAAACGGCAGCGGCTGCATCGTGGCGGAAGCCGCGTTTACGAGCCGCGGCCCGATCGCCAGCACGAAGTTCGGCGCGATCTTCTCGAGTTCCCCGCGCCGGACGCGATTGGCGCGCTCGACGAGATCCGTCTTCGCAACCGGAATCCGGTGCACCCCGTCACGACCGAAGTCGATGCGTGCGATGTCATCCGCTTCGACGCGAATCAGCACACCGACGGCGTCCGCTTCGAGCGCCTTGTTCTTCTCGCCGGCCGGGATCGCATGCGTCACGCCGACCTGGTACGGCCAGAAGCGATCGCTCGCGAGCAGGTTCGTCGCGCTGACTTCGGCAGCCGCCCGGTCTTCCGATTGGTACGCGGGAAGTGTTCCCGCTGCACTCGGGTCGATCGGCTGCGCCTGCACCGAAGTGGGTAAGCCCATGAGCAGAAACAGCAGCGCAAGCAACGATGCGTTCATCGGTGGGATTCCGGAGCCGGCGCGAGCCGCCTCAACGACCTCGCGAGAAGCGGCCACGGATCCGCACCGAGACGAGCAGACCGAGCGCTGCCGCGAACGACTGCGCGATCGCGCCGGGCTCGGGCGCGCTGATCGCTACGTTGTCGATGATCGGCTGCCCAGACTCCGACGGATCGAAGTTGAGACGGACGAAGGCCCTCTCCGAGACTGCCGTGCCCAGATTCAAGAAGAAGCGCTTGTCGGCGGCATCGAGCGTCACCGATCCGACGTTGGCGTAGCTCGATCCGTTGATCGAGAAATCGACTCCGACCGTCGAGCTGCCACTGAAGGTCTTACCCGCGAAGCTGAGCGTCCAGTTGCCACCCGTCTCGGGTACGGAGCTCAGGTCTGCGCCGAAGACGACACTGACGGGAGCCGGTGCCGTCATGCTCAGGTAAGCGAAAGAGAACTGCCCTTCGGACTGCAGCACGGTAAAGGCGTCGAACGACGGCTTCGGTACATCGAGATTGGCGGCAAGCGAGAACTCGGTCGGGAGAAACGCCTCATCGTTGTTTCCGGTCGGGTTGACGCTGCTCGAACCGAAGGCTCCGTTGATGTACATCGTCCCGAACGCCGCCGACTCCGCCCCGGCGCCGAAGGTCGGGTCGAGATCCGAGTAGTTGGCGGTGAGCGAGTTCCTGAACGTCGTTCCGTTGATTGACAGGAGCCCGTCGCCCACGAATTGCGAGAAGTCCCAACCGGCGACCAGGAACGCCTGCGCAGAGCCTGCGATCGAGGTGCAGACTGCCATCGAGAGGATCGCCGAGGCAATCGCGCGCGATCTCCGTTTCATGATGCTTGCTCCCTTCGAGATGACTCTGCGTGTGGCTTCCGCGTCCATTCGAGAGGGCGGAAACGATGACCGCCAGAATTTGATGGCCGCAAAAGAGAACCGCCACCGGGTTCGGTGGCGGTTCCGTGGCATTCGTTCGAAGAACAGCAATCAGGCGCGGCGGCGACCAAAGATCTGGAGACCCGCCAGGCCACTGACGATCAGCAGCGCGGTGCCCGGCTCCGGAATCACCGTGAGCGTGCCGTTGATCGCCAGGTTGTCGAGGATCGGCTGGCCATTCGCATTGCTGAGGTTCAGCCGGACGAACGCGGTGTGCGAGCTGGTCGCGCCGAGGTTCAAGGTGAAGGGCGTGTCGTTGGTCGTGAGGCTCGCGAAGCCGGCCGGCGCGAAGTTCACGCCGTCCGTCGAGAACTCGACTCCCACCGAAGACGTGCCGCTGAAGGTCCTGCCGGCGAAGCTGACCGTCCAAGCGCTGCCGTTCACCGGTTGCGCGCCCAGATTGGCCTGGAACACCACCGTAGCCGGCAGCAGTGCCGTCATCGCCTGCTCATTGGCGAAGGTCTGGCCTTCGAACGCCAGAACCGTCAGAGAGTCGAACGGTACGCGCCCCGGTGCGGTGACCGGAGCATTCAGGTTCGAGGCGAGCGAGCCCGCAGTCGGCAGGAACTCTTCGGTGTTCCCGAAGGTCACATCGACCGCCGTCGAGCCGTACTGACCGTTGATGTACATCGTCCCGAAGGTCGCAGACTCGGCGCCGGCGCCGAAGGTCGGATCCAGGTTCGAGTAGTTGGCGTCGAGCGTCGTCGTCGCGGTGGCGCCGTCGATGCTCAAAAGGCCATCGCCGGCGTACTGGGAGAAGTCCCAGCCCGCGATCATCGCCGCCGTCGCGGGAACCGACAACATCGCCGAAGCAGCAAAGGCACCGAGCAGAGAGAACAGAGCTTTGGTCTTCATGGTGTTTGAGTCTTTCGTGCTGAAAGGATTGAGGTGGAGGGTTCCGGCCCGCTGCGGTCTCCCGAGCGGACCGGAACCCCAGATCGAAAGCGAGCGCAGATCAGTTGGCGAGCAGACCGCCCACGTTCATGGCCGTCCAGCCCGTCGTCCAAAGCGTCGGAGCCGTGCGCAGGAAGGCCCCGCGGAACGTCGCCGGCTCGAGACCCGGACCGCGCGCCGGCACACAGGAACCGACACCGGCGAGACCCGTCGGGCGCGGATTGATCGGCAGCGGCTTCACGCCGCTGTCGATCTTGCCCGCCGCATTGCCGGTCGGGTCGAAGGTCTGATCTTCGACCGTCAGGCCCGCAAACGTGCCGTTCGTCACGTTGGCGCCCGCCGCCGTACCACCGAGGGCGAGGTTCAGCGCGTTGCCGTTGTTGATCACCGGAATCTCGGCTGCACCCGGTGCAGCGCCGTCATCGAGCGTCGAGCAGACCAGCGAGAGCAGGCCCGCGGCGGCGTTGTCGGCCACGTTGAAGCCCGGCGCGCCGGTTCCCGAACCAACCTCGATGCCCGTCTCGGCGCCGGTGTTCACCACGATCGAGTTGTGAACCGTGCCCGCGAAGCCGTTGCGGAACTGGATGCCGCGCTTGGTGCCCGGAATGTTCGCGGGCGTGAAGAACTGCCCGGCATCCGGCGTCGCGCCGATCAGTGTCATGTTGTACATCGCCGGATTCGAGAGCGGCCAGGGAGTCGGATCGACCACCGCGTTGGTGACGTCGATGCGGGTGTTGACGTTGTCGTTCAGCGCGGCGTTGTCCGGGCGATAGTCGTCGCCGTCAAACTCGCTCGCCTTGTCGCCCGACGCCGAGCCGTACGCGGCGCCGCCGTTCTCGCGGAAGAACGGGGCGATGCCGAACAGGAACTGGTTGATGCCGGTGTAGCCGAGGTCGATGTCGAACATGTCATCGCCGACGAAGAAGACCGCGAGGTTCTTGCCATTGACCGTGCCACCGAACCATTCGATGCCGTCATCGAAGTTGCAGTAGACCTCGATGTTCTCGAGGGTCGTGCCGTCACCGATCCCGCCGAGTGTCACGCCGTTCAGCTCGTTGCCGAGGCCGATCTCGTCGCCCGCGTGGCGGACCGACACGTATCGGAGGAGGCCCGAGTTGTCGTGCGGCTCGATGCCGCCGAAGGTCGCGTCGGCAGCCGGGAAGCCCGGAACCGTGAGGCCTTCGATGGTCGCCTTGCCGTAGCCGACGCCGCCCTTTGCGGCCATGTTGGTCGGCGCGGAGCCGAGGATCACCAGGCCGCCCCAGAGCGACACGTTCGAAACGCCCGCCTTGTTGAGGGGAGCGAGCGGAGCCGTGGTCGGCGTGTCGTCGAGGAAGGTGTCTCCGAGCTCGAATTCATCCCTGAAGCCGTTGAGGTCGGCATCATCGGCGATGCCATCGTTGTTGTTGTCGGTCGCTGCCGTCGTCATCACGATCGGAAGCGCGGGCGATCCGTTCGCAACGAGGCGACCGGCCTGCGTGACGATGAGCGAACCCGGGACGCCAACGGTCGAGTTGACAAGGACGGCCGCGGTGCGGGGCTGACCGCGAACGATCGTGCCGGGCAGGATCGTCAGCGTCGCGCCGTTTTTCACGAAGATCGCATTCTGCAAGATGATCGGAGAGGGGAACGCGCCGGCTCCCCAAGTCGTATTGGTCGTGACGTCGGTCGACACGAATGTCTGTGCGCTCGCAACGCCGGCGATGCCGACGGCAGCGAACGCGAGTAGAGCAACGAGTTTCTTCTGCATCTTTGGTTTGGCTCTCTACTGAGTTTGGGAGTTGTTCGTGCTGTGCTGTCCAGAAACGAATCTGCTCTGGACAGGGCGCACTATGCCTGTGGGAGATTGCTAACAGGCATCGGAGTCATGACATCTACGTAGAGGCTCTACGAACTTCGTGAAGGCGCGATTCCTCGACGAAAAACACCGGCGTAGAAGAGGGTGGTCGCATCCAACGGATCGGTGGCGGCCTTCAAGGAATCTTCACCGGATTCACAGGGACGAGACACAACACCACAAAGGCATCGCTGGAGATGCCTTCACGAAGCGATGCTGAGCGTCTTCTAGAAGGTGTATGTGAGCGAGAGGGAGAAGTCGCGACCGACTTTGTACGAGCGCTCCGAGATTTCGTTGAGCGTCTGGTTCGTGTCGTAGATGTAGCCGCGCGAGGAGTCGGTGAGATTCTTGACGCTCGCCTTCAGCGTCAGGTCGCCCTTGATGGCTTCGACATAGAGAGTCTGGCTCATCACCAGATCGAGCTGGCCGTAGGAATCGAGATAGCGATCCGGCACGAAGGACAGGATCGACCCGTCGGGCCCGATGCTCACGGAGCCCGCGGCATCGAGAACGTCCGAGATCGCGAAGTACGCGAGCGTGATCTTCGTTCCCCATTCGGGATGATCGAAGCTGAGATCGACGTTCGCGATCCATTCCGGCTGACCGAAGAGGCGCCGCGTCGGCGCGAGCTCGCTGAATGCCTCGCGATTGTCGGGCGCCGTTCCGAAGAACGCCGTCGAGCGATCGAGTTCGGCTTCGCTGCGATTCACTTCGGCGTCGATGTACGTGTAGTTGCCGCCCACCGAGAAGTACTGCGCCCATTCGAAGGGAATGAAGTCGAAGCTCTTGCGCGCTTCCGCTTCGACACCGCGCAGTGATCCGGTGGAGGGGTTGTTGAAGAAGGTGCGGAAGAGCGCGGTCGACGAGGCTTCGAAGTTCGCTGGATTGCGAATCAGGATGCTCTCGATCGGATCGTCGATCTTCTTCTTGAAGACGCTCACGGCGACCAGATCACCGAGGCCGCCCCAGCTGTACTCCACGCGCGCGTCGTAGCTCGTCACTTCCGAGAGTTGGAGCTGCGGGTTGCCGACGACGAAATCGTTGGTGCCGGGGTCGACCGAAACGTAGAAGCCCATCTCGCGGAACGAGGGTCGCGCAACCGTCTCCGAGAAGGCGCCGCGCACGCTGAGCCCTTCGATCGGGCGAATCGCGAAACCGAGCGATGGCAGGAAGAAGTTCTGGTCGATCTCACCGTCGATGAGATCGCGGATGTCGCCTTCGGTGATCAGATCGACAAGGCCGGTCGTGGCGTCGATCGGGACGTCGATCCCGAGGATCTCGTCGTTGAAGATGGTTCCCGGCGGCACCGGGATCGAGATTTCGTTGCGATCGATGTTGTCGAGCCGATCGAAGAACAGGTACTTGGTCGGAAAGATCCCGGGCGAACCGTCGAATGCGTCCTCGCCGGTGAACGGTTCGTTGATCGACGTGATCGAGATGTTCTCGATCCGGAACCCCGCGAGTAGATCCACCATCTCCCACACGGTCGTCTTGGAGCCGAGGTTCCAGGCCTTGATCTCGCGGGAGCCGTCGCTCGTCGTGTTCCGCAGACCTGCGAGGTCACCATTCTCCGCCGTGTCCAATGCTTCGAGGATCGTCGCGCCCAGCTCTTCGGGGGAATCGCCCGCGATCGCAAACTGCGATCTCCCCCCCACATTCGGGTTCTCGAGGAAACTCGAGGCGACGTCTCGATTCGAGCGCTCGTACCAGCCACCGGCGCTGACCTTCATCGTCAGGAAATCGAAGAAGGTGGTCTCGTAGTCGCCGTCCAGCCGCGCGAAGTCCTGGTTTTCCTTGATGTCGTTTTGGTTGAAGAAGATGCCGTTGTTCGCGTAGTAGGTGCCGGCTCCCAGCGATTGCGGCGTGGTCGGGAACTGCGTCGGGATCTTCGCGGTGTCGGTCGGCTCATAGAAATATTGCGCGCCGAATGCGGTCTCGAACTGCGTCGTCTTGGCTTGATTCCCGGCCCATGAGAAGTGCAGCCCGGGCACCTGCGAGATGGTGTGATCGCCGTTGAGCTGGTAGGCGGTCAGGTCGCGTTCGCGCTGGAACGACTCGCTCTGCGCGAAGCTCGAGAACCACAGCGGACCGCGACTCGCCTCCTCTCCCGGGCTGCCTCGCACGTAGCGAAGCCAGCTACTCAGCGTGGCGACTCCTTCGAAATCGGAGCTGTTGACTTCGTTGCCGGATTCCTGCAGCGCCGCAAGTTTCGAGTAGTCGAACTCCGGGAAGTAGCCGTTCTCCTGGAGCTGCACGTAGTCGTCTTCCACTTTGGTGTAGAAGATCGAGCCGTCGATCTTGTGATCGCCGGCCTCGTCGAGATCGCCGCCGAGACCGAAGTAGACCACTCCCTGCTCGGTGCGGTTGCTCTCGGTCAGGTCGTAGCGGCCGTCGCTCAGGCTCAGCAAGCCGAGCGAAAGATCGGCGGACTCGATGATCCGGCCAGGCCTGGGGAAGCGGCGGAACACGGACCGCTTCGGCTCGCGCCCCTCGACGAATCCCTCGGCGGTTTCGTAGTCGATCTCCCGATTCAAGATCATCTTGGAGCGCAACTCGTGGCCGAAGAACGTCTTGCGACCGCCGACCGAAATACCAAAGTCGGACTCGGCGGTGTCCCAACCCTTGATCATGTTCCCAATCGGCGAGTCGTTCTGGTAGTCGAGGAACTTGCCCCAGGCGTTCGAGGAGAAGCCGCCGCCGGCGCTCACCTTGAGCTCGAACTCTTCCGGATAGTCGTGCGTGATGATGTTGGTGAGACCGCCCGACGTGTTGCTCGGCGAATCTGGCGAGAAGGTCTTCGCGATCACGAGATTGGAGACGATGTCGGACGGGAAGAGATCGAGCTGCACCGATTGGCTGTCGGGGTCGGGGCTCGGCAGCGGCGCCCAGTTGTAGAGCGTCGCGTTGTAGCGATCTTCGAGGCCGCGGATCACCGCGAACTGTCCCTGCACCACGTTCACGCCGGGAACGAAGCGCAGCGCGTCGGCGACATCCGACGCGGCGAACTTCGAGAGCTCGGCGGCGTTCAGCGTGTTGATCAGCTCATCCGAAGCCATCCGCGATGCGCCCATGATCTCCGTGAGCGGCGAGGCGACGACAACAAACTCCTCGACGCCTGCGACGCCGCCGGGCGTCGGCACGACCTCGGGAGGCAACACGGCGATCGCGAGATCTGCGCGATTGTCTTCGCCCGCTTTCACCTCGAGGCTCGGCGTGCTGCCATCGCGATAGCCGGGCTTGGAGACCTTGATGCTGGAAGTTCCTGCCGGCACCGCAGCGAACTTGAAGATGCCGTTGGCATCGGTGACATCGACTTTCTGTCGCGGCTCGTTCTCCGCGGACGACGTCTGCCAGATCACCGTGACCGTCGCGCCTTCGAGCGGGGCGCCTGATTCGGTGTCGGTGATCTGCCCGCGAATGCTGCCCTCGCCTTCCGATTGCGCGATGGCCGGAACGCTCTGCACGAGAGCGCAGAGCGTCAGCGCGATCAGCGTGGGTCTACGGAATCGGTCGGCGTTCATCGGACTCCCGAAAGGCGTGGCAGCTCTCGCTCGCTTGCCAGGAGAGTTTCCAAATCGCGCGCACGGGGCGCGGCGATCCCGTGAGAAGAATGAGGCGATTGCGTGACCGCCGTGCGCAGCCAGCACGCGCCCGATACACGCTTCCCATTGCCGTCACCCTTCGGCGTCGGCTCGAGCGAACGATCGCGGCGCGCAGCGGCTCAGTGCGTCGATGCGGTCTGCAGCGACTCATGACCGACTCGACGGGCGCGCTGCTCGTCGAGGTATTTCAGGTAACTCTCCGCCGCGCGGCGCACTTTTTCGTCGGACTGCGCTGCGCGGAAGGAGCGCTCCGCGGCGTCGTAGTGCTCGGAACCGAGTTGCGCGACACCGATCAGGAGCTGCGCCGAACCGCGGCGCTCGGGCTTCGACTTCGCCAGCGCCTTCTGCAACGCATCGATCGCCGGCTCGAAGCGCTCGCGCTGCAAGTGAAGCTGGCCGAGCAGCAGATACATCTCGCCGTCCGGCGCGAGTTCCGCTGCCTTCGCGAGCGGCTCGAGCGCCTGGTCCGTCTCGCGCGCGGCGATGTAACAGTTGGAGATCAACTTGTAGGCATCCGCGTCGGCCTTGACGGTGCCGGCCTTGATCGCGTCTTCGATGAGCTTCGCGCACTGGAAGGGCTGCTCGCGCAGGAAGAGCAGCCGCGCGAGCTGTCTGAACTCGCGATCCTCATTGAGCAGCGTCGCTTCGTCGGCAAGTCGCAGCGTCGCCGCCGCCTTCGCGTCGCGTTCGAGGTGATGCTGCACGGCAGCGAGCTGCACCCAGTACTGCTTCTTGTTCGGCGCCATCGTGACGAGCCGCTCGAGTGTCGCCGCAACGTTCGGGTAGTCGCGCGTCTCGATGTAGATCGCCGCGAGTAGCTGGATCCAGCTCTCGCGCGGCGCCGGGCTCATCTCGATCGCAGTCTTCGCGGGCGCCAGCGCCGCCTCGAACTTCTCCTGCTGCACGAGGATCATCGCCTTCAGGTAGTAGGCGTCCGCCGGCGGGCTCTCGGCCGTCGCGAACCAGCCATCGATCACTTCGAGCGCGCGGTCGTAGCGTCCGATCTGCGTGTAGATCTGCGCCAGCGAGTAGGTCGTGAGCTGTTCGGTGTTGCGATCGAAGGCCTGCTGGTCGAGCGCGAGCTTCAACTCCTCGGCGGCCTGCTCGGGCATTCCCTTGTTGACGAAGATGAAGCCGCGGAAGCGGTGGATCTGCGCCAGCTCGGGCGGCTTCAGGTTGCGGCGCTTCGAGACGCCATCGACGATCTCGAGTGCATCGTCGTACTTCTCCTTTGCAAGCAAGTCATTCGCGGCAAGCAGCTTGTCCGCGACTTGCTTGCTGAGTCCGGTGCCTTTGCGCTCGCCATCGGCGCCTTTCTCTTCCGGCTTCGACTTCGCGCCGGCAGGCAGCGTCGCGATCGAGAGCGCAGCGAAGAGCAGCGCGGCAATGACGCGATGAGCGGTCCTTCGGAATCCATGGGGGAGTGTCACGTCGTCATCCTTCCATCTTGAAGCGAAGCACCACTTGCTGGTCGGGAGCTTCTGCGGGCTTCCCTTCCTGCATCAGCGGCTGGTACTTCCATTTGTTGACGGCCTGGATCGCGGAGCGTTCGAACACCGAATCGCTCGACTTCACGACGGCGGCGTCTCGCACGGATCCGGCCGTCGAGATCGTGAAGCGAACCTGCACCCAGCCTTCCAGCTTTCGTTGTCGCGCCTGCTGCGGGTACTGCGGCTCTACACGAACGAGCGGCAGTGGATCGCGATCGGCGAGGCCGGCGCTGAAAGCGAGCCCGCCCTTGCCCGTGCCGTCGCCGCCGCCACCCCCTGCGGAGCCGAACTCGGCGCCGAGTCCAGCCGCGAGCGCCTCGACGTCGAGACCGAGATCGATGCCCTCTTCCTTCGCGACGGAGAGTGTCGGCGTCACGGGCGCCTGCTCCGGCTTCGCTCGCTCGGGCTTCTCGCGCTGCTTCTCTTCGATCTCGACCTCACGCCGAAGTCGAACGAACTCGATCTTCGAGATCGCGACAGACGCCGCGGCTTCATTGCGCACGTTGATCAGCACCCGCAGCGCGCCGAAGAGTCCGGCGGTGAGTACGGCGCTCAGCACCAACGCGACCAGATATCGTCCCAGTGTCGGCACGCTTCATTGCCCCGTGGTGCTTCCTGCGCCGACCGCAACTTCGTCGATGCCGCCGAGCTTCACCTCGTCCATCACCTGCGCGAGCATGCCGCTCGTAGCGGCCTTGTCGGCGATGACGATCACGGTGTCCTCGGGTCGCTCGATGTGCAGGCGCTCGATCAGCGGTCGCACTTCGCGCACATCCACCTGGCGGCGGTCCATCCAGATCTCGCCGTTCGGACGAATCGCGATCAGGATGTTTCCATCCTCGGCAGACGCCGCCGTCTCCGCTTCGGCGCGCGTGACGGTGATGCCCGCTTCGCGCACGAACGAGGTGGTGATGATGAAGAAGATCAGCAGATTGAGAACGAAGTCGAGCATCGGCGCGAGGTCGATGCCGGTTTCCGCGCTCGTCTCAGCTGCGTGTCGGTTCGAGCGCATGGCTCTCTCTCATCGCGAGGAGGTTCCAAAGGAGACGTTGTCTACGCCGCCCTGCCGCACCTGATCGATCACCTGCACCAGCAGGCCGGACGGGGCGCTCTGCTCGGCGGTCACCATCACGCCCCACTCCGGCTTCTGCGCGTGCAAGCGCTCGACGTTTGCGCGCACCGCGCGCACATCGACGATGCGGTTGTCTACCAGCACCTCGCCCGATTCCTTCAGCACCACCGAGATGCTGCCGGCCTCCTTGCCTGTGGCGGGGCCGCTGGCGCCACCGCCGTGGCGACCGACCTGCATGCCGAGTTCTTTCGTGAACACCGCGGTGATGATGAAGAAGATCAGCAGGTTCAAGACGAAGTCGAGCATCGGCGCGAGATCGATGCCGGTCGATTCCTCGGTGTCGAAGTGGCGACGCAGACGCATGTCAGTAGACGAGCCTGTCGGCCAGGAGTTCTGTCTCCATCCTGGTGCGCGACTGGAAGTAGTAGACCGGGTAGAGGCCGGTGATGCTGACCGCGAGGCCCGTGAGCGTGCAGATCATCGCGTGCGACACGCCGCTGGCCATCGCGCGCGCATCGGCCGACCCGCGCAGCGCCATCGAATCGAAGACTTCGAGCATGCCACCCACCGTGCCGACGAGACCGAGCAGCGGCGAGAGCGGCACCAACACGCGCAGCAGCACGAGGTTCGCGGTCATCGCCGTGTTGACGCGCGAAATCATCGCGCGGCGGATCTGTAGTGCGCACCACGACTGGCGATCGACGCGCGATTGCCAGTGCGCGATCGCCGCACGCGTATCGCGAGGCAGGACGCGAGAGAAGTACCAGAAGCGCTCGATCGCGAGCGTCCACATCACGAAGCCACAGATGAAGATCCAGAAGACGAAGGGGCCGCCCTCGCCCATCATCTCCGTCACGGCCGACACCGGCCAGCGCAGGGTTGCGAGCACTGCCTCAGGCATGCTGCGCCGTTCCGCGCCGACGCTCGATGCTCTCGGCCAGGATGCCTGTGCTCTGCTCGTCGAGGATCTGGACCATCTGGCGCGACATCGAGGCGAGACCGGCGTTGATGAAGAGCAGCGGCACGGCGATGCCGAGACCCAGTACGGTTGCGATCATCGCCTGGCTGATGCCGTTCGCCATCAGCCGCGGATCGCTCGATCCAGACTCGGTGATGCTCTGGAACGTGATGATCATGCCGATCACCGTGCCGATCAGACCGAGCAGCGGTCCAGCGGCAACGGCCAATCGCAGGAACGCTTGAAAGCGTTCGAGCTTCGGAACTTCGCGCAGCACGGCCTCGGAGATGCGGAGCTCGACGACTTCCGCGTCCTCTTCGATCGTGTTCGGATCGGTCTTCGCAGAACTGAGCACGCGCCCGAGCGGATTGTCGGCGGTCGGGTTGTCGAGCTGGGCGAGTTGACGCTTCACGGCGACACGTGTTCGAATCAGGAAGATCGCCTGATAGACGGAGAGCAGCACGCCGATCACGCCGACGACGATGATCAGGTAGCCAACCGCTTCACCCTTCTCGATGCGCTCCATCACGTTCGGCCGCTGCACGATCATCGAGAGCAGCACACCGCGCGACGGATCGACGGCGGCTTCGACATAGCCGTCCGAAGCTTTCGAGAGTCCGCTGGCGAGATCCGTCAGACCTGTGCCGGGCTGGCGCGACATCACGGCGAGCTTGCCGACACTCGGCAGATAGTTCAGGTAGCGGCCGTCGGACATCGCGAGGAAGCCGCCGATGCGCACGACATCCGCATCGGCCGGCGCGCCGTCGGCGCCGACGATCGACGTGCGGAAACGCGCCACCTGGCCGCTCTCGGTCATCTCGCGCTGGATCTCGAACCAGAGTTGCTCGAGTTCCGCGATCGACGGCAGCGACTTCGCCTTGCCGAGGCCCGCGAAGAACGTGTCGCGATTCGGATACTGCGCGCTGAGCAGCGAGTTGTACATCACCGCCGAACCGTCGCCGGCCACCTGGCGCACGACACCGAAGAGCTCACCGAGCGTGCCGAGCCGTTGCGTCAGCAATCCATCGAGCTCCGCGAGCTTGATCTCGTTGGCGTCGAAGCTCGCGGAGAGCTGCTTCGAGCGCGCTTCCGCTGCATCGCGCGCGCGCTGCGCATCGGCGAGCAGCGCGGCCTGCTTCTCGCGGTTGGCGAGGAACTCCTTCTCGCGACCCGCGTTCGCCTGCGCTTCGATCGTGCGCGCGTTGCGGGTCGCCTCGAGCAGCTCGTCGAGGTTGGCCGCGGCGTGGGAGCTCTGTGCGGAACTCACGAGTGCGACCATCGCGACGACGATCGAGAGCGGGCGGATTCGCATCACGACTTCGCTTCCTTCGGCGCCGGCACCGGCACCAGCAACATCTCGGGAGCGCGCACCTTCTTGGCGACTTCGATGCCTTCCTTGAAGCCGTGCGCGTATTGATTCGCAACCACCCACTGCTTCTGCTCCGCGTCCCAGTACGCAGTCTCGTTGCCATCGAGGGTCTGATAGAGCAGCGACACGCGACCGACGCGCAGGAATTGCACCGTGCGGTCGTCGGGCAACTTCGCTTCGTAGGCTTCGATCGTGCGCCCGTATTCCATCTCGACCTGGTAGGCCTCGAGGATCCGGCGGTACTTCTCGGAGAACGTGACATCCGCGCGCGTCATCATCTGTTGCAGCATGGCGACCCGCTTGGTTCGCTCGTCGGAGAGGAACGGCACGTCGAGCGCCACGAATTGTTCGAGCGTGCCGAGCATCTTCTGCATCAGCGGCGCGATCTCGCGCGACGTGGACTCCACTTCGAGAAGTTGGCGGTTGATCTCTTCGATCTCGCCAGCCTGCGAGCCGACCTGCACCGCGAGCTGATCCGCGTAGCGCGCGTAGCTCTCGGCGTCGGCGATGGCCTTTCGATACTCGCCGAGCAGCCTCTGCGTCTCGTCGTCGAGTTGATCGATGCGGTCCTGCGAAGCCTTCGCTTCGTCATCGACGGCGATGCGCTCGTTCACGACAGTGTCGAGCTTGCCGGCTTGCGAAGGCGCCGGAGCATTGTCTTGCGCCACCGCGAGCTGCGCCGCGAAGCCGCTCACCGACACGAGCATCACGCCCGTTTTGATTGCGATTTTGAGTGCGCTGTACGCCATCTGCCCTCTCGAATTCTCGAATGGGCGCACTATAACTATGGCCGTTCGACGCTCGGTGAACGCCGTGTGATGATTCCCCGTACCTCCGTTTACGAACAGGTAACAAACGTGTGAAGACGCAATCGAACGGCATCTCGAGCCGCCTTTCGTTCCTCGATCGCAACCTGACGCTGTGGATTTTCGCGGCGATGGGCGTCGGCGTTGCGCTCGGTAGCGCGGCGCCGGGCTTCACCGCCGCGCTCGAGCGGATGAGCGTCGGCACGACGTCGATCCCGATCGCGGTCGGGCTGATCCTGATGATGTACCCGCCGCTCGCGAAGGTCCGCTACGAAGAGCTCGGCAAGGTCTTCCGCAACAAACGCGTGCTCGCGCTCTCGCTGATCCAGAACTGGGTCATCGGGCCGCTGCTGATGTTCGCGCTCGCGGTGGTGTTCCTGCGCGGCCAGCCCGAGTACATGGTTGGCTTGATCCTGATCGGCCTCGCGCGCTGCATCGCGATGGTCCTCGTCTGGAACGAACTCGCGAGCGGCGACAGCGAATACTGCGCGGGCCTCGTCGCCTTCAACTCGATCTTCCAGGTGCTCTTCTTTCCACTCTATGCGTACGTATTCCTGACGGTGCTGCCTGCCTGGCTCGGACTCGAAGGCGCGACGATCCAGATCTCGATCGGCGAGATCGCGCAGAGCGTTGCGATCTATCTGGGCATCCCGTTCGCGGCCGGGTTCCTGACGCGCCGCGTGCTCGTCGGTGCGCGCGGACTGGCGTGGTATCAGGAAGAGTTCGTGCCGCGCATCAGCCCGATCACGCTGATGGCGCTGCTCTTCACGATCGTCGTGATGTTCTCGCTGAAGGGCGAGACGATCTTGCAGCTTCCGCTCGACGCGCTGCGCATCGCCATCCCGCTGCTGATCTACTTCGTCGTGATGTTCGGCGTGTCGTTTGTGATGAGTCGGCGCGTCGGTGCGGACTACGCGCAGACCGCGACGCTCTCGTTCACCGCGGCTTCCAACAACTTCGAACTGGCGATCGCCGTCGCCGTCGCCACCTTCGGCATCCACAGCGGCGCCGCGTTCGCTGCGGTGATCGGCCCGCTCGTCGAGGTGCCCGTGCTGATCGGGCTGGTGAGCGTCGCGCTCTGGGCGCGCCCGCGATTCTTCCCGGTCGCGACGCCGCAACGTGACACCTGAGATGAAGCCGAGCCGCGGCAACGACCTGCTCTTTCTCTGTGTCGCGAACTCCGCGCGGAGTCAGATGGCCGAGGGTCTCGCGCGCAAACTCTTCGGTGATCGCGTTCTCGTGCAGAGCGCGGGCAGCCGGCCATCGCGGGTGAATCCGTTCGCGATCGAAGTCATGCGTGAGTTCGGCGTCGACATCAGCACGCACGCCTCGAAGTCGGTGGAGGGCATCGATCCGGCTTCCGTTGGCACCGTCATCACGCTTTGCGCCGAGGAGGTCTGCCCGGTGTTCCTCGGCAAGGTGCGCCGCATCCACTGGCCGATCGACGACCCGGCGTGCGACGACCCGGCGATCGCGAGGGACGCCATGCTGGCGCGATTCCGTCACGCGCGGGACGAGATCCAGCGGAGGCTCGAAGCGCTCCCGCTCCCGCTCGAAAGCTGATTCGCCTCGCACTTCACCAATTCGCCACGAAGGCTGCCGACTTCCTTCACCGGCGCGTCGCGGCGCTGCGCTTGGATGGGTCAGCAATGACTGGCATCAGACGCATACTCGTCGCGGACGGCGATCCGCTGTGGCGCGATCGCATCGCGGAGGGGCTCGCGAGCCCGTCGCATGAGCTGATCGCGGTGGGCGAAGGCCTCGAAGCGCTCGCCTTCGCGAAGCGCGAATCGGCGGACCTGCTCGTCACCGAATTGATCTTGCCCGATATGACCGGGCTCGGCCTCTGTCGGCTGCTACGCGAAGACGCGTCGCTCGACCCTCTCGGCATCCTGATGCTCGCGACCAACGCGTCGGAGATCGATCGCATCCTCGCCTTCGAGTGCGGCGTGGACGACTTCCTCGCCAAACCATTCTTCGCCCGCGAGTTGCTCTCGCGCGCGACGGCGATCCTGCGGCGCAGCGGCGGAGGACGCGAAGCGACGAACCGGATCGTGTCGGAGTACCAGCCCGCGCTGGCGCTGCATCCGAATTCGGGATCGGTGCTCGTCGCCGGCGCGCGACTCGAACTCACGCCGCGCGAGTTCCAACTGCTGTCGGCGTTGATGCGCGAGGCGGGGCGCGTGGTGTCGCGCCTGCAGCTCATCCACCTGGTGTGGGGCAACGACTC
The DNA here is from genome assembly GCA_031396445.1 of Deltaproteobacteria bacterium. Lineage (GTDB taxonomy): Bacteria > Myxococcota_A > UBA9160 > UBA9160 > PR03 > PR03. The sequence continues at coordinate 60,967 of JANNKU010000092.1, read as the reverse complement.
GCAGCAGGCCGAGCGCGTCGTCGATGCGCACATCAAGGCGATCCGGCGCAAGCTCGGCGGCTCGGGCGACTGCGTCGAGACGGTGCGCGGTGTCGGGTATCGCTACGCGGAGCTTGGTGAGGCTCGCTACGCGGGAGGCGGGGGGCGAGCTGCGGGAGAGTGAGCGAGATTCATTGGCGAGCGCGGCTTGGTGAGTTCGCCGCTCGCCGTTGGCTCGCTACGCGGGAAACGGGCTAAGCCCTTCGAAGACTCTGGGCGATTCAGTGTCGGGGTGGCTTGGGCGGGATGCGCGGTTAGTCCGGGAGCGTGAACGCGATGAGTGCGTCGCCGGGCTCGGACCAGCCGTGGCCACCCGCTGCGACGACGACGAACTGTTTGCCGTCTTTGCGCAAGCGGTAGGTGATCGGGGTGGCGCTGGCGGTGTAGGGCAGGCGTGCGCTCCAGATCTCGTTGCCGTTCTCGGCGTCGAAGGCGCGCAGGAATTTGTCGGTGGTGGCGCCGATGAAGACGAGGCCGCCGGCTGTCGCGATCGAGCCGCCCAGGTTGGGTGCGCCTAGCGGAAGCCACATCGGGAAGGGTGCTTGATCGCGGGTGGTGCCGAGTCGCGATTCCCAGAGCAACTTGCCGCTCTTCAGATCGACGGCCTGCATGACACCCCACGGCGGCGGATTGCAAGGTGCGCCGAGGGGACCGAGCAGCGGCGAAACGCGCAAGCCGTAGGGCGTGCCCTTCATCGGCGCGAGCATTTCCGGATACTGAACCTTCGAAGTGTCGATCTTGTCGAACTCCGCGCGCGGCAGCAGTTGCACGACGCTCGGTACGCGCATCGAGTTCACGTACAAGATGCCGCGCGTCGGGTCGATCGAGACGCCGCCCCAGTTCGGGCCGCCGGCGTTGCCTGGGTACTGGATCGTCGGTTCGAGACCGGGCGGCGTGAAGATTCCGTCCGAGCGCATGCCGGCGATCTTCTCGGCGCACTTCTTCTTGTCCCATGGCGTGAAGCCCCACGCATCGGCCGGCGTAAATGTTTCGGGCGAGAGCGGCAGCGGGTGCGTCGGATAGGGCTGCGTCGGCGACAGCACGTCGCCCGGAACGCCGCCCTGCGGAACGGGGCGCTCCTCGACTGGATAGAGCGGCTCGCCGGTGACGCGGTCGAGCAGGAAGAGGCGACCCATCTTTGTGATCTGCGCGACGCCCGCGCGACCGCCGCCCACGCCATCCACCTGGAAGAGCGCCGGCTGCGCGGGCACGTCGTAGTCCCAGTGATCGTGATGCACGGTCTGGAAGCTCCAGCGCACCGCGCCGGTGTCGGCGTCGAGCGCGACCACCGAGCTCGAGTAGTGATCGAGGCCGTTGCGCGCGCCGCCGTAGTAGTCGGGCGCGGCGTTGCCGGTGGGCACGAACACCAGGCCGCGCTCGGCGTCGCCCGAAAGGATCGACCAGACGTTCGGCGTGCCGGCGGTGAACTTCTCGTCCGGATTGCGCGCGGCTGCGCCCGCGAAATCCGGCGGAACCGGATCGAAAGCCCAGCGCAGCGCGCCGGTGCGCACATCGAATGCGCGCACCACGCCGGCCGGCGCATCGGTGCGCTCGTTGTCGGCGACGAGCGCGCCCACCACCACGACATCGCGAATCACCAGCGGCGGTGACGTGACGTAGTACTCCCAATCGGGAACGTCGCCGAGCCCCTCGCGCAATGCGACGCGGCCGTCTTTGCCGAAGTCGCTGCACGGCACGCCGGTCGCGGCGTCGAGCGCGATCAGCTCCGAATCGATCGTGCCAGAGAAGATGCGCTGCTGGCAAGCTCCGCTCGCCGGCGCTGCAGACTTCCAGTGCGCGACGCCGCGACACACCAGTGGGTACGGGCCGTGCAACTTGGTGAGCTTCAGATGCGGGTCAAAGCTCCACTTCTCGGCGCCGCTCTCGGGATCGAGCGCAATCACGCGATTGAAGCCGGTGCAGAAGTAGAGCGCATCGTCGGTGACGATCGGCGTTGCGTTGAACGACGTGCGCGTCTTGCCGTGCTGGCCGTCGGAGATGTCGCCGTGGTGGTACGTCCAGGCAACTTCGAGTTCGCCGACGTTGTCGCGTGTCACCTGCGTGAGCGGCGACCACTTGAGGCCGCCCTTGTCGCCGCCGTACTCGGGCCACGCGGCGGTCGGCCCGCTCGTGTCGATCGGCGCGGGCGCGCCGCACGCGCTGAGCAAGACGACCAGCGCTACCGCGACGAAGTACCCGCTCCTCACACGCGTCAGGCGATCGCGCCGGACTTGCGCAGCGCGGCGACGTCGTCGCTCGGGAAGCCCCAATCAGTGAGCGCCTCATCGGTGTGTTCCCCGGCATGCGCGGGCGGCCTCTCGATCACGCCGGGCGTGCGGCTGAAGCGCGGCGCGGGACCCGGCTGCCGGACGCCTTCGACTTCGACGAAGGTGCCCCGCGCCTTCATGTGCGGATGCTCCGGCGCCTCGGCGAGCGAGAGCACCGGCGCGAAACACACATCGGTGCCTTCCATCACCTCGCACCACTCATCGCGCGTCCTGGTCTTGAAGATCGCGGCGAGGCGCTCCTTCAACTTCGGCCACGCGCTGCGATCCATCTGGTGCGGCAGCGGCTCGCCCTTGAGTCCCGTCAGTTCGAGAAGCTGCGCGTAGAACTGCGGCTCGATGGAGCCGATCGAGACGTACTTGCCGTCCTTCGTCTCGTAGCAGTCATAGAAATGCGCGCCGCCGTCCAACATGTTCGAGGCGCGTTCGTCGCGCCACCAACCCGAAGTGTGCGCGCCGAAGATGATCGCCATCAGCGCCGCGGCGCCATCGACCATCGCGGCGTCCACCACCTGGCCTTTGCCCGAGCGCGCGCGTTCGAGCAGGCCAGCGAGAATCCCATACGCGAGCAGCAATCCGCCGCCGCCGAAATCGCCGATCAGATTGAGCGGCGGCGGGGGCGGCGAATCGGCCCGACCGATCGCGTGCAGCGCGCCGGTCAGCGCGATGTAGTTGAGATCGTGGCCGGCCACCTTCGCGAGCGGACCGTCCTGGCCCCAGCCCGTCATGCGCCCGAACACCAGCTTCGGATTGCGCGCGAGGCAGAGGTCGGGGCCGAGACCGAGGCGCTCCATCACGCCGGGCCGGAAACCCTCGATCAGCGCGTCGGCCTTCTCGATGAGGCGCAGCACCACCTCGACACCAGCGGGACTCTTCAGATCCACCGCGACGGAGCGCCGCCCGCGGTTCAGCAGATCGAGGTTGGGACCCTCGCCCCGCGGCAGCCGCGCGCGCTCGGCGCGATCGACGCGCAGCACCTCTGCGCCCAGGTCCGCGAGCATCATCGCGCAGAACGGTCCCGGCCCGATGCCCGCAATCTCGATGATCCGAATTCCGTCGAGCGGTCCCGCCATCGCCTGATGCCTCCATCTCTATTAAGAGAGCGGGCGACCTTACCCCAAAAGACACTCGGAGGGCCGCCCCCATCCCGAGTGTGTGAGCTACCGCACAGCGGTCGCTCGCCCAACCTGAGACATTGTGATTTTGGCTACCGGACCGGTCTAGAGATCAGTTAGGGTGCCGAAAGCTTGGGGGCGTCGAGCCCCATGGGAAGGAGCGATCTTGCAGATGTCGCGCGGCTCGGCGTGCTTGGCGATTTTGTTGGGCGTCTTCGGCGTTGCCGTCGCGTCGCTCCCTCACGACGCAGTTGCCAACTGCAACCTGATCCCTGCCGCGCCGAAGGAATTCCGATCGACGCTCGGCACCGTCGATCGCACGCTCGCGGTGCCCGGCCAGCGGCTCGCGGTGCGCGTCGATCTCGCCTGCCATCCCGGCGCGCAGGGCTTCGATCCGGTCCCGGACAACAACCGCGTGTTCGTGCGCTTCGTGCCGCCGGGTTCGGCCGGCGATCCGTCGCTGATCACGGAAATCGAAGTGCCCGCGAGCGATCTCACGCCGGCCAACTGCCCGAGCGGCGGCGGTCGCTGCGACACACTTCTCTTTCCTTTCCCCGATGCGGATCTCGACGACGCGCTCCAGCCCTTCGGCGACGGTCTCGGCCTCACCGGCCCGGTCGAAGTGCGCGTCGAGAATCTCGCCGCCACGGTGATCGCGCAGATCGGCCCGCTCTACGAACCAACGCTTTCGTGCGGCGATCTGCAACCCGAATCGGTGTTCGGCCATCTCACCGCGATCCCGCATCCGAATTCATTCAGCGATATCGCGGGCAGCCTCGATACGACCGTCGAAGCCACCATCGATGGCAACGGCAACCTGCTGATCCCCGTCGACTACTCGGCGGTGTTGCCGAACGGTCCGGGCTCGGCGGTGTTCCGCATCCTGCAGGCGAGCGCCGATCTCGATGCGTTCAGCGGCGTTCCCGGCCCGATCGCGATTCCGGCGGCGCGCTACCTGCGCTCCTTCAACCTCGCGGGCCGCCCGATTCCGCCGGTGCTCGAAACCACCAGCGACGGCACCCAGATCTTCGGCACGGTCGATGCGCAGCTCTCGGTGGTGCGCATTGCGCGCATTGATCCCGACGCACCGGGTGCGCCGCTCTACGATCTTTCCGATCGACTGCTCGATGGTCGCGGTCCGATCGTGATCTCGAACGCGAGTGCGACCGCGCGCGAAAGCGCGCCGCTCGCGACGCTCTCCGCCGACGCGTTCGGCATCACCTTCGGGCGCAGCGAGGCGATCGAGGGCATCGATCTGAACGGCGACGGCGACATCTTCGACCGCGTCCCGCAGGTGATCGATGTGCAGAGCGGTGTCGGCGCCAGCACGGGACTCGCGCTGACGGAAGTCACGGTCCCCAGCTTCGCGCGACCGGTGTTGCAGAGCGGCGACGGCCACGTCGCGTTCGGCGTCGGCGAAGGTCGCTACGGCAATGTCGACCTGAACGGCGACGGCGACGTGATCGATTCGCTCTTCCGCGTCTTCGATCTCTCCGGTGTCTCGATTCCGACCGGCAGCACGACGCTCGACCCATCGCCGGTCGTCGCCGGCAAGCCGCTCGCGATCTCGAATGGCTTCGTCATGTTCCGCTCGAACGAATCCGACGGCGCGCCGCGCACCACCATCGGAATCACGCCCACGGTGATCGCGCCGCAGCAGCAACGCGGCGACTCCGAATTTCCCTCGGTCTCGGGAGACGGCCGCCTCGTCGCGTTCGCGTCGCGCGGCGGCAGGACCTTCACGGGTGTCGCGCCGGCCAACGCGCTCAAACACATCTATCTGTACGACCGCAGCGACGGTCACTACGAACTCATCGACCGCACCAATGCGGGCGTCGGCGGAGATCGGGACGCCGGCCCGCCGTCGATCAGCCGCGACGGCCGGTACGTCGCGTATCACTCCGAAGCGAACAATCTGCCCGGTGCCGCCGCCGACTCCGACGACAACTCTCCGGACGTCTTCCTCTACGACCGCCAGACGCAGACGACGCTCTGCGTGAGCTGCACGGCGCCCGTCTCGTTCGCGGCCAATCCCGATCTCTCGGGCGACGGAACCTTCATCGCCTACTTCGGCGACGGGATCATGATCTGGGAGCGCGCAACGCAGACGACGACATACCTGCTCGCAGAGTTTCCGCCCTACTCGCCCGACGCCGTCTACTTCAACGAAGGCGTGAATCCCTCCATCAGCGACGGCGGACGCTACGTGGCCTCGCGCTTCACGCTGCTCACGGACAACGGCGAAACCGTGCTCACGGACCAGGTGATGCGCTTCGACCGCGAGACCTTGCAGGTCGCGTTCATCGCGCCCGGCGACTTCGCGCAGATCAGCGCCAACGGCCAGGTGATCGCGTTCCAGAGCGACACCGATCTCGTGACCGACGACACCAACCTCGCGACCGACGCCTACGTGTGGGACAGCGCGCAGGGCATCGAGCGCATCAGCGTGAACACCAACGGTCAGGGCGGCAGCGGCGGCGTCTCCATCCGCGCGTCAGTGCCGAGCGACGACGGCCGCTTCGTCGCGTTCATCGACGACTCCGGCACCGAAGTGCCCGGCGCGCCGGGCAATCGGCAGGTGTTCCGCTTTGACCGCACCACGAACGTGGTCGAGGCCGTGAGCGTCCCGACCGGCGGGGGATTCAGCGATGCGATGAACAACACCATCGCGATCAGCGGCGATGGCCAGACGGTGGCTTTCGCAGGCTTCGCTACGAACCTCGCGCCCGACACCTACACCGATGTGCAGAATGTGTTCGTGCGCGGCTCCGTGCCTGGTACGAGCCTGAACGCCGCGGACAGCGACATCACAGACACCGTGCTCCAGGTGTTCGACATCGCAGCACAGAGCTACCGGAGCAGTGCGCGCGTGCCGGCCGATGTCGTCGCCGTTGCGGCAGGACGCGCGGCGATCCTGTCGAGCGAAGCAGCGGACGGTGGCGTGGATCGCAACTTCGACGGCGACGCGACCGATCGCGTCGCGCGCATCGTCGATGGCGCGACCGGCGTCGTCACCGAGACGGAACTCGCAGCGAGCGCCATCGCGATCTCGGATCAGATCGCCTGCATCGCGGTGAATGAAGCCGCGCAGGGCCAGGGCGCTCTCAACGGCGACGGTGACACCGACGACGACGTGCTCTTCGTGCGCAATCTCGCCTCGAACCAGCAGACCAACGCGGGAATCGCGGTGAATCCGAGCGGCCTCGCCGCAACGGGAAGCCACTGCGTCTTCACGACTCCCGAGCTGCTCGAAGCCAACTCGCCGGATCTGAACAACGACGGCGATCTCTTCGACGACGTTCTCGGCGCCTACGACGTCGCGACGACGACGCCGACCTCGTTCCCGTACGCCACGGCCGACCTCGTCGCGAAGGGCGATCTCGTCGCGTTCCGCGTCTGCGAAGCAGATCAGGGCAACGACGCGGATCTCAACTTCGACAGCGATCCGCAAGTCAACTTCGGCGAGTGCGTGATGCACGTGCTCTCGCTCTCGACGGGCGACGTCCAGAACACGCGGCGCGCCGCCTCGGCCTGCACGCTGCCGGGCTGCGATCCGTTCTTCGAGCCGTTCCGCGTCGGCACGACGACCGTTTCGTTCCTGACCCAGGAAGTCGACCAGGGCGCGCCCTTCGGAGTTCCCGCCGGCACGCCGCTCGCGGTGGATTGCAAGGCCGGAGGCATCCCCGGCGAGTGTGATCTCAGTGGCGACGGCGACGGCGACGACTCCATGATCACCGTCTACAACGTGCGCACCGGACTCTCGCAGCTGATCCCGCTGAGTGTCGCGCCGGACGTGCCGCCCTTCCCGACCGAGATCGGCGATTCGGGCGTGCTCTACGTGCAGGTGCTCGAGACGCAGATCGGGGAAGACGTGAACGGCGACGGTGAGATCGCCGACGTACCCGTGCTGGTGCTGGTCGGCGACACCGACGGCGACGGCGCGCTCGACGATTCACTGAACCGCAACGACTCGTGCGTCGAAGTCGCGAACGCGGACCAGCTCGACGCCGACCGCGATCAACTCGGCGACGGCAGCTGCGATCCGGCGCCGACGCAATCGCTGCCCGGCGATGTCACCTGCGATGTCGATGGCAATGGCCAGATCGACAGCGTGGACGCCGCATTGATCTTCGGCGATCGCAACACGACGGCGCGCGCGAGCGATCCGCGCGATGCCGACGCCAGCGGCACGATCGACGTGCTCGACGTCTCGCTCTGTCGCGCAGAATGCACGTACGCGAACTGCCGCACCACGCCGCCGGCTCCTGGCTGCGGCTTCGGTGCGGAATTGGTCTTGATCCTGGGAACGATCGAGCTGGCGCGACGCCGCGTGAGGCGACGCCAGAGCTGAAAAGGGGAATGGGATGTGGACTGTGCTGCAACGGATTGTTGTGGGCGTTGCGCTCTGCGCGGCGCTCATGGGAACAGGACGGGCGCAAGCGGCTTCGCTGACGCTCGTACCTTCGTCGCTGTCGGTGTTCGCGGGCTCTCCGCTCGACATCGACATCGTGATCGGCGGACTCGGCCTCGGCGCGCCGCCGACGCTCGCCGCCTTTGACCTCGACGTCACGTTCTTGCCGAGCGTGCTGAGCTACGTCTCGACGAGCTTCGGCTTCGACCTCGGCATTCCGGGCCTCGATGCACTCACTTCATCGGGCTTGCTCGGCGGCCCGGTGCGCGTCGATCTCGCCGAAGCGTCGCTGCTGCCGAACGCCGTGCTCGACGCGAACCAGCCCGACACATTCGTGCTCGCGACGCTGCACTTCCTGGCGCTCGCGCCGGGCACCTCGCCGCTCGCGATCACGCAGGCGCTGCTCGCGAACACCGCAGGCGGGCCGGCGATCCCCGCAACGCTGTCGGGCGCGTCCGTCGATGTGGTGCCGGTGCCGGAGCCGGCCGCCGCGGCGTTCATCGCGCTGGGCCTCGCGCTGCTCGGCATGCGCCGCCGCTGACACAGTCTCACGTTCGGCAGGAGATCGCTCCGCTCGCTGTGATGATATTCACAGCGACGGACGCGCACAATTGACAGACTGAAGTTGGATCTCGTGCTCGATGCAATCTGCTTACGGGCGTTGCGAAGGAGAAGTGGTGCGCAGAGTGAATTGGACGAGTTGGGGAATTGCGCTGAGCCTCTTCGCCGTGGCGCGCGTAATGCTGCCCGCAACCGCGCACGCGAACTGCAACCTGATCCCCGCCGCGCCGAAGGAGTTCCGCTCCACGCTCGGCACGGTGGATCGCACCCTCGCAGCACCCGCGCAGCGCATCGCCCTTCGCGTCGATCTCGCCTGCAACCCGACGGCACAGGGATTCGATCCGATCGCCGCGAACAATCTCGTCACGCTGCGCTTCGTGCCGCCCGGCTCGGATGGGAATCCCGCCCTCGCGACGGAGTTGTCGATCGACGCGAGTCAGCTCACGCCGGCGAACTGCGGTGGCGGCGGCGGACGCTGCGACACGCTGCTCTTCTTTTTTCCGGACAGCAGCGAGCTCGACGCTGCGCTGCCGCCGCTCGACGGCATGGGCCTCGCGGGACCGGTCGAGATTCGCGTCGCATCGCCGAGCAACGTTCTGCTCGCGGAGATCGGCCCGCTCTTCGAGCCGACACTCTCGTGTTCCGACCGCCAACCGGAATCGGTGTTCGGACACCTGACCGCGATTCCCGAACCCAACGATTTCGGTCAACTGGTCGGCGGCTTCGACACGACGATCGAAGCCACGCTCGATGGCAACGGCGATCTGCTGGTCCCCATCGACTACAGCGCCGTTCTCACCGGCGGACCCGGCTCGGCGATTTTTCGCATCCTCCAGGCGAGCGCCGATCTCGATGCGTTCTCGAGTGCGCCCGGTGTTGCGATCGAGATTCCCGCGGCGCGCTACCTGCGCTCGTTCAATCTCGCCGGACGTCCGATTCCGCCGGTGCTCGAGACGACCAGCGACGGTCGTCAGATCTTCGGCACCGTCGATGCCCGACTCTCGGTGATTCGCATCGCGCGCACGGATCCCGATGCGCCGGGTGCGCCGCTCTACGACCTCGGTGATCGGCTCTTCAACGGCCGCGGGCCGATCGTCATCCCGAACGCCAACGCCACCGCGCGCGAGAGTGCGCCGCTCGCGAGCTTGTCTGCGGATTCCGAGGGCATCACCTTCGCGCGCTTCGAGGGCATCGAAGGCGGCCTGAACGGCGATGACGACCTCTTCGACCGCGTTCCGCAAGTGGTGGATGTGCAGAGCGGTGTCGGCACGAGCGCCGGGCAGGCCGTAACGGAAGTCTCGGTTCCCGGCTTCGCGCGACCGATCCTCGCGAGCGGCGGCGGCCACATCGCCTTCGGCGCATCGGAAGCCCGCAACGGCCACGCGACACAAAACGGCGACGTCGACCCGATCGACTCGATCTTCCGCGTCTTCAATCTCTTCGGTGCGTCGCTACCGACCGGCACCACGACGATCGATCCCGCGCCGCTCGTGGGCGGCAAGCCGCTCGCGATCTCGAACGACCTCGTCTTCTTCCGCACCCGCGAGAGCGACGGCGCGACGCGCACCATCGCCAACGTCACACCCGAAACCTTCTTCGATCCGGAGAACAATCGGTTTTCCCAAAACCCGGCCCTGAACGCGGACGGCCGCATCGTCGCCTTCGACTCGATCGCTGGAGCCACCTTCCTGGCGGGCGCTCCGAGCGGCAGCCACGTCTACACCTTCGACCGGCAGACGAGCCTCTACGAGGTGATCGACGTCGGCGCGAGCGGCGGCTCGAGCTCCCCCGCGCTGAGCGCCGACGGTCGCTTCGTCGCGTTCCAGTCGAGCGACGACGGACTCGCGGGCGGCAATCCCGTCGGCATCGACGTATTCGTGGCCGATCGCCAGACCGACACCATCGAGTGCATCAGCTGCCTGGCGGCTCCGGGCGGCGGAAGGGCACCCGCGATCACGGCGAATGGCCGCGTGGTCGCGTTCCTGCGAGACACCAGCGATCTCTTCGCCGTGGATCGACAGCTCGGCGTCGCGACCCAGGTGAACGGGAACGAGGGCGGCGCGAACTACAGCAACGCGTTTGCACCGCCGTCGATCAGCGACGACGGGCGCTACATCGCAACGCTCGTCGGCTTCACGGACGGCCAAGCCAGCGACGTCGGGCCCGGGATCTTCGATCTTGAGACCGGGTTCGTCTCTTTCAATACCGATCCGGGCGCGGTCGACGTGAAGATTTCCGGCGATGGACGCTGGCTCGCATGGTCGACGATGACCGACCTCTCGACCGACGACACGAACCTCGAGTACGACATCTACGTTTCGGACCGGTCGGTGCTCACGAACTCTGGATGGCCTGCCAATCTCAGCTTGCTCGCGTACGCCGAGCGCGTGACGATCGACACCGAGGGCCGCAACGCGACGGGCGACTTCCGCGTTCCGCCCTTCGCAATCAGCGGCGACGGCCGCTACGCCACCTACTACTACCGCGAGCTGCTGGCGCCCGATGTCGGCGGCTCCGCGATGTACCGCTACGACCGCAGCACCAACACGGTCGAGGTGGTCAGCGTCAACGGGAGCGGCGCGCCGGTGTTCGCTCTCGGCCTCGGCGCCAAACCCACGATCAGCGCGGACGGCCGCGTGGTCGCCTACTCGGCGGGCAGCGGTTTGAGCGAGATCTTCGTGCGCGGCGACGCGGCCGGGGCAGGCCTCAACGCCGCCGACGCGGATCTCGACGACACCGTTCTCCAGATCTTCGACACCGCCACCGCGACCTACCGCCCGACGGCGCGCGTACCGGCAGACGTCGTTGCAATTGCAACGGGCCGCGCGGCGATCCTGTCGAGCGAAGCGGACGACGGTGGCGTGGATCGCAATGGCGACGGCGTCGCTACCGACACCGTCGCGCGTATCGTGGACGGCGCGACCGGCGCCGTCACCGAGACGGGACTCGCAGCGAGTGCTGTCTCGATCTCGGCGCAGGTCGCCTGCATCGCGGCGAATGAAGCCACGCAGGGCCAGGGTTCGCTCAACGGCGACGCCGACATCGACGACGACGTGCTTTTCGTGCGCGATCTCGCCTCGAACCAGCAGACCAACGCGGGAATCGCGGTGAATCCGAGCAGTCTCGCCGCCGCGGGGAGCCACTGCGTCTTCACGACTCCCGAGCTGCTCGAAGCCGGCTCACCGGATCTGAACGGAGACGGCGATCTCTTCGATGACGCGCTCGGCGTCTACGACGCCGCGACCGCGACGCCGACTTCCTTCTCGTACGCGACCCGCGAGATCGTCGCGCAGGGCGACCTCGTCGCGTTCCGTGTCTGCGAAAGCGACCAAGGCGCGTCGGACCTCAACGCCGACGGCGATTTCAACCTCGACTGCGTGATGCACGTGCTGACGCTCTCGACCGGCGCGGTCGAGAACACCGAGCGCGCCGCGTCGCCCTGCACGCTGCCGGGTTGCGATCCGTTCTTCGAGCCGTTCCGCGTCGGCAAGTCCACCGTGTCCTTCCTCAGTGAGGAGGACAAGCAGAGCGGCCTCGGTGTTCCGTCGGGCACTCCGCTGGCGGTCGATTGCAAAGCAAACGGCATCCCCGGCCACTGCGATCTCTCCGGCGACGGCGACATCAACGACGCAATGATCACCGTCTACAACGTCCGCTCGCAGACGGCGCAACTGATCCCGATCCAGACGACCGAAGCGGTCGACAGCACCGAGGTCGTGCCGCCGTTCCCGACGGAGATCGGCGACTCGGGCGTGCTCTACGTGCAGGTGCTCGAGACACAGATCGGTGAGGACGTGAACGGCGACGGCGTGATCACCGCGACGCCGGTGCTGGTGCTGGTCGGCGATACCGACGGCGACGAAGCGCTCGACGATTCGGTGAATCGCAACGACACCTGCGTCGAAGTCGCCAACGCGGATCAGCTCGACTCCGACCGCGATCTGCTCGGCGACGGCAGCTGTGATCCGGCGCCGACGCTCTCACTGCCCGGCGATATCACCTGTGACGTCGATGCAAACGGCCAGATCGACCGCGTAGACACCGAAGTGATCTTCGGTGATCGCAACACGACCGCGCGCGCCAGCGATTCGCGCGACGCCGACGACAACGGCGTGATCGACGTGCTCGACGTCTCGCTCTGCCGTGCGCAATGCGCCTACCCGAGTTGCCGTACCACCGCGGCAGCGCCGGCCTGCGGCTTCGGCGCGGAATTGGTCCTGGCGCTGGGAGCGCTCGAGATGGCGCGACGCCGCGTCAGGAGACGGGAGAGCTGAGAAGGGGTGCCAGAGCCGGACGCCGTTGCCGCCCGGCTCGAAGATTCCCCTTTACAGTCGCGGGGATACTCTGGTCTAATCGCGGATCCGGGGAAGCGGAGTTCGTGCCCATGCCGCCACGGCGGCCGAGGGCGCTGATGGAACTCCGACCCGAGTCCTCGAAGGCAGCGCGATCCATGCGGCGCCTCACCCGCGCGATGGGGCTGCTCGCCGCCGCATCGCTCTTCGCGGCTTCGCCTGCATCCGCCAACTGCAATCTGATTCCGGCAGCCGTCGCGAGCTTGCGATCGAACACCGGCGCCGTCGATCGCGCGATCGCGGGCCCCGGCGCGCTGGTGACGGTGCAAGCTGATCTCGCCTGTCAGCCCAATGCGGTCGGCTTCTCGCCGACGGCGGCGGAGAACGTCGTCACGCTGCAATTCGAGCCGCCGGCCGGGAGCGGCGCGCCGGCCACGATCGTCGCGATCGATCCGGCGAGCGTCCTGCCGCTCAATTGCGGGAGCGCGCGCTGCGACACGCTGCGCTTCGCCGTGCCCGACACCGATGCGCTGCTTCCGCCCGCCGGCGATGACAACGGCCTCGTCGGGCCGGCGCGCATCCGGATCACGAATCTGGCTGGCGCACTCGTACGCGCCGAAGTGTTCGAGCTCTTCGAGCCGACACTGGCGTGCAACGACCGCACGCCGCACGCCACGTTCCCGACTTTCACGGTGCTGCCGCAGACCAATCCGCTGCCTGGCGCCAATGCGACGCTCACGTTCCGCAGCGCGGTCGATCGCGACGGCAATCTGCTGATCCCGCTCGAGTTCCGCGCGACGCTTCCCGCGCGTCCCGGCGATCCGCTGGCGCGCATCCTCGCCGGACAGACCGACATCGACGCCAGCACGGCGAATCCAGGCGTTCCGATCTCGATCCCCGCCGCGACGCAAGCGGATCCCTTCGAGTTCGTGCGCTCCTACAACGTCGCGGGTCGTCCGATTCCGCCGGTGCTCGAGGTCGGCTCGAGCGGCGACTCGATCTTCGGCTCGATCGACGCCGCGGAATCCGTGCTCCGCCTCGCGGCGCGCGAGCCCGGTGCGCCGACGCCGATCTTCGAGTTCCGCGACCGCATGTTCGCCGGACGCGGTCCCGTCGCGTTCGGACCCGTCGCGTTCGGCGTGCGCGAGGCCGGGCCGCTCGCGAGCCTGCGGCCGTCGCGCAACATCGTCGCGATCGCCCGCGACGAGTCGATCGAGGGGGATCTCAACCTCGACGGCGACACGGACGACTCGGTCGTACAGGTAATCGACGTTGCGACCGGCGTCGGCGCCAACACCGGACGCGCGGGCGCCACCTCGTTCAGCGAACTCGCGCCGACGCGCAGCCGCTTCTCGCTCGCCGCCGACGGGGATATCGCTGCGTTCCTCTCCTCCGAAGCCGAACAGGGCTCATTCCTGAACAACGACAACGACCGCAGCGACTACGTGCTGCAGGTGTTCTCGAAGCAGGGGCGCGATCTCGGAGTGCAAGGCCTCGACGGACTCCCGCGCCCGATCCACATCAGGTTGAGCGCCGATCCCGCACTCGCCTTCGGCGGCACGCGCGCCGTCGCAGTGACCGGGAACACCGTTCTGTTCCGACGCCCCGAGGCCGGCGATCCGTTGCTCGAGACGGTGTGCGCGCCGAACACGGCGATCCTGCTCAACTGCCTGGGCAATGGCGCGGCGGGCGAGGCTGCGCTCAGCGGCGACGGACGCGTGTTGGCCTTCGTGTCGGCCGCCGGGAACCTCACGGGCGAGGGCGGATCCATCTCCGACGTCTTCGTGCATATCGCGGGGACCGCCCCGACACGCGTCAGCGTCAACCCCGCGTTTCCCAGCGGCCTCGTTGCGAATGGCCCGAGCGGGCACCCGAGCCTCTCTGACGATGGGCGCTTCGTCGCGTTCCACTCGGACGCGACGAACCTGCGCGGGCCCGGCGGCGATCCCAACGGCGCGCGCGACGTCTTCGTCCGCGATCGGCTCGCGGCGTCGCTCTCCTACATCGGGCCCGGCGAGAATCCGTCGATCAGCGGCGACGGCCGCCTCGTGGCCTACGAATCCGCGACCGATTCGACCTGCCCGGGCCAGCGCTGCGTCTTCGTCTACAACCGTCAGCAAGCCGTGCGCCTGCTCGCGGGTCGCTACCAGGGGCCGAGCCTTCCGATTGCGCCGCTCAACGGTCCCTCCCGGAATCCCGTTCTCTCGCGTGACGGCCGTTGGCTCGCGTTCGAGACGGACGCCACCGACCTCCCCGGCTTTGACGGAAACGGCGTCACAGACGTCGTCGAGTTCTTCGTGCTCCCGGATGCCGGCAGCACGGTGCTCAGCGCGCGCGGGCGCGTGAGGCCGATCGATCCGAGCTTCGCGAGTCCGCCGTTCCCGCTGCAATTCCTCGAGCCCGACGGGCCGTCGTACCGGCCGTCGTACTCACGAGACGGCCACGTTCTCGCCTTCGTCTCCGAGGCGAGCAACTTCGGCGCCGTGTCGAACGGTCAGCCCAGCGTCGTGATCCGCTACTCGAACGACATCGCCTCGTTCCTGGTTCCCGACAACTTCCGGTACCAGGTGCTGGCGACCATCCCGGGCACGCTGACGCCGCTGAACGGAAGCGCGGCCACCAGCGCGCAATCGGTGAGCGACGACGGCCGCTACATCGCCTTCGAGTCCACCGCGACGAATCTCCTGCCCGGCGATGCGAACGGCACGCTCGCGAACGTCTTCGTCTTCGATCGCGTCGCGCAACGCGTCAAGCGCATCGACGTCGACCGCATCGGCGTCGCGGCGCCCGACGGCGCGGGCTTCGCACCGGCGATCAGCGGTGACGGCTCGATCGTCGCCTTCACCTCCGACAGCCGCTTCCTAGTCCCGAGCGATCTCAACGGTGTCGCGGACGTGTTCGTCAGCACGGTCGATCGCGCGGTGTTGAGCGATCTCAACGGCGATGGATATCGGAACGACGTCGTGCTCGCGGCGCTCGACCTCGAGACCGGCGTGACCCGCAACACGGGCATCACTGCGACCCTGGTCGAGACGGCGGGCGAACGCGCGATCGCAATCGTCCCGGAGCGCGACTACGACGGCGCCGCAGCACCGTACGGCAATGGCGATGCGGACAACCTCGACGCCGTCGCGGTGCTGGTCGAGCCGACGGGCCCCGCCCTGCCCCTCGGCACCACGGCGCTCGCGGTCGCGATCTCGGAGGAGGTCGCATGCTGGGTCGTGCCGGAGCACGACCTCGACCGGAACGGCGACGGCGATGTCTTCGACGAGGTCGTGGCATTCCGCTTTGCCGGCGCGACGACCGTGACGCCGCTCGTCTCCGCGGACTTCGGGAGCGGCCGGCGTCTCGCTGCTGCGGGACGCTTCTGTGTGTTCCTCGACGCTCTGCAGCAGGTGGTCGTGCTCGATCCGCTCGCGCCGGCGACGCCGATCGTGATCACAGAGCGACCCGCCGAGGAGCTGCTCACCGACGGCACCCGCGTTGCTTTCCTGGTGGACGAGGAATCCGAGGGCGGTCGCATCCTGAACGGCGACGGCATCGACGACAGCGATCAAGTGATGTTCGTCTATGACCTGCCGAACGGTCCGCTCGTCAGCACGGGCATTGCAGCGCGGCGTTGCGATCTGCCGGGCTGCGATCCCTTCTTCGATCCCTTCCGCCTGCGCGGCGACTCGATCTCGTTCGTGACGAGTGAGCGCGATCAGGGCGGCATCGGATACCAGCCCGGCAACGGCTGTCTACCCGTGACGACACCCGGCGCGCTGCCGGGCGAATGTGACCTCAACGGCGACGGAGACTCCGTGGATCTCGTGATGACCGTGTTCAACCTGAAGAGCCGGCGGCCGCAGCACTTCGCGATCGCGAATCAGTCGGCGCCACTGGTGCCGTCGCCGGTGCCGCCCGACGCCTTGCCGCCCTTCCCCGACACGTCGGTGGACGACAACGTCCTCACCGTGCAGGTGCCCGAGTCGAGCCTCGGCTTCGATCTCAATGAGGACGGCGTCGTCAACGACGACCTCGTGGTGCTGCTCGCGGGCGACGACGACAACGATGGTGTGTTCGACACCGACGCCGGGGGCCGACGCGACCTCTGTCCGGAGCTCGCGAATGCGGAGCAGGACGACGCCGATGGCGACGGACTCGGCGCCGCCTGCGATCCCGACGACGCGTCGCTGCTGCCCGGCGCCGCGCCCTGCGACATCGATGGCGACGGCGACGTGGACCAGAGCGACGTGACGCTGATCTTCCGCGATCGCACGATGCAGACCACAGACTCCGATCCGCGCGATCGCGACGGCGATCGCATCGTGACGGTGCTCGATGCGGGCGCGTGCGCAGCGCAATGCACGCTGCCTGATTGCGCCTCGCCGCCGCCCCCGCCGAGCCCCGCGCCCGCGTGCGGTCTTGGCGGCGAAGTGGTGCTGCTGCTCGGTCTCCTCGGTGCGCTGCGGCGCCTCGCGCGGCGCCGACACGTCGCTGCGTTGATTGCGGCGCTCGCGCTCGCAAGCGCCGCGACGGACGCACGTGCTCTCACGATCTCGCTCACCACGCTGAGCCCGATCGTGGGTCTCGGGAACGGCTTCAGCGTGGACGTCGTCATCGCGGATCTCGCAGCGCCAGGCCTTCCGGCGCTGCGCAGCTATGACCTCGACATCACGTTCGGCCCGGCCGGACTCGCGTTCGCACCGGACGTCGTCTTCGGCGCGCAGCTCGGAACGCCGGACGTCGGCAGCATCGCCGAAGCGGGTCTCTCGGCGCCGAATCTCCTCGACGTCGCGCAGGTGTCGTTCCTCTCGACGCCGACGCTCGACGCGCTGCAGAGCTCGACCTCGTTCGTGCTCGCGACGCTCGTCTTCCGCGGCGTCGCGCTCGGCACCCACGAGATCTCGCTCACGCAGATCGTGCTCGGCGATCACCTCGGCGCGGCGCTCTCGCTCGAACTCCCGCCGGAGCCGTTGCTGATCGAGGTGGTGGTGCCGGAGCCGATCTCGCTCGGCCTCGTCGGGCTCGGGCTCGGCGTGCTCGGTGTGCAGCGACGCCGTCGCGCGTAGCGCACGAGTTCGCTGGCTTCAGCGACGCGAGCCGCGTGCTAGGCGATGCAACGCGAACGGCGCACGCGTTGACGCGCGGCGAGCGCAAGCCAGGCGACCGCAGCGAGTAGCGCCGCGTGGGGTTCCGGGACGAGTCGGATCGTGCCCGTCGTGGGCGTGCCGGACGCGCCGCCCTGGAAGAACGACACAGAGAAGAGTTCGCCCGATGCGAGCCGGCCCGTCAGCACGCCCGTCTGCGCGCTGAGATCGCCGAGGACTGCGCTCACGCCATCCACTTCGAAGCTGTCACCGATCACCTCGATCAGCGAATCGTCGTAGGCGACGAGTGCGCCGCCGACGGCGCCGCCTTCCCAGCGGATCGACGCTTCCTCGCGCGTGACGAGTCCGCCCACGATCTCGCCATCGAAGATCGTGGCCGTCGCAGTTCCGAGCGCGGCGACACTGCCCTCGACCGTGCCGCCGTGCAGCGCGAGATCGGAGTCGTCCATCACGGCGAGCCATCCGCCGACGAGACCGCCCGTCACGAGCGTGCCGTGCGCCGGAACTCCTGGCGCGGCGCACGCGCCCCGCGCGTCGCAGCCGGCGCTGCGAATCCAGACCGACGTTTCGTCGCGGCTCTCATCTGCAATCGCGAGCGTGCCGTGGACGAATGCGTCGCAGGTCAGCACTTCGGGACCGACCCATGCGCAGCCGCAGGGCTCGCCTACACCGTCCTGATCGGCGTCTATCTGCTCGGGGTTCAAATCGTCCCGGCAATTGTCGCTGTAGTTCGCGACACCATCTGCATCGGGATCCTCGAGCGCCGTCACGCGGAAGAGCGAGCCGCCGAGGTAGACGTGGAGACCATCGGCGAGGACTGCCGTGTGGAGCGGCGTGTTCGAGTGCGAGTGCTTGGTTCCGATTCCGATGCCGATGAAGTTGGCGGGTGCGTCACTCGGCACCAGGTAGTGTCGATTGGCCGTGACGAAACTCAGCTGGCCCCCGGGACCGAGCGACTGGATCCCGGTGCTCGGCCCGAAGAAACTCTTGCGGGTGATGCTGCCCACCGGGTCGCGCAGCCAGACCTGGGGCTGTCCGGCATTGCTCAGCCGCGTGAACGCGACCCAGCCGTCGCGGATGCGGTAATCGGGCTCGCCCAGCGACGGGCCAGAAACGGTCTCGGTTCCGGCCGGCGTGTGCAGCAGGATCTCGTATAGATAGCTGGGGCTGGAGGCGGTCCGGTGCTGATACACCACGCTGATGCCATCGGTGCCTGGTCGCGAGTAGCCGCTCTCAGCGACGATCGTCTCCACGGCTGCTGCACGCAGTCGCATGATGCCGTTGGCGTCTGCGTAGACGACGTCGCCATTCGCGGTGACCGATTCGGGGGAGACCAAGGTGCTCGACGAGACGACCTGAGTCGTCGCGGCAGCGAGATCGCGGAGCCAGAGCGTGTGTTCGTCGCTCCAGATCGCCCAGTTCCCCTGCTGCGCCAGGGCTCCATACACGTTGTCGCCCAGCTTCTCGATTCCATCGTCGCGCCACTCGAAGAGGCAGGCGAACGCATCGCCACACTGAGGAACCTTCCTGGAATTCCAGATCGAAAGGAGCGCGCCGTACGGGGTGAGTTCCGCCACCTCCAAGATCGGGACCCCAAAGATCGGATCGATCGCATCGGGGTCGTAGAGCACGAATATCGGCGTGTCTGCGTCCGAGACTCGATCGCGAATCCGAACGGTTCCGAGTTCATCGAGATAGAGGATGCGAGTCTCGTCGGCGGCCTTGATCACGCCGGGCACGCGCTCGACCTCTTCGAGGTTCGCGTTCGACTCGACGTTGATCGAGCGCGTGACGTAGGTAGCGATCCCGGAGGCGCCGACGGCGCGGAAGTTCAGCTCGATGCTCCGGTCCTCATCCGTGGTCCCCAGATCGACTTCCGCATCCATTTCCTGCGTCGTCGACAGCAACATGCGATAGGGGAAACCATCCCCGCTCGCGGAGAGCGTGAACGACGTGCACGGCCCGGGGATCGCGTCCTCGCAGCTCGCCCGCACGCGGATGCGGGGCCGCGCGACGGACCACGATGTCGGCTCGAAAACATCGATCCTCGGCGGCGGTGCGTACACGAAAGTGCGTGTCACCTCGGTGGTGCCGGCAAAGACGTCCACTGCTGTCACGCGCAGCAGCGTGTCACCGAGCGGCAGACCGAGCGCCTCGAGCTCGATCGTCGAGCGCCACCCACAGGACGGCGAGCACGAGTACGAGAGCGGGAAGTCGGTCGAACCGACGCGCGCTGTGACCGTATCGATGTCGAGAGTCGATGCGACCGTGACGCGCACGGGAAGATCGCCGCTCACCGCGAGTCCGACCGTCGGCTGCGCGACCGACACCACGATCGCCGCGTCAGCGCGACCGGGAGCAGCCAGCACCAGGAGCAGGCCAACGGCAACGAGCGCTCTACACAGCGGCATGACGATCTCCCATCGATGATCGTAGGATGCGCCGTGCACAATTGCGATTCCGGGGAGCGGGGCCACGTCGCCTTCCTGGGCAACGGCTTGCAGGAGATCGCGAGCATCAACCCCGGCGACGGCTATGCGGGACACGCGATCGTCTCCGCCAACGCATCGAGCGGCGCGCGCGCTTTCGCGAGCGTTTCCTCCCACTCGGCGCGCGGATCCGAATCGAGCACGATGCCGCCGCCGACGTGCAGCCACGCATGCGAGCCGCGACACAACAAGGTGCGAATCACGACGCAGAGGTCGGCGCCGCCGCGCGCATCGAGGTAGCCGAGCGCGCCCGAGTAGGCACCGCGGCGCACCGGCTCGATGCGCGCGAGATGCTGCATCGCCGCAATCTTCGGCGCGCCGGTCATCGAGCCCGGCGGGAACGCGGCGCGCAGCAGATCGACGCGGTCGCACTCGGAGCGCAGCCGCCCGCGCACCGTCGAGACCATCTGGAACAGCGTCGCGTAGCGCTCGATCGCGAAGATCTCCGGCACCTCGATGCTGCCCGGCGCACAGACGCGCCCGAGGTCGTTGCGCATCAGATCGACGATCATCGCGTTCTCTGCGCGCTCCTTCTCCGACGAGCGCAGTTCCTCGAAGAGTTGCGCGTCCTCCGCGTCGTTCGCGCCACGCGGTCGCGTGCCCTTGATCGGTCGCGTCTCGACGCCGCCATCTGCATCGATGCGCAAGAAGCGCTCGGGCGACGATCCGACGATCGTCAGTTCGGGCAACGCGACGAACGCCGCAAACGGCGCCGGACTACGCGCGCGCAACGCTTCAAAGAGTCGCCACGCATCGCCACCAAACGACGCCGCTAATCGATGCGTCAGATTCGCCTGATACAACTCCCCCGCCGCAATCAACTCCTGAATCCCCACGACCGCCTTCACATACGAATCCAAATCAAAGAACGCCCCCAGATCAAGCCCCGTAACCTCGTCTCGCATCCGCATCGGCTCTAAAACGGGGCCGGGCGTCAGGTTGTTTTTTGTCAGGTTATTTGACTCGGAGATCGAGCGGGACGTCGGCGTGCGGGTGATGCGTTCGGCGAGGTGATCGGCGGCGCGTTCGGCTTCGTCGCCGGCGCCGAGCGCGGTGGCGAAGAGGCGACCGCTTGCGTGTTCGTAGGCGAGTACGCGATCGATCAGCAGCCACGCGGCGTCGGGCGCGATGAGATCGCCGCGCGTTTGCAGATCGAGGCGCTCGATGTGCGCAGCGAGTTCGTAGCCGAGATAGCCCACCGCGCCGCCGACGAACGGGATCGCCGCTGCGATCTCGCTGCGCTCAGCGCGCGGCACGATCGTGCGCAGCGCTTCGAAGGGATCGCCGCGAAAGCCCTGCGGCGCGCGCAGCGGCGCGTCGCCATCGCGCCGGCACGGCTCGACCTCGATGCGATCGCCGAATGCACGCACGATTGCGTAAGGCTCCGAGCCGGCGAACGACCAGCTTCCACCTCGATCGTCATTGCATGCGCTGTCGAGCAGCCAGAAGCCGGGCGCGTGCCGCAAGCGCGCGACGACTTCGCTCCACGCGCCCGGCGTGGACACTTCGCGAACGGCGATGCGTGTGACGGGGAGATCGAGCAAGGCGGAGGCTCCGCGAACTTCAGTGCAAGCGCGACTTGAAGAAGGCGAGGATCTCATCCACGGCAGCGCGCGTCGGCTGACCCGCTTCGTCGATCAAGTGCGCGGTCACGACGCTGTGCGGATTCTTCATCATCGCGTTCGGATTCGCGGCGGCGTCCGGCAGCACGCGGCCCTGGAAGCGATCGCCGAGCGCCTGCTCATACGCCGCGAAGCGTTGCGCGCGACAGAACGAATCGCCTTCGAAGCGGTACGCGAGCACCGTCAGGTCTTCGGCTTCCATGCGCTTCTTCACCGCAGCGAGTTCATCGGGCGCGATGTGCATGCCGCCGGCGTTCCCCATCGGCAGCGACGGCTGCGACAACACCGGTGCCAGCATCGCCGGCTCGAGCATCATCGAGAGCGCGAAGTTGCCCGTGAAGCACATGCCGATCGCGCCGACGCCTTTGCCACCGCAGAGCGGGTGCGCGTGCGCGGCCAGCGCGCGCAGCCATTGCGTCACGGGGCTCGACGCATTCGCGGCGAAGGCGCGGAACTCGGAGCTGACACAGGCACGCGCGATCGTCAGCACGCCGCGACCGATCGTCGGCACGCGCCCCGGATCGCCAAACAGGTTCGGCATCCACACGGTGAAACCCGCGTCACGTACGAAGCGCGCGAAACGCGCCACCTCGGGCGAGATGCCGGGCATCTCCGTCATCACGATCACGGCCGGACCAGTGCCGGCGACGAAGACGAGTTTCGATTGGCCCAGCAGCGCGACATCGCGCCGCTCGAAGTCGTCGAGCGGGTCGCGCACTTTGAGATTCGGCGTCGGCATCGAGTTTCTCCGCGATAGAGTGAGCGCAGGCGAATCTACCCCTGATCGCGCGCTGCGGCCTTCGTCACGGATGCTTCGCACAATTCGGGCCGTCGCTCGTATACTGCGCGCGCCCTCGACCAGGAGATCTGTTTCCCATGAGCTTCCCCGCTGCACGACGCATTCAGCTCCCGCCGCTGCGCTTGCCCGATGGTTCGAGCGAGCCTGGCATTGGACTCTCGGTGCACGAAGCCGGCAGCGGGCCCGCGCTCGTCTTCTCGCACGGCTTTCCCGAACTCGGCTACTCGTGGCGACACCAATTCGCGCCGCTGGTCGCAGCCGGCTACCGCTGCATCGCACCCGATCAGCGCGGCTACGGCGCGAGCGACAAGCCCGAAGCGATCACCGCCTACGACATCCATCACCTCTGCGGCGACCTCGTGTCGATGCTCGACGCGCTCGGCATCGACAAGGCCGTCTTCATCGGCCACGACTGGGGCGGCTTCGTGGTGTGGGCGATGCCGTACCTGTACCCGGATCGTGTCGCCGGCGTGATCGGCGTGAACACGCCGCTGACGCCGCGTTCGGCGATGCCGCCGACGCAACTGATGCGGATGATGGTCGGTGGCAAGGACGAGAAGCTCTACATCCTCTGGTTTCAGCAGCCCGGCGTCGCGGAGGCCGTGCTCGACAAGGAGCCGGGGCTCGTCTTCGAGAAGCTGCTGCGCACCGGCGTGCCGATGGAAGAGATCGCGAAGCGCCTCACCGCCGACTTCGACATGAATCCGTTTCGCCGCCTGGCCGAGATGGAGCCGATGGGCGAGTTGATCGGCACGCCCGCCGAGCGCGCGCACTACACCGAGGTGTTTGCGCGCACCGGCTTCCGCGGCGGCATCAACTGGTATCGAAACTTCGATCGCAACTGGGAGACGGCGCCCGACATCGGCGCCAAGCCGATCAGCACGCCGTCGCTGATGGTGTGCGCCGAGTGGGATCCGGCGCTGCGTCCCGAGATGGCGAACGGGATGCCCGCTCTCTGCAGCGATCTCGAGCGCGTCACGATCGAGCGCTGCGGTCACTGGACGCAGCAGGAAAAGCCCGACGAGCTGAACGCGATCCTGCTCGATTGGCTGCGCCGAAAGATCACGGTGTGACGCAACCGGCGGCGAAGCATCCGGAGGCGGCGCCGCAGGACGCCTATCCGCACTACGTCCTCGGTGTACTCACGCTCGTCTACGTGCTCAACTTCGTCGATCGCCAGATCCTCTCGATCCTCAACGACGAGATCAAGCGCGATCTCGGCCTGCGCGATTCCGAGATGGGCTTCCTCTACGGCACCGCGTTCGCCGTCTTCTACGCGCTCTTCGGGATTCCGCTCGGCAAGCTCGCCGACGTGTGGACGCGTCGCACGCTGATCGCCGCGTCGCTGGCTTTCTGGAGCGCGGCGACGGCAATCTCGGGACTCGCGCGTAACTTCACCGAACTCGCGGCGGCACGCATCGGTGTCGGCATCGGCGAAGCCGGTGCAACGCCCGCCGCCTTCTCGCTGCTCACCGACTACTACCCGGCTGCGCGCCGCGCGACGGTGCTCGCGATCTACTCGGGCGGCATCTATCTCGGCGCCGGCCTCGGTCTCACGATCGGCGGACAGATCGTCGGCCGCTGGGACGCGGCGTTCCCCGCTGCGACGGCGCCCTTCGGATTGCGCGGCTGGCAGGTGGCGTTCTTCGTCGTCGGCCTTCCCGGCATCCTGCTCGCGTTCTGGGTGCGCACGCTGCGCGAACCGGTGCGCGGCGCGATGGATGCCATTCGCGTCCCCACCGAGGCGCATCCGTTCCGCGTCTTCGGTCGCGAACTCGCCGCCGTGCTGCCGCCCGCGACACTGTGGAGTTTGTGGCGATCCGGCGCCGGCGCGCGCGGACTCCTCGTGAATCTCAGCAGCGCCGTGCTGCTCGCAATCGGCGCCGCCGCGATGAGCGCTGCAACCGGCGACCCGAAGCAGTGGATCGCGATGGGCATCGGTCTCTACGCGGCGTTCTCGTGGGCACAAGGATTGAGCCGTCGCGATCCCGCGAGCGCGGCACTGATCCTGCACACGCCGACACTGCGCTGGGCCGCGATCGGCTTCGCGTTTCTCGCCTTCACCGGATACGGTGTCGGCCACTGGACGACGGTCTTCTTTCTTCGCGTACACAAAATCCCGATCGACCAGGCGGGACTCGTGCTCGGCGGAGTCGCCGCCGCGGGCGGCTTCCTCGGCGTCGCGATTGGCGGCTTCGTGTCCGATGCGTGGCGCCGCCGCGATCCGCGCGGCCGCCTCTACTTCGCACTCCTCACGACACTCGTGCCCGCGCCGCTCTTGCCGTGGCTGCTGACGACCGAGAACACCTCGCTCGCGCTCGCGCTGAACTTCCCGCTCGCGATGGCCGGCTCGATGTGGATCGGCGTCGGCGCTTCGACGGTGCAGGATCTGATGCTGCCGCGGATGCGCGCCGTTGCGTCGGCCGCCTATCTGCTCGTCGTCACCTTCATCGGTCTCGCAATGGGGCCGTACACGATCGGCAAATTGTCGGACCTCTTCGATCTGCGCACCGCGCTGCTGCTCGGGCTCGGCGCCAATGCGATCGCGATCGTCTGTATCGCAATGGCTTCGCGCCATCTGGTGCACGACGAAGCGACGCTGGCCCAGCGCGCGTCTGCTTCCGAACATGCAGCCTGACCTGGACGTGCCTCCGAGCTGCCGCTCGTTGGCTCGAATAGTGCACATGATCTGCAGACGAGTTGCATGGAGTCGAGTTCCTGCTTGACGAAGCGGGGGTCGAGAGGCGTATAAACATTCGTAAGGGAGGCCGATTGGGTCTCAGCGGATTTGCTGCTCTACACGCTGCTGTGGGTTCTGGCTTCGCTTCCGGCCTCGGACTGGCGGTGCGAGCCGCTGTGCTGCCCAGCGTAATGGGATTGCGCTGGGCCGGTCGGCGCTTTGCAGAATCGCGCACCGACATGCCCGCACCCGAGCGCAGCGCCAAGCTCGCGCTGAAAGTCGCGCTGGACGAATTCTTCTTCGCCACCGAAGCCGCGAGCGGATCGCTCACCATCAGCCCCGGCGAGTGGCGCCGCGTGCGCCGCGAGATCGATGAAGCGCATCAACTCTTCGAACGACGCGGCTGGCTCGCCGACCCCGTCGCGTTCCACCGCACGCCGCCGCCGATCATGCACGCGAGCGAGCAGGATGCGCGCCTCGCGCACTGGAACTTCTCGCATCTCTCCTTCGAGAGCAGCTACGCGCCGATGCTCGAAACACCGGGCCGCGACCGCTACCTCGGCTACGAGCCCAACAAGACGGCGCACGCGTGGCTGCTGCGCCATCCCGGTCCGCAGCGACCGTGGGTCGTCTGCATCCCCGGCTATCGCATGGGCCAACCCGCCGTCGATTTCGCTGGCTTCCGCGCGCAGTCGTTGTACAAGAAGCTCGGCCTCAACGTCGCAATCTTCGTGATGCCCTTCCACGGCCCGCGCAGCGTCGGCCGCCGCAGCGGCGACGGCTATCTCTCGGGCGACTTCCTCGACACCATCCACGCCGAACAACAAGCGGTGTGGGACCTGCGCCGCATGATCGGCTGGCTGCGCCGCCAGGGCGCGCCCGCGATCGGCGTCCACGGCGTCTCGCTCGGCGGCTACACCGCAGCGCTGCTCGCCGCACTCGAACCCGATCTCGAGCGCGTCGTGCTCGGCATCCCCGCAGCTTGCTTCGTCGATCTCGCGCGTTCCAACGTGCCGAGCGGCTTGGTACGTGCCGCGGAGTGGCTCGGCTTCCCGCTCAAGCAGATCGAAGAGACGATGAAGGTGGTGTCACCGCTCGCGATGCCGGCGCGCGTCGCGAAGGAGCGGCTCTTCATCTACGCGGGAACCGCCGATCAACTCGCGCCGCCGGAACACGCGTGGCGTTTGTGGAATCACTGGGACAAGCCGCGCGTGCTCTGGTACCAGGGCTCTCACATCTCGTTCCTGATGGAGCCGTCGGTCAGGCGCTTGCTGCGCGAGGCGCTCTCGGCGCGCGCGATGCTCGACTCGGTGCGCGACGCAGATCGAGAACGCGCGGATCGCGTGCGACAGACGATGGTGGCGCCTCGCGATTTCTCGCTGGCGATGGCGGCGCAGGTCTAGAGCCAGCTCCGCACTTCGTCGCTAGATCCAGCGCCGCACCGAGCGCTTGTAGACGAGATATCCCTCGCCGAACTTGCGCTCGAGATACGCCTCTTCGTGTCGCACCGCGATCGTGTAGATCACGAAGAGCACCAGCGGGATCAGCGCGACGATCCAGCCATTCGCAGCGCCGACACCGATGCCGAGTTGGATCAGCGCCATGCCGACGTACATCGGGTTGCGCGTCACGCGGTAGATCCCCGTCGAAACGATCTCAGGCGTCGTCGTCCACGGCGCCGGATCCTGGCCGATCCTGCGAAAGAGGCCGAAGGCGCTCGCGACCAGCGCGATACCGAGAAGCGAAGCGACGGCTGCGACGCCGATGCGCAGAGATGTCGAGAGCGCGAGCGGAAGCGGGAAGACGAGCCACTGCAAGAGTGCGCCGAGCGCGACGGCAAGCAGATACACGAACGGCGGCGGGAAGCGGACGGCGGCGCCATCTTTCTCGTCGGTCATCGCGTCACCCCGCGTAGATGCCGGGAACGCGATCGCGCCACGGCACGGCGATTTCCAACTGCGCCGCGACTTGCAGCAGCAGATCTTCGCGACCGTACGGCGCCACCAGCGACGCGCCGACTGGCAGGCCCGACGCCGTCCAGTGCATCGGCAGCGAGATCGCGGGCTGGCCGGTCAAGTTGATCGGGAACGTGAAGGCGCCGAACGGCGCCGCGCGCAGGAACGGCCGCAGCGGCACTTCCACCGAGCCGGCAAATTCACCGATGCGCGGCGGCGGCTCCGCGGTGGTGGGCGTGAGCAACAAGTCGAAGCCACCTTCCCACCACGCCGCCATGCGCCGACCGAAGCGGTGTACGAACTCGATCTGCGCGAGATACGCGGCGGCGGTCGTGGCGCGACCGATCTCGGCGATCGCCCAGGTCATCGGCTCGACATCTTCGGGCGTCAGCGGGCGGCCGAGTTTCTCGCCCACCGCATCGAGTGCGCGCGCGACGTTGCTCGCGACGGTGGTGACGTAGGCGCGTCCGCAATTGGTGTCGGCGTAGGCTTCGGGCGCCGATTCTTCGACGCGGTGTCCGAGCGCGGCGAGCGCGCGGGCGGCGATCTGCGCGGCTTCGCTGCATTCCGGATCGACGCGCACGCCTTCGCGCGGCGAACCGAAGAGCGCGCCGATGCGCAGTCGCCCCGGATCCGCGCCGACTTCCTGCGCGAAGGGACGGCGCGGCGGCGCGGCGCTGTAGGGATCACCGGGCATCGCGCCCGCAACGACGTCGAGGATCGTCGCGGTGTCGCGCACGCTGCGCGAGACGACGAGTTCGCAAGAGAAGCCGCCCCAACGTTCGCCTGCACCCGGACCGAACGACGAGCGACCGCGCGTGGGCTTGAGTCCGACGAGCCCCGTGTGCGCAGCGGGAATGCGGATCGAACCGCCTCCGTCACTCGCGTGCGCGGCAGGCACCATGCCCGATGCGACGGCCGACGACGCGCCGCCGCTCGATCCGCCGGAGCTGTGATCGGCGTTCCAGGGATTGCGCGTCGCGCCGGTCGCCTCGGATTCCGTCGTCGGCAGCAGCGCAAGTTCGGGCGTCGCGGTGCGGCCGAGCGAGATGAAGCCGGCGGCCCGCAACTTATCGGTGAAATGCGAAGACTCGGGCTCGATCCAATTGGCGCGCTGCAGGCACTTCATGCCCATGTGACACGGCGCGCCAGCTTCCTGGCCGCCGATGTCCTTCATCAAAAACGGAACACCGAGGAAGGGTCGCGCGCTGCCCTTCGCTTGCTTCGCCATCGCCCGCGCTTCGTCACGCGCGCGCTCGAAGGCTGGCAACACCACCGCGTTCACCGCCGGTTTCACGTTCTCGATGCGCGCGATCGCCGCATCGACCAGCTCGAGCGGCGTCACCTCGCCGCTTCGAACCAATTCCGCCTGCGCCACCGCATCGAGTCGGGAGAGATCATTCATTGCAAACTCCTCTACCACGGAAGACGGTCGAGATCGACGTTTCCACCGGAAAGTACGACGCCGACGCGTTCGATCCCACGCAGCGCGCGAAACGACTCGGTCAGCACGGCTGCGACTGCGACCGCCGCGCTCGGCTCGATCATCAGCTTGCCGCGCTCCCACGCGAGGCGCATCGCCGCAATGAGCTCTGCCTCGCTCACCGTCACGATCGCCTCGACACGATCGCGCAGCACCGGCCAGGTCAGATCGCCGAGGCTCGTGACGAGGCCGTCGGCGATCGTGTCGGGATTCGTCAACGGAATCAGCGTGCCGGCCTGCTTCGAACGCGCGGCGTCATCGGCGCCTTGCGGTTCGGCGCCGAAGATCCGGATGCCGGGCCGCAGCGCCGTCGCGGCGATCGAGATGCCAGCCAGCATCCCGCCACCGCCGACCGGCGCGATGATCGCGTCGAGGTCCGGCACCTGCTCGAGCAATTCGAGCGCGATGGTGCCCTGCCCTGCGATCACGTCGGCGTGGTTGTAGGGATGAAGCGGCGTGGCGCCAGTTTCGGCGAGAACGCGTGCGAGTGTCGCCTCGCGCGCCGCAAGTTCTGGCGAGCACGGGATCACGCGCGCCCCGTACTCCTCCACCGCGCGACGCTTCACCACCGGCGCGTTCTCCGGCATCACGACGTGTGCGGCGATACCGCGCGCCCGCGCCGCGAGCGCGACGGCCTGCGCGAAGTTGCCAGAGCTGTGCGTCGCGACGCCGCGCGCCGCCTCGGCGTCCGAAAGCTTCATCACCGCGTTGCACGCACCGCGAAACTTGAACGATCCGCCCTTCTGGTAGTGCTCGCATTTGAAGAAGAGCGAGCGACCGGCGCGCTCGTCGAGCGTCGAGCAAGTAGCGATCGGCGTCCGCTTCGCGCGCCCCTCGATGCGCGCGGCGGCGGCGCGGATCGCGGCGAGATCGGCGGCGTACGCGCTCACGCCGCTGCGTCCGATCGCGCGAACTCGAAGGAGAAGTACGTGGCCCCGAGCGACGCTGCAGTGAGCAGGTGCCACATCGCATGGCCCTGGAACACGCGGCTGTCGGGCCAGCAACCGATGTGCGCGACGTCGATCTGTCGAAACAGGAACGCGGCGCCCATCAGCAGCAGCGGCAGCAGCGCGACCGACGCGCCAACGCGTCCCGCCTTCACCACGATCACCATCGGCACACTCGCCGCGACGATCAGCGCCGGCAGCGCGACGAACGCGTTGATCTGCCACTTGAAGACTGCGAAGCAGAGATCGGCGACGATCGCGGCGGCGATCGCGATGCGCTCCGTCACGCCGAACGCGGCGATCGCGCCGCGCGCCACGACGGCGACGAGCACCGCGTAGGTGCCCACCATGTCGAGCCACTGAAACTCGGTGGTGACGGTGGCGTGGAAGAGGAAGCTCCCGACCGCGAGCACTGCACACGACGCGCTGAAGAGCAGCGCCGATACGCGCAGCGGTCGTCGCAGCGCGAGTATGCCGACGAAGAGATACGCGAGATTCGACCACGCATTGAGCGGCTGCTGGATCGCCGCGCGCGACGCCGGCGGACCGCAATCTGTGTTCGCCTCGCAGTACTCGGTGCAAACACCGGGTGTGAGACCGGACCAGACCTCGGCGGATCCGAGTTGCGTGGAAAGCGCCGCGCCGAAGCCAGCGACCGCGAGTGTCACGAGTGCGGCGCGCGACCACGACAGCCGCGCCATGACGCGAGCAACGGGCTGCGCGGTAGTGGGCGAATTCGGGGGCGTCACGGCGAATCGCAGCCTACTCGACGGACGCGCCGCGCCGCCAGCAACGAGACGGGATACGCTGCGCGCGTGATGACGGAAGCCGACGCCCACGCACTCGATGCGAGCGAGCCGCTGACACAGCGACTCGCCGAATCGCCGCCGTGGTCGCCGCTGCGACTTGCGCTCGTCACCGCCGTCGCGCTCTTCGCCTTCTTCTTCGCAGCCGAAGCGATCTTCGGTCGATTGCAGGTCTTGCTCGGCGACGGCACCGGCGAATGGGACATCGAGGCGCGGCAAAACTTCCAGATCGCGCTGGTGATGATCCTGCTCGTCTCCTATCTGCCGGCCGCGTTCACGCTCGGTGCACGCGGCGCGCGCCGCACGCTCGACGAACTGCGCCCGTATCTCGATGCGACGAGCGACACCTCGCACCTCGTTGCCGACGCAGGACGCTTCGATCGCGCGACGTTGCGCCGCGCCGGCTGGATCGGCATCGCGTGGGCGGCCGCGGTCCCCGTCTGGACCGATCGCTCGATCGATGCGTGGTTCGTCTGGCAACTCCAGGTCGAGCCGTTGTTCCAGCGCGTGCTCTTGCTGACGATCGGCTGGTTCGCAGGCCGCTTCCTCTACTCCGTCTGGGCGGAATCACGGCGACTCTCGCAAATCGGCCGCGACGCAATCCACGTCGATCTGCTCGATCTGCGTTGCTTCGCGCCGCTGACACGCCAGGGTTTGCGCTACGCGCTGCTGGTCGTCGGGCTGATCTCGATCCTCGCGCTCTACCTCTTCGATTCCGACAAACCCGGAATCCTCTCCGTGTTGGCGGTTGCAAATGGGATGGCGCTCGCGGCGACTGTGACGGCGCTGCTGCTCCCGCTCCGCGGCGCGCACCAGGCGATCGCCGCCGCCAAGCGAAGAGAACTCGATTGGTGCGACGCCGAAATGCGACGCGCGCGTGCCGCGCTCGAACGCGACGCCGCGCCGCAGAGCACGAAGTCGCTCGCCGATCTGGTCGCGTGGCGCGGCCTCATCGGCGCCGTGCCGGAGTGGCCGCTCGATGCGCCGACGCTGCGCCGCTTCATGCTCTATCTCGCGCTCCCGCTCGGCTCGTGGCTCGGCGGCGCGTTCGTCGAGCGCGTCGTCGATTTCGTGATGCGATGAGCGCTGCGTCGCTAACGCGTAGTGCCCTCGGTGAAGACGTAGCGAGCCTTGCCGATCGAGCGCTCGACTGAATCGATCTCGGCGAAGCCCGACTCGGCTAGCAGCACTTCGATCTCTTCTGCGGAGCGAAGCGAATACACGCTCGCGGGCAGCGCGGCGACGACCTCCGCATCGCGGGGCCGGTAGCCCAGCAGCACGCGACCACCCGGCCGCAGTACACGGCGAATCTCGCAGAGATCAGCCAGCGGATCGTTCCAGAAGTAGACGACGTGCACGGCGAGCACGGCGTCGAAGCGTGCGTCCGGATGCGGGATCTTCGCGCTCGATGCGAGCGATACCTCTGCGCGTCCCGCTCGAATCCAGTGTCGCATGCGCTTGCGCGCGAGACGCACCATCACGTCGGACGGATCGATCCCGGCGAAGTAGGCGCCAGGCGCCTTCGCGAGGCGAGCCAGCGTCCGCCCGTGACCGCAGCCGATTTCGAGGACGGCTTCGTCCGGCTCGAGCGCGAGCTCTTCCACCGCGATCTGGTTTGCCGGCTGCGTCTCGAAGGCCATCACGCGCGCGACGATTTCACCGAGCCAGCCGCTCGGCCGGCTCGACTGTCGGGCAATGAGTTCAGACTTCGCCATTGCGCTTCTCCCCGGCGCGGGCCACAAGGCGCAACCCTGCGAAGTACGTGAGGGACGCGCTGGCGACGGTGACGCCGAAACCAATGGAGAGCTCGTTCCAGCCCGCGATGCAGCTCCGTGGAATCACGAAGCCGTAGCCAATCACCAGGGTCGGCACGACGAAGCTGGCGAGTGGCACGAAGTGACGCAGATTGAGGTCGGTTCCAGTCATCAGGACTCCTTCACGAGGGCGGTGGCCAGGAAATCGAGAACGGTCTGTCGCGCTGCGCGATCATCGACCGCCTGCGGCGATGGGTCCCAGTGCCGGTGAACGGCCCAGAACACGAGAGTCTCGAGCACGATGCGCGCCGCAATCGCGCTGTCGCCGACGCGTCGCAAGCGTCCGCGGCGCGCGCGATCGTCGAGATAGCGAGTGAGGAGTGCGAGCGAGCCTTCGCGACCTCCGCGATACCAGAGCGCTGCGAGTTCCGGGTAGTCCGGTGCGCAGCGATCGAGGAGCGTGATCCCCGTTCGGTGTCGGGCGAGCGCGTCGTAGAGCTCCCCGAGGATCGTCTCTAGTTCCGCGCGAACATCAGCGACTCGCACTCGAGAGAGCGCAGCGGTCAGAGCCGGCAGCCCGCCCTCGTCCGCGAGGAGCCGCTGCACCACCTCGAGCGCCGAGCCCGGCGGCGGCGTCGGTACGGGAATGACCGCGGGCAGATCGATGCGGTCCACATGGTCCGCATGGCGGAGCACGCAATCGAAGAGAGCCTCCTTGCTCTCGACGTAGGTGTAGACGGAGCCCTTGGCGAGGCCCATGCGTGCTGCGACGTCCGCTATCTGGGTGCGCCGGTATCCCTGCTCCAAAAAGACGGCGGTCGCGGTATCGATCAGCGACTGGAAGCGGTCCTCGGGAATGGTGCGCGGCATGGCGAAGATCGTAGTTGACCGATTCGGTCAGTCAACTACGATCCCGCGATCGGTTACCAGCGATCACACCCGGCTGGCGGAAGGAGAGTGTCTTGCAGTGCTTTCTCCTAAGAAGACTGGGCGTCGGCCCGGCTCGGATTCTCGTCACGGCGGCGCTGGCGCTGCTCGCTACGCGCGCCTCCGCGCAGGTAGCCGACTGGCCGGTGACGGAAGGCGCAACCGGCGGCGGGCGCTTCTCGCCGCTCACCGAGATCACGCGCGAGAACGTGACGCAGCTTCGCGTCGCTTGGACCTATCGCCACGGCGACTTCTGGAAGGGCTCCATTCCGCTGCCGGTGAACCGCGGCAGCGCCTTCGAATCCACGCCGATCGTCGTCGATGGCCGCTTGTTCTTCACGACGCCGCGCAATCGCGTGATCGCGCTCGATCCCGAAACAGGGCGCGAGCTGTGGAGCTTCGACCCGAAGCTCGAAGAGGGCCGCGCTTACGCGAACATGTGGATCAATCGAGGTGTCGCGTATTGGCGTGATGCGGGCGACGCGAGCGGGCCGTGCGCGCGACGCGTCTTTCTCGCGACGCTCGATGCGCGCCTGATCGCACTCGATGCCGCGACTGGGAAGACGTGCGCGGAATTCGGCGCCGACGGTCAGATCGATCTGCGCGCCGGCATCGCTCCGCTCTACGACGATTGGGAGTACAACCTCACCTCGCCGCCAACGATCGTCGGCGACGTCGCCATCGTCGGCTCCTCGATCGCCGATACGCTGCGCCCCGACTCACCGCCCGGCGACGTGCGCGCCTTCGACGTGCGCACCGGCGCACTTCGCTGGACCTTCCACACCATCCCGCATCCCGGCGAGGCCGGTCATGAGACCTGGGAAAGCGGCGTGCGCCTGACGGGCGCGACCAACGTGTGGTCCACGATCACGGCCGACCTCGCGCGCGGCCTCGTGTTCCTGCCCGTCAGCACGCCGAGCCCGGACCACTTTGGAGGCGACCGCCTGGGCGACAATCTCTACTCCGACTCCGTCGTCGCGCTCGACGCCGCCACCGGCCAGCATCGCTGGCACTTCCAGACCGTGCACCACGACCTCTGGGACTACGACCTCGCCGCGCCGCCTGTTCTCGTGACACTCGATCGCGACGGCAAGCGAATCGACGCCGTGGCGCAGGCGACGAAACACGGATTCGTGTTCGTGCTCGATCGCGAGACGGGCGAGCCGCTCTTCCCGGTCGAGGAGAAGTCAGCGCCGCTCAGCGATCTCGCAGGCGAGCGCACCGCGGCGACCCAGCCCATTCCGCTCGCGCCGCCGCCGCTCGTTCCGCAGAAGTTGGAGGACGGCGATCTCTACGCGCCGACACCCGAGCACCTCGCGGCCTGTCGCGCGCGGCTCGCCGAGTTGCGAAACGACGGTCTATTCACGCCGCCGAGTCTGCGCGGCTCGATTCAGTATCCATTCTCTGCCGGCGGCGCGAACTGGTCCGGCGCCACATGGGACTCGGCGCGCCAGCTCCTGGTCGTGCCGGTGCTGAACCTCGCGCAAGTGATCCAGCTCGACGAGGTCGCGGAGCGTGCGAGCGGCGACGGTGCGGACACGAAGCCGCTGCACGGATTCTCATGGCACACACTTTGGTGGCTCCTGACCGGACGCGGCACCGGCGAGCGCTATCGGTTGAGTCCCATCTCTGGACGTACCTTGTTCCAGCACGACGACGTGCCGTGCAACCGGCCGCCGTGGGGACGCCTCGTCGGCGTCGATCTCGCGCACGGAACGATTGCCTGGAGCGCATCGACCAGCGTCGGCGACGATGACCCGGGTGGGATCTCGTTGGGGCCCGCGCTCTCCACCGCGAGCGGGCTCGTCTTCCATGGCGGAACGGAGCGGCCGGTGCTGCGCGTTCACGACGCCGACTCGGGCGCGCGAATCGCCACCTTCGCGCTGCCAGCGGGACTCCACGCGGGACCGATCACTTACAAGCTGCGACCCGAGGGCAAGCAATTCCTCGTGATTGCGCCGGGCGGACACGTCGGCCTCGATTCCCCACTCGGCGACTACGTCACCGCCTACACGCTTCCCGATGCCGCTCCCATCTCGGCGCCCGTAAGGCCCTGACGCTCCGGAAGGCGATCACCGACGTCGAGAACCTGCTATGAGCGCAGCGTGATGATCGCCGAGCTGCTGCAACGCATCATCGTGCCGCGACCGAACGGCAGCCCGGAGCTGGAGCGCGTCGGCGCATTCCTCTCCGCGGCGTTGCAAGGACAAGGCGCGCAGGTGACGCGCGAGCCCTTCGTCGCGACACCGCATGGCTTCGAGCTGGCGTTCGGCGCGGCGCTGCTGCTGGCGCTCGGCTACGCGCTCGCCATCGCGTTGCGCCGTCATGGCATCGCACTGGCACTGCTGCTCGCCGCCGCCTCGCTGCTGCTCGCCGAGTTCGAGGCGCTGTGGTCGCCGGTGAGTGGCTTGTTGCCCGCGACGCTGCACAACGTCGTCGGCACCTTTCCCGGCGTCGCAGGTGGACCGCACCTCGTCTTCGTCGCGCACTACGACACCACGACGCACTTCGGCAACCACGCGATGTGGGGACCGACGGGGCTGCTGCTCGGTCCTGCCCTCGCGCTCGGGGTTGCGCTCGCGATCACCGGCTGGTGGCGCGAGCGGCGCGCACGCAAGCTCGAGCCCGCGCTGCGCGCACTGGCGTTGTTGGTCGTCGCGCCGTTCGCGGCGATGGCGTGGTTCCATGCGGCGGGGCCGTCGCTGCGCGCGCCGAGTTCCGGTGCGATCGACAACGGCGGCTCGATCGTCGCGCTGCTGCAGCTCGCGGATCGCATCGGCGCGCGGCCCGATGGCGCGGCGACGACCGTGGAGCTGGTCTTCACGGCCGCCGAGGAGGAGCGCGCGCTCGGCTCGTGGGCGCACGCGGCGACACTGCCGCGCGACGTCGCAGTCGGCGTCGTGAATCTCGAATCGATCGGCGCCGACGGACCGCTCGGCTACGCATCGAGCGACGGCTTCATGCTGCGCCGCTACGAAACGCCGCTCGCGTTCGTGCACTGGTTGGGCGCCGCCGCGCAAGCCGCTGGCGAGCCGCTCGTTTCGTTGCCGCTGCCGATCGGCACGCTCACCGATGCGCGCTCGTACCTCGCGCAGCAGATCGCGGCCGTCACGCTGCGCCCATCGTTCGGCGGCGCGTTCCCGACCGACCTGCACTCGGAACACGACGGCATCGAGCGTCTCTCGGAGACCGCGATCGAACGCGCCGTCGCGTTGCTCGACACCGTGGTGCGACGCGCAGACGCCGATCCGGAGGCGTTCGCGGCAGCAACGCGTCCGTAGTGGTGCCTCAGCGCGGCGCAGAGAGCTTGTAGGTCACGGTCGCGCGGGAGACGGTCACCGCATCGGCGCCGCGCACCGCCACTTCGACCACGCAGATCGACGAACCGCGTTGGATCACGCGGGCGTCGGCAACGAGATCGTGCGCGCGCGCCGGCGCGAGGAAGTGGATCGTGAAGCCGATCGTCGTACCGCGCGAACCGGGCATCACCGCGGGACTCGCCCAACAAGCTGCCGTCGCCGCGACGTCCACCAGCGATGCGATTGCGCCGCCGTGTACGAGATCGCCGACCGTCGTGACGTCGCTGCGGTACGGCAGGCGAAGCTCCGCTCGGTTCTCTTCGATGAGATCGCAGCGCACATCGAGCAGGCGGCCATACGGCGAGGCAACGATCGCGCGTTCGACGAGCAGCCGGATTTGTTCCATCGCGGCAGCCTAGTTCGCGAACGCGAGCGGGGCAGGTCCAGTTCGCGTACGCCGCGAGGGTCCAGTCGATGCCGCCGCCGCGCTAGAAACTCGAAGCCGAGAGCGTCACGTCGGCGCGCGCCCACGCGTTTTGGAAGCCGTTCGCGACGCCCTTCGCCTGTCCCGATTTGCCCTGCGCCGCGAGGCTCTTCGAGAGTCCGAAGAGCGACCAGCCGTTCTTCGGATGGCGGCGCAGATCTTCGAGGTACACGGCCTCCGCTTCCTTCGCGCGACCTTTCGCGAGCAGCGCGGCGCCGAGCGCCTGGCGCACCGGGAAGAAAAACGGAGGCGGCTCGCTGTAAGGCTCCGCGTCTTGCACCACCACCGCCGCCTCGAAGTTCGCGATCGCGGTGCTGGAATCGCCGCGCGCGGATGCCATTTCGCCAGCGAGATGATGCTGCGCGACGGCGAGCCGCTGCCCTGCCGTACCGCCCGCCGTGTCGTAGCCGATCGCCGCGAGCGACGGATCGCTCGCGAGCGTCGCGAACATCTGCGCCTCCACCGCCGCCTCCGCATGTTTTCCCTGATGCGTGTAGGCGAGCGCGCGCGCGTAGTGCCAGATCGCGGTCGTGAAGCGCTGGTCCGCCGGCGGCTTCGCTTCGCCGAGCATCGCGTCCCACTGCCCGAAACGCGCGTGCGTGTAGTACGGCGTCACCAGGAAGTCTTCCAGGAACGGGAACGCGGCGAGCTGATCGGTCGGCACCTGCGCGACGATGCGGCGCGCGGCGACGATCGACACATCGCTGCGTCCTTCGATCATCGCCGACGCCCACAGGAAGTGCAGGTTGTGCGTGTAGTAGAGCGCCGCATACGCGGCCGGCGCGCGACACCACGAGAACCACGCGACGTCCGACGCCGCGGCGGCTTCGTTCACGTCGGCTGAATCCTTGTAGCGACCGACGCGGTAGTAGATGTGCGCGGGCATGTGCACCAGATGCCCGGCGTCGGGCGCCTGGACGAAGAGTCGATCCGCGGCGGGCTCCGCCTTCTCGGGTTCGAAGCGCTCGTAGAGATGGATCGTGTAGTGCAGCGCGCCGGTGTGATCCGGATTCAATGCGAGCACCGCCGCGAGCGTGGCCTCGGTTTCGTTGGTGAACGCGCGCGGCGAGCCATCGTCCTGCCAGTAGTTCCACGGCGACAGATCCATCAGCGACTCGGCGAAGATCGCAGCCACGTCCGCGTCCTGCGGATGCTTCTGGTAGACCGCGCGCATTGCATTCGCGAAGGCGAGATCGAGCGCTTTGCGCTGCGGACCCGCCGACGCTTCGGCGTCGGCGATATAGCGAACCTGGATTGCGTCGATGAGTGCGCGCTCGGCGGGACTCGCGTCCGCGGCAAATCGTTTCGCTTGCTGCGCGGCGGCCCACGCGGCGGCGGCGCCTTCCGGCCCCATCGGTGCATTGATGTTGGGTCCGTACGCGAACGCGATGCCCCACCAACAGATCGCGCACTTCGGCTGCAGCCGCGCGGCTTCGCGGAAGGAATCGATCGCGGCGTCGTGGTTGAAGCCGAATGCGAGCGCGAGCCCTTGATCGAAGTAGCGCTGCGCGTCGGCCGACTTCGTCGAGATCGGATGATGGATCTTGCCGAGCCCGTCGAAGAGGCGCGGCTTGTAGATCGTCGCGCCCGGCGGCGGTTCGCCGCCCTGACACGCTGCAACCACGACGAGGGCGATCCCGGCGGCGAGAGTTCGGACTCGGGAATGCATCATCACCCCTTTCGGCGCGCGCGGCGCACTACTCCTCGTCGCTCTCTACATCTTCCCAGTTCGCGATCGTGGTCTGCACGTCGGCGGGCGCTTCGACTGCTTCATTGCGCTCGCGGAAATCGCGCATCTCTTCGGTGTTCATCAGCTTCACGTTGATGACGTCGCGATCGACGTCGATCAGCACGATCGCCTGATTGTCGCCGGCCGCATGCGGCTTGTTGCCGATCGCGTAGAGCACGGGCCCATCGGCGGAGAGTGGACCCTGTGTGCCGAAGCTCTCGATCAGAGTCGGGTACTGATCGGCGAGCAGCGCGACTAGGCGCGCGTGAAGCGGTTCGGTGTAGAAGAGCTGGATGTCGCGCGGATACTTGCCGACTTGCGCGCGCAGGTACGCGAAGCTCGGTCCCGTCGGCGGCGGCGCGGGCGAAGCCGACTCGCTCTCAGCCTGCGCGCTCGGCGCGGCCGCGGCCGGCGGCGACTCGGCGCGATCTCCGCACGCGAATACGAACACGAGCGCCGCAATGCTCTGAAGACCGCGCGCTTTGATCATCCCGCTCCTCCACTGGAACGCGGCAGCCGCGAGAGCGATCGCGACCATACCACGATCTGCCAGACGAGTGCGTAGAGCAGCAGCGCGGCGGACGTCGATGAGATGCCGGTCGGGACTGCGCGTCGCAAGAAGAACTGGACAGCGCGCAGCGTGGGTTCGCGCATCGGACGCAGTCCGCCCGACTCCAACCAGAGTACGGCGATGACGGCGACGATCGCGAGGATCGCGGCGGCGCGCCAAGCCGGCGAGAGTGCGCTGCCTGCGGCGTCGCTCTTTGGTTTCACGCTGTGAAACCAGCGCCAGAGCCAGAACGCGATGCAGGCGAAACCGAGTGACGTGCTCACGTGCTGGAGCACGGTGTAGACCGAGAGCGGATAGCCCGAGAGCGTGACGAGATGGAAGCGCAGCGCGCGCGAGACACGCACGATCGGCGCCCCGGCATGCGTGAACGCATCCCAGGCGATGTGCGTCGCGGCGCCGACGAAGAGCGACACGATCACCGCGCGCCACGGCGCCTCCACGCGCGCATCGATCAGCGGGAGCAGGCGCATGCGCAGCGCCTTCGGCAGCAGATCGACGAGGGGTCGCGCGAGAATTCGGTGAAAGAGGAGATACGCGACGAGGCCGGCCGGCACACAGAACCAGAACAGACCACCGATGCTGTGACTCTGCGAGCGAGGGATCGGGAACGGCAGGAAGTACGAAAAGTCCGGCGCCATGCTGCCGATCACCAGCGCCGACAGCACGCCGTTGCGCGCGAGCGGGCGCAACAACGGAATCGCAGCGGCGGGATGCGCGAAGGTAAAGGGCACGAGCGGGAGAATGACACGGTGCACACCGCACGCGGAGCAGGCCAGATGAAAAAAAGCAACAATGCCGCCGATGGAGATTCGCTTGCTCGCAGCCGACGATGTGGATGAAGTCGTGCGCGTCTGGAACGCCACGAAGCGCGATACCTACGATTTCATCCCGCAGGAGCAGGGTCGCAGCGTCGCGGATGACAATGCGTTCTTTCGCGCGCACATCCTGCCGCGCTGCGCGATCTGGATCGCCGTCGAGAGCGGCGAAGTACTCGGCTTTCTCGCAATCGCAACGACCTACGTCGATCGCCTCTACGTGCGCCCCGATCTGCAGCGACGCGGCGTCGGCGCGGCGCTACTCGCGAAGGCGATCGAACTCTGCCCGCACGGCTTCGAGCTGCACACGCACCAAAAGAACTGGAAGGCGCGCGCGTTCTACGACAAGGCGGGACTCACGGTCTTTCGCTTCGGCGTGAGCGCACCGCCGGAGAGCGAACCGGACATCGAGTACCACTGGCGGCCGTGACGAGCGGCCGGCGCGATCCGATCACTCGATCGGGAGGTCTGGATTCCAGGCGACTTCCCACAGAAATCCGTCCGGATCGGCGAAGTATCCCGAGTAGCCGCCCCAGAAAACCTTCTGTCCCGGCTTCACGAGTGTCGCGCCAGCCGCGACGGCGTCGGCCAGAAGCGTATCGACCGCCTCTGGGGAACGAACGTTGTGTGCCAGCGAGAAACCGCGAAAGCCCGAGCCTTCAGGCGAAACGTTGGCGTCTTCGGCGAGGGCCTCGCGCGCATAGAGCGACAGCCACATGCCGCGCAACTCGAAGAAGGCGACGCCATCCGGCGTCGGCCGCTGCGGGAGCCCGAGCCCGTCTCGATAGAAGCGGATCGAGCGCGCGAGATCCGCGACTCCGAGCGTGACGAGTGTGATGCGCGCTTCCATCGCGGTCTCCCAATCACTGCGGGAAGTAGGCGGGCCAGACGATCGCGTCGAGGATCGCGGTCTGCACGAAGAACGGAATCGCGCCGATCGCCGCCGCCCACGTCGCAACGCCACCTTGCGTACGGGCGAAGCGGAACGCGAGAAGCAGGATGCCCGTCGAACCGATCGCCACCAGCGCGAGCACGAAGCGGATCCCGAACCAGAGCTGCGGATCGGGTGCGAGCAGCATCCGCGCGGTCATCGGAAGCCACAATGCCGACGCGATCAGCACCAGCGCGTACAGAAC
This sequence comes from Deltaproteobacteria bacterium, assembly GCA_031396445.1. Lineage (GTDB taxonomy): Bacteria > Myxococcota_A > UBA9160 > UBA9160 > PR03 > PR03. Next base: position 19,675 of record JANNKU010000092.1, on the reverse strand, counting down.
GAAGAGCAGCGCGTAGTCGAAGCCGGTGATCGCGCGAAACGCGTCCGGCTTCGTCCGCACCACGAAGAGCCAGGTGAACGGGAAATAGCCAGCCGCGGCGAGCAGCATGTTGATCGTGTAGATCGGTTGCAGCGAAGCCGGCACGCCGCCCCAGAGTCCTGTGCGCAATTCGCTCGAGTACGAGAATGCGTAGGCGTAGCTCGCCAGAACGGCGGCGCCGCCGAGGGCGTTGAGCAGAGCGAGCGCGAGATTGGAACGGGGCATTGCGGCGGAGCCTAACAGCCGCCGCGCGACGCTACGATGCGCGCCATGATCGCGATCTACATCGACGCCGATGCGTGCCCGGTGAAGGACGAGGTGTACAGCGTCGCCGCGCGCTACGAGCTGCGCGTATTCGTCGTCGCGAATGCGCGGATGCGCGTGCCTTCGGGAATCGGCGCCGAGCTGGTCGTCGTGGATCGCGGCTTCGATGCGGCCGACGACTGGATCGCCGAGCGCGCGCGCGGTGGTGACGTCGTCATCACCGGCGACATCCCGCTCGCGGCGCGCTGCCTCGCGAGCGGCGCGCGCGTACTCGGAACAGACGGGCGCCCCTTCACCGAAGAGTCGATCGGCGGCGCACTCGCGAGTCGCGCGCTCAACACGGAACTGCGCGAGCGCGGCGTGCTCGGCGGCGGACCGCGGGCGCTTTCGGAGAAGGACCGATCGCGGTTCGCATCGCGCCTGGATCAGATGGTGCAAGCCGGACTGCGCGAGCACGCTTCCTAGTCGGCCGCGCCGACCTCGACAATTGTTGCGCCGCGCCGAATCCTGCGTCGTGCGAGCCACCACGCGATCGCCTGCAATCCGGCGCAGAGGAAGAACACCGAGCCGATGCGCCAATCACTGCGCGGCAGATCGCCGACGCGCGCGAGCAGGCTCATGCCGATCGCCGGCGCTGCGATTGCCGCGAGACTGTTGATCGCGTCGAGCGAGCCCATCGTGACGCCCTGCGCGCGCGGATCCGCGACGCGCGACACGATTCCCTTGATCGCAGGCGCCGTCGCGAAGGTGAGGAAGCTCGCGAAGATGATCGCGAACATCATCCAGCCTTCTTGTGCGAGTCCGTAGAGCAGATAGGAGACGACACCGCTCGCGAGGCCCCAGAGCGCGAGTCGCTCGACACCGAAGTACGCGAGCAGCCGTGGCAGCGCGAAGCCACCCACCACCGTCGCGACGATGCCGACGCAGAAGAGCGAGAAGCCATTCTCGCGCGGTCCCCAGCCCAGCCGGAATTGCGTGAACAGCACCCACGTCTGCACCAGCATCATGTGCGCGAGCTGGAAGAGCGCGTAGACGACGACGAGGCTGCCGATCTCGCGGTGCCGCACGAGCGCGCCCAGCGCCGCAAACGGATTCGCCTTCGCGAGTGAGAACGGCGCGCGGCGATCCTGCGGCAGCGATTCGGGTACGACGAACCATCCATACACCGCATTGAGAAGCGAGAATCCCGCCGCCACCTGGAACGGCAGATGGATGCTGATGTCGCCGAGCAGGCCGCCCAGCATCGGACCGCAGATGAAGCCGAGCCCGAACACCGCTCCGATCTGGCCGAACGCCGCCGCGCGACGCTCGGGCGGCGTCACGTCGGAGGCATAGGCGTTCGCGACCGAGAAGCTCGCGCCCGTGAGCCCACCGATCATGCGGGCGAGCAGCATCACCCACAGTGACGGCGCGACTGCGAGCAGCAGATAGTGGAGACCGAGTCCGACGATCGACGTGATCAGGATCGGCCGGCGACCGAAGCGGTCCGAGAGCGCACCCAGCAGCGGCGCGCAAAGGAATTGCATCACGCCGTAGCTGACCGCGAGCGCACCGAACCAGTACGACTGCGCCTCGCGGCTCGCGGTGAAATCTCCGACCAGCACCGGCAGCACCGGGAACACGATTCCCATGCCGAGCATGTCGATGAAGACCGCGATGAGAATGAACGGGATGCCGGCGTGACGGCGCGGGTCTTTCGTCGTCATCAAGCGTCCGGCTGCGCAGCGAGAGCAATTTCCACGCGCGCAGGGTAGAGCGAAGAGTCGCAATGTCGATGCGGAACCTGCAGCACTCCCGTGCATCCTCGGCGCTACTCACTGGTGTAGGGCGGAGCCGACTCGACGGCGTTCGCCGAGCGCTATCGTCGGCGACACGGAGGAAGCGCAGATGTCGAGGCTCTCGACGACACAACGGCGCCGGTTGCTCGCAGCGGCGCTGCTCGTGCTCTCGATCGCGGTCGTGCCCGCAGTCGCGCGCTTGCTGATCGAGTCGGGCTGGTTGCGCGCGCCGTATCCTGATCTGGGGAAGCAGATCGCGTGGCAACTCGGCGTTCCGGAGCCCGCCTACAACTTCGGGCGCGTCGGCGAATCCGTGTTCCGCTCGTCACGACCGGACGCGCGCTTTCTGGACTGGATCCGCGAACGCTACGGGATCCAGCACGTCGTCTCGCTGGTTGGGCCCGCTCCCGCGCACGACGAAGCGCGGCGACTCGGAATGCGCGTGTCGGTGTACTCCTGGCGCGTGGAAGAGCTGCCGCCGCCGGAAGAGCTTCGCGAGGTGCTCACGCTCTTGCGATCCGGAAAGCCGGTGCTGCTCCATTGCGCGTCGGGCGCCGATCGAACCGGCTACACGGTGGCGGCGTTGCGCGTGCTCGATGAGGGATGGCCGCTCGAGCGCGCCGTCGCGGAAATGCGTCGCTACGAGCACGATCCGGAGCGTTGGCCGGGCGTACACGCCGCGCTTCGTGCCTTCCTCTCGAGTGCGCCGGTTGCGCAGCGGCGATAGACGGAGCTTCGACTAGGCGCGACGCATGCGGCGGCGGAGCGCCGACAGCAGCGGGAACGCGATCACGAGCTCTGTGCCGAGTCCGCAGTTCGGAGCGTTCGGCGTCTCGAGATCGCGGTACGCCACGGCGCATTGCGGATCCGGAGTTCCCAGCCCGACGCCGCCATCCCAATCGATCGCGCCATCCCCGTCGTTGTCGAGATCGTCGTCACACTTCGGGTTCTCGAGATTGCTCGCCGGACCGAGGCAACCCGGATCGGCCGGGTAGTCGATCAGCCCGTCGCCGTCGTTGTCGAGGCCATCGCTGCAGGCAACCGGCGGCGCCGACTCGTTATCGTCCGTCGCGCTCGCGCAATGCGGATCGGCGAGATCGACGAATCCGTCCACGTCGTTGTCCACGCCATCGTTGCACTGCGGGCTCTCGGTGTTGCTCGCGCCATCGACGCAGCCCGGATCGGCCGGGAAGTCGATCAGCGTATCGCCATCATTGTCGATGCCGTCGTCACACACGAGTGTGGGCGACTTCTCGGAATCGTCGTTCGCGTTGGCACAGCCCGCGTCGGCGAGATCGGCGAGGCCATCGCCGTCGTCGTCGAGGCCGTTGTCGCAGGCGCTCGTCTCGGTGGCGTCGAGCAGCGACACGCAGCCGGCATCGGCCGGGAAGTCCGTCGCGAGATCGCCGTCGTTGTCGAGGCCGTCGTCGCAGACCAATGCGGGCGAGTTCTCTGAATCGTCGTTGGCATCGGCGCAGCCCGGATCCGCGAGATCGGCGAGGCCATCGCCGTCGTCGTCGAGGCCGTTGCCGCAGGCGCCCGTCTCGCTGGCGTCGACCAGCGACACGCAGCCGGCGTCGGCGGTGCAGTCGATGGCGGTGTCGCCGTCGTTGTCGAGGCCGTCGTCGCACACGAGCGCGGGCGAGTTCTCGGAATCGTCGTTGGCATCGGCGCAGCCCGGATCGGCGAGATCGGCGAAGCCATCGCCGTCGTCGTCCGCAGCGTTGCCGCAGACGCCCGTCTCGCTGGCGTCGAGCAGCGACACGCAGCCGGCATCGGCCGGGAAGTCGGTCGCGAGATCGCCATCGTTGTCGAGGCCGTCGTCGCAGACCAATGCGGGCGCGTGCTCGGAGTCGTCGTTCGCATCGGCGCAGCCGGGATCGACGAGATCGGCGAGGCCATCGCCGTCGTCGTCCGCAGCGTTGCCGCAGACGCCCGTCTCGCTGGCGTCGAGCAGCGACGTGCAGCCGGCGTCGGCGGGGAAGTCGATGGCGGTGTCGCCATCGTTGTCGAGGCCGTCGTCGCAGATCAGCAGCGGCGATTGCTCGGAGTCGTCGTTGGCATCGGCGCAGCCCGCGTCGGCGAGATCGGCGAGGCCATCGCCGTCGTCGTCGAGGCCGTTGCCGCATGCGCCCGTCTCGCTGGCGTCGATCAGCGACGTGCAGCCGGCGTCGGCGGGGAAGTCGATGGCGGTGTCGCCATCGTTGTCGAGGCCGTCGTCGCAGACCAATGCGGGCGACTGCTCGGAGTCGTCGTTCGCATCGGCGCAACCCGCGTCGGCGAGATCGGCAAAGCCATCGCCGTCATCGTCGAAGCCGTTGCCGCAGGCGCCCGTCTCGCTGGCATCGACCAGCGACACGCAGCCGGCGTCGGCCGGGAAGTCGATGGCGGTGTCGCCATCGTTGTCGAGGCCGTCGTCGCAGACCAGTGCGAGCGATTGCTCGGAGTCGTCGTTCGCATCGGCGCAGCCGGGATCGACGAGATCCGCAAGGCCATCACCGTCGTCGTCGAAGCCGTTGCCGCAGGCGCCCGCTTCGCTGGCGTCTGCGAGCGACACGCAGCCGGCGTCGGCCGGGAAGTCGATCGCGAGATCGCCATCGTTGTCGAGGCCGTCGTCGCAGACCAATGCGGGCGACTGCTCGGAATCGTCGTTCGCATCGGCGCAGCCCGCGTCGGCGAGGTCGGCGAAGCCATCGCCGTCGTCGTCCGCGCCGTTCGAGCAGGCGGTCGTCTCCGTGGCGTCGATCGAGGAGGCGCAGCCCGTGTCGGCCGGGAAGTCGATCGCGAGATCGCTGTCGTTATCGATGCCGTCGTCGCAAACCAGCGAGGACGATTGCTCGGAGTCGTCACCTGGATCGGTGCAGCCGGGGTCGGCAGGGGAATCGACGAGGCCATCGGCGTCATCATCGACGCCGTTGTCGCAAGCCGTCGTCTCGCTGCCGTCGATCGGCGCGAAGCAGCCGCTATCGGCGGGGAAGTCGATCGCGAGATCGCCGTCGTTGTCGGCGCCGTCGTCGCAGACCAGGCCAGCAGCGTTCTCCGAACCGTCGTCGAAATCCGCGCAGCCGGGGTCATTCGGGAAATCGGTGAGGCCGTCGCTGTCGTCATCCGCTTCGTTGCCGCATACGCCGGTTTCTGTGGTGTCGGTGGCGGCGCTGCAACCGGGGTCAGCGGGGAAATCAGCGAGCGCGTCGCCGTCATCGTCGACGCCATTCGCGCATGCGGGAGGAAGCTCGAACTCGACGAGCGCGTAGCGCCCTTCGCCGGTGCCGCTCGAACCGGTGTTCGCGCTACCGAAGGTGACGTTGGGCGGCCGTACGACGACCGTGACGCCGGGGCGATTCGAGAGTCGCTCGATGCCATCGACCAGCAGATCGACGGTCTTCGTCGCCGGGTCGTAGACCATCTCGTAGAGGTGATAACCAGCGCCGACACCGGTGAGCGTGACGCTGCTGCCGGACACCGACGCGATCGGGTCGTTGCTCCCGTTGGAGCCGAGCCGCAGCTCGTAGAGGCGCAGCGAGTCGAAGAACGACATCGTCACGGCGCCGTCCGTGAAATCGCTCGTGTTCGCGACGCGCACGCGCGAACGCAGCGTGAAACCCGACGTCCGCGCCCAACACATCTCGTCGGGTGAGAGATTCTGTACGTAGGTACGCCAACCCCCACTCACCGCGGCGGCGTCGTTGACGAAAAACGCGTCGTAGCCGAGGTCGCCCGCGATCGGCCCGACCGTCACGCCCGTGCCCGGGCCGTCGGCCGTCCAACCTTCGGTCGTGGGATCCGTGAGCCCTGCGTGCGAAACGACCACGCCACCCGGTTGCGACTCCGCGCAGGTTCCAGTCGGGGTCGTGACGACGATGTTGTCGATGTGGGCGGCGTCGCTCGTCACCACGGTCAGATCCCAAACGATGAACAGTTCCGTGACGCCCGTGAAGCCGGCCGGCACGAGCGTCTGGAAGTTGGGATCCGCAACGACCGGGAACGCCGTCAGTTGTTGGGTCGCGGGCAGCGCCGGATCGTAGGTCGTGCCGATCAGGATGTTGGCGGCAGCGGGCTGGATGAGGCGGTAGTCGAGACTGTTGAGATCGAACGGCCCACCATCTTCGCGCCGCAGGTACATGCCCTGCCGGTTCGGAACAGGACTGGAACCGACCCTACCGCCGTGGCTCGCTTCATAAGGGTTGGGAAATTGAACGTGAAAATGGCCTTGCGTGAAGACCGTCTCGTTGCTCCTGACCCAGAACGACTCGACGTGCATGCCACCCTCTTGGAAGGTGTGGCTCGCGGCGTTGAGGATCCCATCGTTGTCGGGAACGTTGACCGAGGGGAGGATCGGGTAGGTCCAGGTGATCGTCGTCTGCGTCGTGGCGAAGGCCGGCGGCGCCCACGCGGCGATCGCCGCGATGGCCAATAACCAGACGATTCCCAGACTTCCCAAACGAAGACGCATGCACGAATCCCCACCCGGATCGATCCGCTGCCCGACGGGATGGCGGGCTTCGGAACGCGGCCATGCCTAGCTTCACGCAAGCCGCTCTTCGTGAGTGTCCCCAACTCGATCTACGGTGGCGAGATTCTCTGCGGGGATGACCCTCGGGACTGCGCATCTGGGTGGAACAACTCCGCCCCGCAGCGCGGAACTGCCATCACGGCGCCGCGCCCTATTGCACCGCTGGAAGAGGTGCCAGGGAGCCTCCTGCTGGCGTCTAACTCTTCGCCCGCTGTGCACTTTTCGGCGCGATGGGGACGCGACGGCGACCGGCTGCGCGCGGGCGGCCGCCGCTCCGAGGCTTGATCAGGGCTTCACGCCTTCGTGTACGGCCCAGCCGAGCGCTTCGAGACGCTCTCGCGCGCGCGCCGTGCTGCGACCCGAGATCCAGACACCGCGTTCCGGCGCGACGAGATCTTCGCGCGCTGCGAAGCGCGCCAGGCGTTCGTTCCACGACACGTAGTCGGCGGGGATCGGCGCGACGAGCTGGCCGCTCGTCTGGCGCGCGACCAGCGTGCCGCGGGCGAGCAGCACGTCGATCGGCGCCTGTTCGTTGCGATCGGCAAGGATGCTGACGGCGTTCAACAGGTAGAGCGCCTGCTCCGGCGTTGCGGCGCCTGCAGCGAGCGCCACCACATCGGCGCGACCCTGTACCTCGGCAAGGCGTCCGAGCGCTTCGACGAGCGCCGTCTGCGCGGAGAGTGTGAATCCCGCCGCCGCCTGCAACGCGCGGATCTGCTCGTCCGCCGCGCCGAATCCGCGCAGGCGCTGTTCGTTCTTCGCGATCAATTCGGAGCGGGGCGTGTCGTACACCCAGTGGTGTGCAACCTCGGTGCCCGGCATGGCGATCGAGGCGGGCGTCGCGGTCGGCAACAGCGCGCTCACACCGACGCGGCTCGCATGAGCGACCCACGCGAGCTGATCGAGTCGCACGGCGAGCAGCGGGTTCGCCGTGTACGGATCGACGCCGAGCCGTCGCGCAACCTCGCGAAGCTCCTTCTCGTGTTCGACTGCAGGCGCTGCGCGTGTAGCGCCTGGCGCTTCCGCGAAAAAGATCTCGAGTCCGCTGCCGGCAGGCTGCAACGGACGCGCAGCGGTGTTGGCCGCGGCACGCGCGAACGCATCCGAGCGGCAGGCTTCATCGAGCAAGCGGATCGCCGGAATCTCGGCGACGCGCAGCGCCAGCGATTCGACGCCCCAGGCCTCGAACACACCCACGTCCGAGCGGATCGTGAAGCGCGTCGTGAGCCCGTCGGTCGGAACGGCGTCCTCGACGCGAAAGCCGGGACCGATCAGCAATTTTGCGGGTGCCGTATCGACGGCGTGCAACACGATGGGCTTATCGAAGTCATCGGCGGTCGGCTGCGCAGCGGCGACGCTCGTGAGAGCGCAGACAACCGCCGCGAGCGCGATCGCATCGACGACTCGCCGCGCACCAACACCGCGATCTGTCTCGTTCACGACGCCTCGCTCGAAGTCGACGATACCCGGCGTCTCATCGCCGCCAGCGGAACGCGCGAGTCTAGCCGCCGTGCATCTCGCTTCCAGCAGCGAAACCGGCTATCGGTAGACGCGTTCGCGCAAGCGAGGATCGTCCGCTGGCAGAGCTCATTTCCGACATGCGCGCCGACTCGCTCGCCGACACCCAACCGGGTCTCGACTACAAACCGGGGCTCGACCACAAACCAGATCTCGACACAGAACCTCGAGTCGCGTCGCTGCGGTTTCGCGATTTCGACGAGTTCTCCGCGTCGAATGGCGTGCTCGACATCGACTTCTTGCAGCTCGCGTCGGGGCCGGTCGAGCAGCGGATGTTGCGAGTCGCGCTCGACCGCATGGTGCTGATGCGCGGTTGGGAGAGCTCTGCGTATCTGACGCGTTCGAGTACGCCGACCGGCACCGCCACATTGCTCTTCCAACTGAAGACGGCAGGCGAATCTTTGTGGCGCGGTCGCGAGGTGAATCAGCGATCGCTGCTGTCCTATCAGCACGGCGCGGATCATGTGGGACGCAGTACCGGCGGCCATGTATGGGCGGCGATCTTCTTCGGTGTCGATGCGCTGCGCGAAACTTCGTTGGCGCTGCGCGGCGTGGTCCCGGCCATCCACCCCTCTGGTGCGGCGTTCCTCGAGCCCGATCCGACGGCGCTCGGCGGGCTGCGCGCGGCCGTGAAGCAGGCATTTCTCGTAGCGGAGTCGACTCCGCAACTGCTCGAAATCGCGTCGGTCCGACGTTCGCTGGAAGAAGCGATTCTGACGTCCGGCATCTCTGCAATCGATCCACAACACGAACGCGTGACGCCCGAAGGACCGCTGGTTTCACACCAGCGCGTCGTATCCCGCGCCGAGGAGGCGTTGCTCGACAACATCGACGCTCCCATCTATCTGGCGGATCTATGCAAAGCAGCGGGTGTGAGCGAACGCACCGTGCGCAATTCGTTCCAGACGCTCTACAACGTCTCGCCGATCCGCTTCCTGCACCTGCATCGGCTGCATCAGGTGAGACGCGCGCTGCGCTGCGACGCGCGCGCGAGCGTCACGCAAGTCGCGTTGCGCTTCGGCTTCGTCAATCTCGGCCGCTTCGCGGTCGAGTACCGCCGGCTCTTCGGCGAGAGTCCTTCGCACACGCTGCGGCGCGGCGGACGCTGACGCCTCCACGCGATCGGACCCGATCCGGAAACATGCAGAGCGTCTCGGAAACATCGGCGGCTATGATCGCCCGCCATGTGGATCCGCATCGCAGCCGTGTTTGGAATGATCGGGGTCGTGTTCGGCGCGTTCGGCGCGCACGCATTGCGCGCTCGCCTCGCGCCGGAGCAGCTCTCGGCGTGGGAGACCGCCGTGCACTATCAGCTCTTTCATGCGCTGGTGCTGCTCGCGCTCGGCCTCTACGGCGCCGCGACCGAGCGCTCACTCGGCGCGTCGCCCTGGCTCTTCGCCATCGGCATCGTGCTCTTCTCGGGTTCGATCTACGGGTTGGTGCTCGGATCGTGGCGCTGGCTCGGTCCGGTGACGCCGCTCGGTGGCATGGCGCTGATCGCCGGCTGGCTCTCGCTCTGGTTCCTGGCGCGCGCTTCGTAGCTCCATCAAGACTCGTGCTCGTGTCGATGATGTAGATCGGGCCAGTGCGGGTGCGCGTGCGCCAACGGCTCGTGGCGATGCCAATGGCTGTGCTGTGCGTCCCGTGCGACACCCGGATGCGTGTGCTGGTGATGGTCGTCGTCGTGACGGTGGGCGTGCACGTGCTCGGCTTCGCGATGGACGTGCTCGTGTTCGTGCTGTGAGCGAACGACGATCGAGACCGCCGCGACGAGCACCGCGGCGCCCGCGAGCTGCGCGCCGCTGATCGCTTCGCCGAGCGCCGCCCACGCGAGCACCGCGCCGGCGAAGGGCGCGACGGCGAAGAGCGCCTGCGCGCGCGTCGCTCCGAGCTGCTGCGCCGACGCGATGTAGAGCGCGACGCTCGCTCCGTAGCAGAGCGCACCGACTGCGAGCGCAGCCGCCGTCGTCGAGGCTGACGCGGCGAACGGCGCCAGCGCGAGACCGAGCGCGAGATTCGTGGTTCCCGCGATGGCTCCCTTCACGAAGGTGCTCGATGCTGGCGTGATGCCATCGATGCGAGCCGTCAGGTGGTTGTCGAGGCCCCAGCAGATGCACGCGCCCACCACCCAGAGCGCGGCGACGACGCCGGGCCAACCCGCACCCATCGAGACGAGTGCGCCCGCGAGTACGACACCCGCGACGCCGAGCCACCCCTTGGGACCGAGCGGTTCGCGAAAGAGCAACACGCCGAGCACCGCCGTCGCGGCCAGCTCGAGGTTCAGCAGCAGCGAGACGGAACCCGCGAGCGAAGCGCGCAGTCCGACGAGCAACATCACCGGGCCAGCGACACCGCCGAGCGTGATTGCACCGAAGAGGCGCAGCGCGTTGCGACGACTCATCCTTTGCAGCGCTCCGCGCCGTCGCTCGCGTGCGAACGGAAGTGCGGTGCCGAGCGCGGCGCCGAGGTAGAGCAGGCCCGCCAGTTGCAGCGGAGTCAGTGTTGCGAGCAGCCACTTGCTCGCCGGCGTCGAGGCGCCGAAGAGGAGCGCCGCGAGCAGCGCTTGCGCGACGCCGCTCACGCGCCCGCGCCGCCGCGCACGAGGACGCCCTCGGCGACGTACTCCGCCACCACGGCGGCGAGATCCTCGGCATCGACGTCGTGCTCGCGCGCGAAACTCTCCTGTGCCGGCGCGTCGAGCGGCGTCGCGGCTCGCCGCAAGAATGCGGCGACGGCCTCCGCGAGCGCTTCGACGCGCAGTGGACGCAAGCGCCCGAAGCGCGCGTCGGCTTTCGCGTCGGCGACGATCAGCACCGACTCGACGCGCATCTGCGCGACATCGGGCAGCGCGCCGATCGCGGCGCCGCGATCGAGTCGCTCACCGAGCAGCGCGGCGGCGGCAAAGGTGCCCGCGGGCAGCGCGACGACGCGCGCGAACTTCGCAAGCCAGAGCGCATCGTGCGGCGGCTCCGTTGCCGCAGCGGTTTCGCGGCGCACTCGCGCCATCGCGACTTCGAGTGCAACCACGGCGCGAAAGAGCGGGCTCGGCGCCGCGGCGGCGCACGCTTCAGCGAACGCCGCAAACGCGAGCGGGAGACTCTCGTCGCGCGCGATCGCCGTGTGAAACTCCGCGGAGCGTGGAAACGCAAGCGTCCACGATGCGTCGCCGTCACCGGCCGGACCGATCCCGGCGCTGAGGCGAAACTCGGATGTGACGTTTCGAAGCAACTGCGCGGCGCGCTTGCCATCGCGATCCGCAGCGACCGCAATCGGATCGAGCGCGCGCAGCCATGCGGCGCCCACCGCATCGAGCGACGCCGACGCAATCGCTGCGGCGTTGCCACCGTGCACGCGCTCCGAAAAACCCGCGTCGTGCTGCATCCGCACCAGCGCGCGCTGCACGCTCTGCAAGCGCGCAGCGTCGTCGATCTCGATCGGGAGCGGGTGCGGCGCACGCTTCGGTCCTTCGCCTCCGCCACTGCGTTCTGCGAACGCAGCGCCGACCGTGTCGCGAATGCGTTCGAAATTCGGCAACACCTCCGCGCGCTGGTTGCGCTCGCACTCGTAGACGACGGCGCGCAGATTCGTCGCGCGCGGCAACACCGCCTCGAGGATCTCCCAGCTATCCGGCAGCGGCGCGGGCGTGTGATCGTCATCGACGAAGCGACGGCCCGCGTGCGTGAACTCGCTGCCGCCGGCGATGTGCACCTCGACGACGCGATCGAACGGGAAGCCGTCGAGTCCGTCGGTCGGCGCGCGACCCGTGGCGCGCTGGTAGATCGCGAGGTGCGCGACATCGAGCAGCAAACCGCAGTCGGAGAGTTCCGCGACACGCGCGAAGTAGTCGAGCAGATGCAGATCGCCTGCATAGACGTGCGCCGGCGGATTCTCCGGCAACACCTCGAGGCCACTCATTTCGCGCAGCCGCCGCACGTTGCGGGCGAGCACGCGCGCCGAGACTTCCGTCAGCACCGGCGGCTGCAGCACGCCATGACCGCGATCGCGCGGACCGATGTGCCACAGGCCTGCGTCACCGCAGAGCCACGCGGCGCCGAGTTCGCGCGCGAGTAGCAGCGCGTCGACGAACCATTCGGGGTCGAGTTCGTCGCTCTCGAGATTGAGATCGAGGAAGTGATACGTGGTCGGCGCGCCGGCCTGCACCCACGCGAGCGTGGCGGCATCGACGCCGCGCTCGAGATCGACGCCCACTTCCAGGAATTGCACCAGATCGGGGCGATCGCGGTGCAGCGCCAGCGTGTCGAGGCCCTGCGCCGCGGCGCCGAACTCGGTCGAAACGCCGAGACCGAGACGCGGCAACGCAGCGACGCGCAGATTGAAGGGAGCTTTGGGATGGCACCGCGGCGCGCGCGCTCGACTCGGGGCGCTCAGCCCTTCACGGCGCAAGAGAAGAACGCCGACTCGTCGTCGCGCTCGACTGCCTGGAACTTCTGCCAGAACTCCGTGTCCACCGACTTCAGGTGCGGCGACGTCCCGGCCTTGCGATAGCGACGAAGATGACCGGGCCCGCCGTTGTACGCGGCCCAGCTCGCGCGAGCGAGGTTGTCCTCGCCGCCGGGCACCATGTGCTCCTTCGCGCGGAGCGCATGCTTGCGCATGTAGAGGTAGAGGATCTCGGCGCCGGCGCGCGCGTTGTAGCCGATGTCGGAGGTGACGCTGCGGGTGTCGTAGATGCCGCGCCACACTCGTGTGTTTACCTGCATCAGCCCGAGCGACGGTCCAGGACCGCGCACGGGTTCCATCTGGCCCGCGCGCTTTTCGTACTGGCGCCAGCAGCTCTCCTGCCAGGCCGTCGTCACGACCAGATTGCGATAGACCTCGAAGTGCTCGGGCGGCAGCCGGCGCTCGGCCAGCGTGTGCGCGGTGCCATCGAGCATCTCGAGCACCATCGGCATGTACTCGCGCAGTTCGCGCTTTCCGCCGGGCACCCAGTTGTTGAGGCGCGTCACGAGCTGGTGCCAATCCCAACCCGAAGCGGCGGCGCTCGCGGTCGGCACCAGCCAGTTGCCGGCGCCCTCGGCGAGGCGCGCGAGAATCGCGAGCGGGCCAGAGAGCAGACTCACCGTGGGGCGCGGCCCGAGCAGCGAAGTCCTCGCGGCGGTCGGCTGCACCTCGTCGAAGCCGAAGATCGCGCGGAGCTGCGGATCGACGGCGACGTCATAAGCGAGCGGATCCGGCGATCCCTTCGGCAGGATCGCCTCCGCGAGTTCGCGCAGCTTCGCGGGCGATGCGGCGTTCTCGCCGAGCCAGCCGCTCGCACGCGCCGTGTCGAGCATCCGACCGCTCGCAAGGAAGCGCTGGTATTTCGCGGCGGCATCGGGCGGGAGCTGCGTCGCGACCCGATCGAGGAGCGGATCGAGGCGCTCCCACGACGACCCGAACTGCGCGGCGAGCCACGGCGGGCCATCGACGGTGGCCTTCGCGAGCGTCGCGACGATCTCGTAACGCTGGTCGAGCAGCAGCGCGAGCAGATCGTCGCGGAGATCTTCTTGCCCCGCGTCGGCGCCGGCGCGCTTCACGATGGCGGTGAGGAATGCGTCCCAGAGCTGGGTGGCTTCTTCGCGCGACATCGGCGGCGCGGCATCGACCGGCACCGTGGCCTGGTGCTTCTCTTTGAGGGAGCGCAACAGCTCCGAGAGATCGGCCGCCTGGCCGGGCGGGGCGAACGCGACGATCCCGAAGAGGCCCATCGCGATTGCGGCGACCGCGTTCCGAAGAGCGCCTCGGTTCCAACCTGATCCACTCATAGATCGCCTCACGCTGTACATGGTTCGCCTCCGTGTTTTGGGGGGAGGCAACGGCGCGCCAGCCTAGCTGATGCATCGGCAGAGCCGGATGAGCGCGAACTGTGGCTGCAAGACGCCGCGGGCATCCTGCCGCGTCGCGAGCCCCCGAGAGGACACGCCTTCGGGGCGCTGTGACCTGAATGTCACCCTAGATGAAGAGAGCCTTACAACCCTGGGGGCGAACCCTCAGTTGGCGACCGCCAGCAACCGCGACGGGGCGCTGGTCGTCGTCACCCAGAGCTGGTGGACGGCGCGGGTAGCGCCGACGTGGAGCAAGCGCCGGCTCGCGGGCGTCTCGCGAAAATGCTCGGCGGAGACATCGACGAGCACGACGTAGTCGAACTCGAGCCCCTTGGCCTGCTCGATCTCGGTGACTTCGATGCCGGGCGCGAACGCGAAGCGACCGCCGACCACGTGGCGCAGCCGCGGCACTTCGCTCTGCTCGAGCCCTTCGGCGTAGAGCGCGCTGGTCTCGCTGTTGGGCGTCAACACGGCCACGGAAGCGAGCGGCTCGGCGTCGGCGAGACGGCGCAGCGCCTCCGCCAGGAACGCGACGCACGCGCCGGCATCGGTGAACGAGAAGATCTCCACCGGCGGACCGCTGCGCAGCACGTCGGGCGGCTCGTCTTCGGCGAGCGGACCGAGCACGGAGCGCGAGAACGCGACGATCTCCGCCGTCGATCGATAGGCGACGCGCAGCGTGCGCAGCTCGGGCGCCGGCAGCTCGAGGCCGCCGAGCAGCTCGGCCCACGAACTCGAACCGGAGTGCGCCGCGGTCTGCTGCTGCGTGTCGCCAGCCAGTGTCATGCTCGGCGACTCCGAGAGGCAGTCGCGGATCACGCGCAGCTCGAGCAACGAGAAGTCCTGCACCTCGTCTACCGCGACATGCCGGTAGCGCAGCGGAATGCCGGGCCGCTCGGGCAGCGGGCCCGCGCGGCGTTGCCAGGCGCGCAGCAGCAGCGCGTCGTCCTCGGCGTCGAGCGCTGCGGGCGATTCGGCGTCGCCTTCGAGGAACGCCATCAATTCTTCGTGGCGCACGCGACACCAATCGGTTGCCGCCCGCAGCTCGGCGGGCGAGAGCACGTTCCCCGGATGCGGGAGCAGCACGCGTTCGAGCAGCGCGAGGTTCGTCTGCACGCTCGCCCAATCATCGACGGCCTGCGCGACGGTGGTGGGGCCCGGCGTCGTGCGCACATGCTCGGCGAGCGCGAACTCGAGCGCCGGATGCAGCTTCAAGCGCCGCACGAAGTCGGGCGTATCGAGGCGCCGATCGCGTGGCAACACCGGGAAGAGACGCCGCACCTGCTGCTCGGCCCATTCCGGGAACGTCAGCACGCGTACGTTCGAGACGCCGAGACCCGGCAGCACGTGCGAGACGTAGTCGCGCAGCGCTGGCGAGAGCGTCAGGAAGAGCGTCGTCGGCGCATCGATCTCGGGATCCTGGTACGCGAGATACGCAATCCGGTGCAAGGCGACCGTGGTCTTGCCCGAACCCGCGGTGCCGCGCACCACCAGGAAGCCGGGACCCGGCCGGCCGATCGCATCGAATTGCTCGGGATCGAGCAGGCCCGCGATGTCGGGCAGATGCTTGTCGATGCGACGGTGCACGCCTTCGAGATCGGTGCCGAGCCGGCGCTCCGCGGAAGCGCCGAGCGCGTAGGCGCGCATCGCCGCGCCCTCGCCGCCCGCGAGCCGCGGACCGCGCGCCGCCGTCTCGCTCCACTCCGTTGCGCCGCGCACGAAGCTTCCCTCGGGCGCGTCGATGCGTTCGAGCACGGCGTCGCGGATCGCGACGGTGCGACGCGCCACGACTTCGCCCGCGACGATGCGACCGCCGAGTTCTTCTTCGTAGCCGTCGCCCTGCTCGTAGCGGTAGAAGAGCTTCGACACGGGCGCGTGCCGCCAGTCCACCACGCGAACGCCGCTCTTGATGCAGGTCGCCTTGCCGATGCAGACGTCGCGCTCGCGATCGCTCTCGCGCAGCCGCATGTGCGCGAAGTACGGCGACGCGGCATCGACCTCGGGCGCTTCGCGCGAAGCGCGCAGTTGTCGCAGCAATGCCGCGCCGCGATCCCACTGCTCGAGCAGCGCCTGGTGATCCTTCTGCTCTTCGCCGCTCACCAACAATTCGCGAACCCGCTCGAGTTCGCGAACCAGGCCGTCCTCGGCAGCGTTGTCGCGCGGCGGCACCTGCGCCAATGCGTCGCACACCTGCTCGAGCAGGCGGAGTTCCTCCTCCACGACGCGGTGTGCCACTGCGGCCCTCTCTTTTGAAGAAGAAGGTTTTGAAGACGAAGGGGTGTAGACGAGCGGCGCGAGGGACGCCAAGTTGCCGGCGTGCCGAACGACGCAGGTCGGAAACGCTACATCACTGCGCCCGGTTTTCGCGTGCTGCAGCAGGAACTCGTGCGATTGCTGCGAAGCGAGCGGCCGCGCGTGACGCGCGAGGTCTCAGCGGCCGCAGCCCAGGGCGATCGATCGGAGAATGCCGAGTACATCTACGGCAAGAAGCGTCTGCGCGAGATCGATCGGCGCATCGAGTTCCTGACCAAGCGTCTCGACGCGTTGCAGGTCGTGCGTCCCGATCCGGCCCAGGCGGGGCGCGTCTTCTTCGGCGCGCACGTCGCCGTCGAAGACGAGACGGGAACGGAGACCGAGTATCAGGTGGTGGGCCCCGACGAGTTCGACGTCGCGGCCGGTCGCATCAGCATCGACTCACCACTCGGCCGCGCGCTGCTCGGTCGCAGCCCTGGCGACGAGATCACCGTCGAGCGGCCCAAAGGTCGCGTGACGTTCACCGTGATCGGAATCCGCTACGACGATGACGCAACGTGACGTGACGAAGCCGCGCTTCGTGCGCGCTTTTTCGTTGTAGCCAGACCCTCGAAGCTGCCATCATGCCGAACCGCGCGGGGGGGGGGGCGGCTGTTCGTCGGGCACGTGCCGGCACGAATGGCATTCGCGATCGCCCGCGCGCAAGGGGGATGCGAGTGCACACGCTGCGCGGGCAGACTGGACCTCGTGCTTCGACGCGTCGGCTCGCCACGCTCTGGCTTGCTGGCTTGTCGTTGCTGCTCACGACGGCGCCTGCGCGCGCTTTCACATTCTTCGACGGGAAACTCGAGGTGCACGGCTACGCCGCCGAGCAGATTCGCACGCTCGCCAAGGACCTGAGCTTCAACGAAGAGTGGGATCTCGCGCAGTGGTACACGATCGCCAACGTCGAGGTGGAGGCAAAGCCGTTCCCTAATGGTCTCGGCCCGATCGAGATCCTCGAGTTCTATGTGCGCGCCGAGGTTCGCTACGACTGCGTGTGGACGCGCGCGTGCGGAATCTTTCCCTCCGTCAACACCTATGGCGATCGCGCCGAGCGGCTCCCGGATCGATTGATCAACGGCGACTCCGCCGGCTTCACCGGAACGCTGCGGAACGGCGACACCCGGCGCGCGTCGAACGTGGATCGCTACAACTTCCAGCTCGCCAACCGCTACACACCGACGCGACAGATACACGAGCCGCTCTCGTTCGCCCAGCTCCCCGGCATCGTCAGTCTATTCGGGAACGGCGACGGCCCGAACGAGGTGTTCGAAACCCTGCTCGCGCTTCGCTCCGACGATCCGCCGTCCCGCTACTTCCAAAACTTCCTGCGACACTGCAAGTTTGGCGTGCGCAACTCGCGCGGCGGCGAAAACGGGCAGGTCTTCGACATCATCGGACCCTGGAATCCCGACTGCCAGATCGAAGAGATCGGGTCGCTGCGCAATCAGCCGAATCCGTTCAATCGCAACGACTTCATCCCGGTGCTCGCCGGTGTAGATGGCATTCCGAACACCGGCGACGAGTGCGTGAACCCGCGCTTCGGCAATCCGCCCGAATCCACCGGCTGCCCCGGCGTTCCGGGACTGCCGATCATCGTCCCCACCGGTCGCGGCAATCTGCCGTATCGAGCCGCCCCGTTCTATCGGGCCGACGATCCCGGCGCGCCTCGTGATGCCGCGCAGGGCCTCTACCTGCCGAGCTCGGCGCTGACCCGCGCGCTCAACAGCGGCCAACTCGATGGCATCGACCAGAACTTCAGCCAGGCGGAGCTCGCCTGGAACCGCGGATCGAGCCAGCAAGACGAGAAGGAGCTGAAGGAGGCGTACGCCGACGTCGAGCTCATGGAGGGCCGGCTCTGGCTGCGTCTCGGCAAGCAGGCGATCGTGTGGGGCAAGACGGAGCTCTTCCGCAACACGGATCAGTTCAACCCGCAGGATTTCGCGCTGGCGTCGATTCCGTCGCTCGAGGAATCACGCATCGCGCTGTGGGCGGCGCGCGGCACCTGGTCCTTCTACAACGTCGGCAAGTTCGAAGACGTACGCCTCGAAGTGGCGGTCAACATCGACGACTTCGAGCCGGCCGATCTCGGTCGCTGCGGCGAGCCCTACACACTCGAGGCGGTGTGCGGCATCGGCCTCGGGTACTTCGCGCACGGCTTCTCGGGCGCAGGCCTTGCGGGACAGGACAAACCGCCTTCACCGTGGGACGACCTATCGGGCCTCGAGGGCGGCGCGCGCGTCGAGTGGCGCTACGGCCGCTACAGCTTCCAGCTCTCGGACTTCTACGGTTACGACGACTTCCCGCACCCGGAGCGGATCTCGACTTACGAGCACAACGTCGATCCCAGTTCGGGCCGTCCGCGACGCGCTGGCAACCACGGCCCCTGCACGAACGGCACGCAATCCGCCTGCCTCGGCACGAGGAATCCCGTGTTGGTGGATGCGGCGGGCGATCCGGTGCGCGCCATCGCCACTTCGCCCGAAGGCAGCCCCGATCTGCTCGTCGAACGCGGCGACCCGTTCTGGAAGACCGGTGATCTCGTGATCGACCCGTCGCAGCAGGCGGATGCGCTCCAGAACCATGGGGCCAATCAGACCGCGTTCGCGTTCGGCAACATCTTGTGCGGCGCGGCCGGCAACAACGCCGATCCCGCCCTCTGCGGCTTCGCCGCACTGGGGGGCAAGGAAGGCCCGGGCGCAGCGATCTCCACGATGGCCATGGGCGCGTCGGCGCTGATGGCCGGCAGCGGCTCCTCCGCTGCATTGTCGGCTTTCAACAACGGCTTTCTGTGTACGCTGGTGATCGGCACGACCGAGCAGCGGAGCCAGAGCTGCTTCAACGCGGTCGCGCCGACGTTCCGCGCGCTGAACGTCGATCTCAGCGACTGCGGCACACAGGTGCCGAACACTCCGCGGCCGTGCTTGATCCCCGGCGGCACGAACCTCGGCGCTTTCAGCGACGGCGGCGGCAGCCCGTTCCAGAATCCCTCGGTCAACAATCTGGCGCGTTACTCGGTCGCGCTCGGCGCCAGCCTCACGCCCGAACAAGAAGCGCTGCTGGGCTGCGGGCCGTTCTACCACTCCGACTGCGATGTCGACGGCGTCGACTTCCTGAACGCCGATGCGAGCGTCGTGATCCAGTCGTGGCCGGGCTTCGAGGGATCGCGCGGCAGTGTCGATAGCTACGACCTGACGGACAACAGCTACCCGCACCCGGGCACGGTTGGTTTCGTGGGCGGACCCGTCGGCACCGTGTTCGCAGATGGCCAGCTCCAGTTCCTGCCCGGCTCGCTCGGGCCGGGCGCCGACGGCTACGACTCGCTCGTCGATGGCTGCACGGGGCCTGGTCCAGCCGGTTGCAACGCCGGCGACGTGGCGACGATCGATGCGGATCGCGACGGCGTTGCCGACGTCACCGTGACACGCGCGCGCAACGCGTTC
>JANNKU010000088.1:0-32308 GCA_031396445.1 Deltaproteobacteria bacterium | reverse complement strand
CGCCGTGGCCGATGGCGTAGAAGAATCCGCACTCGCGACACGCGCGGCCGATCGCATCGGAGACGGCGCGGCGGTCGCCCGCGCCGCCGACGAGCGGGGCGATGTCGATGATGGGGATCTGCGAGAAGTCGCCGTTCATGTCGCATTGATTCCCGGTGTGGCGATTGTCACGGCTCCGACAGCGCCTGCAGAAGGGCTGAGCGCAGCGTTCGCGGACCCAGTACCGAGAAGGTCCGCCCACGCGCCGTGCCAGCGACATCACGAGTGATCTTCGGATTCGCGATCGCCATAGGTCCGAAGATCACGATGTCGATGCGTATACCGCAAGAAGCTGCCTTACGGGCCGCATCGATCGCGTCCGCGTTGTCGCCTGCGTCGATGACATCGCCGCGCCCATGGGGTAGCGACGGCACTCCATCCGTCACCAGAAGCAATCGCCGCTGCCGATCGAGCGGCGGCTGGTTCGCGTCGGCCGAGCAAAGGATCGCGCGCGACTGGTTGATGGCGGCGGAGAAGTCGGTCGCTCCCTCCGGACCCGCCGCGTAGATCGAGTGCAGGCCATCTGCGAGGGCGATCGGATCCAATCCCAGGGGTCGTACGATCCATGCATTGCCCGCGGGCGGCCCAGACTGAACACGCAGCACGGGATCCATATTTCCCGCGAACGCAACGAGTGCGACTCGGATGTCATGGTCTCGGACTGCATCGAGCATCTGTGCAACGGAAGCGAGTTCCGCCGCGAGAATCGTATCGTCGGCATCGCTCGAAGATTCGGTTGTAGGTCGGAGTGGTACTGGCGTCTGCTCGAATTCGGTGTTGACCCCGATGAGACCGTCTCCGTCGACATCGATCATTGATGCCGCGGCCGCCGACCGCGACGTATCGATCGCCACGACGATGTCCGCACGGAGTTCGGGAGGAAGCGTGGAGATGTCGGGCGACCGGAGATCTTCGGCCGCGAGAGGATTCACTCGTGGCGCGGAGCGGCACGACGAGATCGCGATGACGATTGCCAATAGAAGGCATCGTTGGAAGATCATCGAGTCCTCGTCTCCACCTCGCGATAGTGCGCCGCATTCACGAAGAACGCCGCGGCGGAGTCATCGAGCACGACGGCGGTGTTCGGGTGGTGTTGCAGCACCGACGCCAGCACCAGCGACGCTACCGGGCCTTCGAGCCAATCTCACGCCGGCATTGGCTCCCTCCCAATCGAGCGATGTCGGCAAAGCCATGAAAGGCTTCGACTGGGACATGCCGCTCCGCCGGATCGAGCGAAGCACCAAGTGCGACGTGTCGAGCTGCGACTCGGATCCAAGTGAATTCGGGCAGCTTCCAGCGAACACCAATCCGTTGCAGGCAAAGGTCGATGGCACCTGGATCAAGGCCACGGTCGATCGGACGAACAGGTCCCATGCGCCGGCCCGACGCTTTCGCGGATCACTCTGGCGCAGGCCTGATCCAGCTCGCAGCGAGGCCGCGCTCAGAGACTCGCTTGGTCTGGTCAGTCCTACGACCGGGATGGGTGCCGACGACGCAGCAACCCGAGCCCCACGACACCCGGGATCGACATCAAGCCCACGCCCGGCTCCGCAACCGGCAGAGGCTGCTTGAGGATCGTCTTGCTCGCATCCGGAAGAACGAAGTCGAGGACTGGCGAATAGGAGAAGGCCTCGACCTCATCCTCCTTGCCCGGCGCGAAGTAGAAGCGAAGAACCGCAAAATACGAACCACCCGGCGACGCCGTGCGCGACCAATCGCTGACGGTTCGGACGACTTTGAAGCCTCCGATGTTCTGGATGAACTTGATGTCCTGCTGGGTGTGTCCCTGCGCAGCCAGGAACAGGTTCGGCGCCACCGTCGGCATCTGCTGCACGACGGCATGATAGACCTGCGAGTGCTGCATCATGTCGTGGATCAGCAGGATGCCCGGCAGGTTGGAATAGCGACTGAAGACGTCGATGACCCAATCGATCTGCGTCTCACTCGTTCCGACGCCGCCGGTGTAGGATGGACCGACGACCAACACCGGACGGTTTCCAAGACGGAACTGCCACGCATGGCCATCCCTGTCCTCGGACGGGTAGGTCTCCAGATGCTGGTAGGCGCGATCGCTGCCTGCGAAGCGCGCTTCGAGGGCCTCCATCGAAGCACCGCTGTAGTACTGGTTGTACCCGGGCACTTCGAACTGGGATGGAACATCGGTCCCCACGTTGTCGTGGTTTCCGCGCACGATCGCGTACGGAATCCCCTTCCAACCGGTCGCGGTGTTGGGTTCGAGCCGGGACCATTGAGAGGTGAAGTTCGCCCACTGAACCGGCACGTAGTCGATCGGGAAGGAACACGAGATGCAGTCCGTCCCGCCCGAGCCGTCGTTCATCGGATAGCAGCCCGCCGGCGCGGGACTACAGCTCGGCTGATTCAGGCAGTAGCCGATGCTGACATTCGGTTGGCCTGCGCAGGATGCCGGCGTCGGCAGGAACGTCCCCAGGTCGATGATGTCTCCGACATGAAGGATGAAATCGATGTTCTCGGTGTGCTTGTTCGCGATCACCCAGTCGATCTGATCGGTGAAGTCGGCGTATTGCGCCGGATCGCCGCTCGTCGCGGTTTGCGTATCTCCGAAAATGACGACGGTTCGATACTTGGGCGGTGCGATACACGCGACGCTCATCGTCAAGAGACTCGCCGCGGCGAACACTGTTCTTCGAGTCCTCTGACCACCCAATGACATTCCGCCCCCCCAAGGAAACCTCGATCGCTCCCATCCGATCGGTTCGTCCATCTACAGCGAATCCATTGTGACCGGCGACACCGACGGCGCCCGCAAGACCTCGATGCGACGCTCGCGCGACGGCGCGGCTACATCGAGGGCGTTTTGCTCAGCGACCTGCCGACGGCTTCTGATAGCTCGGCTGATAGAGCTGGATCGTGAAGCCGCCGGGTGCATGAAATTTTGTCACGAGCCCGAACCCTGCGTCGTGAATCTCGTCCGCGAACGCGACGCCCGCCGCCTCGAGTTCGGCGCGCGTCGTCGCGACGTCGTCGCAATGGAACGAGATCGATGGCGTGCCGCTCGGCTGGCCGTCGCGCGCGTCCGACGGATGCACGCCGAGATCCGCTTCGGGCAGATCGAAGATCAGCCAACCGCCGCCGACATCATTGGCCGCGAAGCCCAGCTTGTCGCGAAAGAACGCGCGCAGCGCTTCGGGCTCGGACGAGTAGAACATGCCGTGCATGCCGCGAATCATCAGACGACCCTCCGGCTCACCCGCCACTTCGGAGCGTATCTCGAACGGCGAGCGCGCTCAGCGTTTCGCGTTGCGCTCCATCTCGCGCCGCAACGTCTCTACCTCGCGATAGTGCGCCGCGTTTACGAAGAGCGCCGCGGCGGAATCATCGAGCACGACGGTGGTGTTCGGGTGGTGTTGCAACACCGACGCCGGCACCAGCGACGTCACCGGGCCTTCGACCATCTCCGCAGCCGAGCGCTCCTTCTCCGCGCCGAACGCGACCACCAGGCAGGCGCGCGCGGCGAGGATCGTGCCGAGGCCCATCGTGATCGCGACGCGGGGCAGCGGGTCGGGGTCGCCGTTCTCGGTGATGTGCGGACGCATCAAAACCTCGACGCGGGTGCGGCCTGCGAGCGAGGCGCCGGGTTCGTTGAAGGCGAGGTGTCCGTTGCGACCGAGGCCGAGCACCGCGAGATCGAGCCCGCCGGCCGCCGCGATCGCGGCTTCGTAGCGCGCGCATTCGGCGTCGAGGTCGGCGGCGCGCGCATCGGGGGCAAAATGGTTGCTGGCAGCGAAGTCCACCTGCGCAATCAAGTGTTCGCGCACGAAGTGGACGAAGGAGCGCGGGTCATCGCTCGTGAGCCCCGCGTATTCATCGAGGTCGAAGGCGCGCGCCTTCGCGAACGAGATGCGCTCGCTTCGATGCAGCACCGCGAGTTCGCGATACACCGGAATCATCGTCGAGCCGGCCGCGAGCGCGAGCGTGCAATCGGCTTTGCGCTGCATCTGCTGGGCGACATGGCGCGCGGCAAAGCGCGCAGCGGCGTCGGGGTTGGCTTCGATCACGACACGCACGACATCTTCCTCACGCGAGAGCGCAGCATCTTAGGCCTTGACGAGTTGCGTCGCGCAATCTTAGAGTGCGCCACCCATCAGCGGTCAATCCCCATGACCGAAACGTCGATAGCCCGGCAGGCCCCCCAATGAGGTCTTCCATGGCAAAGAATCTGAAGAGTTCGCGTTCGCGTGCGCCGATTGTCGCGCGATCTGCAGCGATCGTCGCGGTGCTGTTGTTGCTTGCGGCCTGCTCATCGCCGCCGCCGACCAAGGCGCGCGCGGCGAAGCCGATCGCGAAGGCGCCGGCCGTCTCGACGCAGCCGCATCGCAACTTTGTGGCGAAGCCGTCGCATCGGATCGTGCCGCCGCCGGAGCAGAATCGCGTCGCCGATCCCGCGGATGTGGCGCTGGCTCGCGACAAAGGCTGGATCTGGATGGTGGACAAGCTCGCGGACGACGGGATTTCGCGCGATCGCGCCGCGCGCGCCTTCGCCGATCCGCGCATGCCCGCCTTCGATGCCGGCGGGCTGATGTTCGGGCTGAACCCGCGCGAATCGCACTTCATGTACCGGAACTTCTTGAAGGAAGGCAGCGTCGCGGCCGCCGAGCGCTGCGCCGAATCGCACGCGGCCGAACTCGTATCGGCGCAGCGGCTGCACGGCGTCGATGCCTCGGTCGTCGCCGCGATCATGCACGTCGAGACGCACTGCGGTCGCAATACCGGAAACAGCATGGTGTTGCATCGCCTCGCGCGGCTCTCGATGGCGAACGAGCCGCGCAACGTCGCGCGCAATCTGGCCCGCAACTCGGGCAAGAACGGGAAGATTGATCCCGAGTTGGCGGAACGCGTGCGATCGCGCGCCCGCTACCTCGAGGGAATCTTCTACCCGCAAGTGGTCGCGACCTTTGAAATCTCGCGCCAGCAGAACATCGATCCGCTCGCGATGCGCGGCTCCGCGGCGGGCGCGTTCGGCTTCGTGCAGTTCCTGCCGATGAACTTCGTCGCGTTCGGAACCGACGGCAACGGCAACGGGCGCGTCTCGCTCTATGAAGCGGGCGACGCCGCCGCCTCGTGCGCTCGCTTCCTCGCGAGCTACGGCTGGAAGCCGGGCATCTCGGAATCGAAGCGCCGCCAGATCATCTGGCACTACAACCGCTCGGATGCGTACATCGACACCGTACTCGGTCTAGCCGATCGCATCGATGCGAGCGGCGTGCTCACCGCCGCGCGCATCAAACCCGAAGCGACCGAAGCGCGCGCGCTGCCGATCGCGGTGCCGGGCGCGCGCCCGGCGTCCTCCGTCACGCAGCACCGATAGCGCGCGCCTCGATTCAACCCGCGCAGAGCTGAATCGCGACGAAGGCGAGCATCGCGGCGAAACACGCGACGTGGTCGCGCGCGATCTTTCGCGCGAGCTCGCTCTGCTGCTCCGGCGAATCGCTGCGCGCGCCGAGTCGCGCTGCGTTCGGGAACACGCGGCGCAGCGCGAGCGCGATCGGAACCACCAGCAGCGCGAGCGCCGCAACACGCCAGCCGAGCGGCGCGCTGCCTCGGAAGAGCACGACGACGGCGCAGAGCACGGTCGCGGTCATCACGACACCGATCAGGTGATTCATCGGCCGCGCGTCGGTGGTGACGCGCCGGTAGTACGCGGCCATCGACGCGAGCGTCGCCTCGGATAGAGGCTCGGTGCGCGGGCCGCGCAGCGCTTGCACGTCGAAGATCAAGTCCATCCAGATCACGGCGAGCAGGAAGCCGCCGCCGAGCGTGAGCCATGCCGTCATCTGGATTCCCCCTCGACGCGACGATCTTGCAGTCCCGCCAAGTTCATGATCTCGCACCACCGCCGGACGGCGGCGCGCCAACACGAGTCAGGGGCCATCGATGTTGGAGGATGTTGCCGTCGCCCGCGTCTGCGATCCACTCCTGCCCGCTAGCGATCCGGCGCGACGCGGTACTCTCGGCCTCCATTCTCTGGAGGACCCGATGTCGCCCCGTCATCTCGGCAATCAAGGTCTCGTGGTTTCGCAGCAGGGCCTCGGCTGCATGGGCATGTCCGAGTTCTACGGTCCGCGCGACGACGCCGAATCGATCGCGACGATCCACCGCGCGCGTGAACTCGGCTGCAACTTCCTCGACACCGCCGACATGTACGGCCCCTTCCTCAATGAGGAACTCGTCGGCCGCGCGATCAAGGGCCGCCGGGACGACTTCGTCGTTGCCACCAAGTTCGGCATCACACGCGACCTCGTGAACCCGATGAAGCGCGGCGTCTCCGGCAAACCCGCGTATGTGCGCGAATCGTGCGACGGATCTCTGCGTCGGCTCGGCGTCGATGTGATCGATCTCTACTACCAACACCGCGTCGATCCCGATACGCCGATCGAAGAGACGGTCGGTGCGATGGCGGAGCTGGTGACCGCGGGCAAAGTGCGATTCCTCGGCTTGTCCGAGGCGGCGCCCGCGACGCTCCGCCGCGCCTGCGCAGTGCATCCGATCTCCGCGCTGCAATCCGAATACTCGCTGTGGACGCGCGATCCCGAAGACGTCGTTCTCGCGACGTGCCGCGAACTGGGCGTCGGCTTCGTCGCGTACAGCCCGCTCGGCCGCGGCTTCCTGTCGGGCGAGATCAAGCGCTTCGAAGATCTCGCCGCCGACGATTACCGCCGCTTCCAGCCGCGCTTCCAGGGCGAGAACTTCCAGCAGAATCTCGATCTCGTCGCGCGCGTGCAGGCGATCGCGACAGAGAAGGGCGTCACGCCGGCGCAACTCGCGCTCGCCTGGGTGATTGCGCAAGGCAACGACATCGTGCCGATTCCGGGTACGAAGCGTCGCAAGTATCTGGAGCAGAACCTCGCCGCGAACGAGATCAAACTCACGGCCGACGAACTCGCGCGCATCAACGTCGCCGCGCCGCGTGGCGCGACCGCCGGCGAGCGCTACCCGGCGGCGTTCATGGGCGCGGTGAATCGCTAGCAGGCGAGCGCGTGCGCATCCGGCAACTCGCCTTCGCTCTCGCGCTCTTCGCGGCGATCGCGGTTGCGCCGGCGCAGCGAGCGGCCGCGCGCGTGATCCTCTTCGGTATCGACGGCGGCTCGTGGCCGCTCGTCGATCGCGGCATCGCGGCGGGCGAGTTGCCGAACTTCGCGGCGCTCGCCGCGCGCGGCGTCACCGCCGAGATGACGACGGTCGAGCCGGTGATCTCGCCGGTGGTGTGGACGAGCATCGCCACCGGCCGCAGCCCCGCCGCGCACGGCGTCACCGACTTCTTCCGCAATCGAACACATGTGCGTGTTCCGACCGTCTTCGAGCGACTCGCCGCGCGCGGCCAGCGCGTGGGGCTCTACGAGTATCTCGTCACGTGGCCGCCGCGCACACTGCCCGATGGCTTCGTGATCCCCGACTGGCTGCGCCGCGACGATCGCGTGACGCCGCCTGATCTCTTTGCGCGCGCCGGCCTCGATCCGTACGCGTACTCGATGGATGGCGTCGATACGCTCGCCGCGTTCGCCGCGAATGCGCGCCGAGAACTCGCGCAGAAGCCGCAGCACTTCCTGCGGCTGGCCGACGCGTTCCACCTCGACGTCGGCG
Organism: Deltaproteobacteria bacterium; assembly: GCA_031396445.1. Classification (GTDB taxonomy): domain Bacteria; phylum Myxococcota_A; class UBA9160; order UBA9160; family PR03; genus PR03. Next base: position 24,649 of record JANNKU010000088.1, on the reverse strand, counting down.
CCGTCACGTTCTACTCCGCCGACGCGACGGGCCACCGCTTCTGGCGCGCCGCGTTCCCGGCCGACTTCGATCCGCCGCAGCCGACCGCCGACGAAGCGCGCTTCCCGAACACGATCCGCGAGACGATGCGCGGCATCGATGCCGCGCTCGGCCAGATCGTCGCGTCGCTAGGCGCGGACGACACGATCGTCGTCGTCTCGGATCACGGCTTCCAGGCCGACACGAAGACCAGCCGGATCTGGACGACGCGATTCCGCGAGCGACTCGCGGATCTCGGCCTCGCGGGCATCCAGGACGCCTTCGAGATCGATGGCGCGTTCCTGGCGCTGACACTGCGCGTGCTGCCGGGCCCCGCCGAGAAGCGCGAGCCAGCGCTGACGAAATTGGTCGCAGCGCTCGAATCGATTCGCGGCGCCGATGGCGCAGCGCTGCTCGACGTCGATGTCTTCGAGGTCGCCGAGCGACCCACCGATGCGCGACCGTCGCTGTGGCGCCGCTTGCGCGCGCTAGGCGTGAGAGAGGCCATGACGCGGTACTTCGGCGTCGCGCTCGATCGCCCCGCATACGCCTACATCCTGGCGCGACCGCGTGACGTCGCGCTCGCCGCGCTGTGGCCCGACGGCGAGATCAGTGTCGGCGCGCGACGCTTCCGCGCGTCGGAGCTCTTCGGTCGCGACGACTTCACCGGCAAACACGACGCGACGGCGCTCTTCATCGCCGCAGGCGGACCCATCGCGCACGTCGCCAAACGCGATCGCGTGTCGGTGCTCGACGTCGCACCGCTCGTCTTCCATCTTGCGGGCGCGCCGGTGCCCGACGATCTCGAAGGCCGCGTTCCCGAGCGCCTCTTCGATCCCGCAAAGCTCGCCGCGAATCCCGTTCGCGTCGTTCCCGCGGCAGGGCAACCCGAACTGCCGCCGGAAGCCGCTGGCGCCGAAGTCGATGATGCGGTGTTGATGGAGAGACTGCGCGCGCTGGGCTACGCGCGCTAGCGATCGACGACGCTCAGCGAGTTCCCCGCAACACGCGCTTGTTCCCAACCCGCAGCGTCACGCGCTGTTGATCGAAGAGTTCCATCAGCGGCACGGCATGCTTGCGGCTGGTGCCGATCAGTGTCTTGTATGCCGGCGTCTCGATGCCGCCGTGTTGTTGGAGATGTGCGACGACACGCTCGCGCACGGCATCGACGGCGCCGCGATCGAACCAGAACTCATCTGGTGCGGCGACGAGCGAGCCTTCGCGCACGAGGTGCGCGAGCAGGCCGCGCACCTTGTCGATCGGTTTGCCTAGGCGCTCGCTCCATTCCTTCAGCGTGGGCGGCTCGAGGCCGGCCGCGCGCGACTCGCTGCGAATCCGCTCGGCGAGTGCGCCGTCGGCGCCCTCCAGATTCGCGCGATGCGTTGCAGAGCGGATGCCATCAGGCGCATCGACGACACTTCCGGCGGTGACGAGTTGCGCGATGGCAAAGTCGATCGCGTCGGTCTCGACATTCTCTGGAAGCACGCTGGCGAAGGCGCCGCGCGGCAATCCCGGTCGCAACGGCTCGCGCATGTGAAACCCCGCGAGTGCCGACGCAATGCGGCGTTCGAGATCCGCGCACGCATCGGCTGAGAGGCAAAGTCCTGCAGGCGTGACGGCGAGCACGCGCGCCGTTTCGAGCTGGCCGAGCAACGCGGCGAGCACGTCGGGCTCGATCCCCGTCTCGCGGCGTATCCGCTCGCGTGCGATGCCAGCGAGTCCCGCGCGCAGGACGCGCACCGTGACATCGCTCTCTGGATCGCGACGCGCGAGCACTTCGAGATCGCGTACCAGAGCCGGATCGCTGCGCCGGCGGCGCGGCGGCGCGACGTCGAGCACGATGCCGCCGCCGCAGGTGCTTCCTCCTGCTGGCGTGTGAGCGAAGCCGCGCAGCACGAAGCGATCGCCGGGCAAGAGCGCGAGCGCCTCGCCATCGATGTGGATGCGGGCGAAGCCATGCGCGCCCGGCGCAAGCTGCGCGGCGCCGATCGGCGACACACGCGCGCGGCGATCCGCCGTGCCGGCGAGCAACTCGACCGACGTGCGCTCGGCGAGCGCCGATGCGCTGGCGAACCAGAGCAGCGATGCATCGAAGACGAGCGTCGGCGCGAGCGCGTCGGCCGTGGCGAGCAGATCGCCACGCACGACATCGGCGACTTCGACGCCTTGCAGGTTCACCGCTGTTCGCGCGCCCGGCAGCGCGATTTCCACCGCCGCCCCGTGACTCTGCAAGCCGCGCACGCGCGCGCGGCGACCGCTCGGCAAGAGCTCGATGGCTTCGCCGACGCGCAGCGCGCCGCCCACCAGTGTGCCGGTGACGACGGTGCCGAAGCCGCGCATCGTGAAGGCGCGATCGACACCGAGTCGCGACGGGCCGCTGCGCGCCGTGCGTGCGGTGGCCGAGGCGGCGAGCGCCGCGAGCTGCGCGCGCAACGCATCGATGCCCGCGCCGGTGCTCGACGACACCGGCACGATCTCCGCATCCGCAAGCGCGCCGGGCGCGAGCAGCGCGCGCACTTCCGCTTCGGCGATCGCGATCATCTCGTCGTCGGCGAGAACGATCTTCGTGAGTGCGACGACGCCGCGATCGAGGCCGAGCACTTCGCAGATCGCCAAGTGCTCGCGCGTCTGCGGCATTACGCCTTCGTCGGCGGCGACGACCAGCAGCAGCAAGTCGATGCCGGTCGCGCCGGCCACCATGGTGCGCACCAATCGCTCGTGCCCCGGCACATCGACCAGCGAGAGCCGCACGTCGCCGGGCAGATCGAGCGGCGCGAAGCCCAACTCGATCGTGATGCCGCGCGCCTTCTCTTCGGGAAGGCGATCGCAATCGACGCCCGTCACCGCGCGCACCAACGATGTCTTCCCGTGGTCGATGTGACCCGCAGTGCCGAGGACGAGTCGCGCCGGGCCAGCCATCATCGCGACGCTAGCATCGGCGCGTGGTCTACATCCTCGAGATTCTCGGCGTCGCGTGCTTCGCGGTGAGCGGTGTGGCGGCGAGTCGCTCGAAGCGGCCCGACATCGTCGGCGCGATCATCCTCGCATTCGCGACCGCGCTCGGCGGCGGCGTGATTCGCGACGCGATCCTCGGCGTTCCCGCCGAGAGCTTCCACGATCACAACTACTTCATCGCCATCCTCGTCGGCGCAATCGCCGCGATGCAGATGCCCGCGATGATGCAGCGCTTCGGCTCGACGCTCCGCATCGCCGACGCCTTCGGGCTCGGGCTCTTCAACGCGGCGGGCACGATGAAGGCGCTGCAGTCGGGCGCGATCGATCCGGTCTTCGCGATCGTGCTCGGCGCGATCACCGGCGCCGGCGGCGGCGTGATCCGCGACGTGCTCTGCAATGAGATGCCGTCCTTGCTGCGACCGGGCGAGCTCTACATCACGACGTGTCTCGTCGGCGGCGTCGCGGGACTCATCGCCTACTGGCTCGGCGCACCACTCGACATCGCCGGCGCCGTGATCGCCGCCGTCACCATCGTGTTTCGCCTGCTCTCGATCCGCTTCGAGTGGCGCCTGGCAGCGTTGGAATAGAAGCCGACGCAATGAGCGCGGGCGGGGGACTCGGCCGAAACAATCCACAGGCGGCCCGCCGAGATTCTTTGCGAAGCCGCGCTCGTCTTCCGCCGAGGACGTTTCGGACGAGTCCCCCGCCCGCGCGTCTCGCAGCAATGACTCCAATCAGTGGCAACGCCTCTTGGCGGACGAGGCTCTCAGCCGCCGATACGATCAAATCCGCAGTACGCCTGCAGCGCCTTCGGAATTGCGATCGAGCCGTCCGCGCGCTGGTGATTCTCCAGCAACGCGACGAGTGCGCGTGACACCGCGACCGCCGTGCCGTTCAGCATGTGCACGAACTCGTTCTTCCCGCCTTTTGATCCGGAGGGCTTCGAGCCCTCACGCCGGAAGCGCGCGGCGAGTCTTCGCGCCTGGTAGTCCGTGCAGTTCGACGCGCTCGTCACTTCGCCCCAGCCGCCTGCTTCGCCGCGACCCACCATCCACGCTTCGATGTCGTACTTGCGATACGCAGGCGCGCCGAGATCGGCGGCCGCGATGTCGAGCACGCGGTACGGCACTTCGAGCGCCTGGAAGTAGCGCTCCTCGATGCCGAGCAGGTGCTCGTGCATCGCGGCGGAATCTTCGGGCCGCGTCACCGCGAACATCTCCACCTTGGTGAATTGGTGCACGCGGTAGAGGCCCTTGCTCTCGCGGCCATGCGAACCGGCTTCGGTGCGAAAGCAATGTGACACGCCGGCGAGCTTGCGCGGCAGATCGGCTTCGGTCAGCACCGTGTCGAGGAAAAGCCCGCCGAGCGGGATCTCCGCGGTTCCCACCAGACACAGGTCGGTGCCGGCGATCGAGTAGATCTGCGTCTCCGCGCCGCGCGGGTTGAATCCGAGGTGCTCGACGATCTCGGCCTTTGCGAGATCCGGCGTCGTGTAGAGCTCGAAGCCATCGGCGCGCAGCATTTCGATCGCGAGGCGCTGCAACGCGAGGTCGAGCAGCACGGCTTCGTTCTTCAGGTAGTAGAACTTCGCGCCCGCCACCTTCGTCCCGGACTCGAAGTCCACGAGATCGTGGCGCTCGCAGAGGGCGAGGTGATCGAGCGGCGCGAAATCGAAGCGCGTCGGCTCGCCGAAGCGACGCAGCTCGCGCGAATCCTCCTCGCCGCCGTCCGGCACATCCGGGTGTACGAAGTTCGGGATCCCGATCATCGCAGCGTGCAGCGCCGACTCGGCCGCGAGCAGTTCCGCCTCGCGCGCCACGACGCCATCCTTCAGCCGGCGTCCCTCCGCGGTGTGCGCCTCGCGATCCGCCGGCTCCATCTTCTTCTGCGCCGACTTCTGGTGCTCGTTGCGCAGCCGGTTCGTTTCATCGAGCGCGCCGCGCAGTTTCGCGACGTGTTCGTAGGCGCCGATCGCCACATCGAGATCGACGCGCATGCGGCGCCGCCGGCAGCTCTCGGCCAACTCATCGCGACGCTCGGCAAGCATGCGGGGATCCAACATGAGGGCGAGGGAAGCACAGCGGCTGGAGAGCCTCAACCTGCGCCGATGCCACACACGTAACCAATGCGCAGCGCGCTGCGTATTGCGAAGTCGAGTATTTGCTTCGATTCACGCGCTGACTCGAGAGGAACTCATCATGCAACGTGTCCGCTCCGCATGCATCGCGACCCTGGTGTTCGCTGCGATCGCAGTCGGGAGCGCTCCCGCTTCGGCGGCCGGCGTCGGCGACGCAGCGCCCGCGCTGATCGGCCTCGATGGCTGGATCGGCGCCGAGCCGCAATCGATCGCGGCGCTGCGCGGGCGCGTCATCGTGCTGAACTTCTGGACCTTCGCGTGTCGCAACTGTCGCAACACGCTTCCGCACGTCGCGGAATGGCAGAAGCGCTTCGCCGCCCGCGGGCTCACCATTCTCGGCATCCACACGCCGGAGTTGGCATCCGAGCGGCCGCGCGCGGCGGTCGAGGCTGCCGTCCGCGAACACGGCATCGACTACGCCGTCGCGCTCGACCCCGAGTTCGCAACCTGGAATGCCTACGGCAACCGCTACTGGCCCGCGTTCTATTTCATCGATCGACGCGGCGTGATCCGCCACGTTCGCTTCGGCGAGGGCGGCTACGCAGACAGCGAGGCCTGGATCGAGCGATTGCTGGCCGAGTCGGTGCCGTAGGCAACACCAGTCGCATGACGCATCACCCCCCGCACTTGCAGCGGTCCGCCTATACTGCGCCCGCTTCGATCACCGGGGGGTGCTGTGATGAAATGCAGTGGCGGATTCTCGTTGCTGGCTTGGTTCGCGTTCTTGGGATTTTGCGCAGCGCCGCTGCCAGTGCTTGCGGAAACTCCGGCGCCGTCGCACGGAGTCGCGATCTACGGCGATCTCAAGTATCCCGCGAACTTCACGCACTTCGACTATGTGAACCCGGACGCGCCGAAGGGCGGCCGACTGCGGCAGGGCGTGCCGGAGAGCACCTTCGATTCGTTCAACCCGTGGATCATCAAGGGCAACCCGGCCGCGGGGATCGGGCTGCTCTACGACACATTGATGATCAGCGCCGCCGATGAGCCGTTCAGCGAATACGGCTTGCTCGCAAAAACGGTGACGACGCCAGCCGATCGCTCGTGGGTGGAGTTCGAGCTGCGACCCGAAGCGCGCTGGCACGATGGCAAACCCGTCACCGCCGACGATGTGGTGTGGAGCTTCGAGACGCTGCTCGCGAAGGGCGCGCCGAACTATCGCTTCTACTACCAGAGCGTCGAGAAGGTGGAGAAGACGGGCGAGCGCAGCGTCAAGTTCACATTCAAGCCGGGCACCAACCGCGAATTGCCGCTGATCGTCGGCCAGTTGCCGGTGCTGCCGAAACACTGGTGGGCGTCGCGCAATTTCGAAGCGACGACGCTCGAGCCGCCGCTCGGCAGCGGTCCCTACAAGGTCGGGAAATTCGAAGCCGGTCGTTACATCGAGATGGATCGCGTCGCGGACTACTGGGGCGCGGACATCCCGGTGAACAAGGGCCGCTGGAACTTCGACGTGCAGCGCTTCGAGTACTACCGCGATGCAACCGTCGCGCTCGAGGCGTTCAAAGGCGGCAGCTACGACTTCCGCGTCGAATCGTCCGCCAAGGAGTGGGCGACCGCGTACGAGATTCCCGAAGTCAAAGATGGCCGCATCGTGAAGGAAGCCGTGCCGAACAAGCGGCCGACGGGCATGCAGAGCTTCGCGATGAATCTGCGCCGTCCGCTCTTTCAGGATCGCCGCGTGCGCGAGGCGCTCGATCTCGCCTTCGACTTCGAGTGGTCGAACAAGACACTCTTTTATGGTCAGTACGAGCGCGCCGAGAGCTACTTCGAGAACTCGGATCTCGCGTCGAGCGGCGTGCCGACCGGCGACGAACTCGCGATTCTCGAGGCGTATCGCGGCAAGCTACCCGACGAAGTGTTCACGAAACCCTTCGAAGCTCCGAAGACGGACGGCTCGGGCAACAATCGCGAGAACTTGCGCCGCGCGGCCGCGTTGCTGAAGGAAGCCGGCTGGGTCGCGGAGGGCGGCAAGCTCACCAAGGACGGCAAGCCGTTCGCGTTCGAGCTGCTGCTGAACTCGCCGCTCTTCGAACGCGTGGCTCTGCCGTATGCGAAGAGCCTCGAGAAGATCGGCATCACGATGAACGTACGCACCGTAGATACTTCGCAGTACCGCCGCCGCACCGACGCCTTCGACTACGACATGATCGTCGGCGGCTTCGCCCAATCCGAATCGCCCGGCAACGAGCAGCGCGACTACTGGAGCAGCGAGTCCGCCACGCGCGAGGGCAGCCGCAACGCGCTCGGTCTCGCGGATCCGATCGTCGATGAGCTCGTCAACGGCGTCATCGCGGCGCCGGATCGCGCCTCGCTGGTGTCGCGCGTGCGCGCGCTCGATCGCGTGCTGCTCGCGGGTCGCTACGTGGTGCCGAACTGGTACATCGGCAGCGATCGCATCGCGTACTGGGACAAGTTCGGGCATCCGACGCTGGTGCCGAAGGACGGCGTGCAGATCGACGCGTGGTGGGTCGATCCCGCGAAAGCGGCGCGCCTCGATGCGCGACTCGGCGGCAAGTAGCGGGCGCGCGTCGAGGATCTGATGGGCGCCTATCTCCTTCGACGACTGCTGCTGCTCGTGCCGACCTTGTTCGCGATCATGCTCGTGAACTTCGCGGTGGTGCAGATCGTTCCGGGCGGGCCGATCGAACGCGTGCTCGCGCAGCTCGACAAGACGGCGGTGTCGGCGACCGCGCGCATGTCCGGCTCCGGCGGCGAAACGCTCGCGACGCAGGCGCCCTCCGGCAGCACCGGCGCCAGCAGCACGCGCTATCGCGGTGCGCAGGGCCTCGATCCCGAGTTCATCCGCTCGCTCGAGAAGCAGTTCGGTCTCGATCAGCCGCTGTGGAAGCGCTTCGTGCTGATGATGGGCAACTACCTGCGTTTCGATTTCGGCAACTCCTACTTCCGCGACAAGAGCGTCGCGTCGCTGGTGATCGAGAAGATGCCCGTCTCGATCTCACTCGGGATCTGGACGACGCTGCTCACCTACCTGATCTCGATCCCGCTCGGCATCGCGAAGGCGGTGCGCGACGGCTCACGCTTCGATGTGTGGACCAGCGGCGTCGTGATCATCGGCAACGCCGTCCCGTCCTTCTTGTTCGCGATCCTGCTGGTGGTGCTCTTCGCGGGCGGTCGCTACTTCGATTGGTTCCCGCTGCGCGGCCTCGTCTCGGAGAACTGGCGCGAACTCTCGTGGCCCGCGCGCATCCTCGACTACCTCTGGCACATGGCGCTGCCGGTGACGGCGATGGTGATCGGCGGCTTCGCCTCGCTGACGATCCTGACGAAGAACTCGTTCCTCGAAGAGATCCACAAGCAGTACGTAGTGACGGCGCGCGCGAAGGGGCTCGGCGAGCAGCGCGTGCTCTACGGCCATGTGTTCCGCAACGCGATGTTGATCGTGATCGCCGGCTTCCCGGCCGCGTTCATCGGCGTGCTCTTCACCGGCGCGCTGCTGATCGAGGTGATCTTCTCGCTCGACGGCCTCGGCCTGCTCGGCTTCGAAGCAGCGCTGAATCGCGACTATCCGGTGATGTTCGCGACACTCTACTTTTTCACGCTCGTGGGCCTGCTGCTCGGCCTCGTCGGCGACGTCACCTACATGCTCGTAGACCCGCGCATCGACTTCGAATCGCGGGAAGTTTGATGGCGTTCGATCGAAGCGAGCAGCCCGTTTCACGCGTAGCGAGCCAACGGCGAGCGGCGAGGTTCATCAAACTCGGTGAGGTCGGAAGAAGACGCTGGTGGAACTTCCGCCGCAACCGGCGCGCGTTCTGGTCGCTGTGGATCTTCTTGGGAATGTTCTTCGTGACGCTGCCCGCCGAGCTGCTCGCGAACGATCGACCGCTGCTCGTGCGCTACGACGGCCACTTCTATTTCCCCGTCGTGCGGCTCTATCCCGAGACGACCTTCGGCGGCATCTTCGAGACCGAGGCAGACTACACCGATCCGGAAGTCGTCGCGTTGATTCGCGAGAAGGGCTGGATCGTCTGGCCGCTGATCCCGTACAAATACGACACGCTGGTGCGCGATCTGCCGACGCCTGCGCCATCGCCGCCGACGTGGCAGAACTGGCTCGGCACGGACGATCAGGCGCGCGACGTGCTCTCGCGCTTGATCTACGGCTTCCGCATCTCGATCCTCTTCGGTCTCACGCTGACGATCCTCTCGACACTCGTCGGCGTCACAGCGGGCGCCGTGCAGGGTTACTTCGGCGGCCGCGTCGATCTGCTGCTGCAGCGCTTCATCGAGATCTGGTCGAGCCTGCCGACGCTCTATCTGCTGATCATTCTCGCCAGCATCGTGCAACCCAACTTTTGGTGGCTGCTCGGGCTCTTGCTGCTCTTCTCGTGGATGAGCCTCGTCGGTGTCGTGCGCGCCGAGTTCCTGCGCACGCGCAACTTCGACTACGTGCGCGCCGCGCGCGCGCTCGGCGCCACCGACATCGCGATCATGGGGCGCCACATCTTGCCGAACGCGATGACCGCCGCGCTCTCGTTCCTACCGTTCATCTTGTCGGGCGCGATCACGTCGCTGACGGCGCTCGACTTCCTCGGCTTCGGCCTGCCCGCCGGCTCACCGTCACTCGGCGAAGTGTTGAACCAGGGCAAGAACAACCTGACCGCGCCGTGGCTCGGACTCTCGGGCTTCGCAGTGATCGCGGGCATGCTGTCGCTGTTGATCTTCGTCGGCGAGGGCGTTCGCGACGCCTTCGATCCGCGCAAGATTTTTGCCGGCGCGCCGCCGCCCGAAGAGACGATCGTGCGCGCCGGAGAAGCCGCATGACCGCGCTGCTCGACGTCGAAGATCTGTCGGTCCACTTCGACAGCGGCGGTCGCACCGTCGAAGCCGTGCGCGGCGTCTCGTTCCAGATCGAGCGTGGCGAGACGCTGGCGCTCGTCGGCGAGAGTGGTTCGGGCAAGTCGGTGACGGCGCTGTCGGTCCTGCAATTGCTTCCGTATCCCGCCGCGCGCCATCCATCGGGCCGCATCCGCTTCGATGGCCAGGATCTCGTCGGCGCTCCCGAAGCTCTTCTCGCGAAGATCCGCGGCGCGCGCGTCGCGATGATCTTCCAGGAACCGATGACGTCGCTGAACCCGCTGCACCGCGTCGAGAAGCAGATCAACGAAGTGTTGCTGCTGCACAACCAGATGACTGCGGCGGCGGCACGCGCGCGGACGGTCGAATTGCTGACGCGTGTCGGCATTCCGGATCCGGAGGCGCGGCTCGCGTCGTTCCCGCATGAGCTTTCGGGCGGGCAGCGCCAGCGTGTGATGATCGCGATGGCGCTCGCCAACGAGCCGGATCTGCTGATCGCCGACGAACCCACGACGGCGCTCGACGTGACGATCCAGGCGCAAATTCTCGCGCTGCTGCGCGAGCTCAAAGCGACGTCGCAGATGGCGCTGCTGCTGATCACGCACGATCTCGGCGTGGTGCGCAAGATGGCTGACCGCGTATGCGTGATGAACGGCGGCCTGATCGTCGAGCAAGGACCCGTGCGCGAGATCTTCGAGAACCCGCAGCATCCCTACACGCGCCATCTGATCGCTGCGGAACCGCGCGGCGAACCGGCGGCGCCCGCCGCGGATGCGCCCGTGCTGATGCAGGGTCGCGACGTGCGTGTGTGGTTCCCAATCAAGAAGGGCGTGCTGCGCCGCACCGTCTCTCACATCAAGGCGGTCGATGGTGTGTCGCTCGCGGTGCGCGAGGGCGAGACGGTCGGCGTCGTCGGCGAGAGCGGCAGCGGCAAGACGACGCTCGGCATGGCGCTGCTGCGACTCGAACGCAGTCGGGGCGAGATCGAGTTCCTCGGCCGCACTATCCAGGGCCTGCGCTTCGCGGACACGCGACCCTTGCGGAGCGAGATGCAGATCGTCTTCCAGGATCCGTTCGCGAGTCTGTCGCCGCGCTTGCCCGTCGGTCGCATCATCGAAGAGGGTTTGCGCATCCACGAGCCCGCGGACGCCGCCACACAAGAGCGACGCGTCGCCGAAGTGCTCGAGGAAGTCGGACTCGATCCCGAGAGTCGCCACCGCTACCCGCACGAATTCTCGGGCGGCCAGCGCCAGCGCATCGCGATCGCGCGCGCGATCGTGCTGCGCCCGCGCTTCGTGGTGCTCGACGAACCGACCTCTGCCCTCGACGTCTCCGTGCAAGCGCAGATCGTCGAGCTGCTGCGCGATCTGCAGCGCCGTCACAAACTCGCGTATCTCTTCATCAGCCACGACCTGCGCGTCGTGCGCGCGATGAGCCACCAGATCATCGTGATGCGCGGTGGCGTGGTGGTAGAGCAGGGGCCAGCGGCGGAACTCTTCGCGGCGCCGCGCGAGGCGTACACGCGAGCGCTGTTCTCGGCGGCCTTCGATCTCGAGGTCGCGCCCGCGGCCGTCGTCGCCAAGCATTCCAGCCACCCGTAGCGGGTCAGCGACAAGCCGGGCCGTCCGGGCAGCGAACGCCGCGCGTGCGCGAGTCCCTTGACAGCCTCTCTCATTTTCTTGACATTGAAATTCAATATCAAAGTCATCATTGGGAGAGAAATGCGCCCCCGAATGCCGCAAGTGGCTGTCCCGATATGTTTTTTCCTGGTCGCTCTGGGCGTCGTCGTCGCGCCCGGCGCCCGCGCCGACGAGAACTACTTCGGATACTCGTACGGCTCCGAGACGCTCCCGAAGGGATCCTGGGAGCTCTACAACTGGATCACCTGGCGGACGAGCAAAGGCGAGGGCAGCTACAACGCGCTCGATCTGAAGCAGGAGATCGAGTACGGCATCACCGATCGCTGGCAGGCCTCGCTCTACCTGAACGAGCGCTACCACAACATCGACGGGGTCGGGTCATCGACGGATCGCGACCGCTTCGGGTTCCAGGGCGTGCAGGTATCGACCAAGTACGCCGTCCTCAGTCCCTACAAGGATCCGATCGGCTTCGCGCTCTACGCCGAGCCCGGTTACTCGCGCATTTCGAAGGGAAGCGGCGCCCTCCAGGACAAATGGACGATGGAGTTCAAGGCGATACTCCAGAAGAACTTTCTCGACGACCAGCTGATCGCGGTGCTCAACATCACCCCCGAGTTCGGCGTCGGCAAGAAGAAGGGCGAGGCGCACTGGGAGAACGAACTCGAGTTCGAGGTCACGAGCGGCCTCACCTATCGCGTCGCGCCGAAATGGTTCGTCGGCCTCGAGACCCGCTACGCGTCGAACTACGAGGGATTCCCGGCTGAGACCGATCGCTCGAACTGGGGGTTCTTCGTCGGTCCGGTCGTCCACTTCACCACCGAACGGTGGTGGGCCACGGTCACGGCATTGCCCCAGGTCGGCGGCGCGCCGAACGACGGCGCGCGCTCTGCTGCGCTGAATCTCGACGAGTACACGAAGTTCGAGCTGCGCATCAAGACCGGGATCAACTTCTAGTGCGCTGGCCGCGCGCACTAGAAACGGGAATCGCTTGCGGGATCGTGCTCGCCTGCGTCGCGATCGGCGCCCGACGCGCCCGCGCCGACGAGAACTACTTCGGATACTCGTACGGCTCCGAGACACTTCCGAAGGGCGCCTTCGAGGCGTACAGCTGGATGACCTGGCGGACGAGCAAGGGCCAGGGCAGCTACAACGCGCTCGATCTGAGGCAAGAGATCGAGTACGGCATCACCGACCGCTTGCAGGCCTCGTTCTACCTGAACGAGCGCTACCTCTCGATCGACGGTGCGGCGCCCTTCGAAGAGGAAGACGGCGTCGAGACGCCCGAGTATCCCGACCGCAACGAGTTCGAGTTCCAGGGCGTCCAGGCTTCGCTCAAGTACAACGTGCTGAGCCCCTACAAGGACCCACTCGGCTTTGCGGTGTACGTCGAGCCCGGCTGGTCGCGCGTCTTCAAGATCACTGGCGAGAAGCAGAACGAGTGGTCGCTCGAGTTCAAGGGCATCTTCCAGAAGAACTTCCTCGATGACCAGTTGATCGCGGTGCTCAACATCACGCCGGAACTCGAGGTGCGGAAGTTCATTGGCGGTGGAAACAAATGGGAGACCGAACTCGCGCTCGAGGCCACAGGCGGGTTGATCTACAGAATCGCGCCGAAATGGTTCGCCGGCGTCGAGGTGCGATACCACTCGGAGTACCCCGACTTCGTTCACGAACTGACGCGAGAACACTGGGCGACGTTCGTAGGCCCCGTCATCCACTACGGAGCCGAGAAGTGGTGGGCGACGCTGACCGTGCTGCCGCAAGTCTACGGTGCGCCGCAAGATGATTCGCGTTCGACCACCCTGCATCTCGAAGAGCACGAGAAGCTCGAGGTGCGTCTGAAGACGGGGATCAACTTCTAGTGCGTCCGGTCGATCGCGTGCTGCTGCTGCTCGTCGCGCCGCCGGCCCTCGTGCTGACGGCGATGCCGGCGCGCAGTGCGCAGTACCTGTCGACCGAAGAGGCGCAGCGTGCGCTCTTCGCCGACGCAAACCGCTTCGAGCCCGTGCCGGTCGCGCTCTCCGAGGGCGACCGCGATGCGATCGCGGAGGTCTCCGGAACGCGGACGCCGCTGCCGCTCGGCCGCATCTGGCGCGCGATGCGCGACGACCAGATGCTCGGCCATCTGATCGTCGACGAGGTCTACGGCAAGCACGAGTTCATCACCTACGCGGCCGCGATCGACGCGAGCGGCGCCGTTCTCGGCATCGAGATCATGGACTACCGCGAAACGCACGGCGGTCAGGTGCGGGAGTCGAGCTGGCGCGAGCAGTTCCGCGGCAAGCGCCGCAGCGATGCGCTCGAACTCGACGCGGACATCGTCAACATCAGCGGCGCCACGATGTCGTGCAAGCACGTGACCGAAGGCGTGCGGCGGCTGCTCGCGCTGCACGACGTCGCGCTGAAGGGTCGCTAGATGCTCCGACGCGCCAAGCCGTTGTTGGGAACCTTCGTCGAGATCGCCGTGTCCGCTCCGACCCGCGAAGTCGAGTGGAAGGCCGCAGACGCCGCATTCGCAGCGGTCGCGGACGTGCATCGGCTGATGAGTTTCCACGAGTCCGGCAGTGATCTGACGCGGATCAATCGGCGCGCGCACCTGGGCACGGTGGAGATCGATGCCCGTACCTACGCAGTACTCCGTCGCGCGCGACACTTCAGTCGCGCGTCGCGCGGAGTCTTCGACTGCAGTGTCGGAGGTCATCTGCTGGCGCTCGGCGCATTGCCGCATGGCGGAGGGCTGCAGAGCGATGCGTCGGCGACGTGGCGCGACGTGCTGTTGTTGCCAGGCAATCGCGTTCGCTTCCGGCGCGCGCTCGCGCTCGATCTCGGCGGCATCGCGAAGGGCTTTGCCGTCGATCAGGCGATCGAGGCGCTGATCGAGCAAGGCGCCGCGGCCGCGTGTGTGAACGCCGGCGGTGACCTGCGCGTCTTCGGAGATCGCGAGTGGCCCGTTGCGATTCGCCGTCCGGACGCGCCGAGCGAGTTCGTGTCGCTGCCGCCGCTGCGCAATCTCGCGCTCGCGACCACCGCCGACACCTTCACGCCGAACGCCGGCGTCGTGGATCCCGCGTCGGGATTGCCGCGGCGGAGCGCGCGCAGCGTCTCGGTGTTCGCGCCCAATTGCATGAATGCAGATGCGATGACAAAGGTTGTCTGGCTCAGCGAGCATCCCCCGCTGCAGCTCTTGGAGAAGCTCGATGCCTCCGCAATCGTCCTCGGCCCAGCGGCCGAAGCCTCCGAAGCATCCGCGGCCGCGTAGAGCGCTGCCGGCAACGGTCCGGCTCTCGCTCGCGCATGAACGGAGCGTCTACGCGACCTTCGCGGCGTTGCTCGCGACGGGATGTGGCTGGCTCGTGTGTCACTACTGGTTGGCCGAGACGGGCGACTTCGGCCCGCTGCCGCATCCGCAGCAAGCACTCTGGCTCGAGCTGCACGGCGCGGCCGGCATGCTCGCGCTGGTGCTCTTCGGATCCCTGCTCACCACGCACATGCTGCGGGCCTGGGCGCTGCGCCGCGGACGCGCGAGCGGCGGAACGCTCGCGGGTCTCTTCGTGCTGCTGACGGCGACCGGCTACGGCCTCTACTACGTCGGCAGCGAGGCGTTCCGATCGTGGATCTCCGTCATCCACTGGGTGGTTGGACTCGCGATCCCGCTGCTGCTCGCGGCGCATGTCTACACACTTCGGTCGAAGCTGCGGAGCATTCGCTCGGACTGATTTGTCGCGGCACCGGTGAACCCGGGCGACGGACTCGGAAGCGGTGCAGCGCACCCGCGCTTCCGAGTCGAGATTCGCGGGCACCCAGGCAATGCCCTCGACTTCGGGCGCGACCTTTTGCGTGGGACGCCGCGTGCGAGCTCGCATCTTGACACCTTCTTGATGGCAGCCGCCGCCTCCTTGACCGCCTCCTGACACCGCGAGTCCTACGCTCGCGATCGTCAATGGAGGTCGTCGTGATGGACGCGTTCTACATCCTCGGGATCTGCGCATTCTTCGCACTTTCGTGGGGGCTCGTGCGCCTCTGCCAGAGCGTGTCGTAGTCATGGGCGCCTTCGAATGGATCGGTGCGGCGCTGGCGCTCGGCCTGCTCGTCTATCTCTTTCTCGCGCTGCTCGTGCCGGAGAAGATGTCGTGACGGCGAACGGCGTAGCGCAGATCGCGCTCTACTTCGCGGTGCTGACGGCGCTCGCGATTCCGCTCGGGCGCTACATGGCCGCCGTCTACGAAGGTCGCGCTGGAATCGCGATGCGCGTGCTCGGTCCGCTCGAGCGAATGCTGTACCGCAGCGCCGGTATCGATCCGAGCGACGACATGAACTGGCGTCGCTACGCGGGCTGCGTGCTGCTGCTGAACTTCATTGGCGTCGTCGCGGTCTACGCGATCCAGCGTCTGCAGGCGTTCTTGCCGCTCAATCCCGCCGCGCTGTCGGCCGTGAGCGCCGACGTCGCGCTCAACACCGCCATTTCCTTCGCGTCGAATACGAACTGGCAGGCGTATGGCGGCGAGACGACGATGAGTCAGCTCACGCAGATGCTCGGGCTCACCGTGCAGAATTTCCTTTCCGCTGCGACCGGCATGGCGGTGCTCGTCGCGCTGATCCGCGGCTTCGCGCGCCGCGAGTCGGCTGGCATCGGCAATTTCTGGGTCGATCTCGTCCGCTCCACGCTCTACATCCTGCTGCCGCTATCGCTGGTGCTTGCACTCTTCTTTGCGTCGCAAGGCGTGCCGCAGACATTCGAGGCGAGCGCGCAGGTGCCGCTGCTCGAAGCGACGACCGCCGCGGACGGCTCCGCGGTGACCGAGCAGCAGATCGCGCTCGGTCCCGTGGCATCGCAGCTCGCGATCAAGCAGCTCGGCACCAACGGCGGCGGCTACTACAACGCGAACTCGGCGCATCCGCTGGAGAACCCGACGCCGCTCTCGAACTTCGTCGAGATGCTCGCGATCCTGCTGATCGCCGGCGCGCTCTGCTTCAGCTTCGGCGAGATGGTGCGCGACCGCCGCCAGGGTATCGCGATCTACGCGACGATGACGTTGATCCTGGTGCCGCTGCTGCTCGCGTGTGTCGCATTCGAGCAGCGCGGCAACCCCATCTTCGATGCTCTCGGTGTCGATCAAGTCGCGAGCGCGCTTCAGCCCGGTGGCAACATGGAGGGCAAGGAGGCGCGCTTCGGCATCACCAACTCCGCGATCTGGGCGGCGACGACGACGGCCGCATCGAATGGTTCGGTGAACGCGATGCACGACTCCTTCACGCCGCTCGGCGGACTGGTGCCGCTCTGGCTGATCCAATTCGGCGAGGTCGTGTTCGGCGGCGTCGGCTCGGGGCTCTACGGAATGCTCGCGTTCGCGATCGTCGCGGTCTTCATCGGCGGCTTGATGGTGGGACGTACACCGGAATATCTCGGCAAGAAGATTGAAGCCTTCGAGATGAAGATGGCTTCGCTGGTGATCTTGGTTCCCGCGTCGGTGATCCTGCTCGGCACCGCGATCGCGTGCATGGTGCCGGCCGGCACCGCGACGCTCGGCAATCCGGGGCCGCACGGCTTCTCCGAGATCCTCTATGCCTTCACGTCGGGCGCCGGCAACAACGGCTCGGCCTTCGGCGGCATCACGGTGAGCGGCCCCTTCTACGCGGTTGCGATCGCAATCGCGATGGCGATCGGCCGCTGGTGGTTGATCGTGCCGATCCTCGCG
Organism: Deltaproteobacteria bacterium; assembly: GCA_031396445.1. Lineage (GTDB taxonomy): Bacteria > Myxococcota_A > UBA9160 > UBA9160 > PR03 > PR03. The sequence continues at coordinate 7,382 of JANNKU010000088.1, read as the reverse complement.
ATCGCCGGCTCGCTCGCGCGCAAGAAGCTGTTGCCGCCGACGGCGGGCACGTTGCCGACGCATGGACCGCTCTTCATCGGACTGCTCGCCGGCACCGTCGTGTTGGTGGGCGCGCTCACCTTCTTCCCGGCGCTGGCGCTCGGCCCCGTCGTCGAACAACTGCAGCTCTTCTCGCATTGAAGGCGGTGTCACCATGGCTTCGAACACGAAATCTCGCCCGCTCTTCGACGCAGCGATCGTCCGCCGCGCGAGTCTCGATGCGCTGCGCAAGCTCGATCCGCGCCACGTCTTCCGCAATCCTGTGATGTTCGTCGTCGAGGTCGGCAGCGTCTTCACGACGCTGCTCGGTGTGCACGCGCTCGTCACCGGTCGCGGCGAGGCGCCGGCGGGTTTCATTCTCGCCATTGCAGCGTGGCTGTGGATCACGGTGCTCTTTGCGAATTTCGCGGAAGCGATGGCGGAGGGCCGCGGCAAGGCGCAGGCCGACGCGCTGCGCAAAGCGCGCCGCGACGTGATGGCGAAGCGCGTGCGCGAACCGCATCGCGATGCGCCCTTCGAGTCGGTGCCGTCGCCGGAACTCCGCAAGGATCAATTCGTGCTCGTCGAAGCGGGCGACACGATTCCGGCGGATGGCGAAGTGGTGGAGGGCGTCGCGTCGGTGAACGAGAGCGCCGTAACCGGCGAGAGCGCGCCGGTGATCCGCGAAAGTGGCGGCGATCGCAGTGCCGTCACCGGCGGCACGATCGTGCTCTCGGATTGGATCGTGGTGCGCGTCACGGCGAATCCCGGCGAGACCTTTCTCGATCGAATGATCTCGCTGGTCGAGGGTGCGAAGCGCCAGAAGACGCCCAATGAAATCGCGCTCGACATCCTGCTCGCGGGACTCACGATCGTGTTCCTGCTCGCGACGGTGACGCTGAAGCCGTTCTCGCTCTACGCGGTCACGGCTGCCGGTGCGGGCGCTCCCGTTGCGCTGACGGTGCTCGCGGCGCTGCTCGTCTGCCTGATCCCGACGACGATCGGCGGCTTGCTCTCGGCGATCGGCATCGCCGGCATGGACCGCATGATCCAGGCCAACGTGATCGCAACCTCGGGTCGCGCGGTCGAAGCGGCCGGCGATGTCGATGTGCTGCTGCTCGACAAGACCGGCACGATCACGCTCGGCAATCGCGAAGCCGTGGCGTTCCTGCCCGCGGCGGGCGTTGCGGAGCGCGAACTCGCGGAGTCCGCGCAACTCGCGTCGCTCGCCGATGAGACGCCGGAGGGGCGCAGCATCGTGGTGCTCGCGAAGCAGCGCTTCGAGCTGCGTGGCCACGACGTGCAAGCGGCCGGCACGACCTTCGTTCCGTTCACCGCGCAGACACGGATGAGTGGCGCGGATGTCGGGGACCGCAGGATCCGCAAGGGTGCGGGCGAGGCGATCGATCGCTTCGTCAAAGAGCAGGGCGGCGCGTTCCCGAGCGACGTGCGCGCCGCGGTCGAACGCGTGGCGCGCGAGGGCGGCACGCCGCTGGTGGTCGCCGACGGCGCGCGCGCGCTCGGCGTGATCCATCTGAAGGACATCGTGAAGGGCGGCATCAGGGAGCGCTTCGCCGAATTGCGTCGGATCGGCATCCGCACCGTGATGATCACCGGCGACAATCCGCTCACCGCCGCCGCGATCGCAGCCGAGGCCGGCGTCGATGACTTCCTCGCCGAAGCCACGCCCGAAATGAAGCTCGCGATGATTCGCGACTACCAGGCGCAGGGACATCTGGTCGCGATGACGGGCGACGGCACCAACGATGCGCCGGCGCTCGCGCAGGCCGACGTCGCGGTCGCGATGAATACCGGCACGCAGGCTGCGAAGGAAGCCGGCAACATGGTCGATCTCGACTCGAACCCGACGAAGCTCCTCGACGTAGTCGAGATCGGCAAGCAGATGCTGATCACGCGCGGCGCGCTCACCACCTTCAGCATCGCCAACGACGTCGCGAAGTATTTCGCGATCATCCCGGCCGCGTTCGCGACTACCTATCCCGCGCTCGCAGCGCTCAATGTGATGGGGCTCCACTCGCCCAACAGCGCGGTGCTCTCGGCCGTGATCTTCAACGCGCTGATCATCATCGCGCTGATTCCGCTGGCACTGCGCGGTGTCCGCTACCGCCCCGCGCCCGCCGGCAAGCTGCTGCGGAACAACCTGCTCACCTACGGTGTCGGCGGCGTGTTGCTGCCGTTCCCGTGCATCAAGGCGATCGACCTGGCGCTGGTCGCGCTCGGCCTGGCCTCCTAGGAGAATCCGATGCGAGAACTACGTCCCGCGCTCGTGCTCTTCGCGCTGATCTCCGTCGTCACGGGCATGCTCTATCCCGCCCTCGTGACGGGATTCGCGCAGGCGCTCTTCCCGACGCAGGCCAACGGAAGTCTGGTGCGCGACGCGTATCGCGTGCGCGGCTCCGCGTTGATCGGCCAGCCCTTCGCAGACGCCGGCCACTTCTGGGGCCGTCCGTCGGCGACGGCGCCCTTCGCGTACAACGCCGCGGCGTCCAGCGGCTCGAACCTGGGACCCTCGAATCCCGCGCTGGCAGACGCCATAAAGAGTCGCGTCGAAACGCTGCGCGCGGCCGATCCCGAAGGCGACACGGAAGTACCGGTGGATCTCGTGACCACATCGGGTAGCGGCCTCGATCCGCACATCTCGATTGCGGCAGCGACATTCCAGGTGCCGCGCGTCGCGCGCGCACGCGGACTCTCGGCAGAGCAAGTGCAAGCGCTCATCGATCAACGCATCGAAGCGCGCACGCTCGGCATCCTCGGAGAGCCCCGCATCAACGTGCTATTCCTGAATCTCGATCTAGACCGCTTCCACCCCGCTGGAACCTGAGAAGCCATTCCCGCGTAGCGAGCCAACAGCGAGCGGCGAGGATCATGAGTTGAACCGGCCCGACCCCGACGCACTACTGCGCCGAATGAACGACGAGGAGGCGCGCTCTTCAAGGGCGCGGCTCAAGGTGTGGCTCGGCTTCGCGCCCGGCGTCGGCAAGACCTTCGCGATGTTGCAGAACGCCCGCGAGCTCCAGGAGACCGGCGTCGATCTGGCGGTGGGCTGGGCGGACACGCACGGTCGCTACGACACCGCGGCGCTGCTGCTCGGTCTCGACATCATTCCGCGTCGCCATGTTTCGCACCGCGGCGTCGAGATCGAAGATCTCGACCTCGACGCCGCGCTCGCGCGCAAGCCCGCGGTGATCCTGGTGGACGAGCTGGCGCACAGCAACGCACCGGGTGGCCGCCATCCGAAGCGTTGGCAGGATATCTTCGAGCTGCTCGACGCCGGCATCGAAGTGCACACGACCTTGAACGTGCAGCACGTCGAGAGCCTCAACGATGTCGTTGCGCAGATCACCGGCGTGCGCGTGCGCGAGACGGTGCCCGACGCGGTGCTCGATCGTGCCGACGAGATCGTCGTCGTCGATCTGCCGCCCGACGAGCTGTTGAAGCGACTGCGCGAGGGCAAGATCTATCTCGGCGCCAACGCCGATCGCGCGGCGCAGGGATTCTTCCGGCGCGGCAATCTGCTCGCACTGCGCGAGCTGGCACTGCGGCGCGCGGCCGAACGCGTGGACGCCGACGTCGCCGCCTACCGGCGCGCGCATCAGATCGAGTCGCCGTGGTCCACCGCGGAACGCATTCTGGTGTGCGTCGGCGCGTCGCCCGCGTCCGAGCGCGTGATCCGCGCGGGCCGCCGCATCGCTGCCGGGCTGCGGGCGCCGTGGCTGGCGGTGTGGGTCGAGCGCAGCGGCGCGGCTCCGCTTTCGGACGCCGACCGCGAGCAGCTCGACACCAACCTGCGACTCGCCGAATCGCTCGGCGCGAACGTCGTCCGTCTGCTCGCCGCGCGGCCCGCCGAGGCGCTACTCGAACACGCGCGCCGCCACGATGTGACGCGCATAGTGATCGGCAAGCCCACCCATGCGCGTTGGCGCGACTTGCTGCGTGGCTCGCTGCTCGACGACGTGGTGCGCGGCAGCGGCGAGATCGAAGTGCAGGTGACGGCGGGCGATGAAGCGCACGCCGGCACCGCCGCGTCGCCGCGCAGCGAACGCTCGCCGCTTCTCGATTGGATCGCAGCGGCGGCACTGATCGGCGTCGCTACGGCGATCGGCACGGCTGGAAGCGCGCTGCTCGAACTCCCCGACATCGCGATGCTCTACCTGCTCGTGATCATGGCTGTGGCTCTGCGCTCGGGTCGCGGGCCTTCCACGCTCGCATCGGGACTCTCGGTCGCCGCCTATGACTTCTTCTTCGTGCCGCCGTACTACACCTTCAACGTCGATGACTTCCGCCATCTCTTCACCTTCGCGATGATGTTCGCAGTGGGTCTCGTCATATCGACGCTGGTGCTGCGCATCCGCCGCCAGGAGCGTGGCGCGATTGCCCGCGAGCAGCGCACCGGCTCTCTCTACGCACTGAGCCGCGAACTCGGCACTGCGCGCGACGCTCCCGAAGCGGCGCGCGCGTTGGTGCGACACGTCGCGGACGTCTTCGCCTGCGAGGCGGAGGCGCTGCTGGGCAGCGACGATCAAGAACTCGCCAGCGCCGCGCGAAGTGGAACGGCGCCGCTCGGCGCGCAGGATCTCGCCGTTGCGCGCTGGGCCTTCGAGCACGAGGAGCCCGCGGGTCTCGGCACCGACACGCTGCCCGGTTCACGCGTGCATTGCGTGCCGCTGCGTTCGGGCCCGCGTGTGCTCGGGGTGTTGGTGCTCGCGCCGCCAGTCGGAACGGGCTGGACGCTCGCCGATCGCGATCCGCTCGACACCTTTGCGCGGCAGGCCGCGCTCGCGATCGAACGCGCGCACCTGGTCGAAGAGTCGAAGGCTGCGGCGCTGCGCGCGCAGACCGAAGAGATTCGCTCCTCGCTGCTCTCGGCGGTGTCGCACGATCTGCGCACGCCGCTCGCTTCGATCACCGGCGCCGCGAGCGCGTTGCGCGATGCCGCAACGGTCGCCGATCCCGAACGGCGCGCCGAACTGATCGACACGCTCTGCGAAGAGGCGGAGCGGCTCGAGAAGCTGGTCGCGAACCTGCTCGACATGACCCGTCTCGAGGGCGGTGCGGTCGAGATCCACCGCGAGTGGGTGCCGCTCGAAGAGCTGGTCGGTGCAGCGCTGGTGCGGCTCGAGCGCACGCTCGCGGGGCGCGCGATCCGCACGGAGATCGATGAGGCGCTGCCCTTCGTCGCGCTCGATCCGCTGCTCGCCGAGCAGCTGCTGGTGAACCTGCTCGAGAACGCGGCGAAGCACACGCCGGCCGGTACTCCGATCGAGGTGCGGGCGCGCGCGCGCGATGGTCGCCTCGATATCGAAGTCCTCGATCGCGGGCCGGGCATTCCGGAGGGCGCGGAGTCGCGCATATTCGAGAAGTTCTATCGCGCGGCGCCCGCATCGAAACCGGGCGCGGGGCTCGGGCTCGCCATCTGCCGCGCGATCGCGCAGGTACACGGCGGAACGATCACCGCGTCGAATCGACTCGACGGCGGCGCGTGTTTTCGCGCGTCGCTGCCGCTAACGGGAGAGCCGCCCGCAATCGAGCCGGAGCCGAGCGAATGAGCGAAGCGGGTCCGCTCGTGCTGCTCGTCGAAGACGAACCGCAGATGCGTCGCTTCTTGCGCGCCACGCTGACCGCGCGCGGCTTCCGCCTGGTCGAGGCCGAAACGATTGCGGCGGCGGAGATCGCTGCGACGTCGCAGCCGCCCGACCTGGTGCTGCTCGATCTCGGTCTTCCGGATGGCGATGGCATCGACTTCGCGCGCCGACTGCGCGGCTGGACGCAGGTGCCGATCCTGGTGATCTCGGCACGCGGTCGCGAAGCCGACAAGGTCGAGGCTCTAGATGCCGGCGCCGACGACTACGTGACGAAACCGTTCGGCGTCGATGAGCTGCTGGCGCGGATGCGTGTCGCACTGCGCCACGCCGCGCGCGCGCAGAGCGGTGTGGCGGAGCCCCTGCTCGAAATCGGCGCGCTGCGCATCGACCTCGCGCGTCGTGAGGTCGCCGTCGATGGACGCGCGCTGCACCCGACGCCGATCGAGTGGAAGCTCCTGGTGCTGCTGGCGCGCAACGCCGGCAAGGTGATCACACACCGCCAGATCCTGCGCGAAGTCTGGGGGCCGGGCGAAGGACACCAGACGCACACGGTCCGCGTGCACATGGCGTCGCTGCGCAAAAAGCTCGAGACAGACCCGGCGCAGCCGCGCTGGCTGCTGACCGAGCCCGGCGTCGGCTACCGATTGCGCGAGGCGAGCGACGCCTGAAGCGCGTCGCGTCTGCTACCCCTTCGCCCCATGCGAAAATTTGCGATCGCGATTCTCGTGCTGCTCGCATTCGTTGCGGCGCTCGTGCTGGTGGCGCTGCGACTTCCGTCGCGGCAGATCGAAGTCGCAGCGGCGCCGCCGCGCGCGATCGACGCGGCGCTCGTCGCGCAGCATCTTGCCGAAGCGATCCGCTTCCCGACCATCTCGTTCTCCAACGAACCGGCGCAATTCCAGACGGAGGCGTTCGACGCCTTCCACGTCTGGCTCGCGCAGACCTATCCGCTTCTGCACCGCACGCTGACGCAGGAGAGCGTCGGCGGTGCGGGCCTGCTCTACACCTGGCAGGGTTCCGATCCGAGCCTCGAGCCGATTCTATTGCTCGCGCACCAGGATGTAGTGCCCGCCGACAACGCCGAGCGCTGGAGCCGGCCGCCGTTCGCGGGCCGCATCGAAGACGGCTTCGTCTGGGGCCGCGGCGCGATCGACGACAAGGGATCTCTCGTCGCGATCTGCGAGGCGGTCGAGCACCTGCTCGCCGAGGGTTACACGCCAAAGCGAAGCGTGCTGCTCGCGTTCGGGCAGGACGAAGAGGTCGGCGGCGCGCGCGGTGCGGGCGAGATTGCGAAGCTGCTCGCGTCGCGTGGTGTGCGCGCGCTGCTCGCACTCGACGAGGGCTCCGCCGTCATCCACGACATGCTGCCCGGCTTCGATCGCCTGGTGGCGCTGGTGGGAATCTCGGAGAAGGGATCGGCGACACTCGAAGTGGTCGCGAAGGCGGATGGTGGGCACTCATCGACGCCGCCCCGGCAGTCCGCGTCCGGAATCCTCGCACGCGCGATCGAGCGCCTCGAGTCGAACCCGCTGCCGGGCGGTGTCGGCGGCGTCACGCACTCGCTCTTCGAGTGGATGGCGCCGGAACTTCCGCTCTACGCGCGCGTGCCGCTCGGCAATCTGTGGCTCTTCGCGAAGCCGATGGACTGGGCGCTCTCCACGCAGCCTGCGGCCAACGCGATGCTGCGTACGACCACCGCGGTGACGATGCTCTCGGGCTCGCCGAAGGACAACGTGTTGCCGGTCGAAGCGATCGCGG
>JANNKU010000069.1:0-6529 GCA_031396445.1 Deltaproteobacteria bacterium | reverse complement strand
CGCGGCGGAAGTGGCGGCGATGCGCGCGCGCGGCGAGGCATTCCTCTTTCTCGACGTGCGCGAGGCGCACGAGTTCGAGACGGCGCGCATCGCGGGCACGCAGCTCGTACCGCTTGCGACGGTCGCGGCGCGCGCCGATGCGTTCGCGGCGTGGAAGCAGCGACCGGTGGTCGTGCATTGCCACAAGGGCGCGCGCTCGGCGAAGGCTTGCAAGACGCTCGCGCAACAGGGCTTCACCGATGTGTGGAACCTCGCGGGCGGCATCGAAGCGTGGTCTCTGACGGTCGATCCGGACGTTCCGCGCTACTAACGCGGCATCCGTGGGGAAGGAAACCAAGATGGCAAAGTCGGCGATTCCGAATCCGTTGGCGCGCAGGCTGTTGGTCGAGCGCGAGCTGGCGCCCGAGCCGGCGCTGAAGTTGGCCGAGGCGTATCTGGCCGAGGGCCGCGTGTGGGAATCGATCGCGTTCTTGCAGAAGGCCGGCGCGCAGGATCGCATGGCGGAGCTCCGCGAAGCGGCGGTGGCGGGCGGCGATTTTTTTCTGGTGCGCGAGCTGACGCGCGTGCTCGGCGACGAGCTGCCTTCGGCGCGTTGGCGCGCCACCTCCGAAGCGGCGGCCGCCGCCGGCCTCGAGCGCTACGCAGCCTCGGCGCACCGGATGGCCGAACGCGCGGCGGGACGCTCGTGACGCTCCAAAGTTTCGTCGTGCGGGGGCTCGCGAAAGAGGTGGAGGAGGATCTGAACAAGTTCCTCGTCTCCCGGCCCGGCATCGAGATCGTCCACATGGGGCAGAGCGAATCGGGCAACCACATCAGCGTGGTCCTGATCTTCGACGATCCCATCCCGCTGCTCTGAATCTCCGCTTTGCCGACTGATTCCATTCCCGCGCAGCGCGCCGCACCGATTGCTGCAAAGCGCGCGGATTCGATTCGGATCGAGAATGCGCGCTCGCACAATCTGCGCGGCGTCTCGTGCAGCGTGCCGCTGCGCCGGTTGACGGCGATCACCGGCGTCTCCGGGTCGGGTAAATCGACGCTCGCCTTCGACACGCTCTATGCGGAGGGGCAGCGACGCTACGTTGCGTCGCTCTCGACCTACGCGCGCCAGTTTCTCGAGCGCTTGCCGCGACCCCTGGTCGATTCGATCGGTCACCTGCCGCCGGCGATCGCGATCGAGCAGCGCAACCGCGTCACCAACGCGCGTTCGACGGTCGGCACCGCGACCGAAGTGCTCGATCTGTTGCGGCTGCTCTACGCGAAGATCGGCGAGACGCGTTGCCCCGACTGCGATCTGCGCGCGTTGCCGGGCGACGCCGAGGCGGTGGCGCAGCGGATTCGCGCGCGCTTCGACGGCAAGCGCGTCTCGATCGCGACGCCGCTTCCCGAGGCGAAACGCTCTGCCTCGGCCGCGCTCCGCGAGCGCTTGCTCGTCGATGGCTACACGCGCTTGCTCGACGGCGCAGGGCAGGTAGCAGATCTCGGCGAGCTGTCGGCGCGCGAGTTCACGCGGCGTCGCGACGAATGGCTCGTGCTCGTCGATCGGCTGGCACTGCGCGGTGACGCCGAACACGCGCGCCTGGTCGAAGCGGTGGCGGCCGCGTTCGCGCGCAGCGATGGCGAGGCGATCGTGCTCGTCGAAGACGGCGAGCGCGCACGCTATCGCGAAGGCTTCGCGTGCGACGGCTGCGGGCGCCGCTTCCCGGTGCCGGAACCGGCACGGCTCTCCTTCAACAGCCCACTCGGCGCCTGCGAGACCTGTCAGGGCTTCGGCCGCGTGTCGGCGATCGACCTCGCGCGCGTGATCCCCGATTCGTCGCGCTCGCTCGCCGCTGGCGCGATCGCTCCCTTCACGACGCCGATGGGGCGCGCGCTGCAGAAAGATCTGCTCGTCGCGTGCAAGCGCTTGCGCATCCCGACGCAGCGGCCGTGGAGCGAACTCGATGCGGCGCAGCAAACGCTCGTCGTGGCGGGCGATGAGGAGAGCGGCGGCGATTGGTACGGCGTGCGCGGCTTCTTCGAGTACCTCGAGAAAAAGCGTTACAAGGTGCAGGCGCGCGTGTTGATCGCGCGCTACCGCCGCTTCGATCTCTGCCCCGATTGCAACGGCACGCGCCTGCGCAGCGACGCGCTTTCGGTGTTGGTCGAGGGCCGCCACCTCGGCGACGTGACGCGCATGACGATCGCCGAGCTGCTCGCGTGGCTCGATGCGCTGGCGCAGGCGCTGACGCCGCCGCAGCGCGCGATCGCCGCGCGGCTGCTCGACGCGTTGCGCGCGCGCGTTCGCACCGCGCACGAAGTCGGTCTCGGCTATCTCTCGCTAGACCGCCAGGTGCGTACGCTCTCGGGCGGCGAGGCGCAGCGCATCCAGCTCGCGACGGCGCTCGGCGGCACCCTCACCGCCACGCTCTACGTGCTCGACGAGCCGTCAGTCGGTCTTCACGCGCGCGACGTCGCGCAGCTACTCGCGGTGCTGCGCGCGATTCGCGATCAGGGCAACACGGTGGTCGTCGTCGAGCATGCGCCCGAGATCATCGCGGCGGCGGATCATGTGATCGATCTCGGTCCCGGCGCGGGGCGACTCGGCGGCAGGCTGCTCGTCGAAGGCACGGTTGCGGCGGTGCGCGATACGCCGGAGTCGCTCACCGGACGCGTATTGCGCAGCGACTTCGCGACGCGCCCGCGGCCGCGCCGACGCGCGCGCGGCAAAATCCGCATTGTCGGCGCGCGCGCGAACAACCTGAAGAACGTGACGGTCGAGATTCCGCTCGGGCAGCTGGTGTGCGTGACGGGCGTGTCGGGCGCCGGCAAGTCCACGCTGGTGCGCTCGGTGTTGGTGGGACACCTGAACGGCGACCCCGATCGCGGTGAATGCGACGAGATCGAGGGACGCGGCGCGATCGCCGAGGTCGTGATGGTGGAGCCGACGCCGCCGGTGCGTAGCCCCCGCTCGAATCCGGCGACGTTGTCGAAAGCGTTCGACGGCATTCGCAAACGCTTTGCGGCGACACGTGAGGCGCGCGATCTCGGCGTCGATGCCGGCTGGTTCTCCTTCAATCGCCCCGGCGGTCGCTGCGAAGCCTGCGAAGGCGCCGGCGAAGTCGTCGTCGAGATGCACTTCCTCGACGATCTGCGCGTGCCCTGCGATCACTGCAACGGCGCGCGCTACCGACCCGAGGCGCTGCGAGTCCGCGTCGGCGGTCGCACGATCGTCGAAGTGCTCGACATGACGCTCGACGAAGCGACCACCTTTTTCGTGGCGCACGCGGACATCGTGGAAAAGCTGCGTCCGTATCTGCGCGTCGGACTCGGCTACCTGACGCTCGGCCAGCCGCTCTCGACACTTTCGGGTGGCGAGAGCCAGCGGCTGCGCATCGCGGCGGCGCTCAGCGAGCAACGCGCGCGCACGCTCTATGTGCTCGACGAACCGACGACGGGCCTGCACCCCGCCGACGTCGAGGTGCTGCTCGCGTGTATCGACGAGCTGCTCGACGCCGGATCCTCGGTGATCGTCGTGGAGCACAATCTCGACCTGGTGCGCCGCGCCGATTGGGTGATCGACATCGGCCCCGAAGGCGGACCGGGCGGCGGTCGCGTGGTCGCAGCCGGTACGCCCACGACGATCGCACGCGCGGCAGATTCGATCACGGGCGCGGCGCTGCGCGGCGAATTCGGTCCCGTCGCGGCGACGCGAGACTAGGATCCGTCATGGCAGAACGCGTCGCGCCGCCCGACGACATCAGCCCGGAGGAGTTCTTCATGCGCTGGGCGCCGGCTGCGATCGCGAGCGATCCGGCGCGCCGCGCGCGTCTCGGCGCTGCGCCGATCGACATCGAGTTCACGCTCGAAGGCGAGGGCGGTGGCGTCTACACGATTCTGATTCGCGACGGCGTGATGCTCGGCAGCGTGGGTCCGCTGGCCGAAGCGCAGTTGCGCGTGCGCACCGATGTCGCGACGTGGCGTGCGCTCAATCGCGGCGATCTCTCGGCGCCCGAAGCGTTCCTGCGCCGCCGCGTGCATCTCGAGGGGAAGCTGCTGCTCGCGGTGAAGCTGCATGTGATTCTGGGCTAGCGCGGTTGCCTGGCGGGAGCGGACGGGAATCGAAGCTGTCGAGGGTCGCACGCCGATTGAACCGCCGAGTAGATGCCGGAGGATGCTCGACGCTCTTCCAGTCTATTGCATTGGAATGGCAGAGATCTGTGACGGGTCTGCTACGAGAGGATTCGTGGAGTTCAGGAATTCTTCCACGTTCGTGTAGTCGTCAGCATCGCGATCGAGGCTGCCATCGGATCCGTTGTTGCCATTCAGGCCGTATAGAAGTTCCCAGGAGTTGGGCATTCCATCATGGTCGCTATCGGCTGGTGCAGTGGTCGACGACATCCAAGGCCAACCACCGACGTCGGCAGGATCTGATACGACACCACCTGTTCCGTCTATCACTTCGTTGACAATGCGCAGATCGACACCGTCTCGATAGGGCCGAGTCGCCCCCGCGTTTCCGAGCACATCGTTGTAGGCCAACGTGGGGTCCGAAGTCGTAACGGATAGGGTTGAAAACGGGATAGGAGTCGAGAAGGTGGCAGGGTCACAGTCCACGCCGGAATTCAGCACGTCGTCGTAGTGCTCTCTGCAATAGATGATGTCGAGTTCCGGAAGGCTGGCGCTCGGACGCCGCGGACCGATGTTGTTCTGCACGAAGTGCGAAAACGGGATCTGCCCGATCGAGTGGTAGGCCCAAATCTCGCGCACGCTCGTGGTAGATGACGTCGACGGACCGGCCTTCGCATAGTTGCCGACGATGTTCATTCGGGTGGGCCCGTAGACGTCCAGTATCCGCAGCCCATGCAGTCCCCAGTCGTAGATGACGTTGTTGCGGTAGTCGATGAGCCCGTCGGTGCTGACCTGTGGGTTGCGGTACCAGTTGTGCGCGAAGACGTTGTGATGAACGCTGATCTGCCGCGTGTGATTCCCTTCCGGATTTCCGTCCGCGATCAACATCCCGTACCCCCCGGATGGTCCTCCCGCAGCGCGGGGCGCATCCTTGAGGCCCTCGGAGATGATCGAGTACTGGACGGTGACATTTCTTGCACCCCAGCTGATGTCGACATTCTCATCTGTCGCCCAAGAGAATGAGCAATGATCAATGATGATGTCGTGTGCATTCGTGCCCGCGATGGTGAGCGCATCGCTACCACCGAGATCGACACCTGGGTTCGAACCTGGGCGAATGCGAATGTGGCGAATCACGACGTCATGCCCAAAAATGGTCAGTGCCGAATTCGCGCACGAGGGATCGAGCCGCAACGTGATTCCGGCGCCTGGAGCAGTCTGTCCTGCGATCGTGATATAGGGCTCCGTGATCACGAGCTTCTTGTTCATTTCACAGACGTTGATGGTTCCGCTCACTCGAAAGACGACGATTCTCGGCCCCGTTGCTTCGATCGCCGCTCGCAGACTTCCCGGTACGGCTCCGCCCGTTGCGGGATTGATGTCATCGAGGTTGGTCACTTCGATGACTCGACCCCCTCGACCTCCCTGGGAGAGCGCTCCAAAGCCTTGGGCACCTGGAAACGCCCTGGTCTGAAGCAGCGAGCAGCTGAGAATGCTCAGCAAGATCAACAGACTGAGCGCCACCGAAGCGACGGCCCGCTTCGGGCGATGGCGCGGATCTCCCTTTCGAACCCTGAACGCGAGCAGAGCTGCCGCAAGCACGCACTTCCCCCTCCCGCGCGAACGGGTCTTCCCAGGAGCCGCGCACGATGACTCTTCTGCATTACGAGAACATTTCGCCGTCTCCGAATGGACGGAGCTGACGGGGATCAGCAGGTTGCGATGTCTCGCAAATTGAGAAGGGGCGTCATCACGTCTGCGTGAGAGCGCCGCCAGGGCCGCAGGGCCGTCGCTGATTCGACACGGCGAGGTCGGCTCCCGATTGGATTCGAGGCGGGCTCTCGCTGGCAGTGGCTGTCGCCCGCTCGCTTTCCAAGCAGACACGGTAAACGCTTTATTGTTTAGAGATTCCGAGGGTCGCGAGAGACAACTCGTCGACTCGATATCGCCGCGTCGGCAAATGAGGCGTGGCGGAAGCGGAGGGGAATCGAACCCCCCGAAGCCGTGTCGCCACAGCTTCCTCCGGATTTGAAGTCCGGGGCCGGCACCAGCGCGACGAACGCTTCCACTCTCAGTCTAACTCGCGTGCAATGCGCACCGAATGCTTTGCGTACTTCGTGGAAAAAGAAGGCGCGAGTGCTCCCGCTGCGCGCGCGCCGACGTAGACTGCGCGCGTGACTGCGTACTCGCTCCCGGACGCCGCGCGTTTCTTCGGCATCACGCCGGCGCGATTGCGTTACTGGGAACGCAACGCGCTGGTGCGCCCGAGCGCGGGGCCTGCTGAAGCGCCCACATTCGGCTTTCGCGATCTCGTCTGCATCAAGGCGATTCTCGTGCTGCTCGATCACGGTGTGCCGCTTCGCCGGATCCGTCGCACCGTCGAGGCGGTGCGCGAGCGCATCCCCGAGTTGGATCAGCCGGT
>JANNKU010000058.1:0-20678 GCA_031396445.1 Deltaproteobacteria bacterium | reverse complement strand
CGCTTCATCGAGTTGCGGCGCGAACGCCAGCATGCCCGTGCCAGCGAGGCCGTAGGTGATGGTGCTGAAGAGCGCGAACGGCGAGAGCGCGAGCACGCGGTCGCGTTCGTGGAAGTTGCGCGGCGGCGGATCGAGCGTCTTCCCAGCCGGGCCGTCACCAAGACCGGTCACCCCGTGGCAGGACGCGCAGGTGGTGGCATAGAGCGCGCGACCGTTCGCGAAGTCGGGCGTGCGCGGCGGGATCGCGCGAACGCCGAAGCGCTCGCGCACAGCGAACGCCAACGCGTGCGCTTGTTGCGACACCGCCTCGCCGGGCGCGCGGTCGCGGATCGCCGACTCGAAGCGCGCGAGTTCGAGCGCGAGCGCGTCTTCGTGTGCGACGCCCAGCGCCGCGAAGTTCGCGCGGATCTGCGCGGCGAACTCGATCTGCTCGGCGTACTCGAGTTCGTTCACCACCTGCCCATCGTGCACGGTGCCCGGATAGTCGGCGGCGAGGTATTCGAGCAAATGTGTCGCGCGGCGGGCCTGGTCTTCGGAAGTGGGCGGGTCGGCCGCGCCGGCGGGAGAGGCGCCGAGCAGGAGAAGCCCGAGAGCGGCGCAGAACAGGATGGAACGGGCGGGCACGCAATCAGCTCTCGGCACGGGTCGGCCCCTCGACCCTGGGATCGCGGCAGCGCGGATCTCGGGCGAAATTGAAAACCACTTTCAACTTAGCCGAGAAATTGGCCCTATAGAGATGGGCGGCCGGGGCGGAGCCAGCAGTCGCTAGTTCTCGGAATCCCGTTCGCTGCGGAGCTGGCGGCTCAGCAGCAGCTTCACGCCGTCGCGGGGATCGACCTTGCCATCGAGGAGCAGGCGCACGCCCTGCGCGATCGGCAGCTCGACGCCGACCCGTTCGGAGAGCTGGCAGGCGGCGTAGGTAGTCCGGACGCCCTCCGCAACCTCGCCCAGCTCCTCGAGAATATCCGCCAGCGTGCGGCCCTGGCCGAGCGCGAGGCCGACGCGCCGGTTGCGCGAGAGGTCGCCCGTGCAGGTCAGCACCAGGTCGCCCATGCCGGCGAGGCCGAGGAAGGTGAGCGGGTTCGCGCCGAGCCGAACGCCGAGGCGGGTGATCTCGGCGAGACCGCGGGTCATCGTCGCCGCGCGGGCGTTGAGGCCGAGGCCCATCCCGTCCGAGATCCCCACGGCGATCGCGATCACATTCTTCAGCGCGCCGCCGATCTCGACGCCGATCACGTCGGTTTCGGAGTAGCAGCGGAACCACGGGCACGAGAGGTAGTTCTGCACCGCGATCGCATAGGCCTCCTCGCGGCAGGCGATCGTCACGACGGTGGGCTTGTGCTCGGCGACCTCGCGCGCGAACGACGGTCCCGAGAGCACGGCGATCCGCGGGTGGTGCACGGCGGGCAGCACCTCGGCGATCACCTCGTCGATCGTCTTGCCCGTATCGAGCTCGATGCCCTTCACGGCCGAGACGAGGATCGCCTCCGCGGGCAGCCATGCGGCGGCGCGCGTCATCACGTCACGCACCGCGTGGCTCGGCACCGCGATGATCACCATGTCGCAATCGGCCAGCGCTTCGGCGAGATCCGTCGTGGGCCGGATCGCGTCCGGCATCGCGACATCTTTCAGGAAGCGCGGATTGCGGCGATCGCGCGCGATCGCATCGATCAGCGCCGCATCGCGAGCCCACAACGAGACATCGTGGCCGCGATCCGCACAGAGGATCGCGAGACAACTCCCAAAGCTTCCCGCCCCGAGCACGGCAACACGCACCGCCATCGCTCGACTCTACCAGCTTTCGGTCTTGATCGGCCTACGGGCCGCGGCTAGGTTCCGACCGCCTTTTCGCGGGAAATCGAGGCCTTAGCGTTGGTTGCAGAGATCGGGTGAGGGGGGGAGATGCTCGCGGAATACACGGGCGCCGTCGTGATCCTCCTGATCTCGACCATTCTGGCCTGCGCGCTGCTCTCGATTCATCTGCTGGTCGGCCCGCGCCGCCGCTTCGCGGAGAAGAACGAGCCCTTCGAGTGCGGTGAGCGACAGATCGTGTCTCCGCACCAACGCTTCTCGGTGAAGTTCTACATCGTCGCGATGCTCTTCATCCTCTTCGATGTGGAAGCGGTGTTCATCTATCCGTGGGGCGCTCTCTTCACCGAACTCGGTTGGTTCGGCTTCGTCGAGATGCTCACCTTCATGCTGGTGCTCTGCGGCGGACTCGCGTACGTGTGGATGAAGGGTGCGCTCGAATGGTGATCTCCGGCGAGACGCGCGCGCAAATCGACGTCGAGATCGCGAAGTACCCGCAGAAGCGCGGCGCGCTCTTACCCGCCCTCCACCTCGTGCAAAAACAGACCGGCTTCATCGCGCCTGAAACGGCGCGCGAGTTGGCGACGATCTTCGAGATCCACCCGATCCAGGTGATGGAAGTCGTCACGTTCTACAACATGTTCTACGACCGTCCGCAGGGTCGGCATCACGTCTACGTCTGCACCAATCTGCCCTGCTCGCTGCGCGGCGGGCGGCTGCTGCTACACGAACTCGAGCAGCACCTCGGCATCGAGGCCGGCGAGACCACGAGCGACGGCCGCGTGACGCTCGGCCACGAGGAATGCCTCGGCGCCTGTGCGTATGCGCCGATGCTGCGCGTCGGCGAGACCTACCACGAAAATCTCGACGCCGATGCCGCCAAGCGGATCGTCGACGCGCTCGAGTAGCGCCGTGCAGAAGGTCCCCTTCGTCACCAGCTATCTGACCGAGCATTGCGGTGACGACGACTACGCGACGCTCGACGGCTATCGGCGTCGCGGTGGCTACGAAGCCGCGAAGAAGGCGCTCACCGAGATGACGGCCGAGCAGGTCGTCGAGTTGGTGAAGAGCGCGGGATTGCAAGGGCGCGGCGGCGCGGGCTTCGTCGCCGGCCTCAAGTGGTCGTTCATGCCGAAGGGCAACGACAAGCCGAAGTACCTGGTCTGCAACGCAGACGAATCAGAGCCCGGCTCGTTCAAGGACCGTCTGCTGATGGAGCGCGCGCCGCATCAAATGCTGGAAGGCATCGTCATCGGCGCGAAGGCGATCGGCGCCGAGAAGACCTTCCTCTACATCCGCGGCGAGTATGCATTCGCGGCCGACGTGATCGAGCGCGCGATCGCGGAGTGCCGCAGCGCGGGCATCCTCGGCGCGAATTGCCTCGGCAGCGGCTTCGCGCACGACGTCATCGTGACGCGCGGCGCCGGCGCGTACATCGCTGGCGAAGAAACGGGCCTCATCGAATCGCTCGAAGGCAAGAAGGCCCAGCCGCGCAAGAAGCCGCCGTTCCCCGCGCAGTTCGGCGCCTTTGGCATGCCGACGACGGTGAACAACGTAGAGACCTTCTCGCACGTGCCGCACATCATCAAGAATGGCGCGCCCTGGTTCAAAGGCTTCGGCACCGAGAAGAGTCCCGGCACGACCGTCTTCGGTGTCTCGGGTCTGGTGCAAAGGCCGGGGCTCTACGAACTGCCGCTCGGCACGCGCCTCGACGAGATCGTCTTCCAGCACGCCGGCGGGCCGCTGCCCGGTCGTAAGGTGAAGGGCGTGATTCCCGGCGGCATGTCGATGCCGATCCTGCCGGTGTCGCAGCTCGACGTGCCGATGGCGAACGAATTCTTGAAAGAGCGCAAGACGATGCTCGGCACCGGCGGCGTGATGGTGCTCGACGACACCACCTGCATGGTGCGCGTCGGCGTCGTAATCACGTACTTCTTCCGCGACGAATGCTGCGGTCAGTGCACGCAGTGTCGCGAGGGCACTGGCTGGTTACACAAGATCATGCAGCGCATCGAGCGCGGGGCGGGATCGCTGGCCGATCTCGACATCTTGCTCGACGTCGCCGGCAAGATGGAAGGCCAGACGATCTGCGCATTCGCCGACGCTGCCGCGTGGCCCGTGCAGGGCTTGCTGCGCCACTTCCGCGAAGACTTCGAGGCGCACATCACGCACGGCAAATGCCCCTTCCCGCAGAGCTTCGAACTCTAGTGCCCAAGATCCACGTCGACGGAACCGAGTACGAAGTCACTGCGGGTCGCACGATCCTGCAGGCGCTCGACGATCTCGGCGTGCTGATGAACGGCGTGGACATCCCGCACTACTGCTGGCATCCGAAGCTCTCGATCGATGGTTCGTGCCGCCTCTGCCAGGTCGAGATCGAGGGCATCCCGAAGCTCCAGATCGCGTGCAATACACCGATCGCCGACGGCATGAAGATCCACACGCTGAACGATCGCGTGAAGGATGCGCGCGAAGGCGTGATGGAGCTGCTGCTCGTCAACCACCCGCTCGATTGCCCGATCTGCGATCAGGCCGGCGAGTGCAAGCTGCAGGACTACGCCTTCGAGTACGGCGCCGAGCACTCGCGCACGCAGGAGCCGCGACGCGCGGCGAAGAAGCGCGTCGATCTCGGGCCGACGATCGTCTTCGATCAGGAGCGCTGCATCCTGTGTCGCCGCTGCGTGCGCTTCTGCCGCGAAGTGCCCGGCACCGGCGAGCTCGCGGTCTTCGCGCGCGGCGATCACTCGGTGATCGAAACCTTCCCCGAGATGCCGCTCTCGAACGACTACTCGATGAACGTCGCGGACATCTGCCCGGTCGGTGCGCTCACCACCAAGGACTTCCGCTTCAAGATCCGCGTGTGGTTCCTGGAAGACGTGCCGGGCGTCTGCACCGGTTGCTCGAACGGCTGCAACACGTTCCACGGCGTCGCGAACAATCGCGTCTATCGCTACACGCCGCGGCGCAACGACGCGGTGAACCAGACCTGGCTCTGCGACGAAGGTCGTCTCTCCTACAAGCGCATCAACGCGGACGATCGCATCGACGCCGCCGCTGTGCGCAACGCCGCGGGCGCCCTCGAGGCCGTGCCCTTCGACAGCGCGCTCGACGCGGCGGCCGCCCGCATCCGGCGCGTGATCGAGACCAAGGGCGCCGGCGCGGTGGGCATGCTGGTGTCGCCACACGCGACCAACGAAGATCTCGCCGTCGCGCGCCGCTTCCTCGATGCGCTCGGCTCGACGCAATCCGGTTTCGCGCTGCTGCGCGGTCGCAAGGACGAGCTGCTGATCAAGGAAGAGAAGGCCGCGAACGTCGCGGGCGCGCGCGCTCTCGGCTTCGAAGACGCCGCGCCGCTGCTCGAGCGCGTGCGCGGCGGCGCCGTCGAAGCGCTGATCGTGATGGGGCAGGACGTGCTGGCGCCGGCCTACGCGAGCGGTCGCAGCGCGCTCGAAGGCGTCGATACGCTAGTGCTGCTCGATACGCATCGCTCGCACCTCGAATCACTGGCGCACGTGGTGCTGCCGGTGCGTCACGTCGCGGAGAAACACGGCACGCTGACGAACATCGCGGGGCTCGTGCAGAGCGTCGAGCCCGCCGTCGAGCCCGCCTTCGACGCGCGCGCCGAAGGCGAAGTGCTGTGGCGACTCGGCCAGCTGCTCGGCCTGCGCGGCTTCGAGTTGTCTTACGAGTCGGACTGGGCGGAGGCGTAGCTTGGAAGCGCTCGTCCCGGTGCTCATCAAGACGCTCTTCATCATCATCGTCGCGGTGGCGATGTTCGCGCCCATCATCACCTGGGTGGAGCGCAAGCAGAGCGCGGTGATGCAAGACCGCATCGGCGCCAATCGCGCCGACATCGCGGGCATCACGCTGCTCGGGTTGCTGCACCCGCTGGCCGACGTGCTGAAGCTGCTCACCAAGGAAGACGTGGTGCCAACCGGTGCGAGTCGCGCGCTGCATCTGATGGCGCCGCTGATCGCCGCGATTCCGGTGATCGCGTCGTTCGGCGTGATCCCGTACGGTGGCACCTACCATTTTGGCGACACGACGGTGAACCTCGTCGTCGCGGATCTCGATTGGGGCGTGCTCTACATCTTCGCGATCGCGTCGATCGCCACCTACGGCACGGTGATCGCGGGCTGGGCCTCCAACAACAACTGGTCGCTGCTCGGCAGCCTGCGCGCGTCGGCGCAGATGATCTCGTACGAAGTGACGATGGGCCTTTCCCTCGTCGGCATCTTCATGTGCTTCCAGACGCTGCGGCTCACCGACATGGGGAACGCGCAGGATACGACCTTCCGGATCTTCGGTTTCCTCGAACACTTCGGCTGGGTGAACAGCATCGGCTTCCTCAGCCATCTGACGCTCCCCACCTGGGGCATCATCCTGCAGCCGCTCGCGTTCGTGCTCTTCCTCACCTGCGTGATGGCGGAGAACAAGCGCCCGCCCTTCGATCTGCCCGAAGGCGAGTCCGAGATCATCGCCGGCTACTTCCTCGAGTATTCGGGCATGCGCTTCGGGCTCTTCTACATGTCGGAGTTCATCGAAGTCGTCGTGATCGGCGCGCTGACCACGGCAATCTTTTTGGGCGGCTGGACGATTCCGTGGCTCTCGCAGGCCGACATCATCGGCGGCATCACGCCGATCTTCGGCGTCGGCTTCGCGACGGGCCTCTGCATGATCCTCCACGTCCTCACCTTCTTCGTGAAGGTGATCATCATGATCTGGCTGCAGATGCAGATCCGCTGGACGCTGCCGCGCCCGCGCTACGACCAGGTGATGGATCTCTGCTGGAAGGTGATGCTGCCACTCTCGCTCGCGAACATTCTCGTCACGGCTCTCGTGATCCTGTGGATCCAAGGAATGAAGGCGTGAGCGCGCCGGCAGTCTTCTTCTACCTCTTCGGCGCCGCGGCCGTCATCTCGGCGATCGCGATGGTGCTGAACGTGCGCAACACGGTGGCGTCGGCCATGAGCCTCGTCGTCACGATGATCGCGCTGGCGGTCGTCTACGTGGTGCTCGACGCGCACCTCGTCGCAGCGCTGCAGATCATGGTGTACGCCGGCGCGATCGTCGTCGTGTTCCTCTTCGTCGTGATGTTGCTGAACCTGCGCCGCGACACTTTTACGCCGCCGCGCGAGCGGCTCGCGAAGATCGCAGGCGTGGTCTTCGCGATCGGCGCAGCGCTCGCGTTCTTGCAGCTCGTCCCGAAGTCGCTGCCGACGGTCCAGGCGATTCCCGCCGATTTCGGTTCGTACGCAGTGGTCGGTCGCGCGCTCTACCTCCAGTTCGTGCTGCCCTTCGAAGTGTCGTCGCTGCTGCTGCTCGCCGCGATCGTCGGGGCCGTCGTGCTCGGCAAGCGGAGGCTTTCGTAGCTTGGAAATTCCCCTCGAACATGTTGTCGGGCTCTCGGCGCTGCTCTTCGCGATCGGCCTCGTCGGCGCGCTGACGCGCCGCAACCTGATCGTGATCCTGATGTCGATCGAGCTGATGCTGAACGCATCGAACCTCGCGTTCGTCGGCTTCGCGCGCGCCTGGAACTCTGTCGATGGTCATATCTTCGTGCTGATGGTGATCGTGGTGGCCGCGGCCGAGGTGGCCGTCGGGCTCGGCATCGTGATCTCGCTCTTCCGCAACCGCGAATCCGTGAACGTCGAAGACGTGAGCTTGTTGCGATGGTAGAAGCCGGCACCAGCACCGATCTGCTGCGCTGGATTCCGGCGCTGCCGCTGCTCGGTGCGGCGGTGCACGGCGTCGGCCGCGGCTTGATGCGCCGCGAGATGTCGCGCGGGCTGGTGATCGCGATCTCGTGTGGCGCATCGATCGCCGCCTTCGTCGTCACCTGCATGGCGGTCGCGCAGATGCAGGGCATCGCGGGCGAGAACCGCGTGCTGATCGACCAGGTCTTCACGTGGATCGGCTCGGGCCGCGTCTCGGCCGAAATGGGCTTCGCCTTCGATCCACTCACCGCCGTGATGTGCATGATCGTCACCGGTGTCGGCTCGCTGATCCACATCTACTCGATCGGCTACATGGACGACGATCACCGCGACGACGGCGGATTCCAGCGCTTCTTCGCGTATCTCAACCTGTTCCTGTGCGCGATGTTGCTGCTGGTGCTCGGCGACAACCTGCTCGTGATGTTCCTCGGCTGGGAGGGCGTCGGCCTCTGCTCGTATCTGCTGATCGGCTTCTGGTACGGCGATCGCTGGAACGCCTACTGCGGCATGAAGGCCTTCGTCGTGAACCGCATTGGCGACTTCGGCTTCCTGCTCGGGATCTTCTTGTTGCTGTGGTCGCTCGGCGATGCGGCGACGCTGAACTTCGCCGAGTTGAAGGCCGCGCTGCCGCGCATCGTCGATACCACCGTTGCCGTACCTGGCTGGCTGCCCGGCCCTGAACAGTGGCGACTCACGACGCTGATCGGGCTCTGCTTCTTCCTCGGCGCTTGCGGCAAGTCGGCGCAGATTCCGCTCTACACCTGGCTGCCCGACGCGATGGCCGGCCCGACTCCCGTCTCCGCGCTGATCCATGCCGCGACGATGGTGACGGCCGGCGTCTACATGGTCTGCAGGATGTCGTTCCTCTACGAGGTGGCACCCGGCGCATCGGCGACGATCGCGTGGACCGGCGCCATCACCTGCCTCTTTGCCGCGACGATGGCGATCCCGCAGACCGACATCAAGAAAGTGCTCGCGTACTCGACGGTGTCGCAGCTCGGCTACATGTTCATGGCCGCGGGCTGCGGCGCGTACACCGCGGCGATCTTTCACGTCGGCACGCACGCGTTCTTCAAGGCGCTGCTCTTCCTCAGCGCCGGCGCCGTCATCATGGCGATGCACCACGAGCAGAACACCGACAAGATGGGCGGCCTGCGCAAGTGGCTGCCGGTGACGAGCAAGGTGTTCCTGGTCGGCGTGCTCGCGATCAGCGGCTTTCCGCCGTTCTCTGGATTCTTCTCGAAGGACGAGATCCTGCTCTCGGCGTACAGCGCGCACCAGGTTCCGGGTCACTTCTGGATCTGGCTGATCGGTCTCTTCACGGCGGGTCTCACCGCGTTCTACATGTGGCGGCTGCACTTCAGGACTTTTTATGGCGAGTGCCGAGCCGATCACCACACGCAGGAGCATCTCGCCGAGCCGAGCTGGTTGGTGCGCGCGCCGCTCGTTGCGCTCGCCATCCTCGCGGCGTTCGGCGGCTTCCTCGGCTTCCCGCAGATCTACGGCGATTGGTTCGGCATCCCCGACTCGAACTTCCTCGCGAACTTCCTGCACGGCGTGCTGCCGCATCCCACACACGAAGTGGATCACGCGACGGAGCTGCTGCTCGGCGTGACGGCGATCGGCGTCGCAACGCTCGGCACGCTCGCCGCGGCGCTGCTCTACGTGTGGAGCCCCGGCATCCCGGCGCGCGTACGCGCGGCGCTCGGCCCGATCTATCGCCTGGTCGAGAACAAGTACTACGTCGATGAGATCTACGACGCGCTGATCGTGCGCCCGCTGGTCGTCGTCTCCGACAAGTTCCTCTTCCGCGTGATCGATGCCGGCATCATCGACGGCATCGGCGCCAACGGCAGCGCGCGCGCGGTGCGCGGACTCGCGGCGCACGTGCTGAAGTACGGCCAGTCGGGCCTCACGCAGGGTTACCTGATCACGATGGTCATCGGCACCATCGCGATCATCGTCTGGATGCTGCGTTGATCGGCTGGCTCGACGCGCACCTGCTCAGCGTCGTGACGTTCCTGCCGCTCGCGACGGGGTTGCTGCTGATCCTGCTGCGCGGGCTGCCCGAGCAGGTCTGGAAAGTCGCGGCCGTAGCGGCGACGACGCTCACGTTCTTGCTGTCGCTGCGCCTCTGGTTCGGCTTCGACCCGACCCGCAGCGGCTATCAGTTCGTCGAGTACGCGACGTGGCTGCCGAGCTGGGGCGTCCACTACTTCGTCGGCATCGACGGCATGAGCCTGCTGCTGGTGATGCTCACCACCTTCCTGATGCCGCTTGTGCTGATCGGCGCGTGGAACGATCCGAAGCGCCAGGTGAAGAGCTTCGTGTTCTTCAACCTCTTCCTCGAAACCGGCATGATCGGCGCTTTCCTCGCGCTGAACTTGTTCCAGTTCTACTTGTTCTGGGAGCTGATGCTGGTTCCGATGTATTTCATCATCGGGATCTGGGGCGGCCAGCGACGCGTGTATGCGGCGCTCAAGTTCTTCCTCTTCACGATGGTCGGCTCGCTCCTGATGTTGGTGGCGATCCTGGTGCTCTACTCGCTGCACCAACAAGAATTCGGCGTCGCGAACTTCGACCTCGTGCGACGCAGTGCAGGCGGAGTGCCGGCGCTGCTCGACACCACGATCCCGCTCGCTGGGCAGGCGGTGTGGTGGAAG
Source organism: Deltaproteobacteria bacterium (assembly GCA_031396445.1). Taxonomy (GTDB): domain Bacteria; phylum Myxococcota_A; class UBA9160; order UBA9160; family PR03; genus PR03. The sequence goes on along the minus strand of JANNKU010000058.1, from coordinate 10,489 downwards.
ACGCAGCCGTGGCTCTTCGCGGCGTTCGCGCTCGCCTTCGGCATCAAGGTGCCGATGTTCCCGTTCCACACGTGGCTGCCCGATGCACACACCGAAGCGCCGACTGCTGGCTCAGTGGTACTCGCCGGCGTGCTGCTGAAGATGGGCACCTACGGTTTTGTGCGCTTCGCATTGCCGCTCTTCCCGGTCGCCGCGGAAGCCGCTGCGCCGGTGATCTTCGGACTCGCACTGATCGGGATTCTCTACGGCGCACTCGTCGCGATGGTGCAGACGGATCTGAAGAAGCTCGTCGCCTATTCGTCGGTGGCGCATCTCGGTTTCGTGATGCTCGGCATCTTCGCGCTGAATGAGGAAGGCCTCGAAGGCGCGATCCTGCAGATGGTGAACCACGGCCTCTCGACTGGCGCACTCTTCTTGCTGGTCGGCATGGTCTACGAGCGGCGCCACACGCGACTCATCTCTGCGTTCGGCGGCATCGCGAAACCGATGCCGGTCTACGCGCTGCTCTTCGGGATCGTCATGATGTCGAGCATCGGGTTGCCGGGCCTCAACGGTTTCGTCGGCGAGTTCCTGATCCTCGTCGGCACCTTCCTCGCGAGTCCCTGGGTCGGCGCGACGGCGACCTTCGGCGTGGTGCTCGCCGCGGCGTATCTGCTCTGGGCGTACCGGCGAGTCTTTTTCGGTCCGATCGAGGATCCCGAGAATCGCTCGCTGATCGACCTCTCGTTCCGCGAGATCTTCGTCGTGCTCGCGATGTTGATCCCGATCGTCTGGATCGGCATCAACCCGAGCCCGTTCCTGCGCCGCCTCGACGCGACCGTCGGCGAACTCGTGCATCAGATGGAGCAGAAGAAGGCGGCTTCGCTCGAAGCGCTGCCGCAGGAACGCGTCGCCGCATTCCAGACTTCGGCGGAGGCGCTGCGATGACCGCCCCGCGACTCGATCTCGCCGCCATCGCGCCGATCGCGTTCACCGGCTTCGGTGCCCTGGTCGTGCTGCTCGGCGAAGTGTGGCTCTCGCGCCGCAAGACCTTCCTCGGGCGCGAAGTCACAGAGATCTGGATCGGCACCGTGCTCGCGATGCTCACGGCGGTGTTCCTGGGACTCGCGATCTACGCGGCTGGCGCCACCTTCGCGAGCGGCGCGAGCATCACCTTCGACATCGACAACCCGATGCTGCGCCTCGATTCGCTCGCCGCCTACGCAACGGCCCTCGTCGGCGTCGCGTCGTTCCTGGTGTGCTGGCTGTCGATCACGTATCTCGCCGAGCTGCGCATCAACCACGGCGAGTACTACGCGCTGCTCTTGCTCTCGACGGCGGGAATGTTCCTGCTCGTCGGCTCCGTCGATCTGCTCGCGCTCTTCCTCGGCCTCGAGTTGATGAGCATCCCGCTCTACGTGCTGGCCGGTTTCGATCGCCGCAACCTGCGCTCCAACGAATCGTCGTTCAAGTATTTCCTGGTGGGTTCGTTCGCGAGCGCGCTCTTGCTCTACGGCATCGCGCTGATCTACGGCGTCACCGGCGCGCTCGATTACGCGAGCATTCGCAACGGCTTCCCGCCCGGCAACGCGCTCGGCACGATCGGCCTCGCACTGCTCGTCGTCGGCTTCGCGTTCAAAGTCGCAGCCGTGCCGTTCCACCAGTGGGCGCCCGACGTCTACGAAGGCGCGCCGACTTCGGTGACCGCCTACATGTCGATCACCGTGAAGGTGGCGGCGTTCGTCGCGCTGCTGCGCTTGATGACGCAAGCCTTCGCGCCGGTCGCCGCCGGGCTCGGCGATCTTTTCTGGGTCCTCGCCGCCGCCACCATCATCGTCGGCAACGTGATGGCGGTGATCCAGAACAACCTGAAGCGCCTCTTCGCGTTCTCCAGCATCGCGCACGCCGGCTACATCCTGATCGGCTTCGCGACCGGCTCGATCGAAGGCTACAGCGCCGTTCTCTTCTACCTCTTCGTCTACGTGTTCACGAACCTCGGCGCCTTCGCGGTGCTGGTCACGCTCTCCGAATCCGGCCACGATTGCGACACTTTCGAGGATCTCGCCGGCCTCGCGCGCCAGCGCCCGGGCCTCGCCGCGTTGATGACGATCTTCGCGCTCTCGCTCGCAGGCATCCCCGGCACGGCCGGCTTCGTCGCGAAATTCGTGCTCTTCAAAGCCGCAGTCGCGTCCGGCCAGACGGTGCTCGCGATCATCGGCGTGCTCGGCAGCGTCATCTCCGTCTACTACTACCTGCGACTGCCGGTGCTGATGTACATGACGGAGCCGAAGTCGGAGGCGCCGCGACGGCTCGCTTCGACCGGCGAGCTGCTGGTGCTCACGTTCTGCGTCGCGGTGGTGCTCTTCGTCGGGTTCTTCCCGAGCCACGCGCCGGGGATCTTCAGCGGGATTCGCGCGCTGGAGTGGGCGCGGCAGTCGGTGGCGTTGCTGCACTGATCGGCGCCCCGCCGCGCCTCAATCCTGCGGCGGCAACTCTGCGTGTCGCGGAAGCGTGTCGTCGATCGCCTGCCAGCGCAGCCGCTTGCTCTCCCAGATGTGCATGCTCGGCGGCAACGCCTCCGGGTCGTCGAGGCTGCCCACGGTGACGTCGACGAGGCCCGGCATGAAGTCGGCGGCGAAGGTGAGCGGCGTTCCGCAGACGCCGCAGAATCGGCGCTCCACACCGGGCGACGACGCGTAGAGTTTCGGGTCGCCGTTCACCACGCGAAACGCGCTCTGTTCGAACATCGCCCACGCGACGGCCGGCGCGCCGGCTGCGCGACGACACTTCGAGCAGTGGCAGAGTGCGACGACGATCGGTTCGCCCTCGGCCTGATAGCGGATCGCGCCACAGAGACAGCCGCCTTGGTGGTTCATCTCGCATCTTCCTTCTCGTTGTAAGCGCGGCGCTCAGAGAGCGTGCAGCGCGAACGCCAACGCCGCGAACGAGGCGACGGTGCGCACCCAATGCCACGCGGACCAGCGCGCCAGGGCGGCGGACACCGCAGCAGCGTCGATGCTCGCCGCTGCGAAGCTCTCATTCGCGCGTTTGAAATAGAGCGGAAAGCTCGCCACCACCGCGAGCATCAGCGCGGCCGCCGTCATGGCGGAGATCGCAGCGGGGTGGCTCGTCGCGAGCGCCGCGATTGCTGCGGCGATCACGATCAATGCCGTCGCCGTGGTGAGTTGCCCGAAGTAGCGAAGCAAGCGCCGATCATTCGCCGCATACCACGCGAAGAACTCGGTGGGCGCGAGCGAACGCCAGTACGGCACGAGCACCATCGCCTCGGTGAGCATCGCGCCCGCGAAGACACCAAGCAGCGCGGCCGAGAGATGCAACGACACGTTGCAGAGGAAGCTCATCGTGATGTCACTCCGGTGGCGCCAGCGGAGCCATCGCCAGCGAGTCGATCAAGCGCGCGAACTGCACACCGGCGAGCGCGAGCAGCGAGAGCAAGCTGACCAGATAGTTCGCCGGCGCGGATGCTTCGAACACGCCGAGGACATTGAGCACAGCGAGCCCCATCGGAACGAATACGAGGCCCGAGTTGAGCACGCGGATGAAGAGCGAGAGCCGAATGCCTGCAGCCGTGACGGCTCGGTAGTCGCGCGCAATGCGCAGCACCAGCCAGACCACGGCGGCCAGCAACGCGCCACTCGAGATGCGCCACACGATCGCGTCGGGCATGCCGTAGCGGAACGGGACGAACGGGAAGAGCGCCAGCGCAACGACGAGCAGGCTGCACACGACCATCGTGCGGAGTCGGTTCGCGTCGATGTGCAACCCGTCGCGACTCGTGCGCGAACCGAAGATCGCCACGAGGCTGGCGAAGCCAGCGAACGTGACGGCCACCTCGGCGCTCGTCAGCAGCAGATCGCGATCTTCCACCGGTGCATCCTCCATCGGACTCGCGTCAGCTCGCGAAATCCTCGAGCCGTCGCCGCTGCGCGCCGCTCGCGTCGAAGTTCGCGGGATCGAGCCAGCGCTCGAACGCGCCGCGCCGCGCGGGCCATTCGCCATCGATGATCGACAGCCACGTGGTGTCGCGATTGCGACCCTTCATCACGATCGCCTGCCGGAAGGTGCCTTCGAAGCGGAAACCGAGACGTTTCGCCGCCGCGACCGAAGGCGCGTTGAGGCTGTCGCACTTCCACTCGTAGCGGCGATAGCCGAGTTCATCGAAAGCGCGTCGCATCATCAGGAACATCGCCTCCGTCGAGAGCGGCGTTCGCTGCAACGCGGGCGCGAACGAGAGATGACCCACCTCGATCACGCCCATCGCGGGATCGATCCGCAGGTAGCTCGCGACGCCGATCGGTTGTTGCTTTGCGAGATCGATGATCGCGTAGAACACCGGGTCGTCGCGCGACTGCACCGTCTCGACCCATGCGGTGTACGCCACCTCCGACGCGAAGGGTCCATAGGGCAGATAGGTCCAGTTACGACCGTCGCGATCTGCCGCGTAGGCCGCGTGCAGCGCAGCGGCATGCTTTGCCGCGTCGAGCGACTCGAGGCGACAGAGGCGACCGTGCATTGGCGTGCGCGACGGTCGTGGCCGCGCCGTCCACGCCGTGACGGGCTCGCCGATCGGCTGCCCGAGGTGATTCGTTCGCTGCGTCAACGAGTCGCCCGACACGCGAGCAGCGCCGCGATTGCTGCCAGCGCGAGCGCTCCCGCCTCCGGTTCCGGCACGACACAGGGATCGCCGCCGCCGAGACGCGTGACGGTGACGCCCGCGGTGAGCGGCTCGAAGACGATCCGCACGCCGTCCGGAATCAGCACCGAAGCTGCGGTAGCCGGGAAGGGTGTGTTCGCCACGTTGCCGATGATTCCCTCGACGTTCTGTTGCACGTCGAGCAGATCGCCGTTCGAGAGCGCGAGTGTCGTTGCGACCTCGCCCGGATCATTGGTGATGACGACGCCCTTCTCGGAAAGCTCGGTCAGTACGAAGATGCCGCCGCCGTCAATCACGGACTGATACGAACCGTCCCAGTGTTCCGCACCACCGAGCGTCGCCTCCATTCGCGAGGACGCTTGATTGATCATGTTGAAGTTCGTGTTCGAGGAAGTGACCGTCGCCGGGTGCAGCATTCGCGCGCGCACCTCGATCGGCGCACCGAGCGCGAGGTTCGTCGCGCAGAAGCGGATCTCGTCCTCGTAAAAAAGATGGATGCGCGCGGAAGCACTCGCGTTCAGCGGATTGTCGATCGTCACCGACGGCGGCGGGTTCGGCTGGGGCGGCGGTTCGACGAGGCGCGTGTCGGGTGACACCACCGCGCTCGCGCTCAGGTGCAGATCGAGTCTTCCGACCTGCGCCAGGTAGTTCGCCGTCACATCGCTGGCGGCGGAGTACACGAGAAGCCCCGCATTCTGATCGAAGGGGTCCGAGATCCGCGCCTCTCCTGTGGACCCCGACGAGCGTGCGTCGAAGAGCGTGACCGGATCGATCCTGAAGACACCGCCGTACGCAGGGCCCGGCACGAACGTGCTGTCGAAGAGCCCGGGCACGTTGAACGCGATGCTCGTGCCCGAGTTCACCGCCCACGATTGCGCGATGAAGACCTGCACGCCCGCGCTCGCTGCGAGCGGTGCGAGCAAAGCTGCGACGCCAATCGATGCTCGTACGAGAAAGTGCTTCGACATCGGTTGGTCTCCCGCCCTGTGGCGCTATTCGTGCGATGAGAAAGCTTCGTGTCGCGCATCGAGGCGATCGATGGCCGACACCGCAGCGCGAATCGCGGACGGCGCGAGCAGCAGATCGATGTGCGAGCTGACGTTCGGAACGATCGCAACCGGCACGTCGCGCCCCGCGGCGCTGAACTCGGGCGCGAATTGTTCCGGAACGAATTGCTCATCGCGCTCGCCGACGAGCACTTCCATCGGCTGCCTCGCCGCTGCGATGTCGTCTCGGTACTGCAAGTGCGGCCCGAAGTTCCTGCCGAGCGCGAACGCGTAGTAAGGCGTGAATTCCAGCCGCGCATCCGGTCGCAGCGCAAACGCAATCACCGGAAGCTCGTTGAATGCAGTGACGCCGATGCTGTCGAGAAGCGTCAGCGCCACGATCCGCGGCATTCCGACGGACGCCCAGCCGCCAGCACTGGGCCGATACGTCGCTGCGCTCTGCGAGAGAAATGGCGCGAGCAGCAAGTAGTTGTCGAACAACCTTTGTCGCGCGTCCGCGGCGAAGCGCAGCACGAAGCCGCCACCCGCCGAGAATCCGACGAGGCTGCTGGGTCCCGACGGCTTCACGCTCTTCATGAAATCTTCGAAATCATCTTCGAGCTGCCCGATGTACGCGATCTGCCCCTTGGTGCCGGACTCGCCGTGCCCGCGCACGTCGAGCGCATACACCGTGTAGCCCCCGGCAACGAATCCCTTCGCCATTGGGTGCATGACCTCGCTGCGCGCGGACGAGCCGTGCACGAGGACAACACTGCCTTCGGCATCGGCGCGCTCCGCTCCGTAGGCCCGATACGCGAGCGACGCGCCATCTCGCGCCGCGAAATGTCGGGGCGCGGGGAGGTCCGAAAAATCGACGGCAGCGAGCGGATTGCCCGCGCCGTGCGGCGGAAGCGCTGCGGGACCGCCGAACGCGATGGCGGCAGCGAGTCCCAACACCGCGATCACTGCAAAGCCAATCACGGCGATCGCGAGTCTGGGCATTCGATGAGTTCCATGGCGCTGTGATGGGCAGAGGCCAGCGCGGTTCTCGCCCATACTACGGCGTGATCCCGTCCACTGCATTGGACGGCGAAGAACTCGCGACGTCCACGCGAGTGGACGGTGAACGCCGTAGCGCGATCAACGCGAGCGCATGTCGCCGGCACGCTGCTTGCTCTTCCACGGCACGCATCGACCGGTCGACCGTCGTCGGAGCAGTGCGCGAACGAGCAGGTTGCGTTGGCACCCGATCACCTGCGCGGTCACAGCTGTTCCGGCGACGGTCATCGCCGGCCCGCGAGCTTCACAACGCAACGAACGTGCAGGGTCCCCGACACGCACACAGAAAAAATTTCAATGAGTCCGCGAATGGTGTCTCTGAGCATGTATCTTCGCCCGACGATGGGTGGCAGACCCGACTCTGAGCTGAACCAGGTCCAACGCGAGCGCGACTTCTATTTGCGTCTGCTGGAACTCGGCGACGCGAACGATCCCGAGCCGTTCCTCGAGCAAGCGCTCGCCCTCGTCGCCAGCGTCACCGGCGCGCGACAGGCCTACATCGAATTGCGCGGCGAAGACGCCGAGAGCGAAGCGCCGGCGTGGTCAATGGCGCGAGGCTGTTCGCCCGACGACGTGGATTGGATTCGGTCGGTCATCTCGCGGGGCATCGTCGCGGAGGCGATCGCTAGCGGGCAGACCGTCTTCACGCCGTCCGCCATGCTCGATCCGAGGTTCAAGGATCGGGGAAGCGTTCGCGCCAACCACGTTGAGGCGGTGCTCTGTACACCGATCGGCGCCAACCCGCCGCTCGGCGTCTTGTATCTACAGGGGAGCGAGACGGGAACGCTCTTCGAGGAGAGCGACTGCGCACTCACGGAGCTCTTCGCGCTGCGCCTCGCGCCGCTCGCTGATCGGCTGCTCGTGCGCCATCGCGTGCGCGAGCGCGACGATCCGACGCGCGCGCTCCGGAAGCAGCTACGTCTCGATGGTGTCGTCGGCACGAGCGCTGCGCTCGCCGCGGTGCTGCGTCAGGCCGCGCTCGTGGCGCCGCTCGATGTCAACGTGCTGCTCACCGGCGCGTCGGGCACCGGCAAGAGCCAGCTCGCCAAGGTGATTCACGATAACGGCCCGCGCGCCGCGGGCGCGTTCGTCGAACTCAACTGCGCGGCCATGCCCGAGACCCTGATCGAAAGCGAACTCTTCGGCGCCGCAGCGGGTGCACACTCGACTGCGCGAAAGTCCATCCCAGGCAAAGTCGCAATCGCCGACGGCGGAACGCTCTTCCTCGACGAGATCGCCGAGTTGGCGATGCCGGCGCAAGCCAAGCTGCTGCAACTGCTGCAATCGAAGCAGTACTTCTGCCTCGGCGGCACGACGCCGATCCAAGCCGACATCCGCCTGATCGCCGCGACCAACACCGATCTCGATCAAGCCGTCCGCGAGCGCCGCTTCCGCGAAGATCTCTTCTACCGCCTGCAAGTGCTGCCGATTCGGCTGCCCGCACTGAGCGAGCGCCGCGACGACATCGCGGAGCTTTCGCATTACTTCGCAGCGAGCGCGTGTCGGAGGCACGGCCTGCCGCGCGTCGAGATTTCACGCGGCGCGCTGCGCGCCATCGAAGCGGCGGAGTGGCCGGGGAATTTGCGACAGCTCAGTCACGCGGTCGAAGCGGCGACGATCCGCGCGGCTGGCGAAGCGGCGGCACAGGTTGAAGTGCGGCATGTCTTTCCCGACGCGCCGAACTCCGCAACGATCGACGACGGTCCGGTGTCGTTCCAGGAAGCGACGCGTCGGTTCCAGCGAGAGATCTTGCTGAAGACGCTGGAAGAGACGGAGTGGAACGTGACGGAGACGGCGCGACGGCTGGATCTCGCGCGGTCGCATGTTTACAACCTCGTCAAGGCGTTTGCGCTGGATCGGGCCGGTAGAGGCGCTTGAGTCGGTAGGCCACGCAGCCACTCGACTCCACCAGAACATTCTTGGATTTCCCATCGCGGTGCAGCGAGTCGTCGCGGCGCAGCGCGCCTCGCCATGCCTCCGCGCGCGACCTCGGGCTGTGTCACGCAAAACCCTCACCGCGCGGAGCGATCCGCGGCGAGTGTCGCATCAGCGATCCCGCAATGCCGCTGTTGATTCGCTTGGCACACGCGTTGCTGTGTGAATCGATGGGATGGGAGATCACGAAATGGATGCGAAACCCGCAGCGGCAATGCCGCGCCGCGCCGCGATCGAGCCCCGGCGCTCGCCGGAGAGCCTGGTCGGCGGACTCGATGCGGTGGTCGCCGTCGATGGCTGGGCCGCCGGCGTCGCGTGGATCGAAGTGTGGGCGCGTGGCGGCGACTGGATCGTGCTCGATCGCGGTGCGCACCGCGATGTCTGTCGCTGCATCGCGCCCGATCTCGGGCAGGTGCTGTGGTACGAGCCACGCGACATCGAGGAAGTGTGGGCGATGCTCGCGGAGCTGCGCAGCCGCAGCGACACGCGCGAGATCCTGGTGGTGCGCGGGATCGTCGAACGCGCCGTCTTCGATTCACCCGCGATTGCGGCGCTCGGCGCGCTCTGCCGCGACTACCGCGCGACGCTGCTGGTGGTGATCGAGGCGCGTTGATCGCGCTTCGCGATGGCTCGCGAATCGCGCGCTCAGCAAGCGGCCTTAAGCGGCGCTCGCCTGCTCGATCGCCGCGCACAGGGCCTGCGTGTGCGACGCGCAATCGTCCGCTCGCCATTCGATGCAGAACGCATTCATGCGTTGCGGGAAGCCCTTGATCTCGAGCGAGCGGCGGGCGCCGACGCGGAACTCTTCGCGTCCGCCGACACGATCCCGGAGCGACTCGGATACGAGAATCTCGCCGGCTCGTGCTTGATCGGCGACGCGCGCGGCAAGGATCAGCGCTTGACCGAAGTAGCCGCGTTCGAGGCGCAGCGCACGGCCCGTGTGCAGGCCCATGCGCACGGCGAGTGGGCCCGTGCGCGCGCACTCGCGCTGGATTTGCAGCGCACACGCGAGCGCCGCGTGCGGTGACGAGAAGGCGAGCAGCGCGCCGTCGCCGCGCAATTCGAGGGCTTCGCCACCATGCTCCACCACGGCGTCGCGAACGATTGCGCAGAAGCGCCGGATCAAGGAGTAGGCGCCATGATCGCCGAGCCGGTTCGTGAGTTCGGTGGATTCCGCGACGTCGGCGAAGAGCAGCGTGACCTCGACTGCGGGAAGACGGTGGGTCGCCCCGGGTCGATGAGTGCCATGGAAGGGATGCGGAAGTAGGGCGCGCAGGGTCGTCATGTCGATCTCATAGAGCAATCGACGTGCCAGCCAGGGAAGATCCCTACGCAGCTCGCAATACCGCCGGAGCGCCGCAGCCGTCCACTCGGGTGGACAGATCTCGCCGAGTCCAATGCCCGAATGGACACCGCGGCTCGTGGACTCGCCCGGATCAGGTGTTCGCCGCGCTCGGCCGGCTCGACACGTTCTGGTGCCAGCGCGTGAGATGCTGCTGCTCCGGCGCATGCCGAAGCGCATTGAGGTTCGCCGCGAAGTCGATCGTGCAGAGCGCAATGATGTCTGCCATCGAGAACGCATCGCCCGCGAGGAACTCGTTCGATGCGAGATGCGCGTCGAGGAACTCGAAATAGCGGGCTACTACGCGACGGTTCTGCTCCGCGACCGCAGCGATCTGCTCCTTCATCACGGCCTTGGTGAGCGGCGAGCCGTGAATCCACACCAGCCCCACGGGCACCATCAGGTTCAACTCGATGCGGCGCAGCCACATCTCGATGACGCCTTGCTCTTTCGCGCTGCGACCGAAGAGCGACGGCTCCGGATGCAGCGCTTCGAGATAGCGACAGATCGCGA
>JANNKU010000002.1:0-22772 GCA_031396445.1 Deltaproteobacteria bacterium | reverse complement strand
GAAGAGCGTTCGTGCACGCTGCTGATCGCGCTCGACGTGTCGGCTTCGATGCGTTTCGGAACGACCGGCCGCACCAAAGCGCAGACCGCTTCGCATGCGGCGGCGCTGCTCGCTGCAGCCGCGGCGCAGGCCGGCGACCCGGTGGGCTTCGTCGCGTTCGGCGATCGTGTGTACAGCGAGATCGCGCCGGGCCGCGGCGACGCCCACACCTGGCGTGTGGTCCGCGCAGCCTCCGAGAGCGCCGGCGCCGCGCAGGGCGCGACTGATCTCGGTGTCGTCGCCGATTGGGTGCGTGCGCACGCGCGACGCCGTTCGGTGGTGGTCGTGCTCTCTGACTTCCGCGATCCCGCGCCCGCAGCCAGCGGTCGTCCTCTCGCGGTGCTCGGTCGGCGCCACGATCTGGTGGCTGCGATCGTCGAAGATCGGCGGGAGCGCGAGCTCGTCGCCGCCGGCGGCTTCCGCATCGCCGATGCCGAGCAGCCGTCGCGGCGCTTCGTATTCGGCACGCGTCGGCGACTTCGCGAGGCGTACCAAGCCGCGGCGGCGGATCATCGCAGCGCGCTCGCACGCCGACTGCGCGCGGAGAGCGCCGAACTCCTCTGGCTCGACACCGGCGCCGATCCGCTGCGCGCGCTGGTGCGATTCTTCCGCGCGCGCGGCACGCAGCGCCGAGGCGTGCAATGAGGCGCGCACTCGCGGCAGCGCTCCTTGTGCTCGCTTGCAGCGGCGAACCCGCGACGGCGCCGCCGTCTCCGCCGGTGACGGCGCAAGCGGCCGTCGTGATCGAGCCGCCGCGCCTGCGCGTCGGCGACATCGCCGCGATCGACATCGTGGTCGTGACACCGCCCGGATACCGCGTGCACCCGCTGAAGCCGCCGTCGTCCGTGCCGGGACTGTGGCTGCTCGACGCGAACACGCTGCCCACAGAAATCAGCGATGGGCGACAACTCCAGCGCACGCGCATCCGTGTACGCGCCCGCGAGACCGGTTCCTTCGAATGGCCGGCGCTGCGCGTCGAGATCGAAGACGCGAGCGGCGCGCGTTCGGAGCTCGTGACGGCGGCGCGACCGATCGAGGTCGTGTCGGTGCTGCCGAGCTTTCCCGAACGCGTCGAGCCGTTCTCGTATCGATTGCCGGCTGCGCGCGAACCCGGTGTCGAATCGCTTTGGGGCGCCGCCGCTGCGGGTTCGCTCGGCACGCTCGCAGTGCTCGCGCTCGTTGCCGCCGCGCGCCGTGTGCGTCGGCGTGCGCGAGTGCGGAAACTCGAAGCCGCCCGCATCGCCGAGGCGCAGCCGTGGGTCGAGGCGATCGCCGCGCTCGCCACCGCACGCAGCGCCACCGACGCGAATTGGCGTCGCGCGGGCGGACTCGGCGCGCGCGCGCTGCGGCGCTACGTGGCGCGGCGCTTCGGCGTCGCCGTCGAGTCGCTGACCACCGAGGAGATCGCGGCGATCACGGCGCCCTTCGGCACGAGCTCGCGTTGGCCCGCAGCGCTCGAAACGCTGCGCGACTTCGACGCCGAGCGCTTTCGCGCGCAGAGCGATGCGAGCGCGGCCGAGCAGGTGCGCACGGCGCTCGACGCCGCGCAGCGATTCGTCGAGGCGTCGATCCCGCCGGAGCTGCGATGACGCGTCTGCTCGCGGCGTCGATAGGGATCGATGGCTTCGAGCGCCCCGCGCTGCTCGTTGCGGCACTGCTCACTGCTCTCGTCGCGACCGCAGTCGCGGCGCGCCGCGAAGCGCCTGCGCTGCTGTGGTCTGCATCGCCCGAGTTGCTCGCAGCGGGTGCGCGCCGCCGCGACTTCGGCCGCAGCGCCGCGATCGCCGCGCGCGCGCTGGCGCTGGTGCTGCTCGGTGTCGCCGCCGCGGGGCCCATGCGCCAGCACAGTGCGCCGCCGCCGCCCGGCGAGGGCCTCGATCTCGTACTCGTGCTCGACACATCGGAGAGCATGCAAGCGCTCGACGCCGAAGTCGCCGGCACGTGGCACACGCGTCTCGAGTTGGCGCGTGTCGTGGTGGAGCGCTTCGCCGAGAAACGCATTGCCGAAGGCGACCGCGTTGGACTCGTGGTCTTCGGCGAGACCGCCTTCACACTCTGCCCGCTGTCGAGCGATGGACGGTTGCTCGCTGCGTCACTGGATCGCGTCACGCCCGGCATGGCTGGCAGCGCCACCGCCCTCGGCGACGCGCTCGCGCTCGCGGTGAAGCGCGCGCAGCCTCAGCCCGACAGCGCGACTGCGAGCGCGCCCGTGGCGGGGCGACTCGTCGTGCTTCTCACCGATGGCCGCAGCAACGCGGGTGCGATTCCCGCCGACGTTGCGGCCGCACTCGCCCGCGCGCGCGGTGTGCGCGTACACACGGTCGGGATCGGCGGCGCAGGCGAGGTTGCGATGGAGCGCGGCGAGGGTGCCGGCGGCCGCGGGCTTCGCTTCGAGCATCACGACATCGATCGCGACACGCTCGCCGCAATCGCGGCGGCGACGGGCGGGCGCTACTTCGCGGCGCAGAGCAGCGCCGAACTCGAAGCGGTGTACGCCGCGATCGACGCGCAGGAGCGGGTGCCGCGCCGCGCGCCGCCGCGCCAGCATCACACCACGCACCCAGAACCGTTTCTGGCGGGCGCGGCGCTGCTGGTGGCGCTCGAGGCGGCGACCGCGCGCGGTGTCGCGAGGCGCATCCCGTGATGCCGCCGCATCTCGCGCATCCGGAGTGGGCGCTGCCGATCGCCGCTGCGGTCGTTGCAGTCGGCGCGCTGGTGATTGCGTCGTTCGCCGTGGCGAGGCGAAGAGCGCAGCGATTGCTCGGCTCGCCGCAGTGGGTGCCGCGTGCGCAGCTCTTGCGCGATCTCGCACTCGTCGCCGCGCTCGCGACCGCCGGCCTCGCGCTGCTCGGCCCGTACGCCGGCACACGCAGCGTGCGCGTCACCGGCTCCGGCATCGATCTGGTGTTGGTGCTCGATGTTTCGCGCAGCATGGACGCCACCGATGTCGCGCCTTCGCGGCTCGCTCGTGCACGCGCGCTCGCGAGTCGTGTGCTCGGGAAACTCGGCCCCGATGATCGCGCTGCACTCGCCGCCTTCGCCGGACGCGGCGTGCTGCTGACGCCGCTCACGCCGGATTTCGCTGCGCTCGACGAAATGATCGCCTCCTTCGACAGCGAGTTGATCGCGCCGAGCGGCTCGGATCTCGGTGCGGGCGTCGGCGCCGCGATCGCCGCCTTCGAAGCCGCGAGCGAGCGACCGCGCGTGCTGCTCGCCCTCGCCGACGGCGAAGATCCCGATCCGCAGGGAGACATGGGCGCGAACGCAGCCCAGCGCGCTGGCGTGCGCGTGGTGGGCGTTGCGCTCGGCAGCGACGCGGGCGCTGGCGTTCCCGATGGCACCACGATGCTGCTCGATGCGCGCGGTCGCGCGGTGGTGTCGCGTCGCGACACTGCGCGACTCGCCACGCTCGCGACCGCGACCGACGGCGCCACATTCATCGGCGATCGCTGGGGCGACGTAGATGAGGACGCCCTGCTCGCCGCGCTGCACCGCGACGCCGCGCGTGGCTTGGGCGACGCAGTGGAGCGTCGCGTGCCGGCAACGCGCGTCGCGCCGCTCGCCGCGCTCGCATTCGCGCTGCTGCTGCTCGAGGGGATCGGCGGACCGCGCGCGCTCTTCGGTTGGATGCGACTGCGGCGTCGCAGCGCGATGGCGGCGGGCGTCATTGCGCTCTCGCTCGCGGCCGCCAGCCTCGCTGCCGATGGCGACACGATTGCGCGACTCGAAGCGCTGCTGCGCGAGCGGCCCGGCGATGCGCGATTGCTCGTCGCACTCGGCGTCGCGCGCGCCGAGCAGGGCCGCGAAGCGGAAGCGGCATTCGCGTTGCGCGCAGCAGCCGTGGGTGCCCGCGATCGCCGCGACGCGGCCGATGCGTATTACGACCTCGGCGTGCTCGAAGTGCAGCGCAAGCGCTACGCACCCGCGCGCGATGCGTTTCTCGATGCGCTCGCACTCGTGCCCGAGGACGGCGAAGCGCGCTTCAATCTCGAATGGTCGTTGCGTGCGCTCGCCGTCGCGCCGCCACTGCCCGACCAGGATCGCGCCGACGAGAGTTCGCAGGAAACCAGCGAGCGACCGGAGCCGAAGCTTCCGGATCCGGCGCAGCCACCCGGCCCGCGCCCGCGCGATGGAACGACGCCGCCGTCCGCGCTTCCGAATCCGTCGAGCGCCGGTGGCACGGAGCCGAGCCGCGGCTTCGCGCCGGAGCTGTCGGCCGATCGGGCACAGCAGTGGCTCGACGCCGTCGCGGAGGATCCGGGCCGCGCGCTGCGCGCCGCCGCGCGCGATGCGGCGGACGCGCAGCCGCAGCCGCCGAAGGCCGCGCGCTGGTGACGCGTCGCTGCGTCGCGCTCGCCGCCGTAGCGCTGCTGGTGGCGCGCGCGGCTGCTGCGGAGGCGCCCTGCCGCACCCGTGTGTTGGTGGAACCGGCGAGCGCATTCGTCGGCGAGCAGATCCTCTACCGACTGCAGATCTTCCGGCGGCTCGACGTCGCGTCGGTGCGCTTCGCGCGCGATCTCAGCTTTCCGTCGTTCCGCGCCGAGTGGTTGCCCGGCCAGTCGCCAGACCCGGCGATCAATGAGATCGGCGATCACGCGCTGGTGTTCGAGGAGCGGCGCGCACTCTTTCCCGCGCGCGCGGGCGATCTCGCGATTCCCGCGGCGCGTCTCGCCTGCGTCGTTGGGGAGCAGACCCTCGAGGTAGACGTTCCCGCCGCGCGCGTGCAGGTGCGCGAGCTTCCCGATGCGGATCGACCGCCGGGATTTCGCGGCGTGGTGGGCAGGGTGAATGTGCAGGCGCATCTGTCGAGCGATCGCATCGCGCTCGGGCAATCGCTGGCGCTCGCGGTGATGGTGCGCGGCGCGGCGAATGCGTGGGATGCCGGCGACCCGCTCGATCCCGCGCGCGACCTCGCGGGCATCGACGTCTACGCGCATCCGCCGACGACCGAACGCGAGACGGGGCGACACCTCGAAGTGCGACGCGCGTTCACCTTCGATCTGGTGCCGCGCGCGATCGGGCGCTTCGAGATTCCGCCGCTGCGCGTTCCGTACTTCGATCCGGTGCGCGAGCGCTACGAGATCGCGGAGACGGCCGCGTTGCCATTCACGGTCGAAGCGGCGGCGGGCGAAGCGCTGCGACCGGCTGCGCCGACGAGTTCGCCCAGCGAAATGCCCCGCCGAAGCTTCGGCGCGCGCGGCGTCGGCGCACTGCTCGTTGCGACAGCGATCGGCGTCGGCATCGCGATGCTGCGGCGCCGATTGCGGCGACGCGCGGTGCAGCGCGCCGCGGCGGCGCTGCTCGCCGACGCGGCGCGTGCGAGCGCGCGCGGCGATGCGGCCGCGACCGCGAGCGCGCTGACGGCAGCGCTGCGTGCGGCGCTCGAAGCGCGCGTGCCCGGCGCTGGCGCGCTCGCGGCCGAAGAGATCGCTGCACACGAAGAGGCGTCGCTTCGCGCCGTCGGTGTCGCGCTCGTGGAACTCGATCGCGTCCGCTTCGGTGCGGCGCCGGAGCGCGGCCGCGCGCCGGATCCCCAGCAGGTGCGCGCATTGATCGCTTCGCTCTAGGACGCCGCTGAGCGCAATCGCGCGCGCCGGTCCACTTCAGTTGCGCTCTTCGCTCGGCGCCGCGCTCGGCTTCGGCTCGATCTTCTCGAGCCGGCCTTCAATAGATTCGAGTCGCTGGAGGATTTCACGCCTGCCGTCTTGCACGGCGCGGCGCATTTCGCCGTGGAAGCCGTCGGCGCCCTTCTCCTCGTGATCGGGACGCGTGAACGCGACGGGATCGCCTTCGGGCGCCACCGAGATCGTCTCGGTCTTGCCGCGTCGCACGACTTCGAGCGCCAGCTTCTCGCCCGCCGGCACGCGCGCGACAGCAGCGATCAGGTCGAGCGGATCGGCAATCGGCGCGCCGCCAACGGTGGCGAGCACGTCGCCCACCTGGATCCCCGCGTGCGCCGCCGCGCGCTCCGCGATCACACGAACGACGAGCACACCGCGATCGGCCGGTGCGCCAAAGAATTCGCGAAGCGCGTCGGTCATCGACTGCACCTCGATGCCGAGTCGCCCCCGATTCGGCCAGGTCGCCTGCGCGCCCACCGGCTCCGCCTGCGCATGCGCCGCCACGAGCAACAACAACATCACGCCGACCCATCGACCCATCTTTCTCATGACTCCCCCACTCCTGCCCCCAAAGCCGCGCTTCGACGCCCCACCCTCGCCCGCGATTCGCCCCCGCGTCAACGGAGGGACTCGAGGTGGGTCCAGGTTTCGGGGGTGTTGGCGTTGGTGAGGGCGATGGCGGTGGGGTCGGCGATCAAGAGGTCGGCGGCTTCGAGGTAGTGCGCGTCGAGTTGCGCGACGAGTTCGTGCAGCGCGAGGCGACCCGCTTCGAGTTGCGTGTGTGCGCAGCCGAGGGCTCGCTCGCGCGACCACACAGCGCAGAGGGGCTCGATGTGTGCGCCGCGGCGCGGCAGCACGACGTCCGCCACGGGCCATGCGACGAGCGCCAGCAGCAGCGCGGGCGTGAGCAGCGGCAGGTCCGTCGCGACGATCAGCACGCGCTCGGCGCGCGACGCTCCGAGCGCGGCGATGATTCCGCGCAGCGCGCAGCGGGGGCCCGCGACGTCGTCGATGCGACGCCCGATTGCGTCGGCCGGCGCGTCGCCGCCCACCAGCATCACGTCGTCGAAAAGTGTCGCGAGTAATTGGCTGGTGCGCGTCGCGGCCGCCACGCCGCCGAACGGACGCTGCGCTTTGTCGCTGCCCATGCGGCTCGATGCGCCGCCGATCAGCACCGCGCCGGCGACGTTCGCGAGGCGGCCGTCGCCGCTCAAAGTCCGCCGTCCGTCGCTGCGAAGAAGTCCTCGTCGAGCACCTGCACTTGCACGACGGCGCCCGCCGGCAATTCGGTCGCGTCGGCGGGGAAGACCAGCAGTCCCTGCGCGAGCGCCATCGAGCGCAACACGCCGGAGCTCTGATTGCCGGTGCTGCTCGCGACGACGCAGCCGTCGCGTCGCTCGAGCCGTACACGCACGAGATGCAGCCGCCCCGCCGGTTTGCGCAAGCGTTCGGCGAGCACCGCGTCGATGCGCGGTCGGAACCACGCCGCGTGGCCCGCGAGTTTGCGCAGCGACGGCCGCACGAACTCCTCGAAGGTGACCATCGCGGAGACCGGATTGCCCGGCAGTCCGAACACCAGCGGTCCGCAATCTGATGAACCAAGCGGGCTTCGCGGGGGGAAACGCCCGAAAACGAGCGGGAAGCCCGGCTTGATCGCAACACCCCAGAAGACGAGTTCGCAGCCGAGCTTTTCGAGCACCGGACGCACGTAGTCGCGATCGCCGACCGAGACGCCCGCGGAGGTGACGAGCACATGCGCGCCGAGTCCCGCGCGCACGAAGCGCTCCAGCTCGTCCGGGTGATCGCGCGCGATGCCCAGATAGATGGGCTCGGCGCCGACCTCGCGACACTGTGCTGCGATCGAGTACGAGTTCGACGAGACGATGCGACCGCCGGTGGGATCGCCGTCGGGCTCGATCAGTTCGTCGCCGCCCGACAGGATGGCGGCGCGCGGGCGCTGATGGACGGCAACATGGCTGCGCCCGAGCGATGCGAGCATGCCGAGCGCCGCGGGGCCGAGTCGCACGCCGCGGTCGAGCACCGTTTCGCCAGCGCGCACGTCTTCGCCCGCGCTGCGCCGATTCTCGCCAACTGGCACGGGCGCTGCGAAGACCGCGCGCGCCGCGTCGCGCGTGACGTCTTCCTGACGCACGACGGCGTCGGCGCCCGGCGGCAGCGGCGCACCGGTGAAGATGCGCGCGACCTCACCCGGCGCGAGCGTGCGTTCGGGCGCGGCTCCTGCAGCGACTTCGAAGACCACCGGCAACGCCACGGGCGCCGCGGCGCTGGCGCGCGCGAGATCGCCGCTGCGCACCGCGTAGCCGTCCATCGCCGAGACATCGAAGGGTGGCAGCGTGCGCCGCGAGAGCACCGGCTCGGCGAGCACGCGGCCTTGTGCGTCGGCGGTTGCGCAGGTCTCGGACGGCAGCGGCAGCGCGGCTTCGAGAATCAGGCGCTGCGCTTCGGCAGCCGCGAGTTGGGTGCGCATCGCCGGCCATCCTAGCCCCGCGACCCGTTGGCGCGTCAGCCCGCCACGATCGCGCAGGACGGCGGCCGATTGCGCGCGTACTGATCGAGAACCCACGCAGCGGCGGGATGCGCTGCAAATTGCGCGAGAAACTCCTCGATGCGCGCAGGCATCGGCCGCGGATGACGCATGTCGGGATGCTGCGGATCGACGAGGATCGCGAGCAGCGAGGCGCAGCAGAGATCCGCGACGGAGAACGCATCGCCCACCAGGTAGCCGCTCGGGCCGACTTCGCGCGCGACGAAGTCGAGCGCCGCGCGCGTTCGCGCGAAGGCGCGGTCGATGGCGTCCTCGCTCGTCACCCCGTTGGCCTTTGCGATGACGGGCGCGAGCAGCGGCAACGCTGCGCGGTAGAGCGCGCGCACCGGTCGCGATTGGTGCGCCGCAAAGTGCGCGCACAAATAGGCGGGCTCTTCGAGCAGCACCGAGAACACCGCGGTGCGCGCGGCCACCCCGACTTCGGTGTCGAATTGGTGCTGGATCGCCAATGCGCGCGCGCGCAGCACGGGATCCGCGGGGTAGAGCGGTCGCTCGGGGAAGCGCGCTTCGAGCGCATCGAGAATCGCCGCGGTCCCCGCAATCACACGGCCGTCGAGACACAGAACCGGCGTCGCGCTCTGTCCGGAGAGTCGCTTGATCTGCGGTGCGTGCGGACCCGGCAGATAGGTCTCGCGGCGATGCGCAACACGCTTCCAGTCGAGACCCCAGCGCGCTTTTTCGTTGTAGTGCGACGACGAGAACTGGTGGAGCACAACCGGGTCGGCGATCGCTTTCGTCATCGGCGTCTCCAGCGCGACGGGCCCGCGATGATGATCGAAGTCGACCCGCGCCGACACCGGCCCATGCGTGCGCTCCCGTCGACTCCCAGTTCTCACCCGGTTAGGCTGCCCATTATCCAGGCAACCCAAGGACTGCGATGGCCTCCGACCTCCGCCGTGTGCTCGACGCGCTCTTCGACGGGGTCGTCGTCGTCGATGCCGACGGGCGCGTTGCGCGGCTCAACGCCGAAGCGTGCCGGATCCTCGAGACCTCCACCGAGGCGGTCGCGGGGCGGCCCATCGAGCAGGTGGTCGGAGCGGGCGCGTTTGCGAAGGCGGTGCGCGCGGTGCTCGCGGGCAGCAATCCCACCGTCGAGCACGAAGTCCGCGTGCCGCGCCGCTTCCAGGGCGACTTGTTGGTGGACGCCGCCGTTTCGCCGCTCGCCGACGAAGCGGGCGGCGTGGATGGCGCCGTGGTCGGGTTGCGCGATTTGACGCTCGGCGCCGCGCGGCGCGAAGTCGAGCGCGAGCGCGCCGGTGTCGCCGCGCTCGGTCAAATCGCGTCGGGCATCGCGCACGAAGTCCGCAATCCGCTCGGCGGGATTCGCGGCGCCGCGGAGTTGCTCGAGGGGCGCGCCGCGAGCGATCGCGACCGCGCCGCCGCGCATCTGATCGTGCGCGAAGTCGATCGCATCGCCGCACTGCTCGACGACTTCCTGGTCTTCGGTCGCGTCGGCGAGCTCCGCCTCGCCGCGGTGAACCTGCACCGTGTGCTCGACGACGTGCTCGACGTGCTCGCGGTCGATCCGCTCGGCGCGCGCGGCAAGGTCGAGCGTCACTTCGATCCGTCGATCCCCGAGTTTCTCGCCGACGGCGATCGCCTGATGCAGGTGTTCCTGAATCTCGGCCGCAACGCGCTCGAAGCGATTCCCGCGCACGAGGGCAGGCTCGTCATCACCACGCACCTGCGCCTCGACCATCGCTTCGACCCAGGCAGCGGCGAGCGCGTGCCCACCGTGGCGGTGGACTTCGAAGACAACGGCTGCGGCATTCCCGACGCGGTTCGCGATCGCATCGCGACGCCGTTCTTCACGACCAAAGCGCGCGGGACTGGCCTCGGGCTCGCGCTCGCGCGCCACTTCGTGACGCAACACGGTGGCGTTCTGCAAGTCGAGAGCCGCAGCGGTCATGGCACGCGCATCCGCGTGCTGCTGCCGCTGCGCCGCGAACCGGACAAACGCGTGCGCAGCGAATCATCGGGCAGCGCCAAAGCGCGCGGGAGTGACGCATGAGTGAGACGAAGGCGCGCGTGCTGGTGGCGGACGACGAAGCATCGATCCGCTTCGTGTTGCGCGAAGCGCTCGAAGAGGTCGGCCACGAAGTCGTCGATGTCGATTCAGGCGAGGCGGCGTGGGCGCTGCTGCCGGGCGGCGGCTTCGACATCGCGTTCCTCGACATCCGGATGCCCGAACCGACTGGTCTCGAATTGCTCGACCGGCTGCGCGGCATGGGATCCGAGACCGCGGTGGTGGTGATCACCGCGCAGAACACGCTCGAGAACGCCGTCGAGGCGATGAAGCGCGGCGCGCTCGACTACCTGGTGAAACCGTTTGCGGTTGCCACGGTGCTCGCGTTGGTCGAGAAGGCGATGCGCACGCGCGCGCTCGAACGCGAAGTCCGCAAGCTGCGGCGCGAGGTCCGCGGGCGCACCGGCGTCGGCGGCGATCGGCTGGTCGGTCGCAGCAACGCGATCCTCGACGTCTTCAAGACGATCGGTCGCGTCGCGGCGCGCGACATCGCGGTGCTCGTCACCGGCGAGAGCGGCACCGGCAAGGAACTGGTGGCGCGTGCGATCCACCAGGCGTCGGCGCGCGCGGCGGGCGCCTTCGTCGCGGTGAACGCCGCGGCGATTCCGCGCGAGCTGCTCGAGAGCGAACTCTTCGGCCACGAAAAGGGCGCCTTCACCGGCGCGATCGAATCGCGACTCGGCCGCTTCCGCGAAGCCTCGGGCGGCACGCTCTTCCTCGACGAGATCGGCGACATGCCGCTCGAATTGCAAGCGAAGCTGCTGCGCGTGTTGCAGAGCGACGAGGTGACCGCCGTCGGTGGCAGGCGCGCCGAGAAGGTGGACGTGCGCATCGTCGCCGCGACGCACCGCGATCTCGATCTGCACGTGCGCGACGGCCGCTTCCGCGAAGATCTGCTCTACCGCTTGCGCGTGGTGCCGATCGAGATCCCGCCGCTGCGAGATCGTCCCGAGGACATCCCCGTTCTCGCCGAGCATTTCACCGCGCGCTACGCCGAAGAGTTGGGCACGCAAGCGCGCCTGCTCTCGGAGCCAGCCCTCGATCAGCTCTGTGTGTACGAGTGGCCGGGCAACGTGCGCGAGCTCGAGAACGCGATCAAGCGCGCGCTGGTGCTGGCCAGCCACGACGTGCTGACGCCCGACGACTTCGCGTTCCTGCGCGGCGCGCCGCCGCCGCTCACCGATGCGGGCGGTTCGCTCGAGGATCTCGTGCGCAGCGAAGTCGAAGCGATGCTGCGCAGCGCCACGCCGCATGACGTGTACCCGCAGATCCTGGAGCGCACCGAGCGGCCGCTGCTCGAAGCGGTGCTCGCGCACACGGGCGGCAATCAACTGCGCGCGGCGGCGCTGCTCGGCATCAACCGCAACACGCTGCGCAAGAAGATCACCGAGCTGGGCATCGACATTCCGGAGCGGCCTTGAAAAGTGTCGCGGGCGCCGTGCGCGGACTCTATGTGCTCTGCGACGACGACCCGCGCTGGCGACACGATCCGGTGGAGCAGGCACGCGCAGCGCTGGCGGGCGGTGCGACGATGGTGCAGCTCCGCGCGAAGCATGCGACGGATCGGCAAACGCTTGCGTGGGCGGAATCGATCCGCGCGCTCGCGACCGCACACGCGGCGCTCTTCTTCGTGAACGACCGCTTCGATCTCGCGCTCGCGGCGGGCGCGGACGGCGTGCACCTCGGCCAGCACGATCTGCCGCCTGCGCAGATTCCTGCGACGGCGCGCGCAGAGCTCCGCATCGGTCGCTCGACGCACACGCTCGACGAGGCGCGCGCCGCTTGCGACGAGCCAATCGACTACGTCGCGTTCGGCCCGCTCTTCGGCACCACGTCGAAAGACTCGGCGTACGATGCGCGCGGACTCGATGGGCTCGCCGAGGTGGTGCGCATCGTCGCGCCGCGGCCGGTCGTCGCGATCGGCGGGATCGACGCGGCGCGCGCGGCCGACGTGATGCGCGCCGGCGCTGCGGCGGTGTGCGTACTCTCGGCGATCGCGGCTGCGAATGATTCCGAGGCGGCGGCGCGAACACTGGCGCGCGTCGTCGCGGAGAACGCGGCGTGAGCGACCTCGGGCTGCGCTGCGTCTCGGCATTCGGACTCGTCGCGATGATCGCGATCGCGTGGGCGTTCTCGCTCGATCGCAAGCGCATGCCTTGGCACACCGTTCTGTGGGGCCTCGGCTTGCAACTCGCGGTCGGCGTGCTGCTGCTGCTGACGGGCGCCGGCACGCTGGTCTTCGCCGCCGCCACATCGATGGTGCGCGGCCTCGAAGCGTTCACCGCGGTCGGCTCGAAGTTCGTATTCGGGCCGCTCTACGCGGAGTCGGGCTTCGCGATCGTCACGCACGTGCTGCCGGTGATCGTATTCCTCGGCGCGCTCTTCTCGATGCTCTTCCACGTCGGCCTCGTGCAGCGCGTGATCGCAGCGCTCGCGATGGTGCTCGCGCGCACGCTGCGCACCTCGGGAGCCGAGAGCCTCTGCGCAGCGGCGACGATCTTCGTCGGCATGGTCGAAGCGCCGCTGCTGGTGCGGCCCTACATCGAGCGCATGACGCGCTCGGAACTCTTCACGGTGATGGCGACGGGCATGTCCACGATCGCCGGTTCGGTGATGGTGATCTACGCCGGCATGCTCGGGGAGGGCTACGCGGGGCATCTTCTCACCGCCAGCCTGCTCGCCGCACCGGCCGGCATCCTACTCTCGAAAGTGATGCTGCCCGAGACCGAGACGCCGCTCACCGCCGATGCGCACGGCGCGCTGATCGCGGACGACGCGGCGAATCTGATCGACGCCGCGTCGGCCGGCGCGATCGCGGGCTTGCGCCTCGCTGGCTACGTCGGCGCGATGCTGATCGCGTTCGTCGCGCTGATCGCGATGGCGAACGCGGCGCTCGGCGCCGTCGGCGGCTGGTTCGGCGCGCCCGATCTCACCTTCCAGCAGATTCTCGGCTACGCCTTCGCGCCGCTCGCGCTCTTGATCGGAGTTCCGCCCGCGGAAGCAACGAAGGTCGGCTCGCTGCTAGGCGTGAAGACCGTCCTCAACGAGTTCATCGCGTATCAGGAACTCGCGAAGCTCGTCGCAGACGGCGCGATCTCGCAGCGTGCGGGCGTCCTCGCTTCCTACGCGCTCTGCGGCTTCGCGAACTTCGGCTCGTTGGCAATCTTGCTCGGCGGCCTCGGCGGACTCGCGCCATCTCGGCGCGGCGACGTCGCGCAGCTCGGCCTGCGATCGATCGCGGTCGGCACGCTCGCGACGCTGATGGCGGCGTGCTGGGCGGGCATCCTGCTTTGAGGATCGCGCGCGCCGTCGCGATCCTGTGTCTGATCTCCGCGCCGCTCGCAGCGGGCGCGCGCGAGCCGATCGAGATCTCGGTTCTGACCTACAACATCCACGGCCTGCCGAGCTGGATCGCGCGCGACGATCCGCCGGCGCGCATTCCGCTGATCCTCGAGAAAGCCGCCGCCTACGACATCGTGCTGTTGCAGGAGGACTTCGCGTACCACGACGTGGTCGTGGCGAACGCAAAGCATCCGCATCTCTTTCGCGGCAACGGTGGGTGGGCGCCGCTGCTCGAAGGCGCGGGGCTGACGATCCTATCCCGCTTCGACAGCAGCGGTGCGCCGCTGCGCGAAGCGTACGGTGTATGCAACGGCCACCTCGGCGCCGCCAACGATTGTCTCGGCAACAAGGGCTTCTTGATGACGCGGCTCGCGCTGCCTAACGGCGCCACGATCGACGTGTGGGACACGCATCTCGATGCCGGCGCGAGCGACGGCGATCACCGCGCGCGTGTCGCGCAGCTCGAGCGGCTGGCAGCGGCGATCGAGTCGCAGAGCGCGGGTCGCGCACTTCTCGTCGGCGGCGATTTCAATCTCGAGTGGGACACGGCGCGCGACCGCGCACTGCTCGAATGGTTCCGCGATCGCGTCGGCCTCACGATCGCTGCGCAGACACCGCCGGATGGTTGGGAGAGCCACCTCGACTATCTGCTGATTCGCGCTGGCGACGATGTCGTCATCCGCCGGAACGACGGCGGCAAGGACGAGGTCTTCGTCGATCGCGCGGGGAAGCCGCTCTCGGATCACCCGGCGATCTTCGGCTCGTTCGACCTGCGGTGACTCAACCGAGTGGCAGCGCCCAGACGTCGAGGCGCTCGCTACGGCCGCGGATCGCCACGTCGCCGTGGCGGACGAAGTCGTTGCACACGTAGATCGCCCGCTCGCGTGTGGTCGCATCGACCGCGATCGAGGCGCCGAGTTCCCGGGTGAGCGACTGGAGCCGCGACGCGAGATTCGTCGTGTTGCCGACCGCGCTCCAGATCATGCGGTCAGACGAGCGAATGCTGCCGACGAACGCGACACCCGTCGCAACGCCCACCCCAACGGACAGCGGCGCGGGCATCGAGTCGACGATCTTCCGTGCCACTTCGACTGCGTAGAGTTCCTTCCGCGCCAATTCCTCCGGTGCGCCGAACACCACCATCATGCCGTCGCCGTTGAACTCGACGATCGTGCCGCCGCCCTCCGATACGATCGAGGAGACTCGCTCCGTGTGTTCGTTCAACGTGCCGAAGACGTCTTCCGCTGAGCGCGCCTCGGCAAAGCGGGAGAACTCGCGAATATCGATGAAGAGCACCGTCACCTCCTGCTCCGACGGCGCGAGCGATGCCCCTTGCACGAGACGTTCGGCAACCGCTCCAGGCACGTAGCGGCGCAGCGCCGATTGGATCTTCTCCGCTTGCCGCGCGCTCGCATCTGCATCGAGTCGCGCGAACACCTCGGAGCAGCGATTTGATACTGCCGTCAGCAATGCGAGATCGGTCGGCGTGTAGATGTCGCCGGAGCGCTTTGCTCCAAGGCAAGTGAATGCGACGAGTGCCGAAGCGCCGTGCGTCGGAACGACGACTTCGACGCCGAGCGTTTCGAGTGCCGCGCGATCGAACGGACTGATCTCTCGCGTGCGAACTGCGAGCGGAGCTGTACTCGTCCCGAGTACCTGAACCAACACACTCCCCGCCTCGAACGCAGGCGGCGCCGCGCGGCCCCGCACGAAGAGCGGCTCGAAGGCGTCCCCGGCGCGGGCATAGATCGCGATCGCTTCGGGATGGAGCAGCGCGTCGACGCGATCGCCCGTGAGCTTCGTCAGCTCCACGATGTTCCGGCACGAGGAGAGCTCCTGGCGCAGGCGATCGAAGGATTGCTCGAGCGCATGGCGCTCGGCGAAGAGCTTGCGATCGAGCCACGGGCGCAGCGCGCGTTGCGCCGGCACCACCACCGCAGCCAGCGCAATCGAGAGGGCAATCTGACCTCGCTCGGGATCGATTCCCGCTGCCTCACTGACTGCACGCGCGATCCGCGGCACGAAAGCGAGCGCACTCCCGAGTGCCACGACTCCCATAATGGTGTAGGACGCCGTCGCGCTGATCAGCCGATCAATGTCGAGCCAGCGATAGCCGACGATCGACACGACGAACCCGATCGGAATCGCGACCAGGAAGCCCGCACAGATGGTCTGCCACAGGAGGAAACGGAGCGAGACGCCAACTGCGAGGGCGACCGACAGCGTCGCGAGTGGCAGGAATCCAACGTAGAACCCGTAGAGAACCCACTTGAGCTGGCGCCGCTCGAGTGGCCCCGAGCGTCGGTAGGCGATGAGGACACCGAGGAGCACGCTCGCGAAACACACGCTCTGACCCATTGCGAAGACCCGAGGAGGCCACAAACCACTACTCAGCGTGAGTTCGTGCCACGCGACGAAACTAACGCCGATGACGACGGCGATTACCCAGGGAAGGAAGCGCTGCCATCGTGGGAGCGAGTGCGCTGGCTGGGTCCATTCGAAGGCGCAGTGCAGGAGCATGACGGTCGAAAGTGGTCCGCCAACGAAGACGACCCAATCCAAGCTCCGGCTCAACACGCTGGTGTCAGCCGTGAGGCTGATGCTCGCCAGGATCGCGCCGACGAAGAAGAGTCGAGCGAGATGCCAGCGAGGCGCCCGCAACAACAAAAAAGCGGCTGCGAGCCCGACACTTGCGTAGCCGCCGAGAATCACCCACGAGTAGGGATCTGGTGCAGGCGAGATGAACACGTCCAATCGCTCGCCCCGCCGTTCCCCCTCGACGCGGAACGGCTGGCCTGCGCGCAACAGCGGCTCGAACGCGACCTCGGCCTGGCTCGATGAAAGTCCGCGAAGATCTGTGCCTCCGATGCGGTGCACGCCATCACCGACCTGAACGGTCGACTCGGCTGTGTTCACACGATGGACGAGCGGATAGCCGGCATCGCCCTGCGCGCCCGTGACCGAGAACGGGAACCACCAAGGCCCCCGCGCTCGCGACTCGCGCACGGTAAAGCCCAGAACGATCAGATAGGCGGTAACGAACGCGGCGATGAGCATCCGATCGGTCGCTCGAGAGCGTCGCATTCGTCCTCCTCGACTGGCGACACTCTACTCCGTCGACGCAGTTTTGCTGTCCAGCCAGGTCATGACCCTGTCACGCGTCGATCCTGGATTCGCGGGCCAGTCCTGCCGCATTGCGCGCTCCGCGCCCCCATTCCCCCGCGAGTCGATACGAGATGATGTCGTGCGCGTATGTCGGCTCGCCAGGGTCGACTTCGTTCCCTTCGAGTTGACACCGCACGGAGTCGTCGAGAGCCTGCCGATCGACACGACGTTGCTGGGCCGAGGCGCGCTGGCGAACATCCCCGAGCCGAGGTCCCGGCGCTCTTCGCGATCGGCCTCGGAATGCTCTCGTCTCGCCGCGCGCGCTGCTCTTGGACAAGAGCGGGCGACGCCGCGCTACTTCGTCGTCGAGATCCCGCCGTCGACCGGGATCACCGCGCCGGTCACGTACGAGCCGGCTCTCGATGCGAGATAGATCGCGATGCCCGCCATGTCGCCCGGTTCGCCGATGCGGCCGAGCGGGCAGCTCTTCTTGATTGCGTCGCCGAATTGTTTCAGCGTCTCGGCCATCATCTTCGATTCGAAAGGCCCCGGCGCGATCGCGTTGACGGTGATCGTCGGCGCCAGTTTGCGCGCCAGCGTTCGCGTCAGATGATGGACGGCGGCCTTGCTGGTGCTGTAGGCGTAGGTTTCGAGCAGCGGGACCTGGAGTCCGTCGATCGAGCCGATGTTGATCACGCGCGCGGGATCGCCGGGCTTGCTCGCCGCTTCGAGTTGCGGGATGAGCATGCGCGTCAGGTCGAAGACGGCTTTGACGTTGAGCGCCATCACCTTGTCCCAGCCCGCTTCGGGATAGTCGGCGAGCGGCGCGCCCCAGTTGGCGCCGGCGTTGTTCACCAAAATGTGCAGCGCGGATTCGCGGGCGGCGAGCGCGCCCGCGAGTGCGCGCGTTCCCGCGTGCGTTGCGAGATCGCCCGGCAGCGCGATGCAGGTGCCGAGCTTCGACAGCTCCGCGGAGGCGCGGTCGCAGTCTTCCTGCTTGCGCGAGGCGACGTAGACCTTCGCGCCCGCTTCGACCAGGCCAGACGCGATCATCAAGCCGATGCCGCGCGAGCCGCCGGTCACCAGCGCGACCTTGCCCGCTACCGAGAACAGATCCGCGACGCTCATTGCTGTCCCTCTTGATGTTGTGCGGCCGGCCCCCGCGGCACGATCGATCCGGTGGCTTCCTGCCAGGCGCGGGTCACGACGAAGTTGCGATCGAGTCGCAGTATCAGCGGCACGGCGATCGCCTCGTAGCCGGCGTCCTGCGTGAGCTGGACGCTTTTCAGCGTCTCCTCGAGACTCTCGTTCCGCTGCACGGCGGCGGATGTCTGCTCCCACAGCTCTTTCAAGAACGACTGGAACTGGCGCACGCCTTCGCGATCCGTCACGGCTCCGTGCCCCGGGATCACCTTGTCGTAGTCGTCCATCGCCAATACGCGATCGAGTGTGCCGATCCACTGCTGGATGCTGCCGCCCGCTTCGAGATCGATGTTCGGATAGCGCTTGTTGAACACGAGGTCGCCGAGATGGATGACGCGATCTTCGACGAAGAGCGTGACGAGATCGCCGCTGGTGTGACCGCGACCGAGATGGGTGGCGCGCACGGTCTTGTTGCCCATCGAGATTTCGTGCGCCGTGTCGAAGGTCTCGTTCGGCAGCGTGCCCGCGGCGTCGCCCTTCCAGTAGTTGGCGTCGAAGGCATCCATCAACTCGCGCGTGCGCAACGTCGAGACGATGCGCGTGCCGGCCGGGAAGCCCGGGTTCCCGTGCGAGTGATCGGTGTGATAGTGCGTATTCACGATGACGCCGACTTCGCGGCCCGTGAGTCGTTCGGCCTCTTTGCGGATCTCCTCGCCCTGCATCCGAAACGTCATGGTGTCCACGATCACCGAGCCGCGCTCGGTGCGCAGCACGCCGACGTTGCCGCCGACACCGAAGAGCACCGAGACGTCATTCGTGACGGGCTCGGCGCGAATCGTCGCGACCTGCTGATAGGCGTAGATCGCAACGAGAGCCGTGACGACGAGCAGGGCCAGCAACACCCGAAGGACGAGTTTCTTCATGTGCGCCTCGAGAGATGGGTTCTAGTGAATGCCGGGGGTTGCGACGATCGTCGCGGGGTCCACGCCGAGCAGGCGCCAGGCGTGATCCCAGAGCCGCTCCTCGGGAACGTCGAAGATCGCGTCGGCGCTGAGCGGCGCAACGACCCACGCGCCCTGCGTCAATTCGCCTTCGAGCTGGCCTGGCCCCCAGCCCGCGTAGCCGAGAAAGAGCCGAAGTTTTGGCGGCGTCGTCTCCGCGACCCGGCGCAGCGCATCGAGCGAGCCCGCGAAGTAGAGGCCTTCCGCGAAGCGCGTGGACTCCGGCAGATCGGCGATATCGCTGCCGCCGGCGACGACCCAACCCGTGTTGGGCTGCACGGGGCCGCCCCAATTCACGGGCCACTCGGGATCGCCCTGCCACTCGACGTCGAGGGTTTCGCAGAGATCGGCGGCGGAGAGATCGGTGCGGCGATTCAGTACGAGTCCCACCGTGCCGTCGGCGTCGTGGTGTACCAGCAGCACGACGGTGCGCCGAAACTTCGGATCGCCGAGATCGGGTAGCGCGATCAGCAGCGACGGCGCGAGCGACGATGACATCGGGCCAAGGTAGCCGCGGGGTCGAGGCGTCGCCCCCTGCGCGGCGAAGCCGGATACCCTCGCGCGCACCGTGCTGCGCGTCTCTGCATTCGCCCGCGCGCTCGCCATCGCGAGCTGCATTCCACTCGTGGTGCTCGCCGCGAATTTCCTGCTCACGACGCGCGACGTGACGCCCGCCGACGCGCTCGCACTCGATGCGCTCGCGTCCGCTGCATCGCTGGCACTCTTCGCTGTCGCGGCGGCAACGCTCGGCCGCGAGCCAGTCCTTGTTCGGCTCGGACTTGGCGCCGGGCGACTCTCGTACGCGCGCATCGCGATCGGCGCGCTCGGTGTCGTTGCCCTCTCGCATGCTGCCGAAGGCGTGCTGCAATGGATGGGCGTTGCGAGTCCGGGACTCGCGCGCTTCGAGGAAGCGCTCGCGGGGCTGCCGCTGTCACAGATTGGTTTCCCGCTCCTCGCATTGGCGTTCGGCTCGGCGTGCGGCGAGGAACTCTTCTTCCGCGGTCTGTTGCAACGCGGACTCGCGCCGCAACTCGGCCGCGCCTTCGCGATCGCGCTGACCGCACTCGCGTTCGGCGCCGCGCATGGCGATCTCGCGCACGCCGCCGCCGCGGCGCTGCTCGGGCTCTATCTCGGCGTACTCGCCGACGCGTCCGATTCGATCCGCGCGGCGATCCTTGCGCACGTCGCGAACAACGCGCTGGCGCTGCTCGAAGTCACCACCGAGTTGCGCATTCCTGACGGACCCGTCGCCACACCGCTCGCCATCGGGCTCTGCCTGACGCTCGCATGCGTCGCTCTCGGCTGCGTGCTGCATCGGGCGGGGGTCGATCCTCTGCTTCAGTCGCCCCCTCGCGCGGCCGATTGAAACGGGCGGACCTGGGTGCGGGCTGCGAGAGGAGCCTCGAATGGCCGACCGCTTCCGAGTACTGCTCGTCGATGACGGCGAGCTCGACGATGTGCGCGATTGCCTGCTCGCGATGGGGGCCGAGTTCGCCCACCTTCGTGGCGGCGCCGTACCGGCGAAACTCGAACCGCCCCGCGACGTCTTCATCACGTCCACGCGCCACGCGACGCTCGCGCGCGCATGGCCGAAGCAGGATGAGAGCGGGCGGCCGGTGCGCATCGCCGTCGTCTCCGAAGACTCCGGCACGTTGCGCGCAACGCTGCGACAGATGGGATTCACGTTTCTGGTGCGACGACCGGTGCATCCGATCGCGCTGCGTCTGTTGCTGCTGCACGCGCTCTACCACGGCCAGGAGCGGCGTGCGAAGCCGCGCGTTCCGCTCGGCTATCGCGTCTCGCTGAAGATCGGCATGCGCAGGCGCGATGCGCTGCTCGTAGACCTCGGCGAAGAGAGCTGCCGCGTGATCACGCAGGACGCGATTCCCGAAGCGTCGAAGGTGAGCGTGCAGGTGCCCAGCGAATTGTGCGGTGACGATGCCTTCACGCTGCCCGGCCGCGTGGTGCGCTGTCAGCGCGACAAGTCATCGCCGGCGGATGGCGACTACGCGGTGGCGATCCAGTTCTCGCAACTCGGCGACTCCGCGCTCTCGCTGCTCGACGAAGCGCTCGCCGCGCATCAACTCGGCGCGCCGACGGCGCGCGATCGCCGCGACGCACAAACCGCCGCGCTCGATCCCAACGCCGATGAGAAATCGCCGCGACTGGTGCGACGCGCGCCGCTGCGCGAGCGAGAAGTCGAGGCTGATCGACGCCCTCGAGCGGCGGCAGAGGCAGCTCCGGCCGAGGCGAAGGGCGGCATCGAGCGTCGCCAGAAGCGCCGCGGCCGCTATCCGAATCGCGTGGTCGCTGCGGCCGACGACGGCACCGTGCACCGCGTGCTGATCGGCCGCGATCTCTCGGCCGGCGGCATGCGCGTCGATCCGCAAAAAGATCTCGTCGTGGGATCGAAGCTGCGGATCGCGCTCTACGACAACGCGCGCGAAACGCCGGTCGTAGTCGTGGCGACGGTGCTGCGCGATGACGGCAAGAAGGGCCTCGCGCTGACCTTCGAGCATCTCGAGCCCGCGACGGCCAAGCTTCTAGAGCAACTCGTCGCCTCGCTGCCGCCGGTCGAACGGCTGCAAGATGGCGAAGCGGGTTCCCTCGGCACGATCGTCAGCGAGATCCTCGGCTAGGACTCAGCCGAATGGCCGGGGCTGGCGCTCGGTCCGCCGCTGGGCAAGAGTGCGGCCCGCCCTGAAGCTCGCAGCCTGAGGAATCCCATGGCCCGCTCCAAGAACAAGCAGAAGCGCGTCCGTCACGCGCGCGATGTCCGATTCAAGCGCCGCAAGGATCGCAAGAAGGCCGCCAAGGCCGAAGTGACCACCGCGCGCCGCTAGCCGATCTGCGGGTCAGCCGCGATCGCGCGCTTTTCTGACGCGATCTGCGGTGCGACGACCGCCCGTTTCGGCGCGACACGCGCCGCTCTGACAGAACACCGACTGCAGCACCTGCGCCGAGATCTGCGAGGCGCTCCGACCGCGCTTGCCGCGGTTCACCACCAGCGTGGCGATCGCGATCGTCGGATTCTGCGCGGGAGCGAGGCCGACGAACCACTCGTAGTGCCCGTCGGGATTGCGGCCGTTCAGGCTCCCCGTCTTGCCCGCCACCGGGATCGCACCGAGCAGCATCGATCCGTCGCGTGCGTGGAATGCGCGCCGCGCCGTTCCGCGCAGCGTGGTCTGGATCATCATCGAGCGCAGCTCGCTCGTCACCGCACCCGTGAGCGCCGGCCGCGGGGGCAGCGCCGGCGGCACGCGCAGCTCGGTGCCGTTCGCGTCGCGCACGCGCGCGATCCACTGCGGTGTCACGACCTGCCCGTCCACCAGCGTCGCCACCATCCGGGCCGCTGCGAGCGGCGAGATGCGTGAGCCCGCGAGCCCCGAACCGAGCTTGCCGAGTTCGAGGCGATCGCGAATGGGATCGACTTCGCCGGCTTGATGCCCGGCCCCCGGCGATTCGAGCAGACCGAGCGCCGACATCTGATCGATCACCGCGAGAGAGCCGAGATCGTGCACCGCGAGTTGTGCAAAGCACTGATTGTTCGAAGTGGCGAGCGCATCGACGAAGCTCGCTGTGTGGCTGCGCCGCTTCGGCGGATCGAGGAGTTGCTGCGTCAAGTAGTACGGCGAGCCGACGAATTGACACGGTCGCAGCGCCGCGGCGGGCGCGCGACTCAGCACCGCAGACGCCGTCACCACCTTCATCAGCGACGCCGTCGGATACGGGCGCGTCGCCGGAAACTCGCGCGGCTGGGTGGATGCGTAGGTGAGGATGCGACCGCTGCCGGGGTCCATCACGATCACGTGCGCGAGATCGACATCGCGCAGCATGCCGACGACGCGCTCGGTCAGCGCGGGATCGAGCGTGTACTCGATCTCGACGGGCGAGCGCACGCCGTCGGTGCCGGGCGCCACTTCGCTGCG
>JANNKU010000080.1:0-49951 GCA_031396445.1 Deltaproteobacteria bacterium | reverse complement strand
TGCGGGCGACCCGTGATCTGCCGCGGCGCAGTGCTCGCGCTGGCGCTCTGCGCGCTCGTCGCGGGTAGGGTGGCCGCGGAGCCGACGCAGGAACAGAGCGAACGCCTGGAACGCGCCGACGCGCTGCTCGAAGATCGAACGGGCTGGGACGAAGCGATCGCTCTCTACCGCGCACTGCTCGTCGAGTCGCCCGAGTGGACGGAGCCGCGGCTGAGTCTTGCACGCGTACTCGCGTGGCGCGGCGACTATCCGGAGTCTCTCGAACACTTCGAGCGCGTTGCGAAGAGTCCGTCCGCACCGCCGGATCTCGCCGTTGAGCGCGCAGAAGTGTTGTCGTGGGCGGGCCGCAATGAAGAAGCGCGCGTGCTCTTCGAGCAGACGTTGAAGACGAGCCCCAAGAATTCGCGCGCCGCACGCGGACTTGCTCGCACCTACCGCTGGAGCGGGCAGCGGGAACGCGCCAACGACTGGTACATCTCCGCGCTCGCGATCGAGGACGATGCCGAGGCGCGTCAGGAATGGGGCGCGCTGCGCAGCGAATTGAAGAAGCAGGTCGCTGCGGATGCGTTCGCGTTCCGCGACTCCGAAAAGTTCTCGTACCTGCGGGCGGGCGTCGAAGCTTCCTATGACTGGGACTTCGATACGCGCATCTATGCCCGGACCGGCGCCGTCTTGATCGCGCAGGATCAAGGGCCCGATGACGTGCTGCCCGACTCACCGGACCACGATCACGCGATCGAAGGGCGTCTCGGCGTCGAGCGTCGCTTTGCGACAAAGTGGAAGGGCGTCGCGGAACTCGGCGGTCGGAGCTGGGATCACGCCGGCAATCGCCTGCTCGCGCGCGGCCTGCTCGAGTACGCGCCGAGCGAGAACGCCGTCGCTGCGCTCGAGGTCTCTCACGGCGATCAGCTCGAGCAGAGTTATTCGTTCGCGAGCGTGCAAGAGAACATTGGTCGAACGGCAGGCACGCTCTCGTACTGGCGCCAATTGAACAGCGCATGGGAAGCCTACGCAGCATTGGGTGGTGCGTTCCTCACCGACTCGAACGGGGAAGTCGCGCTGGGCGGCAGTGCTGCCTGGCGACCGTTTCCTGCACACGACATGCAGATCGCGCTCGCGATCGATTCGATGCACTACGAGAACGCATCGCCGTACTACTACTCGCCCGAGATCGACCTCGGCGGAATGCTCTCGGCGATGGGACGTGTGCCGATCCACGGCGGACTGTCGTTGATCTTCGATGTCGGTGGCGGCGCAGGCTATTCGCAGGAGCAGGGCGAGTCTTCGTTCGGGCCCGCGTATCGCGCCAATCTCGGAATTCGCTGGGAGCGCGGCGGTTTCGTCGTTGGACTCGACGCGACGCGCTCGCAGTCGGTGCGCGAC
Source organism: Deltaproteobacteria bacterium (assembly GCA_031396445.1). GTDB lineage: Bacteria > Myxococcota_A > UBA9160 > UBA9160 > PR03 > PR03. Next base: position 48,568 of record JANNKU010000080.1, on the reverse strand, counting down.
TCTGCCTACACCACGCACGAAGCAGCGCTTCGCGTGAGTTGGAGCTTCTAGCCAGTGCCGGCGAAGCTTCGCTACGCAGTTCTGGCCGGGCTGTTGCTGGTGGGCATCACGGGACTTTCGGTCGGTCTCTACGAGTTGCTGCGCGACGCGCAACTCGATCTTCCGTCGACCTTCGTGAACATCTCGATGTGGGTGCTCTTCACCTTCCTGGTGTTGCTGATCCTTCGCTACATCGGCCTGCTCTGGTTTTCGTACCTGAATCATCTCGAGCGCGACGATGCCGAGCCGACGAATCTGCCGCCGATCACGATCCTCGTGCCTGCGTACAATGAAGGTACGGTGATCCAAGGCTCGATCCGCTCGCTGCTCGCGCTCGACTACCCGCGCTACGAGATCCTGGTGATCGACGATGGTTCGAAGGACGACACCACGCTGAAGGCGTCGGCCTATGCAGGCGATCACGGTCGCGCGACCGTGCGCGTGATCACGAAACCGAATGGTGGCAAAGCGCGAGCGCTCAACACCGGAATCTCCCAGGCGACGAGTGAGTTCATCCTGTGCATGGATGGCGACTCTGCGCTTCATCCGCAGACGCTGCGTCGCGCGATCCGTCACTTCGAGGATCCCGCGATTGGTGCGGTGGCGGGCAGCGTGAAGGTGGTGAATCGCACCAACCTGCTCTCGTCGTTGCAGGCGCTCGAGTACATCGAGGGTCTCAACATGGTGCGCGCGGCGCAGGGATTCTTCCGGCTCGTGAACATCATCCCCGGGCCGATCGGGATCTTCCGCAAGAGCGCGCTCGACAAGGTCGGCGGCTACGACCACGATACCTTCGCCGAAGACTGCGATCTCACGCTGAAGCTGCTGCTCGAAGGTTGGCAGATCCAGTACGAGCCGGGCTCGATCGCCTACACCGAAGCGCCCGAGAAGATGCTCGACCTGCTGAAGCAGCGATACCGCTGGACGCGCGGAATCCTGCAGGCAATCTCGAAGCACAAGCGGAGACTCGTCGATCCGCGCGGCGGTATCGGCGTCACGCTCACGCTCTGGTACATGATCTTCGAGGGCATCGCGTGGCCCGTGATGAACGTGTTCGGCAACGTGATGTTCGTCTTCGTCGCAGCGCGTTACGGAACGGCGCTGCCGCTGGTGATCTGGTGGGCGCAGCTCACCGTGCTCGATCTCGCCGCAGCTCTTTATTGTGTCGTCGTCGAGAAAGAGAGTCTGCTGCTGGTGCCCTACGCGATCTTCTATCGCGCCTTCTTTGCCCTCACGATCGACGTGGCAAAGCTCTTCGCGACCTTCGAAGAGCTCTTCAAGCTGCGCATGGATTGGGGCAAGCTCGAACGGATTGGACGCATCTGACATGGACGTAGTTCCGTACCTCTCTGCCGTGATCCTGATCTCGACGATCGCCACGATCTTCCTGGCAGTGTTGTCGTATGCCGCGTTCAAGCTGCGCGACAGGCGGCGGCCGAAGGTGAAGAAGGGCAGCGGCGAGCCGGTCTTCTTCCACCGCTATCGCAAGCAGGCTGCAGCCGACGACGCTGCCGACGGGAGCGATCCCGAGGCTCCCAAGTGACGTTCTCGGAGGGCGTCTTCTATCGCCCGCTGGTGTGGAGCCTTGCGATCGCACTGCTTGCCGGTGGCGCGCTGCTCTCGATCCAGATGATCTCCGCGGTAGTCGGACCCTTCCGTCTCGCGCACTTGGGGAAGTCGGATCCGCGTGCGGTCGTCGCGTTCTTTCGCGACTCCTACACACCTGTGGGTTCCATCGTGCGCACGGAACTTGGACACGGGTTGGTGGGTTCCGGGCACCTGGTGCGCGAGGTCACATCGCTGCGCGACCTCGATCCCAGCGAAGTCGGTGCAATCGTGATCTCGGAGCCGCGCGTGTTGCAAGACGACGAGGCAGCCGGGCTTCGCAACTATCTCGCGGGCGGTGGCGGCGCCGTGCTGGTGGGTTCCGTCGGTGTTCGCGAGGCCGATGGCGCATGGCTCGGATACGAGCGAATGCGCAATCTGCTGGGCGCCGAAGTGGTACCGCTCGACGAAGATCGCGCTCGAGCGATCGTCGCCGAGCGTCGCGGACCGATCACGGCCGCGCTCGCGCCGCGCCAGCGCATCGACATCCGCTATGAGGAAGGCCTCCCCGGCGCGCTCATCACCGACGCCGAACTGAGTTGGGCAGGCCCACAGGATGACGCCGATGCCGACGCTCACGAGCCTGCCGCTGCGCTGCGACGCGAGTTCGGAAAGGGCCGCCTGGCCTGGGTCGCCGTCGGCCCCGAACGTGCCGCAACCTCCGGTGTGGATCAGCGACTGCTGCGCGCCGTGCTCGAAGGCGCCGTTGCGTGGAGCTCGCGAATGCCTGCCGTCGAGGTATTGCCGTGGCCCGGCGGCGCGCCATTCGCGGGTGTCGTCGAAGCGGCTGCCGACGCAACGGCCGAGCAGCCCGGACTCGGCTGGCAGCGCGCGATCGACAAGGCCGCGAGTGACGCGGGAATTGCGCGCCTTTTCGTCCTGAACGAGGCGCGTCGCCACGACGACACCGAGCAGCGACTTGCCGACGCGATCGGCGAACTCGACCGCCGCAATGCATGGGTGGCGACGCGCAGCGAGGTTTCGACTTGGACGCGGCGGCGCGCGGCAGTGACGGCGTCGGTGCGGCGCGCCGGACCGCACCGCGTCGTTGTGGAAGTCTCCAATTTCGGTCGCACCGAGGCTTCGCGCGTCGTGTTGCGGGTGTTCTTGAATCAACCCGCTCTACGCGCCGCCGTCGAAGCCACCAAATTGCGTCAGCAAGCGGCCACGGTCCAGCTGGGCCCGAACGCCGAGGTGCTCGACCTCGTGCTTCCGCCGCTCGATCCGCGTTCGAGCGCCGCCTTCAATCTCGACTACGAACCCACTCCGTCACAAGAGGGCTAGCAACATCATGGTGTGTCTCGCGAAACGATCTCGTCTGCTCCGCGGCGTTCTGACCCTCAACGTGGCGCTATGGATTCTCGGCGTTGCGTCTGCGCGCGCAGGGGAGAAGTGGCTCGATGCCGAGCCGACGACCCTGCGCATGGCGTCGATGTGGAAGGAGGGATCGATTACGACGAAGAAGGAGATGGGACGCTCGTTCGTGCGCATCACGACGGATGGCAAGGGCGACCCGACCTTCGCGGCCATGCGCGACATCGCACCGGTCGTCGATGCGCGGAAGCAGTTCGTGAAGTTGCTTCTGCGCGTACAGGGTCTCGAGAATCTCGCTGGCATCGAGGTTCGCGTGGGATCCGATTCGCTGAAGAGCACCTGGTATTCGTACGTGGTCCCGCTCTACAGCGACCTCGAGTACAACCTGCTGCAGGATGGCGAGTGGACGACCATCACGATGAGCCTCGGCACTTCGAATGCCACCGGTACACCGAATCGGGGCGCGATCGACTCGTTCGGCATCATGGTCACGGACAAAGGCAAGGGCGCAGTCGAGGTCGATTTCGGCGGCGTCGCGCTCGTGGACGAACCGACCGAAGGCGTCGTGAGCTTCACCTTCGACGATGGCTACAAGGAACACCTCGCCGCTGCGAAGCTGCTCGCCGAACGCAATTGGCGCGGTACTGCGTATGTGATCCCGGAGACGATCGGTCTCCCCGCCTACTTGACGGTCGATGATCTCGCCGAGATTCGTCGCCTCGGCACCGATGTCGCCGCGCACGATAATCCTCCGTTCACGCAACTCCCGCCGAATGATCTCGAACCGCGGCTGCGCGGCATTCAGAGCTATCTCGTCGAACACGGTCATGCGGAAGGCGCGCAGCATCTCGCCTATCCGCTCGGAAAGCAGGAAACGCGGCGCGTGCGGCCGACCGTGAACAAGCTCTTTGCAACCGCGCGGCTCGCGGGTTCCGGACCCGAGACACTGCCGCCGGCGGATCCGCATCTGCTGCGCGCGATGAACGTGATGGACTCGACCACACCCGAGGAGGTCGGCGCCGCCGCGCAGCGTGCGCGCGACAATCACGAGTGGCTGATCCTGATGTTCCACTGGTTGCCCGAGAAAACCGCGAAGGCGACCGACTACTCGATGGCCGACTTCAAGCGCGCGCTCGATGCCGTCGCAAAAACCGGCGTGCGCGTGGCGCCGATCTCAGAACTGTGGTCGGAGATCGCGCCGGCGCCCGACGTGGAGTTCGCGAAGCGCGCCGGCGCCGCCGCGGTTCCCGCTTCACCAGCGCGATAGCGGCTTCTTCAGCGAGCGCGGGAGAGCGCGCGTTCGAGCGCGCCCGGCAATTCCGCGTGCGATGCGGCGAGTGCGTCGGCGTCCGGCAATGCGTCGACGTCGTCGTAGGCGGCGTGCAAGCGCACGGTGCCCATCCCCGCGCGGCGACCGCCCTGGATGTCGGTGCGCTTCAAGTCGCCGACGTGCACGGCGTCGCCGGCCGCGACACCGAGCGGCGTGAGCGCCGCATCGAAGATCCGCGGGTGCGGCTTCGGCACGCCGACTTCGTTCGAGAAGATCTGGAACTCGAGCAGCTCGAGAAGTCCCGTGCGCGACAGGAACTCGCGTACGATGCGTCCGCCGCTGAAGCCGGTGTCGCAGATCAGCGCGGTGCGCACACCGCACCGACGCAGTTCGACGAGCACGTCGCGCGCGCCCGGCAACGCCGCGACGCTGCCCGCCAGTCCCGCTTCCTCGAAGCGATGCCCGAGTGATGGGGCGAGCTGCAGATCCGTGACGCCCACCGATGCGAGCGCCCACTCCGCCATCTCAATGGCGCCGCTGCCGATGCCACGACTCCACAGCTCGACATGGCGCGCGTGCGCGGCGCGGATCGCCGCGATCGCCTGCTCGCCTTCGACGGCCATACCGCGCGACGCCGCGGCGTCCGTGAGCGCTGCGACACGGAGCGCGCGCGCTGCGTCGAGATCATCATCGACGAGCAGCGTGTTCCAACAATCGAAGGTGACGGCCGCGAGCGAACAACTCGGCTTCACGAAAACTCCTCATGACAAAGTCCACCGTAGCGTCTCGAGAAGGTGGTATCCCGGTGTCGAGTGTCCTACAACGCCGAGTCGGCATGACCGCGCCCAAAGGTCCGTTGGATTTTGTTCGTGCGCTCGCGCCTGCGATGGCGCAAGCGGCGGCGATCGCGTCGGCGCTCGAGGGTCGCGTGCCCAACGTGCAGAAGCCGGGTGAAGCGAGCGCCGTGAAGGCCGCCCTCACCATCGCCGACACCGCCGCGCAGGAAGCGCTGTTGGTGCCACTGCTCGACGGCTTCCGGGATGTCTGCCTCGAAGCCGAGGAAGACACGCGCAGCATCGCGCTCTTCCGCGGCGAACGGCGCGAGGCGCGCATCGTGATCGATCCGATCGACGGCACCTTGAATTTCTACCTCGGCGCGCAGGGCCCGTACTGCGTGATGGCAGGCTTCGCGATCGACGCTCGCTACGAGGCGGCGCTGGTGGCGTTGCCGCGCGAGGGCTGGTTCTTCGAAGCGGTGCGCGGCGCCGGCGCAACGCGCTCACTCGTCGGAGGTCGCGCGGAGCCGGCGACATTGTCCGGTGACGGTCGCGTGCTCTACTTGAGCGACGGTGTGCCGGCGGCGGTTGCGGAGCGGCTCGTCGCGCGCGGCTTCGACGTGCAGCGCGCTTGCGGTGGCGCGGTCGCCGTTTCGCCGCTCGTGCCTGGCGTTCGCGGCGGCCTGCGCGTCGCGAAGCAGCACACCATCAGCACGCGCGGCCGCATCGGCCTGTTAGTGTGCCGCGAAGCGGGCGCGATCGTCGAAACCGGCGCAGGCGTACCGTTTCCGGTGTCGATCGACGAACCGGCCGAGACGCTGGTGGTGGCGTCGGATTCCGAGATCGCAGCCGAGATCCGCGAGGCTCTCGCCGGCTAGCGCGCCGCTACATCTGCGTGTAGTCGGGACCTTCTCCGCCCTGCGGCGGCGTCCAGGTGATCACCTGGTACGGGTCGGCGATGTCGCAGGTCTTGCAGTGCACGCAGTTCTCGTGGTGGATGAAGAGCGTCTTGCGACCGGGCTGCTCGGGGTCGGGCATCATCTCGTAGACGGCCGCCGGGCAGAAGCTCTCGCACGGGTTCCCGTATTCCTTCGTGCAGACGTCGCTGCAGAGATCGATGTCCGCAACGACCAGGTGCGACGGCTGATCGACCTCGTGCTGCGATCCCGCGTACTGGACGAGATGCTCCTTCGAGAACGTCAGCTTGTTGTCGAACTCGAAGACTTCCGGCTGCCGCTTGTCCGCGGGCAGCTCGGAGAGCTTCTTCATGTGTGTATGGCCGGCGGTGAACGGCAGCGGGTCGTAGAGGCCGCGGCCCTTCGTGATCAGCATCAGCGGGATGTTGAGACCGAGCGCGAAGATCGGGCTCACCTCGGTGGAGCCGTGGAAGTTGCGCGCTTCCATGTGCTCTTCGTAGGCCCAGCTCTTGCGGTAGCGCTCCGCGTAGCCACCGAGCGTCACGGCGGAGAAGTCATCCGCGGCGAGCGCATCGACGATCGTGTCCGCTGCCATCAGCCCCGACTTCATCGCGAGATGGATGCCCGCGAGACGGAACGCGTTGCACATGCTCGCCGAATCGCCGACCAGCAGCGCGCCGTCGCAATAGAGTTTCGGCTGCCCATAGAGACCGGTGACCGGCAGCGCCTTCGCTCCATAGCGGACGAGTTCGGCGCCCTCGAGCAGGTCGCGCATGAACGGCGTGGTCTTGAATTTCTGCGCTTCGAGATGCGGATCGTTGAATGGGTTCTTCGAGTCGAGCATCGTCACGAAGCCGAACGACACGAGGTTGTCCTTCATGTCGTAGAGCCACATGCCATTGAACTGCGACAGGAAGTCCGGAAAGAGCGAGCCGTGGATCACGCGACCCGGCTTGTGCTTCTCCGGCTTGACGCGCCAGATCTCCTTGATGCCCGTCTCGTAGACCTGCGGATACTTGCCTTCCAGATCGAAGGCGTCGATCAACTGCTTGGTGAGCGAACCGCGCACGCCTTCACCGAGCACCGTCACCTTCGCGAAGATGTCCATCCCCGGCTGGAAGTTCGCCTTGGCCTTGCCGTTCTTGTCTACGCCCATGTCGCCGATGCGCACGCCGACTACACGGTTGCCATCGATGAGGAGCTGGTCGCCCGCGAAGCCCGGATAGATCTCGATGCCGGCTTCTTCGCACTTCGTGCCGAGCCACTTCACCACGTTCGACAGCGACGCGACGTGATAGCCGGTCTTCTGGAAGTTGGGCGGACAGATCGGCGACTTGATCGTGAACGAGCGGAAGAACATGTAGAACGAGGCGTCGTCGCAGACGTACTCGGTGGGGAATCCCTGCTCCACGAAGTCCGGCATCAGTTCTGCGATCGCCTTGGGATTGATCACCGAACCGGAGAGCGAGTGGTCGCCGAGTCCTGCGGACTTCTCGATCACCAGGATCGTCGGAACCTCGATCGCCTTGCCGCCGGTCTTCTCGGCGTTCGCATTGTACGCCGCGACTTGTCGCGAGAGATGCAATGCCGACACCAGCGTCGCAGGCCCCGCTCCGACGAAGAGGACATCGACTTCGAGGCTCTCGCGTTCGACTTCGGCCATGGCAGATCTCCTTGCGCTCGTTGCAACGACAGCGTAGAGAACGCTCCCTCGCGGTCAACGACGCGTGCGGCGACTCCGAGTCAGCACCGTTCAGGCGATTGGACTGACGGCGGACGCGATCAATGGCCCATTCCGGATTCGCCTGCGAGGGCCTTCACGACATCGCCGAGCGCCGCCTTCGCATCGCCGAACAACATCAGCGTGTTGTCGGCGGTGTAGAGCTCGTTGTCGATGCCGGCGAAGCCCGGGTTCATCGTGCGCTTGTTGGCGATCACCGTCTTGCACTTGTCGACGTCGATGATCGGCATGCCGTAGATCGGGCTCGATTCGTCGTGGCGCGCAGCGGGATTCACGACATCGTTCGCGCCGACCACGATCGCGACGTCCACCTGCGCGAGATCGGGGTTGATCTCGTCCATCTCGACGAGCGCGTCGTACGGCACGTTGGCCTCGGCGAGCAACACGTTCATGTGGCCCGGCATGCGGCCCGCGACCGGGTGGATCGCGAAGCGGCAACGGATGCCGCGCTTCTGCAATTGCTCGTACAACTCGAAGGCGCGGTGTTGTGCTTGCGCGACGGCAAGGCCGTAGCCCGGCACGATGACCACCTCGCGCGCCATCTCGAGCAGATCCGCGACATCCTGCGCGGTCGCGCTCTTCACGGGCTTCTGCTCGACGGCGCCCTTCGCGCTCGCCTGCACCTGCCCGAACGCGCCGAAGAGCACGTTCGTGAAAGACCGATTCATCGCGCGGCACATGATGATCGACAGGATCAAGCCCGACGAACCGTCGAGCGCACCCGCGATGATCAGCACCTTGTTCTCGAGCACGAAGCCCATCGCCACCGCCGCGAGTCCGGCGTAGGCGTTGAGCAGCGAGATCACCGTCGGCATGTCGGCGCCGCCGATCGGAATGATCAACAGCACGCCGAAGGCCAGCGAGAGCGTGATCAACACCGGGAAGAGGAACCACTGGGTGGGGTCGATCACCAGCCACACACCGGCGAGTACGGCGATCGCGAGCAGCGAGAGGTTGATCACGTTCTGACCGCGGTAGGTGATCGGCCGCGTCGGAATCACCTCTTGCAGCTTGCCCGCCGCCATCAGCGAGCCGGTGAAGGTGAGAAAGCCGAGGATCACTTCGACGGAGATGGCGCCCATTCGAAACGCGGTGAGCTCGCCTTCCGGAAGCCAGATCATGTACTTCGCAGTACCGACGAGTCCCGCAGCGAGACCACCGAATGCGTGCGACAGCGCGGTTCGCTGCGGCACCGCGGTGAGCGCGACACGCGAAAGCGGAATGCCGACCGCGACGCCGACGACCACGGCAATCGCGATCCAGTGGTACGCGACGATTTCGGGATGGAGCAGCGTGCCGAATACGGCGAGGCTCATGCCGCCGACGCCTGCCGCAACGCCGCGTCGCGCCGTCTTCGGGTGGCTCATCCAGCGCAACGAGAAGACGAAGAGCCCCGCCGCGATCAGGTAGGCGAGCTGCGTGATGTTCTCCATCATCACTTACCGCCCGGCTGGCGGAACATCTTCAACATCCGGTCGGTGATCAGGAAACCACTGACGATGTTCGTGACGGACGCGGCGACCGCGATCGTTCCGAGAATGGTGCTGATGGTCGTCTTCTGCTCACCCGCGATGATGATCGAGCCGACGACCGCAATCGCCGAGATCGCGTTGGTCAGCGACATCAGCGGCGTATGCAGCAATCGCGACACGTTTCGGATCACGTCGAAGCCCACGAAGGTCGCGAGCATGAAGACGAAGGTCATCGACCAGAAGTCGATAGGATGCATGGGGGACACACTCCAGGGCTTTGGGCCGGCGCAGTATAGGGGCACCGTCTTCGGGGCGGTATGCTGAGTCAGTGCGATCCGCCCCGATAGGACTCGTCGACATCGTCCGCGAGTTCTTGCTCGCGCACCGGCTGCTGCGGCGCCTCTTCGAACGCCATCGCCGTGGTGGTCTGCACTTCGACGAGGTGCAGGCTCTAGTCGGCGACACCGAAGCGAGCGTCCTGTTCCGATTGAAGGAGCGTTGTCACGCGCTCTTTCGGGCCGGCGAGGGGAGTGACGACCTGTCGCGCGTCGCGCTCTTCGACCTCGCCGTGGGTTCGCTCTTCCACGAGGCGATGAAGCTGCGGGAAAACTTCTATCAACTCGAGGTCTACGCGCCCAAGGTCGAGGCTGCACGACGCGACGCCGAAGCGGGCAGCGAGGGGCTCTTCGAGGAATTCGCGCGCATCCTCGCCGCGTCGCACGAGCGACTCGCCGAGGCGCTGATCGAGAGTGAGGCACTGCTCGAGCAGACGCGGAAACAATTCCGCGTGTTGTTGCGCACGCATCGCACGAACGGTCTCGTCGCGCGCTACCTGCTGGAGAACATCGAACTCGCGGGCGAGGTACTGGGCGAGCCTCTCGATGCGTTCCTGACCGAGGCGCACGGCGATGCGGTCGATGCCTACGCGCTGGCGGCGCGTTCGTATCTCGAGAGCGGCTACTTCGACGAGTCGCGACGCGTACTCGCCGAAGCGTTGACGCGCGACCCGAAACGAGCCGATCTGCGCAATGCGTTGGCGTACGCGGATGGAATGAGCGCCTACATGAGCGCTGGCTACGACCAATCCCTGCGCGATCTCGAGCGCTGGGTCGATGGCGGGCTCGTCGATGCCGACGGGCCGTTTCGCAATCTGGCGCTGTCAGCGGTGACACGCGTTGCGACACTCTCGGCTGGCACAGGGCAACCAGACCTCGGCGAGCGCGCCGCTGCGCTCGCGCAGCGCCTCGCGCCGCGCGAATAGCAGCCGGTCGGATCACGGCTTCGTTTCGTCGGGTCGCGCGCGCACACCGTCGCGCAGCAGTGAGAGCACTTCGTCGCGCCGCCAGGCGACGACGGGCCCCGTGAACATGTCCTCGACACCGAGGATCGTCGCAGCGAAGGCGGGCGCCGCGTACGGGAAGAGCATCAGGCCGAACGAGCTCAGGAAGAAATGTCGTGTCGAGATGTGGCGGAACGTTCCGGCATCGACCCCACGCCGGTAACAACTCATCACACGCCCGATCACACGCGTCAGCGTCGGCAGCAGCGTCACCGTCAGGCCGGGCGGTCGATCCACGAACACGCGCAACAAGATCCGCGCGCAGTTCGGTTTCTCGGCGAGCAGCTCGTTGAAGCGAGTCACCAACTCTTCGAGTTGGCGTTCCGGCGTCTCGGTGGTCTCGAGGGCGGCTGCGACCACGTGGTCGAGATCCTCGAGGATCGACTCGAGCACCGCCGAGTAGAGCGCGGCTTTTGAATCGAAGTAGTAGTAGAGCGCCGTTTTTCGTACATCGACCTGCTCGGCGATCTTCTGCAGATGCGCGCCGGCGTAGCCCTCCGCCGCGAACTCGGCTTCCGCGACCTCCAGAATCTTTGCGCGCGTGTCGCCAGCTCTGGGCAAGGGATCCTCCGGCGAGCTATGCGGTTGCCAGCGCGACGCCGCGGCGTGCCTGCAACCAAGCGAGCGCCCCCACCGTGAACAGCGCCAGCGAGATGATCTGTGCCTCGCTGAGGCCGAGCACCACGCGCGGATTCACGCGCAGGAACTCGACTGCGAAGCGACCGATGCCGGCGAGCATGAAGTACTCCGCCCAAAGCCGCGGGCTCTTGTCACGCCGCGCCCACAAGAACGCGGTGACACCGAAGAGCCACGCCGATTCGTAAAGTTGCGTCGGGTGCACCTTGTCGAGCGTCGGCGGCGCGCCTTGCGGGAAGGCGATGCCAAAGATTCCGTCCGTCGGCCGGCCGTAGTCGTCGCCGACGAGGAAGCAGCCGATGCGTCCGAGGGCCTGCCCGATCGCTGCAGCGAGGGCCACGCAGTTGAAGAACGGGCCCGTGGGAATCTTGTGGATGCGCGTGCCGATGATCACGGCAGCCATCGCGCCGAGCAGACCGCCAAAGAACGTGATGCCCTCGCGCGCAAAGAGCAGCTGCGTGAACGGGATGTTCTCGCGCAGCGACACGTCGATCGCGAAGTAGAGTTTCGCGCCGCCGATGCCGCCCACCATGGCGTAGATCAACATGGTGGTGGCTTGTTCCGGATCGAGTCCGATCTCGCGCATCCGCAATGCGACGAGCCACGTTCCGGTCAGGAACGCCACCGCCAGCATCACACCGAAGGTGCTGATCGGAAAGCCGAAGATCTCGAATAAGACGGGGTACATGGCGCGCGGCGGCCGAACCTAGGCGAAGGGGGTATCGGCTGCCACCGTTTCGTGGCGCCGTCACGAGCGAGGCAGCAGGACGTGGAATGCGGCGCCAGCGCCAGGCGAGCTCTCTACGAACGCGCGACCACCATGCAGCTCCGCAATCTTCTTGACGATCGCGAGGCCGATGCCGGTTCCCTTGCGGCCACCCGGATGCGCGACGCTGTGGAACATCTCGAAGATGCGTTCCCGTTCGGTCTGCGCGACGCCGCGTCCGTTGTCGCGAACGACGATCTGATGCCATTCGCTGGTCTCACGGATCTCGACGGCGACTTCGGGCTTCTCGCAGGGACCCATGTGATCGAGTGCGTTGCCGATCAAGTTGGAGAAGAGCTGGTAGAGACGCGTGCGATCACAACACAAGAGCGCAGGATGTTCGGGAATCACCAGCTCGACGTTCTGTTGCTCGAGCCGCGGCTTCAGTTCGCCGCGCAGTTGGAGAAGTACCTCGCGCGGATCCACCATCACGCGTCGCTCGCCCGCGTGACCGATGCGGGCGAAGTCGAGCAGATCGCGGATCAAGCTCTCCATCGTCCGACCCGCTTCGGTGATGCGATCGAGAAAATGTGTACCGCGCTCGCCGAGAGCGGCGCCGAAGTCCTCGCGTAGCAGCCGCGAGAAACCGAGCACCGAGACCAGCGGTGAGCGGAGGTCGTGCGCGAGCGCGCGCACCGTCTGCTCCAGCTCGTCGTTCTGTCGGGACATCTGCAATTCGTCGCGACGCCGATCAGTTTCGTCGCGCAGATACGCCACGGCGCCGCCTACGGGATCATCCAGCCGTTTTGCGGCGTAGGCGACCCAGCGCATCTCGCCGCCCGGGAGCCGCAATTCTGCGTGACCGCGGCGGACGCCGTCGTGCGTATCCGCGTCGGGTTCGTGGCTTCCGATCACTTCGCGGACGTGCTGCCCGATCACATCCGACGAGGCGCAGCCAAAGAGCGCACCGCAAGCCGGGTTGACGTAACGGACGCGACCGTCGGAATCGATGCAAACGATCGGATCGGGTGCGGCGTCGAGAATCGCGTCCGAGAGTTCGAGGCGACGCCTCTCGGCGTCACCGCCGCGCTTCGTCTCGCGCGGGCCCGAATCTCTTCTGCGTGTCGTCCCGAGTAGCGCCAAGTTGCTCCCTAGATCACCGATTCGGGGCCTTATCCTGCGGCGTTCCAATGGGGGCGGGGAGACCCGCCAGGGCGAAGAACATCCTATCACCCTCGTTTTTCGCAGGTCAAACGAGAGTTTGCAGAGAGGTGAAGACTCGATGACGATTACCCCGAGGGACTCTTCACGAAACTGATCCCCACGGGGCTCGCGCGTCTGGCGAGGTTCCGGACCTCCACTTACCCTGCGCCCGCCTCACCTTTCTTCCCCAGCTCCCACTCACATCCCGACATCACGATTCACCCGAGCTCCGAGGAGAGCCCCATGCGGACCCTTCCCAAGACTCGCTCTTCGCCGATTTCGAGATCGAGAGTGGCAGCCACGGCAGCGGCCGGGCTGGCGTTGTTGTGGCTGAGCGCCGCACCGCCCGCGCCGGAACCGGTGGCCGCCGCTGCGCCCGTTGCTGCGAATCCGCAGCGCGCCGCCACCGACGAATTCTCGATTGCCCGCGTGCTCGCGCGCACCAACCCGCATCTCGTGGAACCTGAGGTGGCCCGGATCGCGCGTGCGGTGCTTCGCTACAGCGCGAAGTACGAGCTCGATCCCGAGTTGGTGACCGCGGTGATCCTGGTCGAGAGCAGCGCGCTGCCGAGCGCGCGCTCTCCGAAGGGCGCCATGGGTCTGATGCAGGTGATGCCGGCGATGCTCGAGCCGCTGCGCCTCGTCGGCAATTTCACGACGGTCGAAAGCAACATCGAAGCGGGCTGCTTGATCCTCGCCGACAACATCCGCCGGATGGGCGAAGCCGACGGCATCCTTGCGTACTTCTGGGGCCCGAACATTCGCGGCGTCGCGTATCTGGAGCGCGTTCGCGCAGCTCAGGCCGAAGTGCGACGGCAGCTGCGCTCTTCGTGACACAACGGGCTGTGCGCCGGGCGCGATGCTGGTTGACGCGCCGCGCGCGCGCCGCCTAGTTTCGCGACGTGGAACGCCGCGTAGTCCGCCGCTCGACCTCGACCTTCGCGATGCCCGACGGCACGCGGCTGTTCCGGCGTTCCTGGCTGCCCCGGCAGCCGCAGCGAAAGCTCGCGCTGGTGCATGGCTTCGCCGAGCACAGCGGGCGCTACGACCATGTCGGCGCCTGGTTCGCGACGCGCGACTTCGCCGTGCACGGCTACGACCATCGCGGCCACGGTCGCTCCGACGGCGAGCGCGGTCACATCGATTCGTTTTCCCAGCTGCTCGACGATCTCGAGGCGTTCCTCGATCAGGTGCGGCGCGAGAGTCCAGAACTCCCGTTGGTGTTGATGGGGCACAGCCTTGGCGGACTGCTGGTCGCGGCGCTGCTCGTCGAACGAAAACCCGATCTTCTCGGTGCCGTGGTTTCGGCGCCACCGCTGGAACTCGGCCCCGGCGTCTCGCGGATGCGACTGCGCTTTGCAAGCACGCTGCGGCGCTTCGCGCCGCGACTTCGACTGCGCGCTGGCATCGATTCGAACGATCTCTCGCGCGATCCCGACGTCGTGCGTGGTTACGACGACGACCCGCTCGTCTTCAAGCACGCCACGGCATCGTTCGGCGCGGAAGCGCTCGACGCCGTAGTGCGTACCGGCGCTGCCGGCATGCACGTCCACGCACCCCTGCTAATGCTGCACGGCGAAGCGGATCGCGTGTGTCCGCCGCGCGGCAGTCGCGCATTCCACGGCCAGCTCCGCGGAGCGGGGCATAAATTGCGTGTCTACCCAATGCTGCGTCACGAGATCCTGAACGAACCGGAGCAGGAGCAGGTCTTCGAAGACGTGCTCGCCTGGGTGCTCGAGCGCGAGGCCTAGCCTGTCCAAGCTCACCCATCTCGATGAGCACGGGCGCGCCCGCATGGTCGATGTGGGCGAGAAGCCGATCACCGCGCGCGAGTGCGTCGCGCGCGGCGCGGTGCGGATGGCGCCCGCGACACTCGCCGCGATTACCGAGGGACGCACACCGAAGGGCGACGTACTGGCCGTGGCCCGCATCGCAGGACTGCAAGCGGCCAAGCGCACCGCCGAGTGGATTCCGCTCGCGCACCCGCTGCCGCTCGACGCCGTCGAGATTGACTTGGTGCCCGATCCCGATGGTTCGCGTCTCGCGATCGAGGCGCGTGTGCGCGCGCATGCGCGGACTGGCGTCGAGATGGAAGCGCTCGTGGCAGTGTCCGCGGCAGGTCTCACCGTCTACGACATGTGCAAAGCGATCGATCGCGGCATGAGCCTGGAAGCAGTGCGGCTGGTGAGCAAACGCGGCGGCAAGAGCGGCGATTGGGTGCGTGACGGCGAACGCGGGTCCGCCTGAATCTGCCGCAGAGACACGTCACCGCGCGGACGCGGTTGTGTGCGATCGCAAGACGCGGCTACGATCGCCTGGGGGCCGAGTTGGGGAGAGCGCCGACGTGCGACGCCGAGTCGCTCTAGCTGCCGTTGCCATTGCCGTCGCATCCGGGATCACGATCTCCGGATTCGCCTCGCGTGCGCGTGCCGAAGAGCGTGTGGAGTTGATCCCCGACGAGAAGGCGGGCTGGAGCCCGTCGCACATCTTCTCGTTCATGCGCAGTGGCTACTACAGCGATCGAACGCTGCGCATCGAGACGTCACCGCCCGGCGCGGCGCTCGATCTCGCTTACGTGCGCGCAAGTTTTCAGAAGCGCTACGAGCAGGCGGTCGCGCCCGTCACGGTGGTGTTGCCCAAGCGCGCCGATGCCGGAAAGCGCGACTCCATCACGATCAGCGCGGCGCTCGACGGCTATCGAAGGGAGACCGTGCACGTCAACGTGCGCGGCGATCAAGACTCGATCGTGATCGATCTGCAGCCGCTGCCCAACACACTGGCGGGTGTCGCGCACACCATCTTTGCCGGGCGTGAAGCGCTCACCTTCTTGACCAAGGTGCCAGCCCAGGTTCGCCTACAGAAGGGCAGCGACAGTTTCACCATCGTACTCACGCAGACGGCGAGCGAGGGCCGCGTCGCGACGGCGTTCGATGGCATGAAGAGCCCGCTCGTGGAGAGAGTCGAGGCGAGTCAGCTCGGCGAAGATTTGATGTTGCAAGTGAAGCTCACGCCCGGCAACGATCCGAAGACGCTCGAACTCCGCGCGCGCGAGTCGCAGGACACGGCGCGTGGTCTCTACCGCTACACGATCGACATCGGCGGCGGTGGCAACGTAGAGCGCGCGCGCAGCGCCCTCGGCAGCATCGGCAGCGGCGACGTCACGGGATGCGGGGCGAGCTTCGACGAAGCACTGCGCCGCAAACTCGATCGCGAGCAGCTCGCACGCGCGCTCTCGCCGCGCGGCGACTTCACGGATCCGTATGTTCGCGCGGCATTGCGGCGACTCGGGGAAGTGTCGGCCGGTGGCGTGATCCGCATGGAAGACGGCTCGGCGTTCCGGCCCGGCATTCCGATCGAACTTTCGGCGGCGGGGAGCCAGGCCGCCTCGGCGAAAGGTTTCCTCGCGCTGCTGCGAGCCTGGGTACGCATCCTCGAAGCGCCCGAGTACCGCAGCGAGGCCTTGCGCAGCCTCGTCGCACCGGAAATGGATCGCGCCGCATTCGCAAAGGCGCTCGCCGCCGCAAACGCGGCTGGCTGCGGCGGAACGACGGCCGGCGCCGACGCCGGTCCCGGCTAGCAAGACCTCGCCCCGAACCCGCGGTCCCGCGGGAGATCGTCATGACTTCGCTGCTGCGTGGAAATCGCGGTGCGTCGGGTTGCGCACGCGATGCGGCACCCACCGCTGGAGATGGACCGCGCGAACGCCTCGAAGCGCTTGGCGCCGAGGCGCTTTCCGAGGCTGAGCTGATCGCGTTGTTGTTGCGCACCGGCGGCGCGGGTCGCGGTGTATTGGCGCTCGCTACTGCGCTGCTGCAACAGCATCAAGGCCTCGCAGGTCTTGCTGCGACCGTGCCTACCGAACTCGTTTGCACGCCTGGAATCGGGCGCGCAAAAAGCGCTGCGCTCACGGCGGCGCTCGAGTTGGGCCGCCGGCTCGCTGCGCGGAGGCTGCGGCCAGGCGATCCCGTGCGGGGTCCCGCCGACGTGTTCCGTCACTTCCATGCGCGCCTTCGTCACGCGCATCACGAGCGCTTTCTGGTCGTTCTCCTCGATGGTCGCCACCGGATGCTGCGCGAAGTGATGATCTCGCAGGGCACGCTCACCGCGAGCCTCGTGCATCCGCGCGAGGTCTTTCGGCCCGCGTTGCGCGAGGCGGCGGCGGCGGTCGTGCTGGTGCACAACCACCCGAGTGGCGATCCCACGCCGAGCACCGAGGATCGCGAGATCACCATTCGCCTCGCCGATGCAGGTCTGCTCCTGGGCATCCCAGTGCTGGACCACGTGGTCGTCGCGGAACGCGGCTGGTCGAGTCTTTGTGAGCTGGGCGTGCTGCCGCGTCGGGAGCTCGGTGACGCTCCCTCAGTCTCTTCTAAGGCCGGCAAGTCGGGCGGTCGATGAGCGCGAAGAGCGCCGCCACCGAGGCGTAAGGAGTCGGTCATGGCCGAGCCTGCGGAACGAATCGTGAGGATTGCGAATCGGGAGTACGAGGCCGAGGTCGAGCGCCGCCACTCGCCGCGTACGCCGCTCGTGGTGCGAATCGCCTACTCGACGGTCGACGCACTTTTCTCCGAGTTCACGCGCAACGTCAACGAAGGCGGTCTCTTCATCGAGACCGACAATCCGCCGCCGACCGACACGCGCGTCGCACTGCAGTTCAAGCTGCCTGGCAGCGATCTGCCGATTCAAGCGCGCGGGCGCGTTACCCGGATCCAGGTACCGGGCGGCGACGGGCCTGCTGGAATGGGCGTCGAATTCGAGAATCTCGGACAAGACGCCCGCGCGCTGATCGACGAACTGGTTCGCGGCCTCAAGGGCCGCTGATTCCGGTCTCTCGCTAGAACGGAATTTCTTCGTCCGTGGGCGGCGCTTCCGACGGCGCGCTGGAACCGGGCTCGCTCACGCGCGGTCCGCCGCTGCCACCACCACCACTGCCAGCGCTGGCCGGACCAGCCTGCGTACGCGGACCGAGGAACTGCACGGTCTGCGCATGCACTTCCGTGGTCTGGCGCTTGTGGCCATCCTTGTCTTCCCACTCGCGCGTGCGCAGCTGGCCTTCGATGTAGACCGAGCGCCCCTTGGCGAGATACTGCGCGCAAAGTTCCGCCGTCTTCGCCCATGCGACGACGCGATGCCACTCGGTGCGCTCTTCCTTCTGACCGTCTTTGCTCGTGAAGCTGTCGGTGGTGGCGAGGCTGAAGTTCGCCACCGCCTGCCCGTTTTTCGTGTAGCGAAGCTCCGGATCGCGTCCGAGATTTCCAACCAGAATGACTTTGTTGACGCTCGCCATGGAAGGGGGGTCTCCGTCTAGGAGGGTGAGAACCCCATGTTCCGCGCGTCGGGCGAGTCAGTCAAGCGCGAGCGCGCGTTCACACTCGCTCGCGCTGATCGTGTGAGTTCTTGCGGTGCACACCGCCGCGGTCGAACTCGCGCATGGATCCTTCGCCGCGCGAGGAGCGGGTGCACGCGTGCGATGCGATCGCATCGCACGCGCAATGCAAACGAGTGATCCTCGGCTTGACGCCGCATCGCGCCGGTGGGTAAGCTGCGAACGATTCCCGTCCCACCGGGGGGTGAGGGACGTGGGCGTTCCCACATTCCATTTCAAATGCGCACTTGGGTGCGCGCGGCTCACCGTGCACGGATCCCGTGCGCTGCGGAATTCTCGTGGCTAAGACCGGAGCGCGTCGCCGTCGGGCGGAGCCTGCGCGCTCCGCTTCTCCGCTTGGGCGCCTCGCTTCCGAATCCATCGGGCTGGCTCTGATCGCCTTCTCAGCACTCGCAGCGCTCGCACTCGCCACCTACGACCCAGCGGATCCGCTCTTCCGATTGACCGACGTCGCGAATGCGGCTGGTGCAGTAGGCGCGACGCTGGCGGGTCTGCTCTTTCGCACCGCAGGTCTCGGTGGCGCCGTGCTGGTCGGAACGGCCGTGATCGTCGGCGGGCGCATGCTGCTCGGACGCGATCTCCCGGGCGCGCGATTCTGGACGGGCGCCGCGCTGCTGCTGCTTGCGGCCGCGACGCTTCCGCCGCTCGTTGCCGCCGCGGGCGCATCCACGCTTGCGCCGGGTGGCAACGGATTGCTCGGCGAGTGGTTGGCTTCGGGCGAGCGACTGCTGCTCAGTTTGTGGGGCGCGCTGTTGCTGAACGCGCTCATCGCGATTGCGGGCATTCTGGCAGTTACGGGCGTGCAGAACGGCACCGCGTTGCGAGTCGCCGCTCGCGGGCTCGCGGAGTTCGCGCGTCTTTCCGCGGTGGCCGGCGTCGCGATCGCGCGCGCGATGCGTCGCGCCGGCATCGAGGCGTTCCGCGCGCTCGAGGCGATCGGCGATTTCGCGATCAGGACACTCTTGCGCGCGCGCGACGGTGTCGTTGCCGCCGTACGTGCCATCGGTGTACGGCGCGCGCGTCGCGATCGCCGCGCGCATCCGCTGTCGCCCGCATTGGCGGCAGGTACGATAGAGGCTATCGCGTTGGAGGCGGATCTCGAACCGCTCGCGGAGCCGGATTCCATTGCGCACCTCGAGCCGGCGGCGCCCTCACCGCGCGCTGGGCGCAAACGCGAAGAGCCGGACATCGTCGATCACCGCGACGATCGCAAGAAGCGAAATCCCGAACAGGAAGCGTTTCTGTTTGCGGAGCACACACCGCAGGGTCCGTATCAGCATCCCGACATCGCGATCTTCCAACGACCGCCCGATGTCGGTCGCAGCTACGACCGCGACAGCCTGATCATGAACTCGCGGATCCTCGAGAAGAAGCTCGCGGATTTTGGCGTGCTCGGTCGTGTCGTGACGGTGCATCCCGGCCCGGTCATCACGATGTTCGAGTTCGAGCCGGGAGCGGGCGTCAAGGTCAATCGCATCACGAACCTCGCGGACGATCTCGCGCTCGCGCTGCGTGCGCTCTCGGTGCGAATCATCGCGCCGTTGCCGGGCAAGTCGGTGGTCGGCATCGAGATCCCGAACCCGGAGCGCGATGTCGTCTACATCCGCGATCTGCTCGAGTCGGAGAACTTCCGCAAGAGCAAGTCGAAGCTCACGCTCGCGCTCGGCAAGGACATCTTCGGCAACCCCGTCGAGGCGGATCTCGCCAAGATGCCGCACCTGCTCGTCGCGGGCGCGACCGGCACCGGCAAGAGCGTGTTCCTGAACGCGCTGCTCTGCTCGATTCTGTGTCGCGCCGCGCCGGAAGAGCTGAAGCTGTTGCTGATCGACCCGAAGATTCTCGAGCTGTCGATCTACGAGGGAATCCCGCATCTGATAGCGGACGTCGTCACCAATCCGAAGCGGGCATCGGCGGCGCTGCACGGAATCGTGTTGAAGATGGAAGAGCGCTATCGCGCGATGGCTGCGCTCGGTGTGCGCAACATCCTGCAGTTCAACGAACGAGTGGACGAACTGCTGGCAGACGGCCAGACCACGCTGCGCTTGAAAGCGCGACCTGGTGAGGACCAGGGTCTCGAGGTTCCGATCGCGCGGATTCCGTACATCGTCGTCGTGATCGACGAGCTGGCGGACCTGATGGTCGTGTCTGCGCGTGACGTCGAAGAAGCGCTGCAGCGTCTCGCGCAGATGGCACGCGCGGCAGGCATCCACCTGGTGCTCGCGACGCAGCGTCCCAGCGTCGATGTCCTCACGGGCGTGATCAAGGCGAACTTCCCGTCGCGCATATCGTTCCAAGTGTCGTCGAAGATCGACTCGCGCACGATCTTGGATCAGAACGGCGCGGAGCATCTGCTCGGGCAGGGCGACATGCTCTACCTGCCGCCTGGGACCTCGAAGATGCAGCGCATGCACGGCGCCTACGTTTCGGAGAAGGAAGTCGCGGAGTTGGTCGCGTTCTTGCGGACGCAAGGCGCGCCGCGTTTCGACGAGACGTTGATGCGCGCCAAGCAGGAGAGCGAGGAGAAGGAAGAGCGTGGCGACGACGCCGACGATCTCTACGACCGCGCGATCTCGATCGTTGCCGAAACACGCAATGCCTCGATCTCCTACATCCAGCGCCGCCTGAAAGTCGGATACAACCGCGCAGCGCGGATGATCGAACAGATGGAAGAAGAGGGCGTCATCGGGCCGCAGGTCGGCACGAAGCCGCGCGAAGTCTTCGCACGATCGCTCGACGCCGAATGAGGCGCTGGACGACGCGTCGAAGCGCCTTGCAGACGCACACGCTTTGCGCGCTTCTGGCGCTGGTCGCAACATCGATCGCGGCGCCTCGGACTTCGGCCGCAGATTGCGCCAATGAAATCGCGGGTCGCGTCGAGCAGCGCTACGCCAAGGTCGGCGATCTTTCGGCGCACTTCGAGCAGACCACACGACGCGTTGCGCTGGGCGGTCCCGCCGGCGAAGCAATCGTCGCGCGAGGCGAGGTCACATTCGCGAAGCCCGGCAAGATGCGCTGGTCCTACGAGTCGCCCGAACCGAGCCTCGTCGTCAGCGATGGCTCAACGCTTTGGATCTACGACCCGAAGGCGCGCGAGGTGCAGAAGCTGCCGCTCGCGGCTGGATATCTCTCGGCTGCGGGTGTCCAGTTCTTGCTCGGAGAGGGGAAGTTGCACGACGAGTTCCGCGTAACGGCGAGCGGCTGCAGCGACTCGGTCGTCACGCTCGGACTCACACCCAAGCGCGAGGCGCAGTATGAACGGCTCGAGCTGCGCGTGGATCGCGACAGCGCTGCGGTGCGCGAGACGACCGTCGTCGACTTGTTCGGCAATCGAACCACGATCGCCTTCGACAAGCTGCGCGAGAACACGAAGCCTGGAGCGAGCTCATTCGAGTTCATACCGCCCGATGGTGTGCGCGTGCTCAGCGTGCCGATCGCACCGTGAGCTGCCCGGCGTCGGCGCAAGATTGGTCGGGCTTTGTCCACGGACGGCAATTCGCGTCACCGAGGTCTCGGACCGCGCAAACGGCTGCGCAGATGGGCGTGGGGCGCTGACTCTCCGACGGACCTGTCAGCATTGCGGCAGCGGATCGATCGTGTCGCATCCCAAGGCGGCAGATTCGATGCAAGTTGCACAGCACTGCCGCCGATCGAATAGACGAGCGCGCGCGGGATCGGTTCCGACAGACAGAACCCGAGTGGTCTTGGCGGCGATGCAGAATGAACCTAGGAGGCGTCGTGCGAGCACTCACCGAAGGCCGCCGCGAGCTGCTCGCAGGATGGCCGAGGCACTTTGGTTCGCTTGACACGAGTAGGTGCTCTGATATGTTGAAACTCCCCGAAAAGGCCGAAAGTGCTAGGGATTTTGGCCTTTCAACGAGATGGTGGATGCAACCGCGCAGGCGTCGACTCGGCATGCAGCGGACCCACTTGGCAGACCCGAGCGGGATCCGGATCGCGTTCGACCCGGTTTTGCCGGGATCGCTGGGGGCTCGACAGCAACTCTCGTGCGCTCGCGATCAACGGTTGCTTGACGACGGCCTAGGCAAATCAGCCGCGCGGAACAGCATCGAGTCGGGCAACCCGGAGTCAGCCTGCGGACAGCGCAAGCCGTACCGCGAGTATCTCCAGCGCCGCGACGAACCGGGCGACGAAGCATGCTCCGGTGACGGCATGAGCCTTGCAGATCTCATCACGCAGATGGTTCCTCGACTTGAAGTGGGGCCGCTGAACCGGGAAGGGGCGCGACGATGAGTGAGTTCGACGACGCCGGAAACATCGGGAAGAAGGGATTCGTCCGCGACGTGATGCGACGCATCTCCGCGTCGGGTCCGCGTCCGGGTGACGAACCCGATCGCGACCCGACCGTGACCGCGGATCCGGTCGAAGAGTTGCAGGACGCTCTGCGCTTCTTCGGCAGCGACTCCGCCGAGTTCCGTCGCCGTCTCGAGCGGCTTCTCGCCGAGCACGATGCAGCTCGCCGTCGCTACCACGTGCTGCGCCAGCAGCTCGGCGACGCGGAACGCCAGAACGAAAAGCTGGTGCACACACTGCAAGAGGCGAAGCAGCAGATCGAACTCCTGAAGGAGGAGGTCGACAAGCTCTGCGCGCCGCCCAACAACTACGGCGTCTTCACGCGCTCGAACAAAGACGGCACCGCGGAGATCGTCGTCGATGGCCGCGCGATGCGAGTGAATGTCCATCCGAAGGTGGATGCGAGCGGATTTGAAGAGGGACAGCTCGTCCTGCTGAACGAGGCCTTCAATGTGATCGAGACGGCGGGCTTTGTGAGTCGCGGCGAGATCGCATCCGTGATCGAGGTACTCGGTGATGGGCGAGCCATCGTGCTCGGCCACACCGACGACGAGCGCGTCGTAACGCTCGCCGACCCGCTGCGCCGCGAGATACTGAAGGCCGGCGATCACATCATGATCGACACGCGCACGCAGTACGCGTTTGAGAAGATGCCGAAGTCGGGCGTCGAAGAAGTGATGCTCGAAGAGATCCCGGACGTGACCTACGACCGCATCGGCGGGCTCGAAGAACAGATCGAGATCCTGCGCGACGCGATCGAACTGCCGTACATGCACCCGGAGATCTTCCTCGAGCACCAGCTGCGTCCGCCGAAGGGCATCTTGCTCTATGGCCCGCCGGGATGCGGCAAGACGCTGATCGCGAAGGCCGTCGCGAACAGCCTGGCCAAGAGCGTCGAGAAGCGCACGGGTCGACAGACCACGGCGTTCTTCCTCAACGTGAAGGGCCCCGAGCTGCTCAACAAGTACGTCGGTGAGACGGAGCACAAGATCCGAGAGGTGTTCCGCAAGGCGCGCGACAAGGCCAGCGAGGATGTCCCCGTCGTGATCTTCTTCGACGAGATGGATTCGCTGTTCCGCATGCGCGGTTCGGGCATCTCATCGGACATGGAAGCTACGGTCGTCGCGCAGTTCCTTTCGGAGATCGATGGCGTCGAGTCGCTGAAGAACGTGATCGTAATCGGCGCCAGCAATCGACAGGATCTGATCGACCCCGCCGTGCTGCGCCCGGGACGACTCGACCTGAAGGTGAAGGTGAGCCGGCCGGATGCGAAGTCCGCGCACGACATCTTCACGAAGTACCTGAAGCCCGAGCTGCCGTTCCATCGCTCGACCGAGGAACACTACGGTTCGGATACGCAGAAGATCACGGATGGGCTGATCCGCGACACGATCGACAACATGTATGCCACCACCGAGGAGAACAAGTTCCTCGAGGTGACCTACGCGAAGGGCGAGCGCGAGATCTTCTACTTCAAGGACTTCTCGAGCGGCGCGATGATCCAGAACATCGTCGACCGCGCCAAGAAGAAGGCGGTCAAGCGCTTGATCGAACAGAACGAGCGGGGCATCCAGCTCGACGACCTGATCAATTCGGTGCGCGACGAGTTCAAGGAGAACGAAGATCTCCCGAACACGACCAACCCGGACGACTGGGCGCGCATCTCCGGTCGCAAGGGTGAGCGGATCATCAACGTCCGTACACTGATCACCGGGATCAACCGCAACGAAGGTCGGTCGATTGAAGACATCCGATCCGGTCAATACCTCTAGTGGGGATGACGTGAAGAGGACTCGATGGCGATTCCCAAGGTGATGGGGACGGAGATCGAGTACGGAATCACCGTCAAGAATGACCGCGATTTCGACCAGATCTCCAGCTGCGTACTTCTCGTCAACTCTTACCGGGAAGAGGCAGCGGCGAAGATCCTGTGGGACTACGACCAGGAAAATCCGCTCGCAGATGCGCGCGGCTTCCAGGTCGAAGGGGAGAAGTACACCCCGAACCAGCAGGAAAACATCGCCCGCAACAAGACGCTCGCGAACGGTGCGCGCTACTACGTCGATCACGCGCACCCCGAGTATTCCTGCCCGGAAGTGACCAACGCGCGCGATCTCGTGATCCACGAGAAGGCGGGCGAGCGGATCGTCGAGCAGAGCCGACGCGACGCCAACCGGGTGCTGCCGCCGGGCACCCAGATGTTGATCTACAAGAACAACAGCGATCGCAAGGGCAACTCGTACGGCAGTCACGAGAACTATTTGATGGACCGCCGCACGTCCTTCAAACAGATCGTCGAGCACCTGATGCCGTTCTTCGTGACGCGCCAGATCTACAGCGGCGCCGGCAAGGTCGGCTCCGAGAACCGCGCGCATCCCTGCGAGTATCAGTTGTCGCAGCGCGCCGACTTCTTCGAAACGGAAGTGGCGCTCGATACGATGGTCAAGCGCCCGATCATCAACACGCGCGACGAACCCCACGCGGATCGCGAGAAGTATCGACGGCTGCATGTGATCGTGGGCGACGCGAACATGAGCGAGTTCACGATCTGGCTGCGCAACGGAGTCACGGCGCTCGTGCTCGCCATGATCGAAGACGGCGCCATCGACCGGGATCTCTCGTTCCGCGATCCAGTGCGTGCGATCAAGGAAATCTCTCACGACGTCACATGTCGTCGCGAAGTGGAGATGCAGAACGGTCGGAAGAAGAGCGCCATCCAGGTACAGCAGGAGTATCTCGAGATGGCGCGGCGCTATGTCGCGACGCGCGAGGTAGAGCCCGAGTGGCTGGAGCTGATCGTGGAATGGGAGCGCGTGCTCGACTCTCTCGCGCGCGATCCGATGGAGTTGCGCACCGAGATCGACTGGGTGATCAAGCGCGCGCTCATCGAAGGATTCATCGATCGCAAAGGCGTCGATTGGGAATCAGCGCAGGTGCAGATGCTCGATCTGCAGTACCACGACCTGCGACCCGACAAAGGCCTGTACTATGTTCTCGAACGCCAAGGTCACGTGCGACGTGTGGTGACGGATGAAGAAATCGAGCGAGCCGTCCTGCATCCGCCCGAAGACACGCGCGCCTACTTCCGCGGCGGCTGTCTGCGACGCTACGGTGCGCAGGTATTCGGAGTGAACTGGGACTCGATCTCGTTCGGCATTGGTGACGAGCCGATCAAGCGCGTGATGATGGTCGAGCCGCTCAAGGGATCGAAGCAACACGTCGAGGAGCTCTTCAACTCCTCGCCCACTGCAGCCGAGTTGGTGCGCAATCTTCGGAGCTGAGGTCTGCGCACCGCCGACGAGCGCCATCGCTCGGGGAGAATCGCCATGCAAATCCACTCGAAGAATCCGCGTCGCGAAACCGAAGAGAGTCTGCGCTTCGTCAGCGCTGCCGAGTCGCAGCAGCAGCAAAAGAAGGGTGGCGGCGAAGGCAGTGACGAAGGCGGCGAGAAGGGCGCGGGCGGTCAGAAGCTCGCCAAGAAGGGCGAAGAGCTCAAGGAAGAGATGGACTCCTTGATCGACGAGATCGACGAGGTTCTCGAAGAGAACGCCGAGGAGTTCGTGAAGAACTACGTGCAACGCGGCGGGCAGTAACGGCTCGCTGCCCGGAGGCAGGGGGGTGCTCATCCGCGGCAAATACCAGGGCGCGAGCTTCTTCGAGCTTCTCGAAGTCGATTTCCCGCAACTGCGTCCCGCAACGAATCTGCGCGACGTAGGCGACGCATCCCTGCTACAGGGAGTGCCGCACGGTACAACCGTGTTGGCGATGCGTTACGCCGATGGTGTTCTGATGGCAGGCGATCGACTCGCCACCGAAGGACATCGCGTCGCTTCGCGCGACATGCAGAAGGTCTATCCGACCGACGCGCATTCGCTGGTTGCGATTGCTGGCGCAGCGGGTCCGGCCATCGAGATGGCGCGCATGCTCCGCATCGAGCTCGAGCACTACGAGAAGATCGAAGGCGAAGCGCTCGAACTCGAAGGCAAGGCGAACAAGCTCTCGCAGATGGTGCGGGCGAACTTGCCGGCTGCGATGCAAGGACTCGTCGTCGTTCCGATCTTCGCGGGCTACGACCTCCGCCGTCGGCTCGGGCGACTCTGGAAGTACGACGTCACGGGCGGACGCTACGAAGAGGCCGAGTTCGAGTCCTCGGGGAGCGGCAGCCTCTACGCGCGCGAGTCGATCAAGAAGGCATGGCGGAGCGATCTCACGCGAGACGACGCGCTGCGCATCGCGTTGCAAGCGCTCGCTGATGCAGCGGATGAGGATCGCGCTACAGGCGGCGTCGATCTCGCGCGCGGAATCTTTCCGATCGTCTGCTTCTGTACCGTGGTCGGCGTCGAGGAAGTGACTGCCGAGGAGATCGAGCGCACCTATCGCGCACACGTTGCGATCGCACGCCAGCGCGTCAGCGCGGGGGCCTGATGTCAATCCCGTTCTACGTATCACCCGAACAGTTGATGCAGGACAAGGCCGACTTTGCCCGCAAGGGCATCGCGCGCGGCAAGTCCATCGTCGCGCTCGAATACGACAAGGGCATCGTGCTGCTCGCGGAGAACCCGTCGAGTCTTTCGAAGATTGGTGAGATCTACGATCGCCTGGCCTTTGCGGGCGTCGGCAAGTTCAGCGAGTTCGATCAGTTGCGAAAGATTGGCGTGCGCTTCTGCGATGTGCGCGGTTACGCGTACAGCCGTGAGGATGTGCGGGCGAGGGCGCTTGCGAATGCCTACTCGCAGGCGATCGGCGACGTGTTCACACAGCAGATGAAACCGCTCGAGGCTGAGGTGATCGTTGCCGAGGTCGGCGATCCGCGATTGCTCGGGCAAGAGAAGAACACGCTCTACCGCGTACAGTTCGACGGCAGCATCTCGGACCATCGAGGATTCTGCGGGATCGGCGGCACCGTGGAGCAGATCGAGATCTACCTGAAAGAACACTATCGAGCTGGGCAACCCCTTGGGGATGCGGTGCGGATCGGGGTCGCCGCGCTTTCGAATGGCGGAACTCGCATCGCCGCCGAGCGGCTCGAGATGTGTACTCTCGATCGTGAGCGAGCCGGCCGAAAGTTCCGCCGCGCCTCCGCCGATGAAGTAACGGCAATCCTGGGCTGACCGCAGGCTCAGCGCCGAGGTCGAGTCGTGCAGAAGCGCATCTACGGCGTCGAGACCGAGTACGGAATCATCTTTACACCGGAGGGTCGCAAGACTCTCCCGGTCGAGAAGGCGATCCGTTTTCTCTTCGAGAAGCTGATCACCACCGAACACTTCTTGAACGTCTTCCTCGAGAACGGCGCGCGGTTCTACCAGGACACCGGCTGCCATCCCGAGTACGCGACGCCCGAGTGCGCGTCGCCCCGCCAGCTGATCGTCTACGACAAGGCGGGTGAGCGGATCCTCGAAGAACTCGAGGACTACGCAGAAGAGAAGATTCGCGAAGAACGCATCGCCGGGAAGCTCTCGATCTTCAAGAACAACACCGACTTCGTCGGGAACAGCTACGGCTGCCACGAGAACTATCTCGTCGATCGCGACGTCGATTTCTACTACCTCGCCGAGCAGCTGATCCCGTTCCTGGTGACGCGCCAGATCTACACCGGCGCGGGCAAGGTGTTCCAGACACAGGACGGCGTGCACTACTGCATCAGCCAGCGCGCCCAGCACATCTACCAGAAGATTTCGGGCACCACGACCAACGATCGCTCGATCATCAACACCCGCGATGAACCGCACGCGGATCGCGAGAAGTACCGCCGTCTGCACGTCATCGTGGGCGACTCGAACATGAGCGAGTACACGAACTTCGTGAAGATCGGCACCTGCGCGATCGTGCTCCAGATGATCGAAGACAACTTCATCAACAAGGACTTCACGCTTCGCAACCCGGTCAAGGCGATCAAGGACATCTCCTACGACACGACCTGCAAGCGGAAACTGCGCCTCGACAACGGTCGCGAGTATTCTCCGATCGAGATCCAGCGCGAGTACTGCGAGATGGCCCAGCGCTACATCGAGCAGTATCCGGTGTCCGACGAGCTGAAGGATTCGGTCGTGAAGTGGCAGTACGTGCTCGACTGCCTCGACACCGAACCCGACAAGCTCAGCCGCCAGGTGGACTGGATCATCAAGCGCAAGATGATCGAATCGTATCTCGCGAAGAAGGGTACGGGCTGGAATGACCCGCGCGTCTTCATGCTCGACCTGCAGTATCACGACATCCGCGTGAAGAGCGGCCTCTACTATCTGCTCGAACGCAAGGGAGCCGTCGAGCGACTGCTCACCGACGACGAAGTCATCAAGGCGAAGACCGAGCCGCCGCACGATACGCGGGCCAAGATGCGCGGCGAATTCATCAAGCTCGCGCGGCAGAATTCGATCCAGTACGACCTCGACTGGTCGAACATCCGCCTCGGCAACCTTCTGAACGTGCGCGTGATCTGCAACAACCCGTTCGAGACCGACACCGAGAAAGTCGCCGAGCTGGTGCGGACGATCCAGAAGACCAACCTGCGCAAGACGAGCCTCTCGAAGCTCGTGATCCAGTCCTGAGCATGCCGGCTACAGGGGGACCTCGACTCGTCCCCGACGCTGCAGCGCCCGAGACGCCGGGCGCAATCTCGTCTGCTACCGAGCGCCCCGTGCGAACACTCGCGCTGCGCATTCTTGCAGCAGCACTGCTCGTTTCTGCACTGACCGCAGCAGCAGTGGAGCACCGCCGGGCCGACGCACTCGATGCGCGCGTGACGGATCTCTCCGCCTCGCTCGCGACGGCGCACGCCGAGCTCACCGCTCGTCGCCAGCATCTCGATGCGATTCGCTCTTCGGTCGCCGAGATGCGCGAGCGCGTGGGTGCGCTCGAATCGCTCGCCGGCGCGGATCCCGCGACGCCGCTCGCGACGCCGGATCACTGATCGGCGTCCACGCCGCAGCCCGCGCGCAACTTCGCAGCCGATCTCGCCACCGCACTCAACTTCCGCGCAGTCCCGCCGATGAGACGGAGAGCCACCGCCCACCGGGCCCGTCACGCGGAGACTGCGATGTTCAAGAGCCTTGCCGGCATCCTCTCCAACGATCTCGCGATCGACCTCGGCACCGCCAACACTCTCGTCTACGCCCGCAACAAAGGCCTCGTGTGCTCGGAACCGAGTGTCGTTGCGGTCGCCTCCGATTCGCGCGGACGCGGCGAGCGCGTGCTCGCGGTCGGCTCCGAAGCGAAGGCGATGCTGGGCCGTACACCGAGCGGCATCCGCGCGGTCCGGCCGATCAAAGATGGCGTGATCGCTGACTTCGAAGTCACCGAAGCGATGCTGCGCTACTTCATCCAGAAAGCGCACAATCGCTCGAAGCTGGTGCGGCCGCGCATGGTGATCTGCGTTCCGCCCGAGATCACCAGCGTCGAGAAGCGCGCAGTCCGCGAGTCTGCACTCTCGGCTGGCGCGCGTGAAGTGTTCTTGATCGAGGAGCCGATGGCGGCCGCGATCGGCGCCGGTCTCGACGTCACCGCGCCTACCGGCAACATGGTCGTGGACGTCGGCGGCGGCACCACCGACGTCGCGGTGATCTCGCTCTCCGGCATCGTCACCTCGTCGTCGATCCGCTGCGGTGGCGACAAGATGGACGAGGCGATCATCCAGTACGTGCGCCGCAAGTACAACGTGCTGATCGGCGAGCGCACCGCAGAAGAAGTGAAGATCACCATTGGCACCGCGTCGCCGCACGGCAAGACGCAGACGATGGAGATCAAGGGACGCGATCTCGTCGCCGGCATTCCGAAGACGGTGATGGCGACGAGCGAAGAGATCCACGAAGCGCTCGTCGAGCCGATCGGCGCGATCGTCGAGAGCGTGCACATGACGCTCGAGAAGACGCCGCCGGAACTCGCAGCCGACATCGTCGACCGCGGCATCGTGCTGGTTGGTGGCGGTTCGCTGCTGCGCGACCTGGACGTCGTGCTGCGCGATCGCACCGGGCTTCCGATCATGCGCAGTGACGACCCGTTCACCGCGGTCGTCTACGGCGCCGGCAAGGCGCTCGACGATCTCGAGCTGCTGCGCGACGTCAGCTTCGAGTAGCGCGACGCGCCGTCAGGGCGCCTTCAGCGCATCCCGCGCGCTCTCCTGCTTCTGCTGCTGCTCGACGACGAGTTGATACGCCACGTAGTACTTGAAGATGTTCGCGACGTAGCGAACGGTCTCCTGTCCGATCTCCTCAGCCGCGATGCGCTCCACATTGTCGAACCAGACATTCGAATCGAGGCCGCGCGCCTCGGCCTTGCGCCGCAGACCCGCGACGCGCGCCGGCCCAGCGTTGTACGACGCGAACGCAAAGAGGCAGCGATTCAGGCCGTCGAAGTTCGCGTCGGGGAAATAGCGGTCGATCACGGTGCGCAGATACTTCGTGCCGGCGTGGATGTTGTTCTCGATCTGGTGGATGTCGCCCACCGCCAGTTCCTTGCCGGTGGCAGGCATCACCTGCATCACGCCGATCGCGCCCACCTTGCTCTTCACGGTCTGATCGAGTCGCGACTCCTGGTAGCCCTGCGCGGCGAGCATCAACCAATCGAAGTCGTACTTCTGCGCATACTTCTGGAAGAAGTGGAGCGTGTGCAGGAACTTGATCATCTCGTCCTTGGAGACGGAGTTCCTCACATACTTCGTGTTCTTCACGTACTAGCGGAACTTGGCGTTGCCGAAGAGCGTGCCCTCGCCGTGGCTCTTGGCGAAGTCGGCGAGCGACGCGGCGAGCTTCGGGCTGTCTTTGCGGAACGCCCAGGCGATTTCGCCCTCACTACGAATGGCAATGTCGCGGTGCAGTGTCAGGTTGGGCAGAACCTGCGCCCAGAACTCCGCCTTGAAGTCGTCCACGATCGCGAACGGCAAGAGGCCCGCGCCCACCATCTCGAGCAGGTCCTCGTCTTCGAGCTGCTCGGGCGTCGCCTTCACTTTCACCGGCGCCTTGCCCGACTTTCCGAACTCTTCGTTCAGATGCCACAGACTCTGGAAATAGCTGCTCGACAGCCGGACGAAGACTTCCTTGCCGGAGAGATCATCCACGCTCGCCATCGGCGGTGCACTCGGTCCCGTGACGAGAATCTCGGAGACGTCGGACCAGAGCGGCGCCGAGAAATCGACCCACTGCTCGCGCTCGGGCGTGATCGTGAGGCTCGCCGCCGCGATGTCGCCGCGACCCTGGATCAGCGCGGGAAGCAGATCCTCGCGCGACACAGGAACGAAGATCACTTCGACGCGTAGCTCCTTCTTGCCGAGCTTCTTGTTGAGATCGTCTTCGAATGCCTTGCCGCGATCGTAGGAAAGACCTCGCTGCTGGCCCCTATCCACGAAGTAGAAGGTCTTGCTCGGAACGACGAGCACGCGAATCATGCGCCGCGCGATCATGCCGTCGAGATCGCCCGACCATGGCTTGTCGATGCCGTGTTCGATGCGCGTCTGCGCGCCGGCCGCCGGCGCCAGCACGAGCGCGACGATGACCGCGGCGATCCATCGTGTGCAACGCGCAAGTCGCAGGCGGATCTGGTGACGGAGGCGTCGTCGTTCCATTGTGTTGCTGAACTCCCACGCGGCATGTAGCGAGCCTCATCGCTTCTAGCACGCAATCTTTCTGCGATCAGGATCTCATCCGGATTTCATCAGGGGCCGCCAGGACTCGGCGCGCGGGCGCCTTCATGCTGCGCAGACTCGTCCGCCCCTTCTGCCGAGTCCGGCGCACCCGAGGAGAGATCGCGTGAACAACTTCGCCGCCGAATTCATCGGCACGTTCTGGTTGGTATTCGGCGGCTGCGGCAGCGCCGTCATCTCGGCCGCGTTCCCCGAGGTCGGGATCGGAGAGCTCGGTGTCTCGTTCGCGTTCGGTCTAAGTCTACTCATTATGGTGTACACCATCGGGCCGATCTCGGGCTGTCACATCAACCCAGCCGTGTCGGTCGGGCTGGCCGTGGGTGGGCGCTCTCCGGCTAGCGAGCGGCTTCCGTACATACTCGCGCAAGTGGCGGGTGGCATCCTCGCTCCGCTCGTGTCCTCGTCGATTGCGAGCGGCAAGCCGGGCTTCGACCTCGTCGCATCCGGCTTCGCGGCGAATGGCTTTGGCGATCACTCGCCTGGTCACTACTCAGTGACTGCCTCGTTCCTCTCGGAACTGGTGCTCACGTTCATGTTCCTGATCATCATCCTCGGTGCGAGCGACAAGCGCGCGCCCGCAGGCTTCGCAGGAATCGCGATCGGACTCGCGCTCGTTTCGATCCACCTGATCAGCATTCCGGTCACCAATACGGCGGTGAACTCGGCGCGCAGCACCAGTCCGGCGCTCTTCGTCGGAGGCTGGGCGCAGGGGCAGATCTGGTTGTTCTGGCTGGCGCCGATTGCAGGCGCGGCGCGAACTGGCATCACCTATCGTGCGGCTCTCAGCGACTCCGAGTAGCCGTCGAGCACAGGGTCGCGACACGCGATACCAGCGAGAACCACGAATCGACACCACGACATCCGCCGTCTCGAACGCCGAAGCAAACGAGTTCCAGATCTCGCTGGTCCGCAATGATCTGTTCTTTCGTGCGCAGCGTGCGATCGGCCTGATTCCTGCGACGGGGCTCGGTGTTGGGCGAAGGGCGCTGGCGCTGGCGCTCTTCACTTGGGCGCCGATCGCGGTGTGGGCCGCGATCGCCCAGCGCGCGCTGCCCGGTGCGGTGACGAGTGAGCCGCTCTTCCAGCATTTCGGCGTGACGGTGCGCTGCCTCGTCGCGATCCCGCTGCTGGTGATCGCGGAAGGCGTAGCCCACGCGATGACGACGCGACTCGTTCCGCACTTCGTGCGATCCGGGCTGGTCCGCGACGCCGATCGCGAGCGCTTTTGCGCGATCCTCGAGGGTGTCGCGCGGCTGCGCGATCGCTCGCTGCCGTGGATCCTGATCGGGAGCGCGGTCGCCGCATGGCTGCTGCTCGGTCCGCCGACCGGGGATCAGCACGAGTTGAGCTGGGCGGCGGATTCCGACGCCCCGACTCATTTCGGTTTTGGCGGAATCTGGTTCCTCTACGTGGTCCGTCCAATCTTCGTCGCGTTGGTGCTCGCCTGGCTGTGGCGACTCTTCCTTTTCTTCATGCTGATGAGCCGCATCGCGAAACTCGATCTGGAGCTCGTGCCGACGCACCCCGATCGCGCCGGCGGCCTCGGTTTCCTCGAAACGCTCCCCTCCGTCTTCAGCGCCGTCGTGCTCGCCGCATCGGCCGTGCTCGCATCGCGGTGGGCGCATGACGTCGTCTATCACGGCATGGACGTTCAATCGCTGCGCTTGCCTGGGATCGTATTCGTGGTGTCGATGCTGCTGCTCTTCCTCGCGCCGCTGCTGCCGTTCGGATCGAAGCTGCGCGCCGCGAAGCGCAAGGCGCTTCTCGACTACGGTGCGCTCGTCGGTCGTCACGGCCGCGGCGTGGAGCAGCGTTGGATCCGCGGCGAGTCCGTTGACGACGCGTTGCTCGCCGCGCCCGAGATCGGCCCCGTCGCCGACACGGTCGCACTCTATGAAGCGGTTTCGCGCATGCGCACGGTTCCGATTGGCCGGCCGACACTGCTGATGATCGTGTTGCCAGCGCTATTGCCGCTGCTGGCCGTTTTCGCGATCCAGGTGCCGATCAAGGAAATCCTGAAGAAGCTCGTGACGACGCTCATCTAGTCGTCAGGGCGCCGTGATGCAGCCGAACACGCGTCGTATCCCGCCTCCCGGCGCGACGTTCCGATCGCTGTATGATGCTCCCACTGTCGCTGCCGCGGATGCTCTTCGGCGAGGAGACGAATTGAGAGTTCCCTCGAACCGAAGCGGACTGCGCTCCTATCTCATTCTCATCGCATTGCTGGCCAACGAGATCACGGAGAAGTCGATCCTCCAGGGCGCTGCGCTCGTGGCACTGGGGATCGCGATGCACGTCTGGGCCAAGGGCTGCCTGCACCAGAATCAGGAGGTGACGCGCAGCGGCCCTTACCGCTTCGTGCGTCATCCCTTCTACGTCGCCAACGCTTTTCTCGACGCCGGGATCGCCGTGATGAGCGGCTGGTGGCTGCTGCAGTTGGTGCTTCCGATCTGGTGGCTCGCGGTGTACCTGCCGGTGATGCGCCGAGAGGAGCGCGCGATGACCGAGCGCTTCGGGTCGGTGTATGGAGATTATCAGCGCGAGGTGCCCCAGTTCATTCCGCACCGGCTGCCTGCGCCGGCGTCCGCAACCGGCTTCTCGTGGCGCAATCCGAATCTGCTCCATACGGAGCTGCCGCGCGTGCTCCGCTACCTCTGTTATCCACTCGTCTTCTTCCTCGCCCGCCAGCTCTGGGCCGAACGCGCGCAATTCTTCACGACCCCGTCTCTGCTCGAGGTCCTCGCCGTGCTCGGCTGCCTCGGGCTCTATGGCGCGTCGGTGATGATCCGTCGCATGCGCAATTCCGTTGCAGCGCCGGCGGTGCCGACGTAGAAGCGCGCCGCTCGAGGTTCAATCTGGCGACAACACCGCGAGCGCGAGCTGCATTGCGCGCTGCATATCGCCCTCGATGGCGATCTTGCCGGCGAGGAACGCTTCCTGCGGCTCGAGCTTGCCGTCACGCAGTTCGCGGTAGGCCTGTGCATCGACACGGATCGTCGTATCGGCGCCGTCGCCTGGTGCAGCATCACCGAGTCGTGCCAGCAATTGGAAGCCGCCTTCGCCGGTGAGTTCGAAGCAGAGCGTTCCGCCGACCGCTTCAATCTGCTCGACGCGACCGCGTGTCAGCTTGATCGGCGCGCCCATCCCCGAGATGCCTCCGAGGAAGCCGAGCACATTCTCGCCAGCTTCGCGGAAGAGAGGCTCGTAGTCGGCGCGATCCACGGCGATGCTGAGAAAGGGCGGCTGCGCGGGCGCGTCGCTGGCGCTGCTGCGACCGTTCTCGATGTTGACGAACACCGTGATGCTGCCCTCGCCGCGCACGTCGAAGCGGATCGTCGCAGCGACGGCGCGCATGCCTTCGAGCGCGCGCTGCGCCATCTGCGTCGCCTGCTCCTGCTCGGCGAGTGAACGATTCAGTTGCGCAGGGAATCGCTCGCTGAAGAACGTCTTCGGATCGGGTGCGTCACTCATCGCGAGTTTCATCTCCTCTGGTAGCGCGTCACGTTGGCGAGATGCTCCGCGTAGGAACGCGAAAAAACATGCGTGCCGTCGCCCTTCGCGACGAAGTACAGATACTCACTCGCCGCTGGATGCACGACCGCCGCGAGCGACGCCGCGCCGGGGTTGGCGATCGGCGTTGGGGGCAGCCCCGCAATCCGGTAGGTGTTCCACGGATTCGTCTCGTCCTCGAGATGAACGCGACGCAGGTTGCCGTCAAAGTCTTTGATGCCATAGATCGTTGTCGGATCGGACTCGAGTCGCATGCCGCTCGTGAGTCGATTCGAGAACACCGACGCGACGAGCGGCCGCTCCGCTGCCGCTCCTGTCTCCTTCTCGACGATCGACGCCAGCGTCACGACTTGCTGCATGCTGAGCCCGCGTGCGTTCGCATCGGCTGCGAGCGGCGCCCACTGCGCGCGGAATTGATCGACGAGCACGCGCGCGACCTGCTTGGCGCCGAGTCCATGCGGCATTCGGTACGTCTCGGGAAAGAGGTAGCCCTCGAGGCTCGCGCCCTCGACGCCGAACTCGGTCGCTACGGCGGGATCGCGCGTCACGGCGAGAAACTCGTCCGCGCGTGCGATGGTGGCGGCCTCGAGTCGCTCCGCGATCTCCGCCGCCGTCAGTCCTTCGGGCAGCACGACTTCGTAGGTGACGACGCGTCCGGCAATGAGTTCCTCGAGCACGCGCCGTGTTCCCCACGACGGCGAGAGCGCGTACTCGCCCGCGCGCACTTTCGCCGCGACTCCGCGCCAGCGCGCGAGCAACACCAACGCGCGTGCACTGCGCACGACGCCCGCGTTCTCGAGCTCCGTCGCGGTGCGCCACAGCGTCGAACCCGCTGGCACATCGATGCGTAGCGCGGCGGCATCGTCGCGCACCGGAGCGAGCAGCCAATTCGCGGCGCCCGCCAGCGCAACGGCGATCGCAATGGCGAGACCAACCGCGACGCCGAGCGCGCGAAGCCAGCGCTTCGGCCGCGGCGCAGTCGGTTCGCCCGCCGCGCTCACGCACCCTCCGTATTCCGGCGTCGATCCAGATACGTCGAGAGCAGCAGCGTTGCCGCGACTTCATCGACGATGCCCTTACCGTGCTTCTCGACGGTGCGGCGCCCGCTCTCCTGCAGGCTGCGATGCGCCGCGACGCTGGTCCAGCGCTCATCGAGCAGATCGACGGGAATTGCAGCCGCCTCGGCGAGCGCCGTCGCGAAGGTGCGCGCGGCTTCGGCCTCGGGTCCCGCGCGTCCGTTCATGTGCAGCGGCAGCCCGACGACGGCGCAACCGATCTTGCGCTCGCGCACCAGCCTGCAGAGCGCCGCAAAGTCGGCGCGCTTGCTCTTGCGCTCGAGCGTGCCCGCTGGAAATGCGATGCGGCCGTCTTCGTCAGAGACGGAGAGCCCGATTCGCCGCGTCCCGAGATCGATGCCCAGCACTCGCACGGCGCGCAACCTAGCAACAACTCCGGGTCGAACACCGAGACGCCGCGAGGCGTCGCGTTCAGCCACCCACCGCGATTCGCTCAGGCCGGCTTGTCGGCCGGTGCGCGACGTTGCAGCGCGAGCGCGGCCGTCTGACGGAGTTGTGCGTCGCTGCTGCGCGCTGCGCGTCCGAGCGCCTCTGCGGCTTCGCGACCGGGCAGCGTTGCGAGCGCGCTGATCGCGGCGAGTTTCAAGTCGCGCAACTTGCGGCGCTGGAAGAAGCCGCCGTGCGCGAGGATTGCGGCGATCGCGCGCGTGGCTTCCGGGCGACCGAGGCGTCCGAGCGCGCGCACGAACTCACGCGCGAGCGCCAGATCGCTCTTCGCGATTGCGCGGCGCAGTGCTTCCGCGAGCGGCGCCACGGCGAGCACGCGACCCGAGGATCCGAGCGAGTACGCGGCGAAGCCGGCGATCGCAGCGCGCGGGCTCACGAGTCCCTCGGCGAGCGCTTCGAGTGACGTGACGTCGCCGACGCGAAGCAGCGCATGCGCGGCCTCGCGCGCCACGTCGTCATGGCCGGCGAGCATCGCCTCGCGCAGGATCGAGACGAGGCGCGGGTTCTGCGTTTCTCCGGCGAGTCGCAACGCCAATCGCTGGCGGCGTTTCGATCCGGTGGCGATCGCTTCGCTCAGTGCGGGCGACACTTCTTCGCCCATCGCGAGCACCACGCCCGCGAGACGCTCGCGGCGCTCCGAATCCATCTCGATCTCGAGTCGGTCCAGTACGCGCGGCACGCAGCGGGCGCCGAGTTCGCGCAGCACGCCGGTGGCGTGCAGGCTGGCATCGACGTTCGTGTCGCAGGCGCGCCCGATCAGATCATCGAGCGCCGCACCTTGCGCGATCTGCGCCAGACCTTCCAGCGCCGACTCGCGTTGCGCGAAGGAACGCTTGGCATCATCGCCCGTGTGCGATGCGAGCACGAGCAGCGCGCGATAGCTCTCGTCGAGGACACCCTCGACGACGAGTTCTTGCGCCGCATAGACGATCTGGCGCACGAGATCGCGGTAGCGGTGATCGTCGTCGCAGTCGGTGAGTTCGCGCAGCCGTTCCACCAGCCCGCGTGCGCCCGCGACCTTGGGGTCGGCGTCGAGCGGTGATTCATCGATGCCGATGGGACCCAGCTCCTCGAGCAGATCGATCGGCGCGGTGATGTCGCCGCGTGCGATCGGCACCTCGTCGCAGTCGAGCTCGTCTTCTCCGAGTTCGAGGGTCGGTCCCAGATCGAGGATCGGCACCGTTTCGCGGGAGGCGATCTGTTCGACGATCGGCACTTCGCTCGGCATGACGAGCGAGGCGGCGAATTGCGCGCGCGCGATCAGATTGCGCCAATCCGAGTCGTTCACCTGCAGGCCGCGGCGCGTGCCGTCATGAAAGTTCGCTTCGAAGCCGCCTTCCGCGGCGAGCGTCTCGGGCGTGGCGATCAGCACGTCGAGAAACGCAGCGAGCGTTTCGGCGTCGACCTCGGCTTCGAGGATCAGATGGCGGACGCCGCGCTGTTCGAGTTGGCGCGCCAGCTCGTCGAGACGCCCCGCGCCGATGCCCACGCTCGAGCCCACCAGGCAGAAGCCGCCGCGTCGGACGTCGAGAGCGAGCGGGCCGTTGCGACGCACTTCGCCTTGCAGCGCGCGCCAGCAGCGGTCGAGCAGTTCGCGGCGCGTATCGTGACCGCGCTCGTAGAAGCTCCAACCTTTGAGCGTGCGGCCGAACTCGACGAGCGTCGCGCAGACGTCGGCACTCGTGCGGCTGGTGCCGCTCTGCGCGTCGGCGCTTGCGTCTCGATCCATGGCCGCCCTACCTCATGACCCGGAGGGCCAGGCGCTTCGCGCCCTGCTCAATAGGCGCCTCGGCCCTCATGGCCGCTTCACCGCCCCGTTCATCGACCGCGCGCAAACTGCGCTTGAACCGTGGTCGCTTCGAGCGGAGGCGCAGGCTAAGCTGGCTCGGCGTTCGTTTCCCCCCATTCGGGCGCCAAATCTTCCTCGGTCCCAGGCTGCGTCCAGAAGGTCGGGTCATCGAGACCCATCGATCCAGACAGACGCTCGCGTCGGAGCCGCCCTCGGGCGCCCCGAGTGGGCTCGTGCGCGTGTTCGCACTCGTCGTCGCGACGGGAGCGGGCTCCGGCTATTCGCCGTTTGCGTCCGGCACGGCCGGCTCCATCGTGGGGCTGCTGCTGTACTGGCCGCTCGCGTCGCTGTCGCTGCCGCTCTACGGCGTGACGGTGGTCGGCGTCGTATGCGTCGGGATCTGGGCCGCCGAGCAGATGTGCCGGCTCTGGAACACCGAGGACGACGGCCGCATCGTCGTCGATGAAATCGCCGGCCAGCTGATCACGCTGGCGCCGCTGCTTTTTTGGGGTCGCGCCCATTCTGTTGGCTGGGTTGTGACCGGATTCGTCTTGTTCCGGTGCTTGGATGTCTGGAAGCCGGGTCCCGTGCGCTGGCTCGACCAGAACGTGCACGGCGGAATGGGCGTGGTGCTCGACGACGTTTTGGCGGGCGTCTTCGGCGCCGTCGTGATGGGAATCCTGATCTGGGGAGTTGGGGTGATCGGATGAAGGCGGAAGTGCTGA
This sequence comes from Deltaproteobacteria bacterium, assembly GCA_031396445.1. Classification (GTDB taxonomy): domain Bacteria; phylum Myxococcota_A; class UBA9160; order UBA9160; family PR03; genus PR03. The sequence goes on along the minus strand of JANNKU010000080.1, from coordinate 8,675 downwards.
CGATCGGCGACGAGCTGCTGCGCGGTGAGATCACCGACTCGAACAAGTCGTTCCTGTCTCAGCGGCTGCTGACGCTCGACATCGAGACGCGTTTCCATGTCACTTGCGCCGACGATCGCAACGACATCGCCGACGTCTTCCGCCGCGCCGCCGAGCGCTCCGAGGTGGTGCTCGTGTCGGGCGGTCTCGGCCCCACGCGCGACGACATCACGATCGAGGTACTCGCGGAAACCTTTGGTCGCAAGCTCGTGCTGCACCAGCCGTCGCTCGATGCGCTGCGCGGGTTCTTCGCGCGCTTCGGTCGCGAGATGGCGGCGATCAACGAGAAGCAGGCGTGGTTCCCGGAAGGCGCCGAGGTGCTCGACAACCCGATCGGCACCGCGCCGGGGACGATGCTCGAAGTTCCCCGAGAGGGCGGCGGCTCCGCGCTCTTCTTCTGCATGCCCGGCGTGCCGCGCGAGCTGTACCGGATGATGGAAGAGCAGGTGCTACCGCGCGTCGCCGGGCGCCTCGGCGGAGGGCGCGGCGTGATGCGCGCGGCGTTGCTGCGCACCTTCGGCGTCGGCGAATCGAATCTCGAGGACATGCTGAAGGACGTCGGCCGCGAGCCGGGTGTCGTGCTCGGCTTCCGCACGTCGTTCCCTGACAACTTCCTGCGCCCGGTCGCACGCGCCGCCACGCTCGAGGAAGCCGAAGCGAAGCTCGCGCGCGCTTGCGCGGCGATCGCGGAAAAGCTCGGGCCGCTGGTTTACACGCGCGGCGAGGAAACGATGGAGGCCGTGGTCGGGCACATGCTTGCGGAGCGCGGCCTGACGATCGCGACTGCCGAGTCGTGCACGGGCGGCCTGATCGGCGCGCGCATCACCGCCGTGCCTGGCTCCTCGCGCTACTACCGCGGCGGCGTCGTCGCCTATGCGAACGAAGCGAAGCGAAGCGCGACCTGCTCGGCGTGCCCGAGGCGTTGCTCCGCGAGCACGGCGCAGTCTCTGGGCCGGTGGCGTGTGCGATGGCGGAGGGCGCCCGCTCACGGCTCGGCGCAGATTTCGCGCTCGCGACGACGGGCATCTCGGGCCCAGACGGCGGGACCCCCGAGAAGCCCGTCGGCCTCGTCTGGATCGCGCTCGCCTCGAAGGACGGCGTCGAGGCCGAACAGATGGTGTTCCCGTTCGACCGCGAGCGTCACCGTGCGATCACCGCGCAGACGGCACTCGACTGGGTTCGACGCGCGCTGCTCGGCCTTCCGCGCGTCGTGCCGCGTTACGTGCGGGGGAAGTCGTGACGTCGGAAAGCAACCGAGGGTCGCGGCGCCCCGCTGGCAAGGAGCGGCCGGCGCCGGCGTATCGCGTCATACGCCAAGCCGGCCGCGACGCAGCCAGCGGGGATGCCGCGCCCCTCGGCCCCTCCGCGCGCAAGCACGGCTTCGCGGTGCGGGCCTTCTTTGCGGTCGCGCTCGGCGGTGAGCTGCGCGAGCGGTCTGCGCAGCTTGCGCGCGAGCTCGCGGCCCGGCCCGGTGGCGAAGGGGTGCGCTGGACTGCGCCGGATTCGTATCACCTCACGCTGCGCTTCCTCGGCAATGTCGCCACGAGCGCGATCGCGCAGCTCGCGGAGCGCGCCCACGATGCGCTCGCCGGCTGCGCGCCCTTCGCGCTCTCGTTCGGTGCGCCGCTCGCGTTTCCGACGGCGCGGCGCCCCAAGCTGATTGCACTCGCGGCGCAGCCCGAAGATCTGCTCGCGGAGCTCTCCGCGCGGCTCGAGAAGGTTGCGGTGGAGCAGGGCATTCCTCCCGAGGCGCGCGCCTTCCGTGCGCACCTCACGCTCGGCCGCGTGCGCGCACGGCGCACTCCCGCGCTCGCGGCGCCGGCTCCCGAAGGCTTTCAGCTCGTGCGCGAAGTCGTGCTGTTCCGCAGCGACCTCGGTCACGACGGCGCTCAGTACTCCGCGCTCGCCACGTTGCCCCTCGGCGCGGCGCTCGCGGAAAACGCTCACTCACCCCTTTCACACTGAAAAACCAAGGAGCACTCATGGCGAAACCCGAAGTTCAGCAGCAAGCGGCCGGCGATGCCAAGCGCAAGGCGATCGAGACGGCGGTCTCGGCGATCGAGAAGCAGTTCGGTAAGGGCGCGATCCTCTCGATGGGGGACGAATCCGTGGACAAGGAGATCCCGAGCTTCTCGTCCGGCTCGGTGAGCATCGACGTCGCGCTCGGCATCGGTGGTTACCCGCGCGGGCGCGTGGTCGAGATCTACGGCCCGGAGTCGAGCGGCAAGACGACGCTCTCGCTGCACGCGGTGGCGGAAGTGCAGAAGGCCGGTGGCGTGGCGGCGTTCATCGACGCCGAGCACGCGCTCGACGTGAATTACGCGCGCCGGCTCGGCGTGAAGGTGGAGGATCTGCTCGTCTCGCAGCCCGATACCGGCGAGCAGGGGCTCGAGATCACGGACGTGCTGCTGCGCTCCGGTGCGATCGATCTGGTCGTGATCGACTCGGTCGCGGCGCTCGTGCCGCGCGCCGAGATCGAAGGTGAGATGGGCGACCAGCACATGGGCTTGCAAGCGCGCTTGATGAGCCAGGCGCTGCGCAAGATCACCGGCACCGTCTCGAAGTCGCACGCCACGGTCATCTTCATCAACCAGATCCGCATGAAGATCGGTGTGATGTTCGGCAACCCCGAGACGACCACCGGCGGCAATGCGCTCAAGTTCTATTCGTCGATTCGCCTCGACGTGCGGCGCATTGCAGCGCTGAAGGACGGCGATGAGGTGATCGGTAACCGCACGCGCGTGAAGGTGGTGAAGAACAAGGTCGCGCCGCCGTTCCGGCAGGCCGAGTTCGACATCCTCTACAACGAGGGCGTCTCCTACGAGGGCGACCTGCTCGACATCGGTGTGGAGGTCGGCCTCGTGGAGAAGAGCGGCTCCTGGTTCTCGTACAGTGGTGAGCGCATCGGTCAGGGCCGCGAGGCCGCTCGGCGCTTCCTCAAGGAGAACCACGACTCGCGCGACCGGCTCGCCGAGGCGGTCTACGCCGCGAAGGGCATCAAGCGGGGTGTGCCCGTCGCGGGTCGCGAGGCGGTAGTCAAGGAATAGGCGTCAGCTGCCATCTGACGCCATGATTCGGGCACCCCCCGAATCCGGGCGGAGCGGCTCGTCGCGCATCGGCGAGCCGCTCCGCCCAACCACCCACCTGCAGGTCCGAGCCGCCTCCAGGCTCGCCCCGCTGGCCCCAGCAGGGCCGCCTGCTGCGTGGCTGGGATCGGGGCGTTTTTTGCCCGCCATTCTCGAGCGCAGCGCCTCAAGGCGGGCCCTCTCACGGCCGAAACAAGGCTGACGCCGTGAGGGGACTCCAAGCGATGGCCCTGAATCTCGATGAGATCCTGAAGGTCGCCCTGAAGGGCGGCGCTTCGGACATCCACCTGAAGTCGGGCTTGCCGCCGATGTTTCGCGTGGACGGAGCGCTCGTGCCGTTGAAGAACGGCGAGCGCCTGTTGCCCGAAGAGACGACCCGGATCGCTCAGGGAATCATGAATGAGGTGCAGCGCGCTCGCTTCGAAGAGAAGCGTGAGTGCGACCTCGCGTACGGAATCGCCGGCCTCGGCCGCTTCCGCGTGAACGTGTTCCAGCAGCGCGGCACGACCGGCTGCGTGTTCCGCGTGATCCCGTTCGGCGTGAAGACGATGGAGCAGCTCGTTCTGCCGAAGGTGATCGAGAAGATCGCCATGGAGCAGCGCGGTCTCGTGCTCGTCACCGGCACCACCGGCTCCGGGAAGTCGACGACGCTCGCGTCGATGATCGACCACATCAACACGAACCGAACGTGTCACATCATGACGATCGAGGACCCGATCGAGTTCTTGATCCGCGATCGCCGCTCGATCGTGAATCAGCGCGAGATCGGCGTCGACACGCAGACGTTCTCGAACGCATTGCGCGCCGCGCTGCGCCAGGATCCCGACGTGATCCTCGTCGGTGAGATGCGCGATTTCGAGACGATCGAAACTGCGATCACCGCAGCCGAGACGGGTCACCTCGTGATGAGCACGCTGCACACGCTCGACGCGACCGAGACGATCAACCGCATCATCTCGGTGTTCCCGCCTTACCAGCAAAAGCAGGTGCGTCTGCAGCTCTCATCGATCCTCAAGGCGGTGATCTCGCAGCGCCTCGTGCCGCGCGCCGACGGCAAAGGTCGCGTGCCCGCGCTCGAGGTGATGATCGCCTCCGCGCGCGACAAGGAGTGCATCTCCGACAAGGACCGCACCAAGGAGCTGCACGATTCGATTTCGAAGGGCTTCACGTCCTACGGCATGCAGACTTTCGACCAGTCGCTGATGTCGCACGTGAAGAGCGGCCTCATCACGTATGACGAGGCGCTGAAGCACGTCAGCAATCGCGACGACTTCGCGTTGCGCTTCAAGGGCATCGCCTCGACCTCGGACGGCACCTGGGACGATTTCGAGGGCGAGGAAGGCAAAGGCGAGAAGGACGACGGCGGCAAGGGCGGCGCAGGCGGCCCGGAGTTCACCCAGCGCTTCTAGCGGCCCGGGCTCGTCCTTTCGCCGCTCTCCGCGCGCTCCGTCCACAACCTCCTTCGGAGCACTTCGCCGCGCGTTCGCGCTGTTAGATTCCGCCCCTTCTCTGCCTCGAAGGGGAATTCGTGCCGACGCCGCGCTCCGCCCATGACATCCGCGAGTCCTTCCTCGAATTCTTCGAGTCGAAGGCGCACACGCGAGTCGCCAGTTCTTCGCTCGTGCCGAGCGACGCGACGCTGCTCTTCACCAACGCCGGCATGGTGCCCTTCAAGCGCGTCTTCACCGGCGAGGAGACGCGCCCCTACAAACGCGCCACCACCACGCAGAAGTGCATGCGCGTCTCGGGCAAGCACAACGACCTCGAGGAGGTGGGCCGCAGCCCGCGCCACCACACGTTCTTCGAAATGCTCGGGAATTTCTCGTTCGGCGACTACTTCAAGCACGAGGCGATCGCGTTCGCGTGGGAGTTGATCACGCAGCGCTGGAAGATCGACCCGAAGGATCTCGTGGTCTCGGTCTACCACGAGGACGACGAGGCGGCAGAGATCTGGCAGCGCGAGATCGGCGTGCCGGCGCACAAGATCTACCGCCTCGGCGCGAGCGAGAACTTCTGGCAGATGGGCGACACCGGGCCGTGCGGCCCATGCACCGAGATCCACCTCGACCGCGGCGCGATTCCCGGCGTCGACAACGATGACCCGTCGAGCAGCTCGGGCCGCTTCCTCGAGTTCTGGAACCTCGTGTTCATGCAGTTCAACCGCGACGCGAGCGGCACGCTCACACCGCTGCCCAAGCCCTCGGTGGATACCGGCGCCGGCCTCGAGCGCGTGACGCAAGTGCTCTCCGGCTTCCGCAGCAATTACGAGACGGATCTGTTCACACCGATCCTCGCGCGCGCGCAGGAGCTGTCGGGCGTCACGCTCGGCCGCGGCGCCGAGAGCGATGTCTCGCTTCGCGTCGTTGCGGATCACGCGCGCGCCGTCACGTTCCTGCTCGGCGACGGCGTATTGCCCGCGAACGAGGGCCGCGGCTACGTGCTGCGCCGCATCCTGCGCCGCGCTTCGCGCCACGGCGTGCTGCTCGGGCTCGATCGCCCGTTCCTGCACACCGTTGCGGACGTCGTGATCGACGAGATGTCGCGCGCCTTCCCGGAGCTCGCCGAGCGCCGCGCGTTCATCACGGATCGCGTGCGCCGCGAAGAGGAGCGCTTCCTCGCGACGCTGAAGAGCGGCCTCGAGCTGCTCGAGGGCGAGATCGCGAACGTGAAGGCGAAGGGCGGAGCGGCGATTCCCGGCTCGGTCGTGTTTCGGCTCTACGACACGTTCGGCTTCCCCGTCGATCTCACGCAGGACGTGCTGAGGGCGCACTCCCTAACAGTCGACGAGGCGGGCTTCGCGGCCGAGATGGCGACGCAGCGCGCGCGCTCGCGAGAGGCGTGGAAGGGCAGCGGCGACGCCGGCGTCGCACAAATTTACGGCCGCATGGCGGCGGACCTCTCGACCGAGTTCGGCGGCTACGAGGCGCTGAACGGCGAATCGCGCGTGCGCGCGCTGATCGTGAACGGCGCCCCGGTAGACGAAGCCGCGGCGGGCACTTCCGTCGAGATCGTCGTCGACGAGACGACCTTCTACGCGGAGAGCGGCGGCCAGGTGGGCGATCGCGGCACGATCGAGAGCGACGGGGGTGCGGCCGAGATTGCCGACACGCAGCGCCCGAGCGGCGCACTCGTCGTGCACCGAGGCCGCATCGCGCGCGGGGCGCTGCGCGTCGGCGACGCGGTGCGGCTCGCCGTCGACCCGGAGGCGCGCGCGGCCACGGTCCGTAATCACTCGGGGACGCATCTGCTGCACGCAGCGCTGCGCCAGGTGCTCGGCCCGCAGGCGATGCAGAAGGGCTCGCTCGTCTCTCCCGAGCGCTTGCGCTTCGATTTCACGCATGACGCGCCGCTCACCGAGGGCGAGCTCGAGCGCATCGAGGATCTCGCGAACGCGTGGATCGAGGCCAACGATGCGGGGCGCACGCGGCAGATGGGATACAAGGCCGCGATCGCAGCCGGTGCGGTCGCGTTGTTCTCGGAAAAGTACGGCGACGAGGTGCGCGTAGTCTCGTTCGGCGGCGTCTCGACCGAGCTGTGCGGCGGCACCCACGTGAAGGCGACGGGCGACATCGGCTTGCTCAAAGTGCTCGGCGAATCGGGCATTGCGGCAGGTGTGCGGCGGATCGAGGCCCTCACGGGGCTCGGCGCGCTCGCTCACCTGCGCGCGCAGGAGAAGAAGCTACGGCGCGTGAGCGAGCTCTTGAAGGTGCCGGTCGATCTGACGGGGGAGCGCATCGAGAAGCTGCTCGAGGAGCGCAAGGCAGCGGAGAAACAGATCGCGGAGCTGAAGCGCGCGAAGTTCTCGAGTGGCGGCGCAGAGGCCGGCCCGCAGACGAAGCAAATCGGCGCCGTGAACGTGCTCGTGCGCAGAGTCGAGGGCCTCGCTGCCGGCGATCTGCGCGGATTGGTGGACGACCTGCGCGGGCAAGTAAAATCCGGCGTCGTGCTCGTCATGTCCGCGGACGAAGGCAAGGTCGCGCTCGCGCTGGGTGTTACGCCGGATCTCAAGGACAAGCTCAAGGCCGGCGACCTCGTGCGCGAAATCTCCGCGATCGTCGGCGGGAAGGGCGGCGGTCGCCCAGACTTTGCCCAAGGCGGGGGTCCCGACGCGTCTCAGCTCGATGCCGCGATCGAGCGCCTCTACGCGCTGATCGAAGCGGCGAACGCGTGACGCTGCCTTACGTCGCGAGCCCGTTCGCTCCGCGGCGCAGGACGACGCGCGTGGTGCGCGTCGGCGACGTCGCGATCGGCGGCGCGAATCCGATTCGCGTGCAATCGATGACGACGACCGACACGCTCGACACGCGCGCGACCGCGGATCAGACGGAGCGCCTCGCGGCCGCCGGCTGCGAGATCGTGCGCATCACGGCGCCGAGCCTACGCGACGCCGCGAACCTCGCGCAGATCAAGGCGGAGTTGTTACGTCGCGGCGTGCGCGTGCCGCTCGTCGCCGACATCCACTTCACGCCGAATGCGGCGCTGGAGGCGGCGCTGCACGTCGAGAAAGTGCGCGTCAACCCCGGCAATTACGCCGACAAGAAGCGCTTCGCGGCGCACGAGTACGGCGATGCCGAGTACGCCGATGAAGTCGAGCGCGTGCAAGCGCGCTTCAGGCCTCTGGTGCTTCGCTTGAAGCAGCACGGGCGCGCGCTGCGCATCGGCACGAATCATGGGTCGCTGAGCGATCGCATCATGAACCGCTTCGGAGACACGCCGACAGGCATGGTCGAGAGCGCGCTCGAGTTCCTGGCCGTGTGCGAGGGCGAAGCGTATTTCGACGTGATCTTCTCGATGAAGGCGAGCAACCCGCAGGTCGCCATCCAGGCCTACCGCTTGCTCGCGGCGCGGCTCGCGGAGCGCGCGGCTCAGCGCGGCGAGGATCCGTGGCGCGCCGAGTCGTACCCGTTCCACGTCGGCGTCACCGAGGCGGGCGACGGAGAGGACGGGCGCGTGAAGAGCGCGATCGGCATCGGCGCCCTGCTCGAAGACGGGATTGGCGACACCATCCGCGTCTCGCTCACCGAGGATCCCGTGAAGGAAATCCCGGTCGCGCGCGCGCTTGCGGCGCGCTACGACGCGCGCGACGGCTCGGTCGCGCCCAGCGGCTCGCACGCCACGTTCACGGTCGACCCCTTCTCGCATACGCGGCGTGTTACGCACGCCGCCCACGGTTTCGGCGCGAGCGAGCCGGTGCGCGTGATCGCGTCGCTCGGCCCCGCACCGCAGAGCGCCGACGCGGCGGCGGACGACGTAGCGCGCGAGCTCGCGAGGCTCGGCGAGCTCGCCTGTGAGGGAATCGCGGTCGAGGCGCGCGACGCCGCCGAGCTCGCGCGCGCGCAGGCTCTGGCTGCGGCGCTCGCGCAGCGCGGCATCGGGATCCCGCTCGCGATCGAGGTGCCGCCGCCGCTCGCGAGTGCGCGCTCGAGCAGCTCCGCGAGCGCGTCCCCGTCCGCGACGTAGTGCCACTCCGCACCTGTTACGGCTCGCGGCGGCAGATCGCCCGCGCGCAGCGTGAGGATGGCGCGCGCGCGCGAACCCGAGAGCGAAGCC
>JANNKU010000051.1:0-49509 GCA_031396445.1 Deltaproteobacteria bacterium | reverse complement strand
TTCATGCTGCTGTTGCGCCGCGTCGGTCGCGAGCGGGAAGCGCGACTTCCGATCGACGAGGCCCGCGCGGTGATCCAGCTCCTCTACGACGACTTCGCGGTGTTCTGCGAACCCAGGCATCTGGTGAGCAGCCTCGACGTCGTGCTCGGCCGCCTCGAAGAGCGCCGTGCGCGCGGCAAGAACGATGTGTCGCTGCTGCCGCTGCCCACCGGCGCGAACGATCTGAAGCGACTGCGCCCGCTCTTCCGCTACGACGTCTACCGCCGTCACTACGGTGCGTCGATTGCAACCGACGCGTATCTGAGTAGTGGCATCGCGCAGGAGATCGCCGCGCATCCGCACTGGCTCGATGAGAAACTGGCGGCGATCGCCGAGGAACTCGCGAAGACATCGCGTTGGGTCTATGCGAGTCGCGACAAGAGCTTCGATCCCGAGGCGCCGCCGGCGTCGAGCGGCGAGGAGGGTTCGCCTTGAGTGATGCGTCCGGAGCCGAGCTGGCAGCGGCGCCCGTCATTTCGCTGGATCACGTCGGCAGACGCTTCGGCGATTTCGTCGCCGTCGAGGACGTCAGCTTCGACATCCGACGCGGCGAGTTCTTCTCGATGCTCGGCCCGTCCGGCTGCGGCAAGACCACGCTGCTGCGCATGATCGCCGGCTTCGAGGACGTGACGAGCGGCGTGTTGCGACTCGACGGCGCCAACGTCGCCGGTGTTCCGCCCTATCGCCGCGCCGTCAACACCGTCTTCCAGAACTACGCGCTCTTCCCGCACTTGTCGGTCTTCGACAACGTCGCGTTCGGGCCGCGCATCCGGTCGTGGAAGCCCGCCGAGATCGATCGCCGCGTGCGCGCGATGCTCGACATCGTGCGGCTCGGCGACTTCGCGCAGCGCAAGCCGAGCCAGCTATCCGGCGGTCAACGCCAACGCGTCGCGCTGGCGCGCGCGCTCGTCAACGATCCGAGCGCGCTCTTGCTCGACGAGCCGCTCTCGGCGCTCGATCTCGAACTGCGCCGGCAGATGCAACTCGAACTGAAGCGCATCCAGCGCGACGTCGGCATCACCTTCGTGTTCGTCACGCACGATCAGGAGGAAGCGCTGACGATGTCCGATCGCATCGCGGTGATGCGCAAGGGACACCTCGAGCAGGTCGGCACGCCCGAAGAGATCTACGAAGCGCCGGCGTCGGCCTTCGTCGCGCGCTTCATCGGCAGCGCGAACTTGATCCCGGTGACGGTCGAATCGACGACCAATGGCCGCGCGACGCTGAGCCTGCCGGGTGGGCGTCGCGGCGAAGTGTCTACCGAGGGACGCAGCTTTGCGTCGGGCTCAGCGGCGCTGCTGATGATCCGACCCGAGCGTCTCGAACTCGCCGCGAGCGAGCCGTCGTCGGATCTTCTCGGTCTGCCCGTCACCTGCACCGACATGGTGTTTCAGGGCGCCGTGCGGCGATGCGCGCTGCGCGACGCCGCGGGCGGAGAGCTGATCGACTACCTCGAGGCGTCGCGCTCCGCGCCGGGTGTGGTCCCCGGCGCTGCGCTCTGGGTCTCGTGGCAACCGGACGCTGCGCGGTTGCTGCATCCGGACGGCTGAACGCGGCGCGCCGCGCCCTACTCGTCGCTGCCCCACGAGTTGAAGTTGTAGATCACCTCGGCGCCGATCACGACCTGGTTGGAAGAGAAGCTCGTCGAGCCATCGAAGAACTCACCGTCGCTGGTGGCGTCCTTGTGGATGCTGTCGTAACGGACTTCGCCGCGCAGCTTCAGGTGGTCGGTGAGCAGGTGATCGAGCGTCGCAGTGACGCCCCAGATGCGAACGTCGGTCGGCGCGAGCAACAGGTCGTCGGGACCGAGGATGTCGCCGTTCGGGTCGAAGCCGACAAAGCCCAGGTAGTTGTCGTTGTCGTCCACATACTCGGCACGGAGTGCCAGGCTCGTCTGGTCCGTGAACGCGTAGCGACCGGCGGCCGCCACGCCCCAGGCGGACGGGTTACCCGGTACGTCGATCCAGTCGTAGTCGGCGTTGACCCAGAACGACAACCGGTCCGTCGGATCGATCGTGAACACGGCGTTCACGACGCCGCTCGGGTTCTCGCTGGAAGCCGTTTGCTCGTTGCCCCAGATGCCGTTCAAGGCGATCGACAGCAGCTCGTTCTCCCAGCCGACGTGGCCGAGAATCGACTTCGACTCGTTGATGTCCGGGTCGTTCGCGAAGTAGCCGTTCACGACGCCCAGCTTCGCGTCGAAGCCGGTATCGCCAAAGGCGTACTCCGCCGTCACACCGATGTGATCGAGCGGTTCGAGCAGGTTGTAGACACTGCCCTGCGTGATGTTCCAGTTGAGCGCGTCGTTCGCGTACTCGCTGCCGATCGTGGTGCCGAAGCGGCCCGCCTTGAACGTCAGCCCGTCACCGATCGGCGCCAGGTACTGCACGTAGCCGTCGTAGATGTAGAAAGCAGAATCGTCGCGGATGTCGCGATTGCCGAAGCCGCCGACGAGTTCGGCGGTCTTGCCGTACGCCACATCGAGGCGGAAGCCCGCTCGATTCTCTTCGTCGATCTCGCGCTCGATGTCGACCCACGCCGCCTGGAACGCGAAGCTGTTGGCGTCCGGATGGAGCGGATAGAACGAACCGTTGAGGCCGGCGTTGGTGTCCTGCATACCGCCGTTGCGACCGGCCGTCGGCCCGTTGGCGTTCCAGAAGTAGCTGGCCTGCACCGAGCCGCCGATCGCGATCTGCCCGAGAAAGCCCGGCAGACCACTGCTCGCGCCGCGCGCTTCCGCGATGCCGGATTGCTCGATCAACTCCGACTGCTCGTCGACGCGCTGATTCGCCGCGTCGAGCTGATCGCTCGCGGCCTGGATCTTGTCGTCGAGTCGCTGCATCTGGGTCTGAGTCTCGACCAACTGGCGCTCGACCTCGTCACTCGTGGCCGCGGCGGAACCAGCCACCAACAAGGACCCGGCGAACACTGCGCTCGAAACGACGCAACGCAGGGAATTCGAAGCACGCGAAGCACTCGGTGTCATATCGCCCCCCCCTTTTCTCGCCACCGCAGACCGGGATCCCGCCCCGCACCGGCAAGAAAACTCGACCTGCGGCGCAACATAGTTCCGCAAAGTGCTCAGCGCTTCCGCCAACGCACCAAAGTTTCCTCGATCACCTCATGGGCGCGATCGAGAATCTGCGCGGGAGTGTTGTCTGCGCTGCGCGGAATCGGATCGCCAAAGCGCACCTTGATGCGCGTGCCGTAGGGAACTGGCAGCAGGTTGTGACAGAGCAGCCGCCACGATTCGTCGATCGTGACGGGCACGACTTCGAGCTCCGGCGCGGCCTCGAGCAGCGCGATCGCGCCGCCGGGCTTGAACGGCTTCAGCTCACCGGCGCGCGAGCGCGTGCCCTCCGGATAGATCACGACCGAGACGCCGCGCGATTGCGCGCGCGCGCCGAGTTCGCGGATCGCTTCGACCGCCTGCGCGCGATCGGCGCGATCGATCAGCGCATTGCCGCCGCGCCGCAGGTTGTAGGAGATGCTCGGAATCCACTTCGCGAGTTCCCGCTTCGAGACGTATTTCGGGTAGTTCGAGAAGAGCAGCGAGCCGACGATCGGGATGTCGAACATGCTCTGATGGTTCGCGATCAACAGATACGGCGTGTTCGGCTCGACGCCGGGCGCGCGCTCGACTTCGAGTCGCGTGCCACAGAGACGACAGGCCGCGACCAGCGAGACATTGAGCCAGCCGACGACGTACTCGTGCGCCCGCGGGCCGAAGAGCCGCGCCAGGCGCTGCAGCGGATCGAAGAGCACGAGGATCGCGCCGAAGGCCAACAGGAACGGCACGCCCAACACCCAGTCGAGTATCCGCACGGGCACCGCCGCCTGCGCCACGACGCGCGACGGCGCGACGGCCTCGCGCGGCGTCTTCTCGCTCGTGGTCGATGACTCGGACACGGCTCCCCCCCCAGTTCATGACCTCGCCGCTCGCTGGCGCTCGCTACGCGGGATCTCCTGGACGAGCGTCGCAAAGACGGAGAAGCGCGACCAGCCTCGCCCATCAATTCCGTTCGAGGGTCTATGATGGCGCTCCTCTCAGGCATGAATGGAGACGCGCATGATCCTCCTCGATCCGAACAAGCACGATCGCCACTACCCCGACGCGCGCTCGCGCGAGGTGATGCTGAAGACGATCTCGTTCTTCGAACGCCGCGGGAAGCGGAAGTTGAAGGAAGATGATCACGCCGCGCTCTGGTACGGCGAGTTCCTCGACTTCGTACGCGAAGAGAAGATCTTCGCGACGATGTGTACGCCGTCCGGCTACGGCGCCAAGGACGCGCGCTGGGACACCTGGAGGATCTGCGAGTTCGCGGAGATCCTCGGCTTCTACGGCTTGCAGTATTGGTACACCTGGCAGGTGTCGGTGCTCGGCCTCGGCCCGATCTGGATGAGCGACAACGAAGCGCTGAAGCACAAGACCGCCGCGCTGCTGGAAGACGGCGCGATCTTCGCATTCGGCTTGTCGGAGAAGGCGCACGGCGCAGACTTGTACTCGACGGAGATGGCGCTCGCGGCGGCGCCGGGCGGCGGCTTCGTCGCGAACGGACGCAAGTACTACATCGGCAACGGCAACCGTGCCGCGCTCGTCTCGACCTTCGGCAAGATCGCGGAGGGCGGCGAGTACTGCTTCTTCGCGGCCGAATCGCAACACGCGAACTACCACTGCGTGCAGAACGTCGTGCACAGCCAGAACTTCGTGTCGGAGTACGAGCTCCGCGACTATCCGGTGCGCGACGAAGACATGCTCTCGCGCGGCGATGAGGCCTGGAACGCTGCGCTCAACACCGTGAACATCGGCAAGTTCAATCTCGGCTGGGCGTCGATCGGCATCTGCACGCACGCGCTCTACGAAGCGATCCACCACGCGGCGCATCGCAAGCTCTACAACATGCACGTGACGGACTTCCCGCACGCGAAGGCGCTCTTCACCGACGCCTATGCGCGCCTCGTCGCGATGAAACTGGTTGCGCTGCGCGCGGCGGATTACATGCGCTCCGCGAGCGCCGACGATCGCCGCTATCTGCTCTACAACCCCGTCGTGAAGATGAAGGTGACGACGCAGGGCGAAGACGTGATCAACCACCTCTGGGATGTGATCGCGGCGAAGGGCTTCGAGAAGGACACCTATTTCGAGATGGCGGCGCGCGACATCCGCGGGCTGCCGAAGCTCGAAGGCACCGTGCACGTGAACATCGCGCTGATCGTGAAGTTCATGGCGAACTACTTCTTCCAGCCGGCGGAGCTGCCCGAGATTCCGCGCCGCGACGATGCGCGCAACGACGACTTCTTGTTCGACCAGGGCCCCACGCGTGGGCTCGGCCGCATCCGATTCCACGACTACGCACCGGTCTTCGCGCGCTTCGATCTGCCGAACGTGCAGGTGTTCCGCGAGCAGATCGGCGCGTTGAAGGAGCTGCTCCTGCACGCGCCGCCCGATGCAGCGCAGAGTCGCGACACCGACTTCCTGCTCGCCGTGGGCGAACTCTTCACGCTGGTGGTCTACGCGCAGCTCTTGCTGGAGAACGCCGAGATCTACGCACTCGAGCGCGGCCTCGTCGATCAGATCTTCGACGTGCTGGTGCGCGATTTCTCGCGCTTCGCGGTGCAGCTCCACGGCAAGCCGAGCACGAGCGTCGCGCAAGCCGATCACTGCATGAAGATGATCCGGCGACCGACGGCCGATGCGGCTCGCAGCGAACGCATCTGGCTCGAACACGTCCACGCACTGCGCGACGCGTACGCGATGAATCCGTAGCAACGTGCTCGCGCGCCTAGAGCATCACCACGCGCAGGAACACCGAAGTTTCGCCGGCTTCGCTGCGCAGCGACATCTCGTTCTGGCTCATCGCCTCGATCGTGCTCGATGTCGCGCCGTTCTGCGCGCGCGCATCCTCCGCGCTGGTGATCGTCAGCGTGATGGTCTTGCCTGCCATCGCCCAGGTTCCTTGAATCGTTCCGGTGACACCCTGGGAGAGCGTGTTGGAGATGAAGCCGCGCTCACGCACTTGCGCGCTGAACGCGCCGCCCGCGTTGAAGGTGATCGTCTCCTTCTCGCCGCCCACGCTGCCCTGCCACGCGCCGACGATCGCAGTCGGGTAGAGCGCTTCCGCGACGGGCTTGGCCGGGGAGCAGCCGAGCAGGCTCGCCGCCAGCGCGCAGCTCAACAGCAACACCTGCGCCGGCATGGCTAGCTGTCGGCTTCGCGAGCTGCGCAATTCTCGGCGTCGATCGTGTCGTTCCATCGTGTCGGTTCCTTTCGTCGCGGACACTAAGCTCGTGCGGGCGTCGGCCGCGCTCTCTGGTAGCGCAAACAGGCGTATCTTGGTCCGCGCCGCGCCTGTCACCCGCGGGAATGAACATCGTTCCGCACCTTGTCACGCCTCCATGGCCAGAGGAGTTCGTCATGACCGCCCGCTCGAACCTCGATCGTGCACCTCGGCTCGGCCCGTTCCCCCCGGTCCTGGCAGGCGGACTCCTCGTATTTGCTTTCACGCTCTTCGTCGCGGTCGCGAGCGGCCGAGCCGCCGAGCTGATCTTCCAGGGCTCCTTCGAAGCCGGCGCCAACGGCGTGCCCGATCTCTATCTGACCGGCGCCACGCCATCGCCGGACGGCCGCCATCTCTACGCGATCGCCCAAGAAGACGACGGCGCCATCGCGCTCTTCGACCGCGACCGCGAGACTGGCTCGCTCACCTTCGTCGAGCAGGTGCGCAGCGGCGTCGATGGTGTCGTGGGGCTCATCTACCCGACGGCGCTCGTGTTCCCTCCGGACGGGCGCTTCGCCTACGTCGCCGTCGCGAACGCCGACGTATTGATCTTCTCGCGCGACACCACGACCGGATCGCTCACCTACCTCAGCGCGGTCGGTTACGCAGGAACGGGATATGCGACCGCTCTCGCGATGACGACGGACGGCGAGACGCTCTACGCCGCGTTCGAGAGCAACATCACCGCATTCGCACGCGATGCGGAGACCGGCGCGCTCGACTCCGTCGGCGCGATCATCGACAGCAACATCGCCGAATACCACTTCTCCTACATCACCTTCCTGGCGGTGAGCCCGGATGATCGGCACGTCTACGCGGTCTCGGGCGACGACGACGCCGTCACGCTCTTCTCGCGAAACGCGATCACCGGCGTGCTCACGTGGGTCGGCGACGTGGGCGATTCGCTCGAGTCGCCGAAAGAGGTCGCGATCAGCGGGGACGGCGGGCGCGTCTACGTGGCGCATGCAGCCGGCGGCTCGAGCTCGGGTACCTTCGACTCTTACGACCGCGACCCCGTCTCGGGGCTTCTCGACTCCTTCGAATCCACGTCGATCATCCCGCTCTTCGCGTCCGAGATCGCGATCGAGCCGGACGCATCGCACTTCTTCATCGGCGGCAGCGACCGGATCTGGGGCGTCGATACCGATGACGCCAACTCCGGCGGCGTCTCGACCGAATCCCCCGCGCTGCTGGATGGCGTAGCGGGCGTGGCGGGGATTCCGTTCGTCGTGGATCTCACGATGACGCCCGACGGCCGACACCTCTATGCGACGTCGAACGACACCGCGAAGTCGATCGCGATCTTCGCGACGGCCCTATACGACTTCCTCGAAGCCGACGCCGACGGCGTCGGGACGCCCGGACTCGCGGGCGCATCGAGCGTGGCCGCGAGCCCCGATGGCGAGAACATCTATGCGACGGGCGCCGCCGAAGACGCGATCCAGATCTTCTCGCGCAACCCCGAGACTGGCGCGCTGGGTGGAAGCCAGGCGGTACGCGACGGCATCGGCGGCATCAGCGGTCTCGACGGCGTTCGCTCCGCCATCGTCAGCCCTGACGGCAAGAACGTCTACGCCGCGGGCTCCATCGCCGACGCGGTCGTGTCGTTCACGCGCAACGCAGTCGGTCAGCTGATCTTTCTCGACAAGGAACAGAACGGCGCAGGCGGCGCGACGCAGATCAACAACCCGGTGGCGCTCGCGATCACGCCGGACGGCAAGAACGTCTACGTCGCGTCGAGCCTCAACGACTCCGTCTCGATCTTCGGCCGCAACACCACGACGGGTGCGCTCTCCGCGGGCGGCCACTACGTCGATGGCGTCGGCGGCGTCGATGGGCTCTTCCTCGCCGAGTCGATCGCCGTGAGCCCCGACAACAAAAACGTCTACGTCGGCGGCAGAGGCGACAACGCGATCGCGATCTTCTCGCGCGATCCGAACATCGGCTCGCTCACCTACATGGGTGTCGCGACGGGCGTCACGAGCGTCACCGGCGTCGCGGTGAGCCCCGACGGACGATTCGTCTATGCCGTCGCGTACGGCAGCGACCGCATCCTGCGCTTCTCGCGCAACCTGACGACGGGCGCGCTCGGCGGCGGCGTCGTCGCCAAGACCCACGCGGCCGGCGTGATCGACGGCCTCGAATCTCCGCGCTCGGTCTCGATCTCGCCCGACGGTCGCCGGCTCTTCGTGTCGGGCGAAGTCGGCAACGTGCTCGCCATCTACCGGCGCGACGTGACGGCGGGTTCCGTGCGCTTGCTGCAAGCCGAAGTCGACGACGACCGCAGCGGCAACGCGCTCGCCGGCATCCGCGCGATCACCGCATCGCCCGACGGGCGCAATCTCTACGCCGCGGCGGAAGACGACGACGCGATCGTCTCGTTCGTGCCCGAGCCGGGCGCGGCGATGGGAGCGATCGCTGCGATGCTCGTGTTGGGTGCGCTCGGGTCGCGGGGTTTCAGCGGGGTCCTGAGCCAGAAGTCGCGCGGTCGCGGATCGGTTGGCGGCACTCTCCTGTAGGATCCCGCGCGCGTGCTGTCCGACCTATCACTCTCCGTCCTTCTCTCGCTCGCGCTGGCCGCGCTCTCGCTGCTGGTGCGGCTGCTCACGCCCAATCGGCTGGTGCGGCGAAAGCTGCGACTGCCGCTGGCGCTGGCGCTCTTGTTCCCGATCGTCGCGCTCGGCCTGCCGTACGCGCCCGTCGATGCTGCGGCGCTGGGGCCCGTTCGCGGCATCGCGAACCTCGGGCTCGCGCTCGCCGCGATCACCTTCGTCGTCACCGTGCTCGCGAACTCGTTGCGCGAGGATCGCCTGCCGACGGCGATGCCCAACATCGTGCAGGACGCCGTGATCGTCGGCCTCTTCATGGTGGCGGGCACGATGCTGATGCAAGAGAAGTTTCTCACGACGTCGGCGGTGGGCGCGGTCGTGTTGGGCTTCGCGCTGCAGGATACGCTCGGCAACGCGTTCGCCGGACTCGCGATCCAGATCGAGAAACCGTTCCACGTAGGCCAGTGGATCCGCGTCGGCGATCACGAGGGGCGCGTCGAGGAGATCACCTGGCGCGCGACGAAGCTGCGCACGAAGGCGACCAACTTCGTCGTCGTGCCCAACAGCACGATCGCGAAGGAATCGATCGTCAACTACTCGGAGCCGGTGATTCCGACACGGCTCGATGTCGATGTGGGCGCCAGCTACGACGCGACGCCGGATCTCGTGAAGCGCGCGCTCTTCGAGGCGCTCGACAACGCGGCGCTGGTGCTCCGCGAGCCCAGGGCGAATGCGCTGCTGATCGATTTCGGCGCATCGGCGATCACCTATCGCGTGCGCTTCTGGATCGCGGATTTCGCGCGCGATTGGGACGCCTGCGATCAGGTGCGTTCCAACATCTACTACAGCTTCAAGCGATACGGCATCGAGATTCCCTATCCGGCTCAGGTTCAATACACGCGCGAGTCGGCGCCGGCGCGAGCGCCGAGTCTCACGGGCGAGTTCGCCGCGTTGCTCGCGAGCAGCGCGCTCTTCGCATCGCTCGACGAGACGGAGCGCCTCGCGTGCGCCGCGCTCGGCGAGGAGCGGCTCTACACCAAGGGCGAGGCGATCCTGCGCGAGGGCGAGCCCGGCGGCTCGATGTTCGTGATCGGGTCGGGGCAGGCCGACGTCACGATCGCCGGCGGTCTGGTCCGCACGCTCGGCCCGGGCGATTTCGTCGGCGAGATGTCGCTGCTCACGGGCGAGCGAAGGACAGCCACCGTGGTGGCGTCGGAGCCGTGCCGTCTGATGGAGATGACGAGCGACGCGTTCCGCGCCTTCGTGATCTCGAAGCCCGGCGTGTTCAAGACGATGGAACCCGCGGTGCTCGCGCGGCGCGCGGAGCTGTCGGCGATGCGCGAGAAGTACGCCGCCGAACAGGCAGACGAGGAGCCCGACCACTCCTTCCTCGCCGGCGTGCGGCGCTTCCTGGGCCTACCCGCGTAGCGATTGCGCTTCGCGCTACTGGATCGCGGGCTTGAACACCGGCGTGTAGCGCTTCAGTGCGGGATTCGGCGCTGCCATCTTCTCGAAGGACGGCGGCATCTCGACCGCGAGCACGGCGAGCCGATCGCTCGGCGACGGATGCGTCTTCAGGAACAGCGCCGTCGAGGAATCCTGCGGCGACGCCTGCAACGTCTGCAACACGACGACCAGCCCGTACGGGTCGTAGCCCGAACGCGCGGCGATCACCACTCCGATCCGGTCGGCTTCGAGTTCGTCGTCGCGCGAGAGGCCGCGCACGAAGCCTTCGAGTCCCACGCGCGTGACGGCGCGTGCCGCATCGCCCGTGAGGCCGCCGGCCTTCAGCGTGGCGAGATCGAGCACGACGCCCTTGCGCGCGTTCTTCTGGATGTCGTGCAACTGATGCTTCTGCACGACGTGCGCGATCTCGTGCGCGAGCACGCCCGCGAGTTCCGCTTCGCTGTTGCAGCGCTCGACGAGGCCGCGGGTGACGAAGATGTTGCCACCCGGTGTCGCGAACGCATTCACGGTCGGCGATTCGATGATGCCGAAGTGCCACGGCAGGTCCGGTCGCCCCGAGTTCAACGCGAGCCACATCCCAACGCTGTTGACGTACTCCTGTTGCGCCGGGTTGTTGGTGAGCGGAGCGGCGCCGAGCAGACCGGCGGAAACAGAGCGCCCGATCTCGACTTCCTCGGCCACCGGGATCTCGCGCACGGAATCGCTCGCGCCCTTGGCGACGCCAACGGCCGCGCCGAGGTTGATGCCGGCGATCGACTGGCTGCCGAGCGCTGCTTGCGCCAGCTCGGCACCGGGAATCTGGCCGCCCGCGCACGCGCCGAGTTGCAGCAGCGCGAGTGTGGCCAACGAGAAGCGAATGAGTTTGATTGCCATCACTTGGATTTCGCTCCCGTTGCCGGCTGCGCGCCAGCAGCGATCGGATCGACGGTGCGCGGCGCGAGTTTGCCTGCCTTCGCGAACGACTCCGCTTTGTCGGGCGTCGCGGCGTAGCCGATCAGTGTCGCGACTTGCGCTTCGTTGGGCTGCGCCTTCTTCAACATCGCCTCATCGAGACCGCGCACGCCAGTCGTGACGCTCGCGTCGCGCTTGCCGGTGGCGAGGTTCAGCGTGTCCGCGATGCCGGACATGCCGCCGCCCTTCGCGGCCGGCGCGCTCGTCGCGGTGCCCATCTTGATGTCGAAGAGCTTCGCCCAGCCGGTGTCGGCGCCAGACGTGAGCTGCACCCACGCGCCTTCGCGCTTCACCAACTCCACGACGGTGTTGGTCGCAACCGTCGCGACGGCCTTCGCATCGGCTGCGGGCGACTGCCGGAGCGCAACCTCTTTCACCGTGACGGCGGGCTCTGCGCTGGAGAGCGCGGCGCCGACGAAGAGCGAGGCCGCGACGAGTAGGATCGCCTGGAGCTTCACGAGAGTTCTCCCGCGTTCGCGGCGAGCGCCGGCTCGAAGACCTGCACGGCAGCCTGCCGGCCTTTCACTGTGATGCTGCCGAAATCGGTGAAGTGGAATGCGTCGCCGCAAGCGGCGCGCGTTGCGCCAGAAACCAGCACGCGCGCGCGTCCTTTGGTTTCGCCTTCGAGCCGAGAGCCCAGATTCACTGTGTCCCCGATCGCGGTGTATTCGAGTTTTCGTTGCGAGCCGACGAATCCCACGACCGCGGGACCCGTGTGCAAACCGATGCCGATGTCGAGCAGGATTCCCGATGCTGCGTTCTCGATGTTGAAGCGCTCGAGCGTTGCGACCATGTCGAGCGCACAGGCGACGGCGTGCACGGCGTGTTGCGCATCGTCGGTGGGCGCGTTCCAGAAAGCCATGATCGCATCGCCGATGAACTTGTCGAGCGTTCCGCCGTGATGGAAGACCGTCTCCGTCTGCATCGTGAAATAGCGATTGAGCAGCGCGACGACTTCCTCCGCGGTCCGTGTCTCCGACAGCGCCGTGAAGCCGCGGATGTCGGAGAAGAGGATCGTGATCGGGCGCGTCTGGCTCTTGATGTCTTCCAGCTTCACGCCTTCTGCGACGAGGCTCTTCACGAGCCGTCGATCGAGGAAGCGCGACAGCACCATCTCGCGCTGTTCCTTCGCGCGCTGCTCCTGCAAGTAGGCGCGCAGCGCGGCGAGGAAGAAGAAGAGCCACGCAAAGACGAGCGGCGCGCCCACCGGCAAGAGCAGCCGCTCGCCGAGCGCGAGCCACGCGCCGCCGAGCAGCGCAAGCGTTGCGACGATCAGCAGCGCGAGGATCTGCAACAGATTCCAGCGTCGCTGCAGCGCCACGAAGAGCGGCACGAAGAGCAGCAGCACGAGCAGGAACGGCGCAGCGGCCGACACCTCTCTGAGGCGCTCGCCGTTCTTCAGGTTGTCGATTGCGGTGGCGAGGATCTCGACGCCCGGCAGCAGGCTCGCGACGGGCGTCGTCCGGAAATCGCGCAGGTGGTTCGACGACGAACCGATGATCACGATGTCGTTCGCGAACTCATCCTGCGGACGCGTGCGCGCCGAGCGCTCGAGATCTTCGTAGAAATCGCTGAAGGCGATCTGTTCGTGCGGCGCGGCGCCGGCAAACCAATCGAGGCGAAATGAATCGCCGTCCGGCAACGCGTAGCCGAGCGTCGCCGCAATCCGCGCCGGCAGCGAGGGAATGCGCCAACCGCCGACGTCGCGATACAGCCAATAGCGTCGGCCGACGCCGTCCGCGTCCTCGAGGTAGTTGACGAGGCCCGTGCGCGGCCACGCCGAGCGGTCGAGCACGAACGGAAGCTGCATCGGTGCACGCGCGTTCGGATCTGCGGAAGGCGATGCGGGGAGATCCAGCACTGCCGCGAACTCGGCGAGGCTCACGCCCTCTTCGTCATTGACGCGTTCGAGCAGCCGGATCGGGAAGAAGGTGTTGGTACTGCCCGCCAGCACCTCGTTCAGGAACAGGTCTTGTTCGGGTCGCAGCGTGTCGGGCTCGTAGAGCTCGACATCCATCACGACGGCACGCGCGCCCTGGCGCTTCAGCTCGTTCAGCACTTCGCCATACACCGCACGCGGCCACGGGAAGCGGCCCACCTTGTCGGCCATCACGGCGAGCGAGCGATCGTCGATGTCGACGACGACGATCGAAGGATCGGCCGTGCGCGATGCGGCGCGCACGCGAATCAGCGCATCCGCAAGCCGCGCATCGACGGGCGCCAGCCAGTGCAGCCACGCGAGATCGCCCATCGCGGCCAGCAGAACGGCGATGCAGATCGAGTAGAGCGATGCATCGAGAATGCGCGGGATCCGCATCGGCGCACTGTAGTCGAGGATCGATCGAGCGCTTCGCTACTTGCTCACGGCCAGGTAGACGCCGTCCCACGCAGGCGGCGGCGGAAGCGCGCGGAACGCGGTGATGCGCTCCTCGTAGAGCCGATACAAAGGAGCGAGCGCGAGACCTTCGCCGTCGCGACGGCAGATCGCGAGCGCTGCAAGCGCCTCGTCCCAGCGCTGGCTCCGATACGCGGCGAGCATCGCGTCGTGTGTGCGCGTGAGCTCGCGGAACGCTTCGCTCGACGCCAGCTCCGCGTTGCCGAGCAACACGTAGATGCGAACCGGTCGCGTCTTGCCCTTGACGCGAATCACGTCGATCTCGAGCGCCGCCAGCGACGGCACGCGCGCGCGCGTGTTCTCCGAGAGTACGATCGACGCACCGTAGTTCGCCGACTGCCCTTCCAATCGCGACGCGAGATTCACCTCGTCGCTGATCACCGAGTAGTCGAAGCGCTGATCGGAGCCCATGTTGCCGACGCAGCACATTCCCGTGTTGATGCCGATGCCGACCGAGAGCGGCGGCAGCGGGCGGCCGAACGCGGCGTCGCCCACCACGAGCTTGGCGTTCAGCGGTTCGAGCGCCTGCATCATCGCGAGCGCCGACTCGCAGGCGTGCAGCGCGTGCTCGGCATCGTCGAGCGGCGCGTTCCAGAACGCCATCACGCAATCGCCCATGTATTTGTCGATGCAGCCGCGGCTCGCGAGGATGATGTCGGTCATCGGCGTGAGGAAGCGATTGATCAGTGCGGTGAGCGCCTGCGGATCGAGCTGTTCCGAGATCGTGGTGAAACCGCGGACGTCGCAGAAGAGCAGCGTCATGTCGCGCATCTCGCCGCCGAGTCGCAGCTTGTCCGGGTTTGCGGCCAGCTCATCGACGAGGCTCGGCGCGAGGTAGCGGCTGAACGCGCCGCGCACGCGACGGCGCTGCGCCTCGGAGTGCAGATAGTTCTGCAGCGAGCCCACGAGATAGACGCCGAGCGCCGCGACTGCGGGATACACCGGATCGAGGAGCCAGTGCCACGCGTGGTACGCGTACCACGAGAGCACGACGGCAACCGCGATCCCGCCGGCGCCGAGCAGCGCGGTTCCCACCGCACCGACGCGCGGGATCAGCAGCGCCAGCAGCAGACCGAGCACGAGCAGGTAGAGCAGCTCCGCGCCGGTCGCCCAATCGGGACGCTCGAGATATTCGCCGAGCAGGATCTGCTCGATGATCTGCGCGTGCACGACCACGCCGGACGAAACGGGATCGAGCGGCGTCGCGCGGATGTCGCGCAGGCCCGCAGCGGTGGTGCCGACGAGCACGATGTTGCCCTCGATCTTCGCCGGATCGACGTCGCCCGCTAGCAGCTTCCAGGCCGGCACGAAGCGATCCGGCACGGGCGGCGTGTACCAGACCCAGATCTCGCCGCGCGGACTGGTGGGAACCGTGTATTCCTTTCCGATCCGCAACTGTGTGATGCCGGTGCTGACGCCGAAGCTCGCCTCGCCGCTCGAACCCGCCGTCTTCACGGAGTAGGACTTCGCGCCCGTCGCGACGCGAATCGCCTCCGCCGCCAGCGACGGGTAGAGCGCGCCGCCGTGCTCGAAGACGAGCGGCACGCGACGGTGTACGCCGTCCAGATCGGGGTCCACCGTGAAGGCCCCGTTACCGCTCGCCGCCGCTTCGAGTTCGGGAAGATTGACGACGGCGCCATCGCGCGGCGATAAATGCGCGAACGGATCGCCTCCGTAGTTGAAGCCGGCCGCCGCGCGCGGATCGCGGCCGCCCTTCTCGTTGGTGAAAACGAAGCCCGTGACGACGTGGCCGGCAGCGAACGCCTGCGCGAGCAGCGCGTCGTGATCGGGCAGCCGCTCGATCTCGCGACGCAGATCGGCGTCCACCGAGAGACCTGCGATGCCATCGAGCAGGCGCGCGGGTGAGGTCCGATCGGGCTCCGCGAAGACGGCGTCGAAGACGACGACCGCTGCGCCCATCTGGAAGAGCTGGTTCACCAGCGCAGCGACTTCGGAGCGCGGCCACGGCCACTGCCCGATGCGCGCGAGGCTCGCATCATCGATGTCGACGATGCGCACCGGCACCTCGGTGTAGGCGCGCGGCGCGAGTCGCTGAAAGCCGTCGAAGGCGCGGAGTTGCAGCTCTTGCACCATCGCCGGCTCGGCCGCGCGCAGCGCGAGCGCCAGACCGAGCGCGAGGAGCGGCGCGAGCGAGCGCGGACCGAAGCGACGCATTCCCTCTCTAGGGGCGCGGGATCGGCACGAAGGGTGTGGTCGAGACGGCTGCGCTCGTCGCGTCGGTCGCTGTGATCACGAGCGCCTGCAGCGCGGCGTCCGCGATGCGGCCGTTGGCGTTGGTGAGCTGCGCAGAGCCGACTGCGGTGCATCCGTTTGAGCAGGGACCATCGCCGGGGGCCAACACCTGCCCGGTCGCCGCAAACACCGCCGGAAAATCAAAGCCAGGCGGAAACTCCGAGAAGTCGGTCTGCTGCCCGATCGCCGCACCGGCGAGACCGAGCAGAGTCGAGTTGATGCTGGAGAAGTTGAGATCCGCGGTCTGCGCGCCAAACGACACCACGAGCGAGAAGTCGTAGCTGCCGTCCGCCTGCCCATTGATGTTGGTTAGCCCGAGACCCGACTGCTGATACACCGCTTGTTGCAGGCCGCTCGCGGCGAGCGTGCTGAGCTGATCGATCGTCGTGATGTCCTCGGGAAGTGTCGGCAGTGTCGGGAACTCGAGCGCGACGTCCCCCAGGCAGCCGGCGAGGTCGCTGCAATCCTCTGGAAGCGCGACCACGCGACCATCCACGAGCACCGTCTGATCCGCGAACTGCGAGACATCGGTGGTGGCCTGGTCCAGCCTCGCGAGCGTGCGCAGTTGGGTTCGCGTCGCGTCGCTGTTTTGCGTACCGCCCGCAGTCCTGATGCCCGAGACCTCCGTCGCCGAGCGCGGATCGTCGCCTTCCGCGGCGGCTTCGTCGCCCGGGGCCGCCGCGACATCCGGTGTCTCGCTCGTACCGGCATTCGCCGTCTCGACCCAACCCTGCGGGTCGGACACGGCCTGCGTCAGGCTGTCCACTTCCTCGCGCGAAAACAGGAAAGGCTGCACGGGCGGCGCGTTCGGGCCATCGATCGTCGTGCCGTAGCCGGGTCGGTTGATGCGCACACACTCGCCTGCGTTGCACGCGAGAAAGGCGCCGGCCGGCGCGCCGGTGTCGTTCTCCGGCCCTTCGCCGAGCAGCACGAGCCTCGAGCTCTTGGTCGCGGGGTCCACGCGGCCCGCGACCATCGTGCCGCGCACACCGAGCGTCCCCGACGGAAGCTTCACGTTCATGTCCTCCGGCTTCTCGTGCGCGATCTTGCCCGACACAAAACGGAACACGCCCTTCGTGATCTCGGCGGAGAGCTTGCCGGCGTTGGTCTTCGGGTCATAGACGAACTCGTCGATCACGAGTTCGCTATCCGGCCCGATCGTGAAGACGGTCTGATCGAGCAGCAGGATCTGCATGCCCGAGCGCTGCCCGCTCTGGATCGCGTCCTGCAAAAGAATCGGCTCGCCGCCGATCACCTGCCGACCCACGGCGACCTGCAGGCGGTTCAGCGCCACCTGCCCGCGCACGGCGGCCGACACACCCGCTTGATCGGCGGCCAGCGCCGGCGTTGCGAGCAGCAACACAGAGGAAAGCAGGAACTTGGGGGTCGCGCGTCGCATCGGGGCACCTCGGGGCGTTGGAGTCAAAACTCGAAATTCTTGGTGTACATCAGCGTGAAGCGCCAGTCGTTGTACTCGTAGTTCTCGATCGTCGACTGCTCGTTCAAGTAGGTGGCGTTCACGGTGAGCAGGGTGTCGCGAATGGCGCGCGATTGGCTCAGGAACGGCATCAGGAACCCCAGGGGCGCTCCGTAGGTGATGCCGCCGAGGTAGATCGAGTCGCGCCGGGTGTCGGCGGAGACGATCGGCTCGGGGCCCTCGTAGCCGTTGTACTCGTAGGTGAAGGTCGAGAGCAGGAACTGGCCGCGCCCGAGCAGCCAGGTTGCGCTCAGATATGTGAGCGGGCCGGAGTACGCGTAGAAGTCCTGGTCGGCTTCCTTGTGGACGGCGCCGACCGCCCCATCGAAGCGCAACATCGGCCACGGCGTCCAGCTCGCACCGATGCCGCCCTGGACGCGGGCGCCCGTACGCTGATCGGTGACGGGGCTGCGATCTAGACTCTCGAACCACTCGTAGTCGAAGCGAACGCGCGCGAAGACATCGAGCTTGCTCGAGAAGCGGTGATTTGCGCGGACGCCGGTACCGAAGGTGCTGAGGTAGTTCTCGCCGGCGAGATTCATGTACGTCGCGTAGACACCGGGCTGCACATCGACCCAGGGCGATCGATAGGTGCCACCGGCCTCGCCGGAAATCGCCATCAGGTCGAGATCCGTCACATCGACCTGCTTCTGGCCGTAGATCTGGAGACCGCCGCCGATCGTGTGGCCGGCGTCGTAACCGAGATCGTGTTGCGCGCGCAAACCGGCGAGCATCACGCCGCTGAAGTCGGACTGCTTCTTCCCATCGACGAGTTGCAGCGGTGTGTCGAGGAAGAGCACCTCGCCGCCAGCGGGGCCCGCGTTGCGGTTGCTGTCCCACTGGATGCCACCGCCGAGGATCGCGGAATAGCGCGTCGTCTTGCGGCGCAGCGCGATCTGCTCGAGGTAGTGATCCACCTCGTCGCGCAGCGGATCGGCCATCGGCAACTTCGAGACGGTGCGGAACTCGCGCTCCGCCTCGTTCAGATTGTCGAGCCGGTAGAGCACCACGGCGTAGAGCAAGCGCACGCGCGCGAGATCGGGAGAGAGCAGCAAGATGCGTTCGAGCGTCGAGGCCGCGCCGCGAAGCTCACCGGCAGCGACCTGCGACTGCGCGTAGCGATAGTTGAGATCGATGTCGTCCGGGTGCTGGAGGATGTCTTCGTAGGTGACCACTTCGCCCGGCCCGAGTGGGCGAAGCCGCTCCGAAGCTTCGTACGCGCGCTCCGCTCGCTCGGTTTCGCGCAGCCCTTGTACGGGGCGCTGTTGCTCTTGCGTCGGCGGCGTCTGCGCAAAAGCCGGGGCGGAGGCGAGGGCGCACGCGAACAAGATCGACGCGGTGCGAGCGGTGAGAACGATCCTCGAGTGTGCGCGCATGAGCCCCTCTCACTTGCGAGTCGTCGCGCAGCATAAGCCGATGGGCGTACGATTGCGCAAATTCTTGTTGGCGCGACGGACCACATTCACCGTATCGAAGATCGCGAGGGTCATGCCAGCGCTTTCCGTGCTAGTTCGGGTACCGATCATCCTGCGGCGGGTGAGCAGCAACTGCCCCTGCGGATCTTTGTGGCACAGTCGGCGAGCGCTCAGCGATAGGGAGATCCGATAGACGCGCGTTGGATTGCGGTCGCGTGGCTCGCTGGAGTTGCGCTCGTGCATCGCATCCACGGCGCAAGCCGAGATGTGAAGATCGCCGCGGTCTGCGCGAGCGATCTCTCCGTCGCGACACAGATCGCATCGAGGTCGTTCGCCGCAAACTCGCTCGCGGGAACACGCGGCTCGCGAAAAGCTACGACGTAACGAGAGAGCAGATGACACGAAGACGATTCACGGACATCGACATGGCCAAAGGCCTCGCGATCTTCCTGGTCGTGCTCGGCCATCTGGTCGCGCGCGATCCGCCGCTGGGCAACGCGTGGTACGTCGAGGGGAAGGAGCTCCTCTACAAGTTCCACATGCCGTTCTTCATGTTCCTCTCGGGCGCCGTCTTCCAGGCCACTTACGCGCCGCTCGAAAGTGTCGCCGCGTATCGGCACTACGTCTCGAAGAAGGCGGCGCGGCTGGTCCCTGGCTTCTTGCTCTTCTCGTTGTTGATCTGGGCTGGCAAGGCGGTGGGCAGCCACTTCTTCCGCGTGGACAACCTGCAGTCCGACGCGATCGACGCGCTGCTACGAGTCGTCGCGATGCCAGCCACCAGCGTGGCCGGCTCGCTTTGGTACGTCTACGTCCTCCTCCAGTTCCAGGTGATCTTTCCACTCGTGCTGAATCTCTTCCGCAAAAGCCTGCCCGCCGTGCTGGCACTGACGATCGCGCTGCACATCATCTCGCTCTCGTTTCAAATGACGCAGCTCTTCGCGATCGACCGCTTCTTCGAATACGCCCTCTTCTTCTCGCTCGGCTTCGTCTTCATCGCGCACTACGAGGCGATCGTCGCGTTCGTTCTCGACCACGTGCTTCTCGCGTACGCCCTCTTCGCGCTCTCCTTCCTGACGATCCTGCTCTGGCCGGACGATCGCTCGAAGACCGTCATCGGCCTCTGCTCGCTGCCCGCGCTCTACGCCTTCGTCGTCTCCTTCCGCTCGTCCCGCGCCCGCATGGTCCTGCTCACACTCGGCGCCTACACCTTCTCGATCTACCTGATGAACACGCTCTTCATCGGGATCACGAAAGGCGTGCTGCTGAAGCTGCTGCCCTGGGACGGCGCAAACTTCCTGCTCTTCTTCCCCGCGCTGCTGGCCGCGGGCGTCATCGGCCCCGTTCTGCTGCACCGCCACGTGTTGACTCGCATCCCCTACCTGGGCCGAATCACCAAATAGCGTCGCAGTGTCGACAACCGCCGCACGCGCGCCTCGCAGCGACGACAGATCGAAGCTCAGTCGATCAGCGGGCAGCGCTCGGCGCTGGCGGCTTCGCGAGCAACGCCGTCACCGCCTCCGCGACGATGCGATTGCCGAGCGGTGTCAGGTGACCATCGAGCGGCAAGTAGCTCGGCCCCGCGCCGCTCTTCGCGAGCGCATCGGTCACGTCCACGAACGGAATGCCGGAAGCCGCCAAGATCGCCGCCGCCTTCTCGTTCGGAAGCGCCGGATCCCAGTCTGCAGTGGGCGCGACGCCGCGCACGCGCGCTTCCACCGTCTCGCGCGTGGGGATCACCACCGCTCGCAGATCGATGTGGCGAGCCGCGGCCGTCGCCGCGATCTCCTCGATCGCTTTCTGGAACGCGGGCAACGCCGTCGCGAGCGGCGGCTGCGTCCACGCACTCGACCGCGCGAGTTGTTTCATCGTGCCGTAGCGGTCGTCCGATGCCGGCCGCACCAAAGTGTGGAACGCCTTCGAAACGAGGCGATAGAGATGCGAGTTCCGCTTCACGAACGAACGCAGCCCGCCCGGATCGCCGAGGATGCCGTTGTGCACCGGCACGTCGCGTTCCCACACACAATCGTGGAAGTCGTTGCCGACGTAGATCGCGAGCAGGATGCGATCGGGTATGCGTCCTTCGGCGAGCTGGAAGTCGAGCATCCGCCGGTACTGCACGGGACCCCATCCCGGCAGCGCCGCATTCGCGACGCGCAGCGAACCATCCGCGGCCAGCAAGCCTGCGAAGCTCTGCTCGAAATCCACGCCGTGACCGAACGCGAACGAGTCGCCGAGCACCAACAACAGCGGCGCACCGGGAATGACCGGCGGCTGCGATGCGCCCACCCGCAGCCCGCCGTGATCGGCGTAGACGGTCCACTCTGTCTCGCCGGTTCCTATGTGATGCGAGACATCGCCTTGCAGCGCGTACGGAAGAACGGGGTGCTCGCGATAGATGCCGAGCCACGAAGGCGGCTGCGGCGCCGCGATTCGCACCACGAACTCGGCGACGGCAATGGAGACGAGCGTCGCAAGCACGACGACCGTCAGCGTGAGAAGAGCGCTTCGCATCTGGGATCCACCTCGAATCGAGCGGCGCGCAGGCTGCACCAGATCGCGATCAGCGGCCAGCCGCAGGGTGCGCGGCTGCGATCTCAGCGCGGATCGAAGAGGCTCGGCGCGAGGCGTTCGCCAGCGATGAGGCGCGCGATGCGTTGGCCACCGTGGATCGATGGCAGCAGGCCGACGCCATTGCAGCCGAGGTTGTAGAGCAACACCGGATTGCGCGGCTCGGCACCGACCTGGCGCACTTGATCGTCGGTGTAGGCCATGATGCCGTGCCACGCATAGTCGTAGACGAAAGGCGCGCGGCGACCCGGCGCGAGAATCGGCCGGATGAACGCGTCGAGCCGGGCGAGCACATCGTCCGGAACACCCTGTTGCGAATCGTGGGCATCGCGCTCGCCAGGTGGCGCATCGGGTCCGCCGATGCACACGAGCGTCTGCTCGCTCGCGTTGCTGCGGTACGGATGACGCGTGACGTAGTAGTACGCCTGGCCCTCGCCGATCTTCGGCGAGACGAGGTACGAGATCGCCGACGGCGCGTGCGGCGCTGGATCGACGAATGCAGCCATGAATCCGATCGTGGAGTGCACGCGCGGATTGACGCGCTGCGTGGGATCCGGCCCGACGCGATTCTCGATGCTGTGATCGACGAAGCCGTTCGAGCAGAGCACGAGCCGCGCGGCGCGAATCTGGTGTCCGTTCGCTTCGAGCACGGCGTGATCGGAAGCGAGCGTCACGCGCTGCACGGGCGTGTGCTCGACGACGTGGAAACGCGTCGGATACGCGCGCTGCAAATGATCGACGACGCGCTCGCAGAGCAGCGCCGAATTCGTGCAGCCCTTCGGGAACGAAAGCACCGCGTGATAGCGATCGACCTCGGTCTCGAGCACTTCGCTGATTCGCTGCCTCGGCACGATCTCGTAGAGATGCGCGGTGGCTGCGGGCAGCGCGCCGAGGAACGGCGCGTCGTCGGAAACGAGACAACGCTCGCGCGGAATGCCGGCGCGCTCGCGGAGCAGATTGCTCTCCAGATGCACGAGCATGTGATCGAGGCTGAACATGCCCATGTGACCGGTGAAGCGATGCACTGCGCCTTCGAGCCCGATCTCAGTGACGATGCCGTCGAGCAGTCGCCAGGCGTCGTCGATGTCGCGCTGCGCCGCCATCGCGAGATCGAAGCCGAAGGCGGCGACGAGTCGATTCAGCGGGCGTTCGAAGTAGCTCACGATCTGGCCGGCGTTGTAGCCGGTGGCGCCGTGCGCGACGCGATCGCGCTCGATGAGCAGCACACTCCGATCGGTGTCGCGCAGCAAGAAGTACGCGGTGGCGGCGCCGGCGATCCCCGCACCGACGATCGCTACATCGGCGTCGAGATCCGCATCGAGCGCCGCCGCTGCGTCACGCGCGGGCAGCTGCTCGATCCACGGCGATCGGTTCGCACGCATCGCGTGCACGGTAGCGTGCGCAGCGTGACCGCTAGATGGATCCACGCTGCGGCGCTGCGCGTCCGATCCGCTTCGCGCGCGCACGTCGCGCGATCATCGCGATCGCAACGGTTGCGAGCGCGAGCGCCCCCGGCTCCGGCGCGAATACCGCGTCCACGTCCGCGGCCACGAGCTCCGGATGCGACGACGCGCCGTCGTAGCGCTTGTTCCAGGTGCCGCCCCCGGGCGTGTACTCGAGGATGTCCTCATCCTCGAAGGCGACGCCGCCGACCGTCCCTGAGATGTCGAACGACAGCGCGAGATGCCCGTTCGCATCGATCCGATCCGCGCCGTCGAGATCCGCACCCGCGGGCACGCCTGCCGCCGAGCCATCGAAGTAGAGAACCCAGTCGTCCGGCTGCGTCGAGGCGAGTTGCAGCAGATCCTCGTCGTCCGCGGTCACGCTGCCGAGCGTCGCCGTCACGTCGAGGGAGAGCAGCAGATCGCCCTCGATCCAGCCGATCGCATCGATCTTCGCGCCGGCCGGGATCGAATGATCTGCGCCGCGCACCTCGATCGAATAGAGCGAACCATTCCAGCGCACGACGTCGCGCGGTGTCACGTCCACGCCGCCAGACAGCGACGCCGCGATGTCGAGCGAGAAGAGGATGTCACCGCCGGGCGCGATGCTGTAGCCGCTCACGTCCACTGCTGTCGGCAGCGTGCCGAGATCGATCTTCGTGACGGCGCCGCCGCCGGCATCCTCCACGACGTCTTCATCCGCAGCGGCCGTGCCGGAGAGATTCACCGTCACGTCGGTCGAGATTTCGACGGCGGCGCGGGCCGAGAACGGCGGCGCCAGCGCGAGCATCGCGCCCAATAGAACTCGCATCGCGTCTCGCGTCATCGATCGCTCCTGCTGGGACGCGCCCAAAGCAACACGAGCGCTGCGAGCGCGCTCGCGCCCGCGAAGAGAGTTTGCGCCTCGGGCACCTCGTACGCGCCGATGTCCACCATGCCACCGACGATGCGCGGACTGCCCTCGATGTCGGTCAGCAGATCGAGTGGCACGGACGACGTTCTGCCCGCGTCGATCAGCGGCGAGCCCGCGGCCGGGTAGAAGTTGCCCGGGAAGCTGTAGTGCGGATCCGCGAAGAGCGTGTTCGGGCCCGGAAGCACGACTGACTCGCCGTCTCCGAGATCGACATCGTTGCCAAAGAAGAGATTGCTGCGGTCTGTGACCAGCGTCCCGCCGTCCGGATCGACGTTGAGTCCGCGACCGTTTCCGGTGATCGCATTGTTCACGACGCGACCGGTCACGGTGGCGGTCGGTCCGCCGACACTGATCCCGGTGTCGTTGTTCGCGACGGTGTTGTTCACGATCGTGACGTCGAGCGTGCTCGGTACGCCGGAATACGCGTAGATCGCCGTTGCGAACCCGTCCTCCTGCGCTGCGCCAGTGACGATGTTGTCGAGCACGCGAAACGTGAGGTTTCCCAAAGCGACCTGCCGCGCCTCGATGCCGTAGTCATACCCCGTGCCGACGATCTCATTCGCGATCACATCGATCGATGAGGTCGCGGCGGCGTGCTGCACGTAGATCGCCTCCTGCTGATAGCCGCCCTGCATCACGATGCGATTGTTCGCGATGCGAGCGTTCACCGGAAAGGAGCCCCCGGTGATGCCGATCCCGATCGATGTCTCGCCCGCCAGGGGATCGATCTCGTTGCCCTCGATCAGCACCGAGATCGGACCGTTCGCTTCCGTCGCCGACACACGAATGCCCCGCGAGTTCACGAACTCGAAGCCGTTGTTCACGATCTCGATCGCCGTCGTGCCGGTCGTCACGGGCGAGACGTCGATCGTGCCCTTGTTGATCAACAGACCCTCGATGCGGATCAAGTGATTGCCACTGCTCGGCGTGGTGGCGCCGAGGTAGAACCTTCCCTGTTCGTCGCCGCCGATGAAGGGCGCAAAGCCCGGCGCCGCGCGGAGCGTGAGCGACTTGGCGAAAGAGAGCGTGCCCTCGTAGATCGGGTCATCCGTGTGAATCTCCACGGTGTCGCCCGACGACGCGACATCGACGCAAGCCTGCAGCGTTCTGTTGCAAGGCGGAATGGCAGCCGGCCACACCCAGGTGACGGTTCCGCCCGCAAGCACAGGCAACGCAGCACCCGTCCAGCCAGACGAGGGCGCCAATTCGAAGTGCGAGATGCAGGACACGAGTTGTCATCAGCGAAGCCACTCTGCTTGCCTCACAGCGAGGACGCCAGCAGATTTGGCGAGAGAAGGATTCCGAACGCGAGGAGCTTCGGGACTGATGCTCGCGGCGCGAGAGCCGCTGAGCAGCAGCCGCGGCGAAATCTCAAACTCGAGAAGTCGTTGGCGCGCCGGGAGGGATTCGAACCCCCAACTCACTGGCAGTCGGCTATCAGGTACTCCGCGTCCGCGATCAGGATATCGGCCGCAAACGCCGTGATCGCCTTGCCCGTCTGCGCCCGCACCTGATTGATGAAGGCGCGATAGATGTTGTCCGCCGGAGTGCAATGCCCGGAGTTGAACTTCTTCGCGGCGTTTTGGAGCTTTGCCAACAGGGGATGGACCAGCTTGGGCTGGATGTCGCCCAGGCCCTCGAAGATCGTGATGGCCTCGATCAGGCTTTCCGGCGTGACGACGATCGAGAACGTCACCGATTCCGTCGGGCTCACGTTGCCGACGTGGTCGACCGCAGCCACCGCGAACGTGTGGTCACCGAGCGGCAACGCCGTCAGCAACAGGATCGCACGACCGCTGGGCAACCCCTCGCCCGCGACCATGGCGTCGCCGTTCATGGTGGGCGTCACCGTGGCGACGCCGGAGCCGCCGTCAGTCACGCTGTAGTCGAGCATCAGGGTGTCGCTGTGCGTGTACTCGGTCGCCGCCGGCTCGGTGATGACGATCTCGGGCGCCTTCTTGTCGATCCTGTTGCCGCCGATCGGGCCCGCCGTCGCGCAGTTGCCCACCGCATCGCAGACCTCGCGGCTATCGGTGAGGGCGTTGGCCGTCTCGGTGCCGGGCGGCACGCTGGTCGACAACACGAAACTCGCATCGGCGGGGTCTGCCAGTCCCGAGCCCTCGTCCCCCGCCGTGCAGGCGATGCCGACGTCGCTGGCGTGCCAAACTCCGTCAGCACTGCCGCAGACGATCACCGGCGGCTCGATGTCCGGCACGAACAGGTTGACCGAGAACCGGACGTCCACGTCACTGCTGTCCTCACCGAAGTCTTCGCCCGGCCCGCGGCCGCCGCCCACCATGATCGTGAACGCCGAGTCTTCCGTCGTGGGTGCACACGCGAAGGTGTTGACGCCGACGACGTTGACGCCGTCCGGCGTCCCGTCCGCACAGTGTGCCAAGTCCACTTCGAGACCCACCCGGCCCGTGCCGTTGGGATGGATGAACGCCAGATCGTCATCGCCGTAGGGCGAGCTCGCCACCGCCGTAAGGTCCTGATCCCTTACGATGAAGCTGAGGTCGATGACGTCCGTTCCTGGAACGAACTGCTTGGTGATCGCGTCCGGCTCGAACGACTGCCCAAAGTGGTAGTCGTGATCGACGAGGGTCTGGTCCAAGGCGATGCTGTTGTTGGCGTCAGTCCGAGTCGCGGCCGCGGGGAAGCGTTCGCCCTCGTCCGAGCGATAGGAATGGGCGGAGTCGTCGCTCTCCAGGAGCGCGCCCGGGGGAACCGGGCTGCGCCGCCGGTTGCCCATGACCACGCCCAGGTAGTAATCGGGCTGGCCGCATTCGTCGAGCCCGAGAGCCGAGCCCCCGCAGATGAAAGCGTCCGTGAAGCCCGTTTCTTCCATCTCGTGGACGGTCAGTGTCAGGATCGGGTCCTGAATTGCCTGCTCCCACAGAGTGAGCAGCGCGGCCAGCCTCCGCACGCCGGGCAAATAGGAGTAGGTGCGGATGCGGTCGAGGTCGCCGTCGTCGTTGTAGTAGTACGGATAGCCGTTCTGGTCGTTGTTCTGGATGTGATCCGCATCGGTCGGGCAGGATCCGTCCAAGGCGCAGGCATCGATGACTTCGTTGAGAGCGGCGATCGCGTAGTCGTCCGCGTAGGGATAACGCGCGTCCGAAGGCGGGTTCGCGTCGCCGTCATCGTCGTCGGAGGCGAAATACCCGCCCACCTGGTTCACGTTGAGGAACAGCCACAACAGCTTGTCGATGTTCTCGTAGTCCGGCAGATCCACGAGCCCCTGCGCCACCAGCCCATCGAACTCGGCATTGGTCAGCAGCGTGTTGTTCAGCTCCGGGTTGCTCATCCATTCCTCGAATGGATCGCCGTCGTTGAAAGGGCTCTTCTCCGGATGCGTGTCGCCGTTGGCGTGCGCCGGGATTGTCTGGTCCCCGAGGAAGTGCGCGATCATGCCGAGGAAGCGGTAGGCCTTCGCCGTGTTGCCCGCGGCATACTCGCCCAGCGCGCGCATCCAGAGGCCCTGCGCCGCGTTGAAGGCGTTCGCATACGGGTCCAGTACCTGCACCTGAGGCTGCCCGAAGGATTCGTCCGGCTGCCAGAAGTGCGTAATGGTGACCAACGCGTCGCCGACCCCAGTGTTGTCGTAGAGCGGGTCCGCCGCGTCTGGCGCGCCGACTCCGTCGCGAATCTCAGCCGCGTAATCGATGATCTCCTGGCTGAACCGGTTCGGCACCACCAGCTCAGAGTAGAACCGCATCGCCTCATCGAACATCTGCTCGTGGGCGCAGCTCACAACACCCAGGTCGGCATAGTCGTCGGTGCACACGTCGTAGGCCGCTACCTCGGTCGGACCCGCAAGCCCGGCAGCCAGCGCGACGAGCAGAAACGCTCGCAGCGCCACAGCCCTGCTCGAGGCGCCCGCGGACCGGACTCGAGTGCTGACGGAGAAGAAGCCGCGTGCAGCAAAGGGCGCCACGACGCTACGCAGAAGATTGTTCACGTGGAACTCCCTCTTGACTGTCAGCGATGAGGCACCGCTCCGCCGGGATCGTTCCGGTGATGACTCACTTCGTCAACCTCACGTCCGGAGATCGGCACCTGCATCGGGGAGATGGGAAGCACTGGCTCGCGCTTGCAGTCTGTTCGCCGTTCCGGGGACAAAGTTTCCGAATTCGGGCCGAGAACGAGACCCCGCCATGTAGTGCCGGCGTGTGCCGCATGCTGCATCGGTAAGAGATTGCTGGATCGATTGAGGAAGCGGTTCGATGAGTCCAGATTCCGCAAGGAGGGTCACTCGACGATCGACCGCAACGGCACGAGAACACATGGCGCGCCGGGAGGGATTCGAACCCCCGACCCTCAGGTTCGAAGCCTGATGCTCTATCCAGCTGAGCTACCGGCGCGCGCTTCGGGAGCGAGGGCTGTAGATACCGGACGGGGACGGGGGCGCGCCAGCCGGGCGCATCGAGTCTGCGCTGCGGCTCTTTGTGCGATCGTCGCGCGCGACGATGACGATCCCGACCACCGACTTCGGTCCTGGCGACCTTGCGACTGCGCATGACCCGTATGCGCTGCTCGCGTCGGTGCGCGAGCGCGGGCGCGTGCTGCGCGGGCCTGGGAGCTGGGTGGTGCTCGGACACGCCGAGGCGCTCGCGGTGCTGCGCGCGGGGGCCGCGCGTTCGGGATTCATCGCCGACATCTATCGCCGCACGCTGCCCGCCGGTGCGGCGCGCGACGAGATGAGTCACCGCATCAACTTCCTCGATCCGCCCGATCACACGCGCGTTCGCAAGCTGGTCGCGAAGGCGTTCACGCCGCGACGTGTCGCAGCATTGCGTCCCTACGTGATGGAGCTGAGCCGCGCATTGCTGGCGCCACACGAGGGTGACGCGACGATCGATCTGATCACGGCCTTCGCGCATCAAGTGCCGTCGCTGGTGATCTCGGAGTTGCTCGGTGTGCCGCCCGAAGATCGCGATCTGCTGACGACGCTCTCGGATCGCGTGTCGGCGCTGCTCGGACTCGCGGGTCTCGATCCGGCGAGGCGCGACGACGCCGTCGCCGCCGCGGAGCAGATGCACCGCTACTTGCGCGAGTTGCTCGCGCTGCGACGCCACGAACCGCGCGACGATCTGCTCTCGGCGCTGCTCGCCGCCGAGGAGGATCACGAGCGCTTGTCGGAGAGCGAGCTGCTCTCGCTCGCCGCGACACTGTATTCGGCCGGCCATCGAACCACGCGCGATCTCTTCTCGAACGGGCTCTCGGTGCTGCTGCGCAATCGCGCGTTGGTGGATGCGGCGCAATGCGGCGAGTTGGGTTCAACGGCGATCGTCGAGGAATTCCTGCGCTTCGAAACGCCGACGCACTACGTGGCGCGAATGCTGACCGCGCCGCTCGCGCTCGGCGATATCACGATCCCCGCGCAGGAGCCGATCACGGTGATGCTCGCGGCTGCGAATCGCGATCCCGTTGCGTATGCGGACGCAGACCGCTTCGAGCCGCGGCGCTGGCGCGCTGATCCGGCGCCGCCCGCGCCGCTGTCGTTCGCGTTCGGCCCGCACTTCTGCCTCGGCGCGAGCCTCGCGCGGCTCGAGGCGGAGACGATGCTCGATACGCTGCTCGCAGCGCGACCCGAGATCGCGCTCGCAGACGAAGCGCTCGTGTGGCGTCACACCGGGCTTTTCCGCGGTTTGCAGGCGCTGCCGGTTCGACTCGGCGGCGCGGCGGCTCGCCTCATGCCGCTGAGTTAGGCTCGCCGCATGTGCGATTGCATCGTTGCAGTAGCGGACGAAACGCGGATCGGCGCGGCGCTCTTCGGCAAGAACAGCGATCGCGGTGAGCACGAGTGCCAGCCGTTCCGGCAATTCCCCGGCGCCTTCCACGCACCGGGATCCACTTCGCAGTGCACGCACATCGAGATCCCGCAGGTCGCCGAGACGTACGCCGTAATGGGTCACTCGCCGTGGTGGGTCTGGGGTTTCGAGCAGGGCGTCAACGAGCACGCCGTGGCGATTGGAAACGAGACCGTCTTCTCGAAGGAAGCGCTCGAAGAGAAACCAGGCCTGATCGGCATGGACCTCGTTCGACTCGGCCTCGAGCGCGGCCGCTCGGCGCGCGAAGCGCTCGAAGTGATGGCGACGCTGATCGAATCCCACGGCCAGGGCGGCGCGGCCTTCGGCCCGGGCAAGTCCGGCTATCACAACGGCTTCCTGATCGCCGACGCCGACGAGGCATGGACGCTGCAGACGTCGAATCGACGCTGGGCCGCGCGGCGCATGCGTCGCGATGCGGTGTCAAACCACATTTCGCTCACCAGCGACTGGGAGATCGGCTCGCGCGATCTCGAGGGCTTCGCGCGCGCGCAGGGCTGGTGGACGAGCGGTGGGCGCGTCGACGTTGCCGCGGCGTATCGCAATCCCGGCGTGCCGGGCCGCATCTCCGAAGGGCGGCTGCGTCGCTCGCGCGAGCTGCTCGACGCCGCACAGGGCCACATCGACATCGCAGAGATGCAGACGATCTTGCGCGACCACCTCGCAGGCGGCGCGGCGCGGCTCTCGGGCTCGACCACGGAGGACGAGGCGTTCTACACGCTCTGCATGCACAGCGAACCGATCGGCACGACGACGGCGAGTCTCGTCGCGCCGCTACCGCGCGAGCGGCGCACGCCGTGGCCGGTGTGGGTTTCATTCGCGACGCCGTGCACAGGCGTGTTCCTGCCGGTGTATCTCGACGGCTTGATCCCCGCGGAATTGGCGCGCGGCGGCGCCGAGCCCGACGCCGGTTCTGCGTGGTGGGCGTTCAAGGTGCTGCAGGAAGCAGCGGCGCAGGATTTCCCGCGTCACACGCCGTGGCTGCGCGAGGCCTGGAAGAGCTTCGAAGCGCGCGTCGAGTCGGAGCGCGTCGCCGTCGAAGCGGAAGCTGCGCGCGAGCGTGCTTCGGGTTCTCATGCGGTGGTGACGAAGCTGCTCACCGACTTCATGACGCGCACCTGGCGCGATGCGATCACGCAAGCGCGCGAGCTGGCGAGCCAGATCTAGCAAAACAATCGGGTGTCAGGCGCTCTTCGCTTCTTCGGCGACGCGGGCCGGCGCGCGGCGCACGGCATGGGCGACCGGGAAGTATTCGGCGCGCAGCTCCCAGGGAACGCCGAGCGCTGCGAGAAGACAGCGCTTGGTCGCCTGGCGGCAGGTGGCGCCCTTCTCGATCGCGTGAATCGTTCGCGGTGAGATGGCGGCTCGATCGGCGAGTTCGTTCTGGGTCCAGCCGAGGGCTTGGCGTGCGGCCCGAATGCGGTTCATGGCGGCCCCTTTCGTCCCCCGCTTCCGGCCCGATCAGGGGGCTGAAGCGCGGCCGATCTTAGCTCCCCCATCGGCTGGCCGACACCGGCGTGCAGCGGGGGCAGGGTCGCCGGGATCGAGGGGGCAGGCCCTCGGGCGGACGGAGAGAGACGCCTCCCCATCCGCCCGAGCGTCATCGATCTACTGCGGAGCCGCGACGTCGCAGGTGCTCGTGACCGTCGCGTCGTCGCAGGCGGATCCGTTGAAGCAGTAGAGATCCATCGTGCAGCGCCGCGGCGGCAGGCTGCCGCCGCGAGCCTTCGGCCCGCAGTAGCGCATCACGCCATCGGCGCCGGGGGCGCACTCGCAGTCGAGCAAGGCTACGCCGTTGTCGCAGGGCTCCGTGTCGATCGTCTCCCGCGTCAGGTCGTAGGGCAGGCAGGTTTCCTCGGCCTCGGGCGGGAGCGGCTGGTCGAAGTCGACGTTCGTCACGCAGATCGGCATCTCGTTGCTCGGATAGCCGTTCGGGTTCTGGATCTGCACGACGTGAACGCCGCGCGAGAGGCCGGTACCGATCGTCATGTCGATCGCGTTGGCGGCGGTCGTCGGAGCGGTGATCGGCGTGAACGAACAGTCCTCGCAGAGATCGCCGTCCACGAGCACCCGCCCGGTCGCATCGACGTACTCGGCGCCCAGCCGGAACGTCGCCGCCTGGCCCTCGAAGGGGCGCGGCAGCGTCGGCGGATCGCCGGTGACTTCGAGCGCACGGGCGTCGGGATCGACATCGAGCAGCGGCTGCCGATCGGCGCCGCCGATCGAGATGTTCGCCGGCAGGTCGGCCGTCACGGTGATGACGACGCCCAGTTCCGCAGCGAGCCCGCGAAGCTCGCTGGTGTTCTGCTGCCACCACCCGCTCTTCGAACTCACCCACGACTCGGTCTGCGGGTCGTAGCGAAGCTCGCCCACGTGCTGACCGTCGGCGACTGCCGTGATGCGGCCTTCGCGGGCGTAGCGCTCGATCAGATCGAGTTGCCCGACGACGCTCTCGTCATTGGCGTTGGCGGGATCGATCGAGACCTGGCGGCCCGCGAGGCCCGGCAGTCCGGTGCCGAACTCGATCTGGAACTCCCAGATCGCGTCGCCGCGTACGCCGTACACCAGCGCGAAGAGTCCCTCGAAGGTGGCGACGAACGAACCGCGCTCCGTCATGCCGACCGCAGGATCCCAGACCGTCTCGTAGGTCGGGAAGGGCAGCTCGGCGAGCGGGAACAGGAAGAGTTCGATCTCGGGGGAGCGCAGGTTGCAGGGATCGCCGTTGATCGTGACGTCGATCGTGCCGCCGCCGAGATTGATCGGGAAGGTCTTCCCAGCCGGCGCGTAGCCGTCGGCGCAATCCTGTGCGCCCTGCAGCACTTCCTGCGAGGAGAAGATGCCGTTCGAGAAGAGCGTCGAGCGATCCCACATGCCGCGCGCCGAAGGTGCGTCGAAGCCGCCGACGACGTTCGAGTTGGTGCCGGCCGTGAGCGGCAGCGAGTGACAACCCATCGGGTTGTCCGCGCAAGTGCTCGGCGCGAAGTTCAGCGCCTGACCGACTCCGGTGTTCACGCCTTCACCATCTTCATTGGTAAAGAAGTCGGCCACGCCCTTGTTCGCGAACTCCGAGAGCTTGTCGTCCGGGCGCCGCGCCGGCGGCGGCGGGAACGCGACGGCGAGTTGGAATGCGGCCATCGCGTCGCGCTCTTCCTCGGTCAGCGTGCCGGGCAGATTCGCACCATCGGCGCCGGTCTGGCCCTCGCCCACTTCGCAACCGTCGGGCGTGTTGTGCTGACACATCGGACCCGAGAGCGCGGCGTTCACCAGGTGTCGCACGCAGCCCACTTCGCCGACCGCATTGATGTCGCAGTCCGGCGCGGTGTCGAAGGCGGCGGCTTCCGGGTTCACACCGGGGATCGGGTCGGCGAGCACGCCTTCCCAGTGCAGCGGCAGCGTATTGCGCAGACCGCGGATCGGCTGCGTGGTGCGCGGCTCGGCCAACTGGCCGCTCGCATCGACGATCGGGTTGGCCGCGTCGAGGCTCGGCTCGACGACCGTGTTGATCGTCCACTGGAGCTGATCGATGTTGCCGTTCGGGTGGCAGGAGCCGCACGCGAAGGTCTTGTTGGTCGATCCGCGCGCGGTGTTGAACGCGATGCGGCCGAGCCGGATCTGCGCGGGCGTCGGATCGTTGCCGAGCACCAGCGCGCCGCCGATCGTCGCCGGATGCTGCGGATCCGCGAGATCGACGACCGACACGCTGCTGTCGGCGGTGTTGAGCACGTAGGCGACCTGCGCCTCGCCGCCCGGGCCGGAGCGCACCGTCACGCCTTCCGGCAACGCGCCGACGAGCGCGGAACCGAGCACGTTGCCGTCGCCATCGAGCGTGAACACGCCGTGCATCGCGGGGCGGCCATCACCGGGATCGCCGTCGGCAGCGGCCGCCGTCACGACCACGGTATTGCCATCGCCCGACACCGCGATGCCCCACGGATTCGGCACCGTCTGGCCGAGACCTGCGGCTGCGGCGGAGACGTCGAGATCCACGGTGCTCACCGGCGTGCAGGAGGCGCCGATGCAATTGAGCACTGCGATGCGATTCTCGAAGAGGTGGTTGTCGAGATTGCCGAGACCATCGATCTCGTTGCGCGCTTCGGTGTGCGGCACCCAGATGCGCGAGGTCGGCAGCGGGCCAGCCGTAGGAACTTCGTGCGCTGCGATGCCGGCCAGCATCGTGCCGATCGTGTCGACGGTCTGCTCGAGCGCGAGCGTCTGCGCATCGAAGACGAAGAGGTCGCGGTCCGGAATGTCGGTGTCGCGGACCACGCGGCCACCGATGTTGGGATCCACCGCAGCGAAGTCGAAGACGGTGCCGAGCGCGAGCTGGCGCGTCACGGGGTTGATGCCACGGAACAACTCGGCGGTGAACTCGCAGCCTTCGTCGGTGCGCGCCGCGTCATTCTCGTTGATGACGAGGCCGCGCGGGTCGTCCGGGAAGCAAGTCGGGAACTCGGTCTGATTGCCCGATTCGAAGGAAGCGACGAAGAGCTTGCCGCCGGAGACCGTGAGTCCGCGCGGAGCCTGCGCGGTGATCGCGAGGCGCGTCGGGCTGATCGTCGCGTGGCCGCTCGCATCGATCTCGAGAACGATCACCTGGTTGGGCTCGTCGAGCGTCACGAAGGCGCGCGACGGACCGGCGAACGCGATCGAAACCGGCTCGTTGGTGCGGGTCACACCATCGGCGTCGAGTTCCTGGATCGTCTGCACCACCGCGAGCTTGTTGCGGCTCACGACGCTGATCGAATCAGAAATGTGATTGACGACGAAGACCAACTCGTCGCCGTTCACCAGACCCGGCAGCACCGCGACGCTCGTCGGATCGTGACCGACCTTCAACTCGGCGAGTCGAGTCGGCGCGAGCGCGTTCGTGGTGTCGAGCACCGAGAGCGTTCCGGATGTGGTGTTCGCGACATAGAGCCGTGTCCCATCGCTTCCGAGCGCCATCGGAGCGACCTGCGGGCTCAGGTAGAGCTGCGCTCCCGAACGCGGCGCTTCCACCGACTGACACTGAAACGCGACCAGCGCCAGCGCGAAGAGCGGAAGCAGGGCGAAGGGGACGATGCGCCCGGTGCGGGGCGATGAACGGTCGGTCATTGATGGGCTCCGTCTGGCGTGAAGTTCGCGAGAGGTGAGTACCGAGATCCATCAGTAAGTGGCCACAAACGGCTCGGGCGGACGGCAGGGTACCCGACCGATCGGTCGATTTCACCCTGTATTCGATTTGACCCCGCGGGAATGGGTCGATTCGAACTCAGCGCTCCCCACCGGCTCGCTCGAGCGTCGCGGCAAGATCGAATCGGAGGTGCTCGGAGAGGTCGCCCACCAGATCGATCTGGATCTCGCGGAGCGCGAAGCGCCAGATGCCGGCGGCGCGCTCGAAACGATCCCGGTAGCGACCGGCGATGATGGGTTGGAGCGGCAACTTCGCGGTCGCCTGCAGCACCAGGTAGCGAGAACGCGCGGTCGCCGTTCCGGCGACTGCGTCCACCTCGACGATCGGATTCAGCACCAGGTGGTGGGTGCGCAGCGTTCCGTCTTCGTGCACACGACTCGATGACCGGTAGAGCTGCGCCACCGCCGCGACGCCGCGCGCCGGCTCCGGCATGCCGGGCGCCGAGACGGCGCCGTCCGCGAAGAGCGCCGCGACGCCGTCGAAGTCGGCTGCGTCGATGCACTCCGCGTAGCGGTAGAGCAGGTTGCGGATCGCGTCGGTGTCGTCGCTCATGCGCGGAGCTTGTGCGAACGATGCGCGGGTCGCTACTGCGCGGCGGCGGCGAAGGATTCCTCGCGCACATCGCCGTTCAGACCGACCGACCAGCGCGCGACGACGCGCGGCGGATCCCAGAACTCGATGCTCAAAACGGGCAACGCGACGAGCGTCACGAAGAGTCGGGCGCTGTCGCCTTCGCCCACCAGATCGATGCGCGAGAAGCCCAGTTGAACCAGCGCAAAGCGGCCGCCGAGCAGCGGATGTTTCACGGGGCGCTGGCTCGCGCCCGATCCCGCAACGGCCTGCAGATAGGGGGAGCGTGGGGACGGCACGCCGATCTGGAGGTTGTGATCGTGTCCCGCGAGATGCAGATGCACGGGCACATCGATCGCCGCGAGCGTCTTTTCGATCCACGGGCCCGGATGCGAATCGTGAATCGGGTAGTGGCCGGCGAGGATGCGCCAAGGGCCTCGCGCTGAGCGCAATGCGCGCTCGAGGGCCGCTCCGTCGCCGCTCTCGGAGAGCGCGATCGGGTCGTAGAGAATCAGGCTGACCCCCGGCTCGAGCGCGGAATCCGCCAGCTCGATGACTTCGATCGCTTGCGCGGGTACGTGCCAATTGGGAACGAAGCGCGGCACCACCTCGCGCTGCAGTTGCGGGCTCTCGGGCATCTGCGTGTCGTGATTGCCCAGCACTGCGTAGATCGGGACGGGGCGCTCGCCGCGGCGACTCGGCTCGCAGGCGTCGGCGACGCGCTCGGACTCGGGACCGTCGAGCGCGAGGAACACACAGTAGGGACGCACGACGTTCTCGCGGACGCGCGGCTCGAGTTCCTTCGCGAGCAAGCCGCTCGGATAGAAGTTGTCGCCGAGCATCACGACGGCATCGACGGGCCGACGGCGCTGCTCGGCTTCGAGCACGCGTCCCACGCGCATCTGATTCTGCAGCGAGCGGCCAATCGATTTGGGCACGGCGCCGGTGTCGCCGAACGCGAAAA
Source organism: Deltaproteobacteria bacterium (assembly GCA_031396445.1). GTDB lineage: Bacteria > Myxococcota_A > UBA9160 > UBA9160 > PR03 > PR03. The sequence continues at coordinate 13,224 of JANNKU010000051.1, read as the reverse complement.
ACGACAATCGCACGGGCCCGGAGACGTCGGCGCCAACGACGGGAGCGGGCGGGCCGCAGGCTGCGAGCAGCAGCGCCAGCGCGGCGATCGTTGCGACGAAATCGCTTCGACGTTCGAGGCTTCGTCGCATCGCGGCGCAGAGTAGAGCACGATCCTCTCGCTGCTTGCCCCCTGGGGTCCATGAACGCGCAGTCATGCTCGACTGCGCCGCCCCGGCTAGTTTCCCTCCGCAGGCGGCAGGGAGGGACGCATGAGACTCCTCTACATCGAAGACGATCCTGCTGCGCAGCAGTACATCTTCAAGGGTCTTGGCGAGCACGGCTTCCTGGTGGAAGTCGTCTCGGATGGTTCGAGTGGGGTCGAGCGCGCCACGCACGGCGGCTACGACTTGATCCTGCTCGACGTGATGTTGCCCGACATGGAGGGCTTCGAGGTGCTGCGCCGGCTGCGGCAGGCGAGCATCGTGACGCCGGTGCTGTTCTTGTCGGCGCGCAGTGCAGTGGGCGATCGCGTGCGCGGCCTCGAACTCGGCGCCGACGATTATCTGCCCAAGCCGTTCGCGTTCGCCGAGTTGCTCGCGCGCATCCGCGCGATCGCGCGGCGGCGCCTCGGCGAACCCGAAGACGGTCGCCTCGGCACCGCCGACCTGGTGCTCGATTTGAACCGCCGCACCGTCGAGCGCAGCGGACGGCGCGTCGATCTGTCGCCGAAGCAGTTCGCGCTGCTCGAGTATCTGCTGCGCCATCGCGGTCACGTGGTGTCGCGCGCGATGATCACGGAGAACGTCTGGGGCTGGGGCTTCGAGAGCTTCTCCAACTTGATCGACGTCCACATCAACCGCTTGCGCAAGAAGATCGACCAGGGACAACCGACGCGCCTGATCCACACCGTGAAGGGCGCCGGCTACATCCTGGAAGAGCGCGAAGCGGAGCCCGAGCCTGCTGCGGCGGCGGGCGAGAGCGTCGTTGCGTAGGACGCTCTCGATCGGGGCGAAGTGGACGCTCCGCTACGTGATCGTGATGTTGATCACGACCACCGCATTCTCCGCGTACGTCTATCACCGCGCAGCGCAGCGCATCGAGCAGGACGCCGGCCTGCTGATGGAGTTGCAGCTCGCGCAGCTGATCGAACACATGGACGCGTCGCCTGGCGCCATCGGTGAATGGCGCGAGTTCGCGAACCTCCAGGCGTCGAGTGGCGACCCTGAATTGCGTCTCGGCATCGAGTTCTTCGATCCCGACGGACGGCGTCTAGTCAGTGTCGGCGCCGCCTCGCTGATGCAGCTCCCGGTGCCGAAGCGCGTGCTGCTCGGCAAGGCGGATCTCGGCGTGCGCGAGGTCGAAGTCGGTTGGGGCTACCCGTACTTCGTGCTCTCCGGTCGCGGCGAACAGGGCATTGCGCAACTGATGGTCTACTCGCGTCCGTTCGCGCGCTCGGCGGCGGGCGTGCGCGACGCCTTCGCGAGCGCGCTGCCGGTTCTGGTGCTGTTGACGGCGGCCTTCGGTTACCTCCTCTCGCGAGGCTCGCTGCGGCCGATCGCGAACATCACGCGCAGCGCGCGCCGCATCTCGGGCCAGAGCTTTGATGAGAAGATTCCCACCACCGGTTCGGGCGACGAGCTCGACGAGCTCGCCGAAACGCTGAACGACATGCTCGCCCGAATTCGTGAAGGCGTGGATCGGATGCGGCGCTTCTCGGGCGACGCCGCGCACCAGTTGCGCACGCCGCTGAACGCGATGCAGAGCGAACTCGACGTGACACTCGCGAAGGAGCGCACGCCGGCGGAGTACCGCGTCGTGCTCGGCGACCTGCTCCATCAAGTCGTGACGCTGTCGGACACGGTGAACTCGATCCTGCGGCTCGCGCAATCAGAGGGCGGCCTCGATCCCAACCACACCGTGCGCGTCGCGATCGATCCGCTGCTCGAAGACGTCGTCGATTTCTTCGCAGCCATGGCGGAAGAGCGCGGCATCGAACTCGTCACGACCGCCGAATCGAAAGGCGAAGTGCGCGGTGATCCGACCTGGCTGCACCAGCTCTTCGCAAACTTGATCCACAACGCGCTGCAGTACACACCCGAAGGCGGTCGCGTCGCGGTCGAAGCGCGGCCCGCGAGCAGCGAAGTGCTGGTGCGGGTGCGCGACAGCGGCCCCGGCATGAGCGAAGCCGACCGCGCGATCGCATTCGCGCGCTTCCAACGCGGTTCTGCGTCGGCGAGCGGCGACGGGCTCGGCCTCGGACTCGCGCTCGCTCGCGAGATCGCACGCGCCCATGGCGGCTCGATCGAGATCGAGACACCGAGCGGCCGCGGCGCCGTGTTCGCCGTTCGCTTGCCGCTCGCACCGGGCGACGCACGCTAGGAGACTGCCCCAAGACTGCATCCGCACGTCTGGGCGCGCATCCATCCCCGCTCGCGTCGTTGCGCTCGCTCGCCGTAGCTGCCGCTACGCCTCGTTCGCGCGCCTCGCGAGCGGGGCGTCTGCTCGCCCAGCCGCACGGCACAGTCTTGGGGCAATCTCCTAGCGTCGCGCATCCCGCGACGAGGAGATTTGCGATGCCCCGCTTGCGACAGGTTCCGCGCGCCGAAGCGCCGCCCGACGTACAGACCGTCTACGACCTGCTCTTCGGCGGTCGCTGCCCGGTCGCCGAGCCCGGCACGGCCACCGGCACGCCGGGCAATTGGTGGACGGTGTTCGCGCTGGTGCCCGACGTCTTCCGCCACGCGGTCGCGGGCTTCGCGTTCTACCGCAGCCCGAAGCGCAAACTCGATCCGCAGCTGCGCGAACTCGGCCAGGCACGCGCGGGATTCCTGCGCGAGAGCCAATTCGTTTTCTCGCAGCACTGCAAAGCGTCGCGCGACGTCGGCCTGAGCGAAGAAAAGATCCAGGCGATCCCGAGCTGGGCCGGGGCGGATCTGTTCACGCCGATCGAACGAGCCGTCCTCGCGTACGTCGATGAGCTGGTGCTGCAGAATGGTCGCGTGCAGGACGCCTGCTTCGAGCGGCTGCGCACGCACCTCTCCGAAGAAGCGATCCTCGAGCTGACCTACATCACCGCGCTCTACGAAATGCACGCGATCATGACCCGCGCGCTGCGCCTCGAGTTCGACGACGTGCCCGAGCGCATCGTCGAGGTTGCGGCGCCGACGGATGCCCCGCGCGCAGACTTCATGGGCGGCGTCGGCAAGAACCCGTAGCCGCGGCTACGCGGGAAAGAGTCGCCGCAGCAGCTGCTGCATCTCGACCAGCGGGATCTGTCCCGGCGCCGTCGCGGTGCCCGCGTGCGCGTAGGTCAGCAGCGAGCCGAGCGCCGGGAAGAGCACGCGCGTCGCGACCGCGGCGTCGCCCATGCCGATCGCGATCAACCCGACGTCTTCGATCTCGATCAGCAGCCGCGCGAGCGAACGCAGGTCGCTGCGATCCTCGACCATCGTCGCAATCTTCACGACGTCCGCGCCGAGCGCGCGCCCGCGCGCCACCACGTCCGCCAGCGCTTCCGGCCGCGGCGTCTTCGCGAAATCGTGGAACGACGCGATCGCGAGCTTCCCCGCGTCGCGCGCCGCCTGCACGACATCGCGCGCGATCTCGCTCTCGATCTCGACATCCACCGCATCGACACGCGGCAGCAGCGCGCGGAAGAGCGCCACGCGCTCCGCCTCGCTGCCCTGCCAGCCACCGCTCTCCGCCGCGCTGCGAATCGTCGCGAGCAGCGGAATCCCCGCGAACACATCGATGCGCGCGAGCACCCAATCGAGATCGACGCGCGTGAAGTGATCGACGCGCAGCTCCGCGACGTCGAGCCCTTGCTCAGCGAGCAACACCACCTCGGAGCGCGTCACCGCATCCCCAAACGGAACCGCCACGCGCGGCCGCGCGCCCAGCTCCAACGCTCCAATCCGCCATCGCGACGCCACGCCCGCATCCTACCAAGTTGCCTCGGGGACGTTCATTGCGTCGGTTGCGTTCAGGAGTGTCCCCACGCAAGAGCGGCAATGAACGTCCCCGACGCAACACTTGACCTGGGGGCTGGTATCTCCGACACCCTGGCTGTGGAAGTGCGCGCGCGTCGATCGTTGCAGGAGGCCGTTGCGGTCTACCTCGACCGCCGCATGCTGGCGATCTTGTTGATGGGGTTCGCGAGCGGGCTGCCGTTGCTGCTGACCACGTCCACGCTCTCGTACTGGCTTGCGAAGCGTGGCGTAGACAAGACTGCGATTGGGCTCTTCGCGCTGGTGGGCCTGCCGTACTCGTTGAAATTCTTGTGGGCGCCGGTGCTCGACTTCGTGCGCGTGCCCTGGCTCAGCGAACGCCTCGGGCGCCGCCGCGCCTGGACGCTGGTCGCGCAGGCGCTGCTGGTGGTGGCGATCGTCGGACTCGGCGCGACGGATCCCGTGACGGCGCCGATCGCCACCGCGCTCTTCGCCTTCGCCGTCGCGTTCTGCTCGGCGACCCAGGACGTCGCGATCGACGCCTATCGCATCGAAGTGTTGCGCGACGACGAACAAGGCGCAGGCGCCGCGGCGACACAAAGTGGCTACCGGATCGGGATGATCGTCGCGGGCGCCGGCGCGACGGCGCTCTCCGACTTCGTCGCTTGGCCGGTGGTCTTCAACGCGCTCGCGGCGCTGGTTGCGATCGGCGCGATCGCGGTGTGGATCGCGCCCGAGACGCCGGCCGCCGCCAGCGCAACCGACGCGCCGATTCGCGACTGGAAGCAGGCGTTCCTCGTGCCGCTGCGCGATCTCGCATCGCGCCCACACTTTCCTGCGATCGTCGCGTTCGCGCTGCTCTACAAGTTCGGCGACGCGATCGCAGGCGCGATGGCGAACCCGTTCTACGTCGAACTCGGTTTCTCGGGCGTCGAGATCGCGAGCGTCACGAAAGTGTTCAGCATCGCGGCGAATCTCGCGGGCGTGATCGTGGGCGGCATCGTCGTCGCACGCTCCGGCATCTGGCGCGCACTGCTGATCGGCGGCTTGCTGCAAGCGGCCACCAACCTGCTCTTCGCGGTGCAGGCACACGTCGGGCACGACATCGCGATGCTCGCGCTTGCGGTGGGCGCCGACGGCTTCACGGGGGGACTCGCCGCCTCCGCCTTCGTCGCATACCTCTCGGGCCTGTGTCGCGTCGGAATGAGCGCATCGCAGTACGCGCTGCTGACGTCGCTGATGGCCGCCGGGCGCACCGTGCTCGCGTCGGGCTCGGGCTTCGTCGCGGATCGCACCGACTGGGCGACGTTCTTCGTGCTGACGACGGTGCTCGCGACGCCCGGCCTGCTGCTGCTCGAATACCTGCGTCGCCGCAGCACCGCAACGCCTGCGCCGAGCGCGGGTTCTCCCCTGCTAGGATGAGCTCGTGAGCCCTACCCGAAGCCGATTCCTGCAACGCAGCCTCGCGATCTTCATCGCGCTGCTCGTGGCGACGCCCGATGCCGTGCTCGCCGCCGAGGGCATCGCCACGTCGAAGTCGATGGAGCTGATGAGCCAGCAAGAGCTCGATCGCTTCGTCCAACAACTGAACGAAACGGCGAATTGGCGCAAGTATCGCCGTCCCAATGATCCGCCCGACTTCGTGCCCGGCAAGCCGGTGAAGGTGATGAACGGCGCCGGTTCATTCGGACGCGGTGGGGGCGGCGGGGGCGGCGGCTTCCGCAAGAGCGGCCTCGCGAATCGCCGCTCTTCGCGCTCGGGCCGCGGCAAGAATCGCGATAGCGCGTTGGCGCAGGATCGCGGCAACTCGCGCTCGAACCGGAACGGTTCGAGCGCCAGCTCGGGTTCCAATTCTCGATCGCGCTCCAGCTCGAGTTCCTCGTCGCGGAGCAGCGGCAGCAACTTCGGCAACAGCAACGGCAGCAGCGGCAGCGCCTTCGACCAGTAGGCGCGATAGGCTCTGCTTTTCCGTCCCGCGGAGGAGCAACCGATGTCCGTGTCGCAATCGAGTGCCGTGCGCACCGTCTACCGCAGCTGCCCGCTCTGTGAGGCACATTGCGGTGTCGCCGTTGAACTCGAAGGCGACGCCGTGCGCACCGTGCGCGGCGATCCGGATGACGCGCTCTCGCGCGGCTATCTCTGCCCGAAGGCCTATGGCCTCAAGGGATTGCAAGACGACCCGGATCGGCTGCGCCATCCGCTGATCCGCGAAGGCGCGCGCTTCCGCGAAGCGACGTGGGACGAAGCGCTCACGCTCGTCGCGACGCGCCTCGCCGCGATTCGCACGGAGCACGGTGCCGACGCGATCGCGTCGTACATCGGCAATCCCAACGCGCACGACTACGCCGCGATCCTCTACATGCCCGTCTTTCTGCGCGCGCTCGGCTCGCGCTGGCGCTTCTCGGCGACGAGCGTCGATCAGCTGCCGAAGATGGTCTCCTCGGCGCTGCTCTTCGGCGCGCCCTTCGCGATCCCGGTCGCCGACATCGACCACACCGATTTCCTGCTGATGCTCGGCGCGAACCCGCTCGCATCGAATGGCTCCTTGATGACGGCGCCCGACTTTCCGGGTCGCCTCGCGAAGCTGCGAGCGCGCGGCGGCAAGCTCGTCGTCGTCGATCCGCGGCGCACCGAGACGGCGGCGATCGCGGACCAACACTTGTTCGTGAAGCCGGGCAGCGACGCGTATCTGCTGCTCGCGCTCGTTCACGTTCTATTTGCCGAGAAGCTCGTAGACCTCGGGCCGCTCGCAGCGTTCACGAACGGTGTCGAGCGCGTCGAAACGATCGCGCGCGAGTTCTCGCCCGAAGCAGTCGCGACCGTGACGGGCATCGCGGCAGCGCGCATCCGCCAACTCGCGCGCGACTTCGCCGGCGCCGAGCGCGCCGCCTGCTACGGCCGCATCGGCACCTGCACGCAGGAGTTCGGCACGCTCGCGAGTTGGCTCGTCGATGTGCTCAACGTGCTCACCGGCAACCTCGATCGGCCGGGTGGCGCGCTCTTCCCGCGGCCCGCGCATGCAGCGGCGAACGATCGCCCGCGCAAACCGCGATCGCTTCCCTACGCGCGCTGGAAGAGCCGCGTGCGCGGGCTCCCGGAGTTCGCCGGCGAGCTGCCCGTCGCGGCGCTCGCCGAAGAAATCGATTCGGCCGGCGAAGCGCGCATACGCGCGATGGTGACGATCGCCGGCAACCCTGCCCTCTCGACACCGAACGCCGCGCGCCTCGCGAAGGCGATCGAGAGCCTCGACTTCATGGTCTCGATCGACATCTATCAGAACGAGACCACGCGCATGGCCGACGTGATCCTGCCGACCACGACGCCGCTCGAGCGCAACAACTACGACCTCGTGTTCCACGGCTTCTCGGTGCGCAACCACGCCAAGTGGTCGCCGCAAGCGATCGCGAAGCCGAAAGGCGCAATGCATGGCTGGGAGATCATGCTGGAGATCGCGGCGCGGATGAACGGCGCGACGCCCGCGCAGATCGACGAGATGCTCTTCGGGGGAATGCTCGGCGGGGCGGTCGGCAAGCCGGGCACGGCGTGCGAACACATTTCGGAGACGCAAGCGCGCGCCCAGCTCGGAGACGAGCCCGGTCCCGAGCGCATCGTCGATCTGATGCTGCGCGCCGGCCCGCACGGCGATCGCTTCGACGACGCGGCGCCCGGCCTCTCGCTCGCGAAGCTGCAAGCTGCCGAGCACGGCGTCGATCTCGGCCCGCTCGCGTCGCGGCTGCCGGACATGCTCGCCACCGAGAGTCGCGCGATCGAACTCGCGCCGGATCTATTGATCGCCGACGTCGAGCGACTGCGCGACGCGCTCGCCGCGCGCGTCGCCGATGCGTCGTTCGTGCTGATCGGCCGCCGTCACCTGCGCTCGAACAACTCGTGGTTCCACAACTTGCCCGCGCTCGCGAAAGGCAAGGAGCGCTGCACGCTGCTCGTGCATCCGGATGACGCGCAGACACTTGGGCTCGCAGCGGGATCGCGGGCGCGCGTGCGCTCGCGGGTCGGCGTCGTCGAGGCGCCGGTCGAAGTCAGCGACGCAATGATGCGTGGCGTCGTCAGCCTGCCGCACGGCTTCGGTCACGGCGCGGCCGGCGCGCGACTCGGCGTCGCCGCGCAGCACGCCGGCGTCAACTCGAACGCGTTGACCGATGAGACGCTGCTCGACGCGCTCTCGGGCAACGCGGTGCTGAACGGGATCCCGGTCACGATCTCGGCGGCGTGAGCGACCCCGCACGAGCGCGTCGCGCAGCGCGCTCGGCATCGGCGACGCGATAATGACGCGGCGCTAGCTGCTCTGGGGTCTCGCGATGGTGGGCGTGTCGGCGATGTCGGTGATGTTGATCGCCTACCGCGTCGTGCCGGTGCACGGGCCCGACGCCGCGTGGACGCTCGGCCAGTCGGCGCTGGGTCTCGGCGCAGCGATCGCGATGGCGTGGGCCTTCGCGCCGAGCCGCCGTCGGCCCGCGAGCGTCGCCGCAGCGCGCAGCAGCAACGCCGCATAGCGCTGCGCGCCCTCTGCATCGACGCGCGATGACGTTATTCTGCGCCCGCCTTCGAGGGGGAACGCAGAGATGGGATCGTCGCTCGGGCATCGCCGCTTCGTCGCTCATGCGTGTGTCGGCCTCGCGTTCGCCCTGCTCTCGATCGGTCTCGCAGCGGACGCGCGCGCACATGCGCTACTGGTCGAAGCGATCCCGGCCGAAGCCGCGACGCTCGAGGCCGCGCCGCCGAACCTGGTGCTGCGCTTCAACTCGCGCATCGAGCACAAGCTCTCGCGCGCCGCGCTGCTGCAAGGCGAAGACGGCGCGCCGCAGCCGCTCGCGATCGACGCCACCGCGACACCGGATCGGCTCATCGCCGCGCTGCCCGAGCTGGCGCCCGGTTCCTACGTCGTCGATTGGCAAGTGCTCTCGGTCGATGGCCATCGCGTCGCGGGCAAGTTGCGCTTCCAGATCCGCGGACCCGGCTGAGCCTTCGTTCGTGGCCGGGCTGCTCACACTCCTCGACTTCTTCCACGCGATCCTCGCGAGCGTCACGGGCATCGGTGCCGCGCTGGTGATCGGCGGTGTGGCGTTCTCCGCCGCAGCGCTCGGCGTCTTGCGTCGCGACGCATCGCTCGGACGCTTCGTCTCGCGCAGCGCACGCGCGATCTCGATTGGCGCACGACTCGCAGCGGTCGGCTACCTGGCGCACGTCGCGCTGACGATCTTCGCGGTGCAGGGCTCCTCACCGGCGTGGGTGCAGGCGGTCTTCGAGGCGTCGTTCTTCAGGTCGTATTCGGTGCTGGTCGCTGCGAGCGTCGTCTGCGCAGTGGCGGGTGCGCGGCTGGTTCGCGACCCGCGTGATCGCCCAGCACAGGTTGGCGTTGCAGTCGGCGCCGTGGTGATCGCTCTCGGCGGCGCCTTCACCAGCCACGCCGCCGGCTGGCTCGGCGAACGCGCGCCGCTCTACGCGCTCGATGCGCTGCACCGCGCCGCAGCCTACTCATGGCTCGGCGGTGTCGCGCATCTGGTGCTCTTCGGCCTCGCGAGCCCGAGCCCCGTCGAAGCGAAAGCGGTGCTGCCGCGCGCCGGGCGCCTCTTTGCCGGCTGCGTTGGCGTGCTCGTCGCCGTCGGCACCCTGCTTGCGATTCGGTACCTGGGGTCGTGGAGCGCGCTGGTCGGCACATCGTATGGCGCGCTGCTCCTCGGCAAGTTCACGCTGCTCGCGGTGCTGCTCGGGATGGCGGCGGTGAACCACCGTGCGGTGTCGCGCGTCGCGCGCGGCGATGGCCCGCCAACGCTCGCACTCTGGCGCTTCGCCGAGATCGAGGTGGGCCTCGGCATCGCCACGCTGCTCATTGCCGCGACGCTCGCATCGACGCCGCCCGGCGTCGATGTCGGCACGGAGGTCGCGACGGTCAGCGAGGTCGCTCACGTCTTCACGCAGGGCTGGCGCGATCTCGCGGCACAAGGCCGCAGCGGCTTCGACATCGATGTCGTCGGTGTCTCGGTCTTCAACCATCGCATCTCGGGTCTGCTGCTGGCCGTGATGGCGCTGCTCGCGATCGCAGAGCGCGCCGGCATCGCCCGCTGGGCGCGCAACTGGCCGCTGCTGCTGCTCGTGCTCGGCGTCTTCATCGGTGTGCACGCAGATCGCCAGGCCTGGCCGTTCGGGCGCATGGGCTTCGTCGAGAGCTTCGTCGATCCAGAGATCATCCAGCATCGATTGGCCGGGCTGCTGGTGTGCGCGTTCGCGTTCTTCGAGTGGGCGGTACGTACCGAGCGTCTCTCGCCCGCGCGCGCCGGGCTCGTGTTTCCCGGCGTGTCACTGCTCGGTGGCGCGCTGCTGATCCTGCACTCGCACGCGGGCGTCGGCATCAAGTACGAGTTCCTGCTGCAACTGACGCACCTGCCGATCGCGATCCTCGGCGTGCTCGCCGGCGCCTCGCGCTGGCTCGAGCTGCGCCTGCCCGGCCGCGAAGGCCGCCTGATCGGTTGGATCTGGCCGCCGGCACTTCTCGGCGTCGGCCTGATGCTGGTCGGCTACTGGGAACCGCATCGCGCGGTGCCGGATCCGCGCGACGCATGGCTCGATCCTCGTCCAACTCATGATTTCCGCACCACGGCCGGACGGCCGCGCGCCAACACGGGTCAAGGGGCTTGGGAGTTCGCTTCAAGTGGGATCGAGGTAATTCGGCAGAAGTCCTCCGCCGACGCACATCACTCCGGCGCCGCCGCCTCTTCCGGCCCCGCGCCCTCTTCCACCTTGAAGCCCTCCGGCGCGCGGAACCACTTCTCGTCCTGCTTTCCCGCATCGAAGTCCAGCACTTCGAATTCGCGCTCATAGTTCGGGAACACGATCTTCGCGCGCATCACCACGCCTTCCTTCGAGACGCAGGCGGCGATGCCGTCCTCGTCCGGTTTGCCGTAGTGCAAGATGCTGCACTTTTGTTTCGCCACCTTGTCTTCGCCTGCGAGCTTCGGAGCGGGCCACTCGGGATTGTAGGCAGCGAGTCCTGCGCGACCCTGGACGTACGCGATCGGCGTGTCGTTCAGCTTGAAGCGCGCGGCGATTTTGTCGGCGCCCTTCGGCGCGAACTCGAGCACCTCGTGCTTGTCCACGTCCACGATCGCGGTCTTCGCATCGAGGAGCTTCGACTCTTCGTAGAGTCGCGCGCCCGAGACGTGGATTTCGACCGTGTCGCCGCCGGAACTTCCGCCACTGGGTTCCGTGATGCTGAAGGAGTTGCGAATCGTGGCGCTGTATGGCGTCGTGGGATGCTCGGGCGGCAGCGCATCCGCAGCGCGCGCGACCAGGCTCGGCACACCGACCGCCGCCGGAAGGATCAACAAGAGAGATCGAAGCAACAGCACCTTCATCGATGACTCCTTCGGGAACGAGACCGCGACGGTAGATGAGATGGGCGAATGGAAGTAGCGTGCAAAGCGCCCGGCTGCGAAGGGGAAGAATTGCGATACGAAATCCGTGCGATGTCGGCTGGTGAGATCCTGGACACCGGCGTCCAGCTCGTCCGCTCTCACTTCGTCGCGTTGGTCGGAATCTCCGCGATCGTCAACGTTCCGCTCGGTATCGTTCAATTCGTGTTTGCGGGCGACACGAAGACTCCTGGCGGCGCCGGGAGTTCCCTGCAGCCAGCGCTCGTGATCGTCACCATCGTGAGCTTGTTGGTGCTCGCGCCGATCACGCAGACCGCCATCACGGTGCTGCTCGGCGATCTGTACCTGGGCCGCGCATCGTCGATCGGCAGCGCCTTCCGCCGCTCGCTCAGCATCGTCTTCCCGGTGCTCGGAACCTCGCTGCTGGCGGGCCTGATCGCGATCCCCGCGTTCCTGGCGCTGCTGATCCCGGGGATCTGGTTCGTGCTCGGTCTCACCGTGCTGTCTCCGGTGATGATCCTCGAGCGACGCTTTGGAATGTCGGCGATCCGCCGCAGCCTCGAACTCGTCAAAGACAACCGCATGCGCGCACTGGGGATCGGTCTGCTCGTGACGATCCTGAGTCTCGCGCTCGGAGCCGGCTTCGGTCTCGCTGGCAGCATCTCGCCGTGGTTGGGAGGGCTCGCCTCGGGACTCGCGGCGAGCCTCACATCGGCCTTTGCCGCCGCGGTCTTCGTCGTGCTCTACTTCGAAATCCGCTGCCGCAAGGAGTCGTTCGAGCTCGAGCAGCTCTCACGCCTCATCGGCGACCCGCCGGGCAGGCGTCCGCCGTACAACCCTTGAACGTGCGGCGCGATGGCAGAAATTTTCATTGGCTGCGGTGTCGATCGTGGGCTGGCGCAATCGTCATCCCATCAGAGCATCGTTGCTACGCGGGGAGGGATTTTCGATGAGCCGAGTCCGAGTCCTGGTTGGAACGCGCAAGGGCGCATTCGTGCTGACCGCGAACGCCAAGCGCAAGAACTGGGACGTCAGCGGTCCCCACTTCGCGGGCTGGGAAGTCTTTCACATGAAGGGCTCGCCCGTCGATCCGGATCGCATCTACGCATCGCAGTGCAGCTCCTGGTTCGGGCAGGTGATCCCGCGCTCCGATGACGGAGGCAAGACGTGGGAGACGATGGGAAACGAGTTCGTGTATGACGGCGATCCGGGCACGCACCTCTGGTACGACAACACGCCGCACCCGTGGGAGTTCGCGCGCGTCTGGCATCTCGAACCGTCGCTCACCGATCGCGACACCGTCTACGCCGGCGTCGAAGACGCCGCATTGTTTCGCTCGACGGACGCGGGTGCGAGCTGGAAGGAACTCGCTTCACTGCGCGACTGCTCCGGCTCGCTCTGGCAACCGGGCGCCGGCGGCATGGGTCTGCACACGATCATCCTCGATCCGAGCAATCCCGAGCGGATCTTCGTCGCGATCTCCTCGGCGGGCGTCTTTCGGACCGATGACTCCGGCAAGAGCTGGCGGCCGATGAACCGTGGCCTCGTCTCGGAGCAGATCCCGAATCCGACGGCCGAAGTGGGACACTGCGTACACCGCATCGCGATGCACCCGTCGCGCCCGAACGTGCTCTTCATGCAGAAGCACTGGGACGTGATGCGCAGCGACGACGCCGGCGAATCGTGGCGCGAAGTGAGCGGCAATCTGCCGAGTGATTTCGGCTTCCCGATCGAAGTGCATACGCATGAAGCCGAGACGATCTACGTGGTGCCGATCAAGAGCGATTCGGAGCACTATCCGCCCGACGGCAAACTGCGCGTCTATCGCTCTCGCACCGGCGGCGACGAGTGGGAAGCACTCACCAACGGACTGCCGCAGCGCGACTGCTACGTGAACGTGCTGCGCGA
>JANNKU010000034.1:0-50393 GCA_031396445.1 Deltaproteobacteria bacterium | reverse complement strand
CACTTCGAGGAACTCTTCGAAGCCGAAGGAGCCCCACTCGCGGCCGTTGCCGGATTGCTTGTAGCCGCCGAAGGGCGCGTCGAAGGCCGGACCGACACCGTTCAGGTGTACGTTGCCGGTGCGCAGCTGCGCGGCCACACGGCGCGCGCGATCGATGTTGCCCGATGTGACGTAGCCCGAGAGGCCGTAGGGCGTGTCGTTCGCGATGCGGATCGCATCCGCTTCGTCGCGGTACGGCAGGATCGACAGCACCGGCCCGAAGATCTCCTCGCGCGCGATCGTCATGTCGTTGTTCACGTTCGCGAAGATCGTCGGTTTCACGAAGTAGCCCTTCGTGAGACCATCGGGACGGCCGGGGCCACCCGCGACGAGCGTCGCGCCTTCTTCGATGCCCTTCTTGATCAGGCCCTGGATCTTGTTCCATTGCAGCTCGGAGACGACCGGGCCGATCGTGATGCCGTCCGCCGAAGCGGGGCCGACCTTCACGTTCGCGACGGCAGCCTTCGCAATCGCGACGGCTTCGTCATGGCGAGCCGCCGGCACCAGCATGCGCGTCGGCGCGTTGCACGACTGGCCGCTGTTCATCACGCAGCCCTGCACGCCACCGCCGATCGCTTTCTCGAAATCGGCGTCGTCGAGGATGATGTTCGCCGACTTGCCGCCGAGTTCCTGCGCGACCCGCTTTACGGTCGGCGCGGCTGCGATGGCAACCTGCACGCCCGCGCGCGTCGAGCCGGTGAACGACACCATGTCGACGTCGGGATGCGAAGCGATCGCCGCGCCGACGTTCGGGCCGTCGCCGTTCACCAGGTTGAAGACGCCCGGCGGCACGCCGGCCTCGTGCAGGATCTCGGCGATGATGATCGCGTTGAGCGGCGCGATCTCGGTCGGCTTCAGCACCATCGTGCAACCCGCCGCGAGCGCCGGCGCCACCTTGCACATGATCTGGTTGACGGGCCAGTTCCACGGCGTGATCAGCCCGCAGACGCCGACCGGCTCGCGCACGATCATCGTCGTGCCGCGCTTCTCCTCGAACACGTAGTCCTTCAGCACCGCGATCGTCTGGTTCAGGTGCCCGACGCCGGTCGCCGCTTGCGCCGCCTTCGAGAGCCAGAGCGGCGCGCCCATCTCCTGCGAGATCGTCTTCGCCAGCTCTTCGTAGCGCGTCATGTAGACGGCCGAGATCTTCTGCAGCAGCGCGAGCCGCTCTTCCCGCGTCGTCTGCGAAAACGCGGGGAACGCCGCGCGCGCAGCCTTCACGGCGCGGTCCACATCCTCGGGACTGCCGAGGCTGATGCGACCAATCACTTCCTCAGTGGAGGGATCAATCACGTCGAGGGCGGACGGCTTCACGGGGTCCACCCACTGGCCGTTGATGTAGAACTGAAGTCGTTCCTGCATTGAATTCTCCATGCCGCAGCCGCGGCAATTGGGGGGCGCGTCAAAAAGCCGAACCAGGGTATAGCGGAGGCTTCGCGGAGGCTATCTCCTCTCATCAGCAACCAATCTCCGAAGCCCCATCGTCCTCTCATCAGCAACCAGCCCCGAAGCCCCATCGTCCCGCGTAGCGAGCCAGAGGCGAGCGGCGACATCATGAGTTGCATCCCGCGTAGCGAGGCAAAGCCGAGCGGCGACATCCATAAGGCTCGCGGTAGAACCAGCAACCAAACCCCGAAGCCCCATCGTCCCGCGTAGCGAGCCAACGGCGAGCGGCGACTCCATGAGTTGCTCAGAGATCGAAAACGCTCTGCTCGAAGAACCCCGAGAGTTCCCCTCCCGCCACGCGCTCCGAGACGGCCCGGAAGTGCGCGAGCGAGATTGCCTGCGGCGCTGCGACGAGCGCGCGCATCACGTCGTCGAGATTCTTCTGCCCGCCCGAGACGCGGCGGATCTGCTGGTCGAGTTCGCGCAGCAGCGTGACGGCGCGCGCGGTCGTCGCCGCGGTCGAGTGCGCGACGGTCACGCGCTTCACGGCGCGCCCCTTCACTTCGATGCGTTCGAGCGCGCGTTCAAAGCGGCGCTTCGAAATCGTCTTCGAGCGCACCAGCGCTTCGAGCGAATACAACTCGGCGAGGCCTTCGACGGCCCAGTCGCCGCCCGGCCCGGCGCGCGCGCGGAGCTGCACGTGCACCAACTCGTGTAAGACAGGGCTGGTGCCGTCTTCGGCGATCAGCGGCAGGCTCGCGTGCAGGTAGGCGCTGCCCGGCGCCGAGAGTCCCCCGCGCCACATCGGATCGGCGGCGCCGACGATCGTGATGCGATCCGGCAGCGGCGCGATCTTGCGCAAGGTCGGCAGCGTCCAGCGAAGGAGTGCGAGCACGTCCTGACGCCGCATGCCATTGCCAACCGGTGCGCCGATGCCGACGCGCACACCGGCGACGCGTTCGCGCAGCACGCCGAGTCGTCCCAGCAGCAGCCAGCCCACGGGGCGATCGAAGCGCCGTTCAGGCCGCTCGATCGCCCAGGTGTCGTCACCCAATGGTGCGTAGGGCAGCAGCGCCGACCAGCCTTGCGGAAGCACCAGTTGCAACACGGCCCGACTCTGCGCGTGGATCTCGGTGCGCACGCGCGCGGGCGGCACCAGGTCGTCGCCGCGCAGCAGCGCGAACGCGCGCGTGCAGCGCGCGTCGTAGCTGCTCTCGTCGCGCAGGTGATCGATGCGCACGGCATAGTGCAGCACGCCGCCGCCACGCGGCGGTGTCCACGCGACGGTCGCGTCCTCGACCATCACGTGACCGTCGCCGTGGAACGCGAGCTGGCGCTCCGGATCGACCTGGAAGCGCAGCGAGCGGAACACATGCGCGGGATCGACGATGTGCATCGCCACGTGCGCGGTCTTCTCGGTGGGGACGATGCGCACCTCGTAGCGGATGTCGTAGCCGGGCGTCGGCGCCGCGGGCGGCGCCTGCGCGGACGCGCGCGTCGCGACGAACGCGCAGATCGAGATTGCTACGAGCGTGCGAAAGTGCCCGCTCACGCCGCCGACTCCGCGCGGCGCGCGATCGAGACGGCGAGTTCGATGCGCGCCGCAGCGCTGCGACCCGGAGCGATCTCGCGGTCGATCGCGCGCAGCCGCGGCAGCAGGCCGGCGCGGTTCGCGAGCTGGATCATCAGCCCGGGGCGCGCGTTCATCTCGAGCAACACCGGCCCGCGTTCCGCATCGACCACGAGATCGGCGCCGACGTAGCCGAGGCCCGTTTCATCCGCGGCGCGCAACGCGACCTCGAGTACGTCGGCGAAGCCGGGGATCGCGTGGCCGAGCAGCGCCGCGCCGGTATCGGGATGGCGGCGGATCGGGCGGCTGTTCAGGATCGCGTGCGTGGTCACGCCCGTCTCGAGATCGATGCCGGCCGCGACGGCGCCCTGGTGTAGGTTGGCGCGGCCGCCGGAACGCAGCGTCGGGAGCCGCGTCATCGCCATCGCCGGCACGCCGCGATAGACGATCACGCGCACGTCGGGCACGCCTTCGGTGGCGATCGCGGCGAGCGCGGGGTGCACGAGCAAGCGCTCCTCGACGATCGCGGAATCGGTCTGTCCCCCGAGTGCGTAGAGCCCCGAGATCACGCCTGCGGCGTGGTAGGCGAGATCGTCGAGCGTGATGCTGCGTCCGCCCGCGAGTCGGAAGCGCGCGCCGTCGCGTTCGCGGACCACGACGATGCCGTTGCCCATCGCGCCGCGGGCGGGCTTCAGCACGAAGCTCGTGAGCTGCGCCATCGCCTCGCGCAGCCGCTGCACTTCGAAGTGATGGCGCGCGACCGCGAGCAGTCGCGGCGTCGGAATGCCGGCGCGCGCACAGAGTTCCTTGGTCAGCAGCTTGTCATCGACCATCGGATACGCCGCGCGCGGATTCCAGCGCAAGGTGAACTCGGCGTTGCGGCGATTGATGCCGAGCACGCCGCTGCGACGCAATGCGGTGAGTACGTTCACGCCGCACTCTCGTCGCGATCGGCGAAGCCGCGGAAGCGAACCAGGTCGAGCAGCCGATAGCCGGTGTAGCCGCCGATCCAGACCAGGATGCCCATCACGCAGAACACGAGTTCCGGGAACGAGAACATCACGTAGTCCGCGGTCGGGTCGCGCAGCACCGGGTAGACGGCCACCGTCACCAGCAACGAATAGGCCGAACGGACCAGTGCGGTGCGCATGCCTTCCTCGGCAATCGCGATCGAGAAGCGCTCGATCAGCATCGTCAGGATCACGATCGGGAAGAGCACGCCCGAGAAGAACTCGCGCGTCTCGAAGCGCCGGCCGAGCAGCGCGAAAGCCGCGACGCAGAGCACGACGATGCACATCAGGATCGCGAGTCGCGGCACCAGCAGCAGGCGCAGCCGCTCGAGCACCAGCCGGCCGAACACGCCGACACCGATCATGCCCACCACCATCGCGAGGCCGACGTAGATCGGCACGTTGCGCAGCGCGAATGCGATCAACACCGGCATGAAGGTGCCGAAGGTCGGCACGCCGATCAGATTGCGGAAGATCGCGACGATCAGCGCGCCGAGCGGCAATGCGAGCAAGAGGCGCAGCGCCGACTGCGTATCGACGGGCAAGCGATAGAGCGAGAGCGCGCGCAGTACACGATTCGGCGGCACCATCATCGCCGCCAGCTCTTCGCTGCGCAGATGCTCGCGCAGCGCCTCGTAGCGATACGCGACGGCCTCGGCGCCGGTCGCCTCGACGCTCGCGAACGAGCCCGCGCGCAACACGATCAACGAAGCCGGTCGCTCGGCGAAGAACGCACCGGTGGGCGAGAGCGGCACCCATCCGTTCGCAAAGGCTTCGACCCACGGTGTTTCGCGCGGTGTCGCGCCGCCGCGCACTTCGAGTCCGCTGACGGGACGCGCCGGAACGCCGGAGGCGCGCAGCAGCGTGACGAGCAGTGCCGCCTTGCCGCGTTCGCTGCCGGCGCGATTCGCGAGCGCGAGCAGCGCATCGTCGGAGCCGCCCAAGGTCGTCGCGACTTCGTGCGCCACCATCGCGTAGATCGAGCGGATGCGGCCCGCGACGTCGGTTGCGGGCGGGAGCGCGAGTGTCTGCAGCGTCGCCGCGATCTCGGCCGCATCGATCGGGAACTCGCGCGCGGCGCCGCCGTAGCGCTGCACGATCTCGGGCGGGGGGGCGCTCGCTTCCGCCGGCAGCGGCGTCAGCGCGGGCGCGAGTCGAACGCGAAAGCCATACGCAATATCGTGAACGCCGTCGAAGACGCCGCGCCAGATCGCGATGCGCTCGCCGTCTTCTGTCCGCAGCGTGAAGAGCAGGCGATCCGCGGACGAGCGCTCGTCGTAGACATCCTGGCCGACCGCCGTCGATGGCACCGGTGCGCGCACGCTTCCGCGCGCTCCCGCACCGCGCACGGTGACGTCGAGCTCGACGCGCCAAAGCCCTTCTGGATCGGTGGGCAACACCGGCAAGTCGTAGACGAAAACCTTCCAGGAGAAGATCGCGAGTCCGAACACGACGAGCGCGAGCCCGACGACGGCGGCAATCCGGTTCACGCGCGTCGCTACTCGGACTTGGAAGCAATGGTGGCGCTGGCGACCGAGCGCAGTTCTTCACGCAGCCGCTTCACCAGCCGCCGCGCCCACACGAACTCGGCGGCGAGCACCGCGACCCCGAGCGGGATCACGACGAGGCCGGGTCCCGGCAGCGCGATCATCGCGACGCCGAGGATCAGCAGCGTGCAGCCGACCGCGAGCGCGATGATCTTGTACGCGGCGCCGAGCGTCACGCGCGAAAGTGTCTCGATGTCGCCTGCGAGCGGCGACGCGAGCGGCGCGGTTTCCTTCCCAGCCGCGAGTGCCGAGGCGAGGATGCCGACGGCGAGAATCCCGATGATCACCGCCAGCGACGTGACGGTCGGAATCGGCTGCGTGTGGGCGAGGATCATCTTCACGCCGACGAAGGCGAGGATGAACACGAGGCTCTGCTTCAGGTACTTGAAGCGATTCAGCAGCGGCGCAATCGCGAAGAAGAGGTTGCGCAGTCCGAGAATCGCGAAGACGTTCGAGGTGAAGACCAGAAACGAATCCTGCGTGACTGCGAAGATCGCCGGGATCGAATCGACGGCGAAGAGCACATCGGTGCTCTCGACCATCAGCAATACCAGGAAGAGCGGCGTCGCGGCGCGGCGCCCATTCATCTGCACGAAGAAGCGCTCGCCATGCAGCTCCGGCGTCACAGGGAAGAGACGTCGCGCGAGTTTGATGACGGGACTCTTCTCGGGATCGGGCTCTTCGTTGCCGGCGAGGAGCATGCGCACCGCCGTGAGGATCAGGATCCCGCCGAAGACATAGATGATCCAGTCGAAGCGCATGATCAGCGCGGAGCCGAGGCCGATCATCGCGCCGCGCATCACCAGCGCGCCGAGAATTCCCCAGAACAGCACGCGGTGTTGATACGCGAGCGGCACGCGGAAATACGAGAAGATCAGCGCGATGACGAAGACGTTGTCGAGCGAAAGACTCTGCTCGAGCAGATAGCCGGTGAGGAACTGCAGCGCGGCGTCGTGACCGGCGAGCGGATAGCCGACGCTGACGCCGACACCGAGCCAGTTGTTTTCGTAGAGGAAGTAGACGAGCACGTTGAAGGCCAGCGCGAGCGTCACGTAGAAAGCGGCCCACGCGAGCGCTTCGCCGGTGCGGATCGCTCGCGTTTCGCGATGGAATACGCCGAGATCGAGAGCCAGCAGGCCCAGCACGAAGACGAGGAAGCCGCCCCAGACCGCGATATCCAGCATTTGCATGGGTTGGGCAGAGTACCTCGCGCGGTGGCGCTCGGATACCCTGGATTCGATGCCCAAAGAAGATCTCTACGCGCTGCTCGGCGTCGCAAAGGACGCGACCGATGACGCGCTGAAGACCGCGTACCGCAAGCTCGCGCGCAAGCACCATCCCGACGTGAATCCCGGCGACAAGGCGGCGGAGGATCGCTTCAAGGAGATCTCGTTCGCGTACGACGTGCTCTCCGATGCCGAGAAGCGCGCGCGCTATGACGAGTTCGGACGCCAAGGTCTAGAAGCCGGTTTCGATCCGGAGCAGGCGCGCTCTTACCATCGCTGGTCGGAGGGCGCGCGTCGCTCGCCGTATCGCGATCACGATTCGGAATCCGACGCGGACTTCGATCTCGAAGATTTGCTGTCGCGATTGCGCGGGCAGGGCGGCTTCGGTGGCGCCGACGCGTTTCGCAACGCGCCGCGCCGCGGTCGCGATGCGCAGGCCACCATCGAGATTGATTTCCTCGACGCCGTGCTCGCGCGCGAAGTCTCGGTCGAAATCGAAGGCCGTGGCCGGCTGCGCGTGCGCGTTCCGGGCGGCGCAACCGACGGCACCCGCGTGCGACTCGCCGGCCAGGGCGAAGCCGGTTCGCAAGACGGAGCGCCGGGCGATCTGCTGCTCACGCTGCGCGTTCGCCCGCATCCATTCTTTCGACGCGACGGCGACGATCTGCTGCTCGACGTGCCCGTCACGGTTCCGGAGCTGGTGCTCGGCGCGAGCGCGGAGGTGCCGACGCCGGACGGCGTTGCCAATGTGCGCGTACCGCCGCGTTCGAAACCAGGCGCGCGATTGCGACTGCGCGGCAAGGGCGCCGCGACACGCGCGGGCGCCCGCGGCGATCTGCTGCTGCGACTCGAAGTTGCTTTGCCCGAAGGCGGCGATGAGCGACTCGACGAAATCGCGAAGTCGATGGAGCCGCTCTACGAAGGCTGCGATCTGCGCGCCAAGCTCCGAGGTGGAAAATGAGTCGCTACACGCTGCACGAGATCGCCGAGATCCTGAGTCTCGATCTGGTGTTCCTCGACGAGCTGGCGCGCGAGGAGATCCTCACGCCAGAAGGACCCGAGGCGGTCTACTCGGAGCGGATGCTCGAGCGCGCGCGCGTCTGCAATGAACTGGTGCGCGAGCTCGAAGTGAACCTCGCCGGCGCCTCGGTGATCGTGCGACTGCGCGAAGAGATGGTGGTGCTGCACCAGCGCGTCCGCGTACTGGCGCTCGAGGTGGAGCGAACGCGCAACTCATGATGTCGCCCCTCGGCTGCGCCTCGCTACGCGGGAAACGGGGGCGGAGCTGCGGGCGATTGATTCAGATTCATTGGCGACCGCGAGCTTGGTGAACTCGCCGCTCGCCGTTGGCTCGCTACGCGGGAAACGTGGCGCGAAGCTCCAAGCCCGGCCCGCGTAGCGAGCCAACGGCGAGCGGCGACTTCATGAGTCCTCGTCGTCGCTCGGTCGACCCGTGCGCTCGAGCCAGCCGCGGCGCTTGAACCAGTAGAGCAGCAGGCCCGCGACGACGAGCATCACGCCCCACACCACGAAGTAGCCGTAGCGCGTTTGCAGCTCCGGCATGTTCTCGAAGTTCATGCCGTAGACACCGACCAGGAACGTCAGCGGGATGAAGATCGTCGAGATCACGGTGAGCGTTCGCATCACCTCGTTCAGCCGATTGCTGACGCTCGAGTAGTAGAGATCGGAGAGGCCGACGCAGACATCGCGATAGGTCTCGATCGAGTCGAGCACCTGTACCGAGTGGTCGAGCAGGTCGCGCAAGTACACACGCACCGCGTCACCGAAGGGCGAGCGTTCGTCGCGCATGATCTGGCTGATCGCGTCGCGCTGGCGCCACATCACGCGGTGTACCGAGAGCAGCGTACGCCGCACCACGTGGAGCCGGTTCTGCGAACGCTGATCGGGACGCCCGGCCACCTCTTCCTCGAGGTCGTTCAGCACCTCGCCCACCTGCTCGACGAATGGGAAATAGGAGTCGATCACCGCGTCGAGCAGCACATAGGCGAGAAAGTCCTGCTTCAGCTTGCATACCGCCGCGGTCCCCGAGCGGATGCGCTCTCGAATCGGTTCGAACACCGGACGGGGTCGCTCGAGCACGCTCACCAGCCAGCCCGGCCCGACGATGATCGAGACCTGCTCGATCGTGACGTCTTCGTCTTCATCCGCGAGCACCAGTTGCGAGATGATCAGGTCGCGGTCGCCGTAGTCCTCGAACTTCGGTCGCTGCCCGACGTTCGCGATATCGGCGACCGCGAGCGGGTGTACGCCGAGCGCGTCACGCAGCCAGTGCAGCGCCGCGCCGTCGCCCAAACCTTCGATCGCGATCCATGTGACACCGGATGCATTCGCCGCGGCTTCGAGCTCTGCCGACGATGTGATGACCCGCTCCTCGCAGCGCCCGTCCGCGTAGATCAGCGCGCGGATCGTCGTCGCGCAGGTGTCCTGCGGCAGGACGAACGAGCCTGGCGGTGAACCCGCCGGAGGTCCGCGGCGCGTGAAGAGTCCTGCCGTGCCCACAATCTGCATCGTGTTACTCGGGCACCTTCATGCCGCGCTGCACCGCCGGTCGCTCGGCGATGCGCTCGAACCATCGCACCACCTTCGCGTGGTCCATCAGCGGCGGCGCCTTCAGCGCGTGCAGCGGCTGCAGCCACGGGAAATGCATGATGTCGCCGATCGAGTATTCGCCGGCGAGATACGGGCGACCGTCGTCGAGAATGCGATCGAGCACTGCGAGCAAGCGCGAAACCTCGTCGCCGAACACTTCCATCATCTCGGCGTTGCGCTCGGTCGCCGGCTTGCGCAGTTGCGCGCCGAGTCGCCCGAGGTTCGGTCCGATGCCGCCGGTCTGGAAGAACGCGTATTGAATGGCGTGGATGCGACCCGCAGGATCGGCCGGCAACAACTTGCCGTGTTTCTCCGCGAGATGCAGCAGGATCGCGCCCGACTCCCAGATCACGAGGCCGTCGTCGTCGAGCACGGGAATCTTGTGGTTCGGATTGATCGCCACGAATGCGTGCGAGAGCTGTTCGCCCGCGTCGAGGCGCACGCGCTCCACTTGATAGGGAAGTCCCAGCTCCTCGAGCGCGATCGAAACCTTGCGGCCATTCGGTGTCGGCGCGGTGTAGAGGCGAATCATCCGGATCTCCTTCGGGCGCGGCTCGCGCACGATACCGCGACGGGCCACGACCGCACTTGGCGCTTGATTCTCGAGCGATCGCGGTCGTACGATGACACGATGAAGTACAGCATCGCGCGCGCCATGATCGTGATCGCGTTCTCGCTTGCGTCCCTCGCGTCCGCGGGTTCGGATGTTCCGCCCGATGCCGTCGTCGCAGAGCTGCCGTTCCTCGCGAGCGACGAGCCGAATCGGATCTACATCGATCTCGCGCCCGAAGGCTCCCCGCCGTTCCGCGTGATGCTCGGCACGGGAGCGAGCTTCTCGAGCATGACGCCGCTCGCCGCGCGCGCGGCCGGCGTCTCGGTGCGCTCGATCAAGGACACGCCTTACCGGCGCACGACGCGGCTCGGCCGCGACATGCAGTTCTACGTCGATACCAGCGGCAGCGACACCGGATCGAAGACCGGCTGGGAATACGGATTTCTCGGCGTCAACTTCCTCGAGAACTACGTCGTCGAGCTGGACTTCGCGAAGCGTACCGTTCGCTTCCTCGACCCCGAGCGCTACGCGGTGCCCGAGAAGACGGAGTCCGCCGACGAGGCGGTGCTCCCGATCGTGCTGACATCGAGGCAGCCCATCCTCGCGATGCGCATCGATGGCAAACCGATCGAAGCGGTGCTCGAAACGGGTTCGCCCACGACGGCAGTGCTGTCGGGGCCGACCGCGAAATCGATCGGGATCGACGTCGATGCGCTGCCTGCGTTCGGCACGCTGGGAACCATCGTGGGCAGTACGCCGACTCGTCTCTACGAAGCGCGCGATGTTGAAATCGCGGGCTTGCACCTCGCAGGCGTGCCGATCGAGATCTCACCGCATGGCTACTTCAACCAGGCTTCCTCGAGCGACTCGGTGATCGGCAACGACTTGATCTCGCGATTTCTCGTTCGCATCGACTACCCGCGCAAGCGGATCTGGCTGCGACGTCGCAGCGAGACGGTCACCTTTCACGGCGTCGACTACGCGATGATGCGCGAGACCGGCGCGTTCCTATCGATTTCGGGCAAGAACTACATGGTGGACGCAGTGATGCCCGATACGCCCGCCGCGCGACTCGGCCTGCAGCGCGGCGACGCGCTGCTGCGTGAAGACACGAAGGACGCGCATCGAATCACGCTCGAAGAGGCGCTCGCGGCGATCCGTGCGGGCAAACCCGTGCGCGTCGCGCGGCTGATGAACGACGTGTGGCTCGACATCGATCTGCCCGACGATCCCGCCACCGCAGCGATCGGCGATTCGAAGGACGAGTGATCGCCCCTGCCCGGCGCGGCGGTGAGCCGCTATCCACCTGCCATGGTGCCCGAAGCCGACGATGCGAAGCGCGATCCGCTCGCGCGTGTGCTCGATCGCATGACGCTGACGCGCGTCGGTGACGACGCTTTCGAAGCGCCGCCCACCAGCGGCATGCGGCGACTCTTCGGCGGACTCACGGCCGCGCAGTCCGCGATGGCTGCGATGCAGACCGTCGAGATCGGACGCCTGCACTCGATTCACGGCTACTTCCTGCGTGCCGGCCGACCGGGCACGCCGCTTCGCTTCGAGGTGACGCGCGTTCGTGACGGCCGCAACTTCTCGACGCGTCGCGTGCTGGCGACGCAGGGCGCCGACGCGATCTTCGAGCTCGCTGCCAGCTTCACCGATCACGAAGACGGCGTTGCGCACGCGCACGAACCCGCACTCGCCGAGCTCGCCGGCCCCGGGGATCTGCCTGATTGGGAATCCGTGCGCGCGCTCGAAACGGGCGAAGCGCCGCGACCGAATGACGCGATCGAGGTGCGCGTAGTGCGCCCGCAAGACGATCGCCCCGGCGCCACGCCGCCGTCCACGCGCAAGGTCTGGATGCGCACGCGCGGCGCGCTTCCCGAAGATCCGCGCATGCACGCGGCGATGCTGATCTACGCGAGCGATCGCACCTTGCTGCGCACGGCGGCGCGCATGCACGGCGGCATGAAGGATCGCCTGCCGGCGAGTCTCGATCACGCGGTGTGGCTGCATCACCCGCCGCGCTTCGACGGCTGGATTCTCTACGCGAGCGAGAGTCCGATCGCGGAGAACGGCCGAGCGTGGGTGCTCGGTCGCATGCTCACGCCAGATGGCCGGCGCGTCGCAACCGTCGCGCAAGAGGGATTGCTGCGACGGCCGCGTACGCCGCGAACCTGACGCAGATCTACGACACGCGTCGACCCCAGCGTGCGGCCCAGGCATCGAGATCGAGCAGGATGCGCGCGAGTTGCTCGGCGTCGCGTCCCGGCACATAGCGGCCATCGTCGCCCGCGATCACCAACCCCGCGTCGACGAGATCCTTCAGCCGCTGCGAGAGCACGCTCGGCGAGATGCCCACGCTGCGCGCCTGCAGCTCGGCGAAGCCGAGCGCTCCAGCCTCGTGCAACTCCCAGAGCACGCGCAGCGCCCAGCGCCGCCCGAGCAGATCGAGCAGCGCCATGATCGGCCGCCCGCTCGCGCTGGTCTTGGAACCTCGTCGCTGCGCCGCCATGCACTTTCCCCTTCCTCACCTTGACTACGATTTTCATAGCGATAGCCTCGGCCTCGATCGCTACTAAAAAAGTAGTGCAGGAGGAACCCCGATGAAAGTCGCAGCCACCGCCGAACGCATCGCCCCGCTCGAAGCGCCGTACCCGCCCGAACTCGAGGCGCACCTGGCGTCGCTGATGCCGAAGGGCTGGAGCGGGCCGGCGTTGCGCTTGTTCCGGCTGTGGGCGCATCACCTGCCGATGGCGGAGGCGCTGCGCGGCGTCGGTCGCTACGTGCTGGCGCACGGCACGCTCAGCGCGCGCGATCGCGAGCTGCTGATCCTGCGCACCTGCGCGCGCTGCAACGCCGAGTACGAATGGGGCGTACACGCGATCTTCTTCCCGCCGCGCGTCGGGCTCGACGCCGCGCAGGTGGCCGCGACGCGCATTGGCGCCGCCGACGATCCGGCCTTCGCCGCGCGCGATCTCTTGCTGCTGCGCATCGCCGACGAGCTGCACGAAACCGCCACCGTCTCCGATGCGCTGTGGAGCGCGCTCGCCGCGGAGTGGAGCGACGTGCAGCGGCTCGAGATGCTGCTCGTCTGCGGCTTCTACCACCTCATCTCGTTCACCGCGAACGCGACGCGGCTCGCAGGCGAGCCGTTTGCGGCGAGATTCCCGCGCTGAGATTCGACTTCGTCGCAGTCTGACTCGATCAGCGAAGACCCTGACTCTGCCGCTTGCCGAGTCGCGCGGCGAAGGCTTGCACATCCATCGGGCGACCCAGGTGATAGCCCTGGCCGAAGTCGCAGCCGTGGCTCCGCAGGTTTGCAAGCTGCGCCTCTTCCTCGATCCCCTCCGCCACGGCGGCCATGCCCAGACACTCCGCCATGTGGAGGATGTTGTGGGCGAGCAGATGCTCGCTGTCGGCCTTCACCTCGGAGACGAACGCCCTGTCGATCTTCAGGAAGTCGACGGCGAAGCGAGTCAGGTAGGCGAGCGAGCAATAGCCGGTGCCGAAGTCGTCGATTGCGATGCGCACGCCGAGGGAACGCAACGTCGTGAGGATCGTCGCCGTGGCATCGGGGTCGTTCATCATCGCGGTCTCGGTGACCTCGACGATGAGGAGCTCCGGTGCGAGTCGTGCGCCCGCGAGCGCGGAGGCGACGCGATCGAGAAGCGACGCGTCCCGCAGTTGCACCGCCGAAACGTTCACGTTGACGGTCACGGGAGTGGCACCGCGCTGCCAGGCGGCCGCGTCGTGGCAGGCCCGTTCGAGTACCCACTGACCGATCTCGGTGATGCGGCCCGATTGTTCGGCGATCGGCACGAATTCGGCGGGAGAGATGAAGCCGCGCGTCGGATGTTGCCAGCGCAGCAGCGCCTCGGCGCCCTTGATGCGGCCAGTTCGCAGTTCGACGATCGGCTGATACACCAGCGTGAACTGCTGCTCCGCGATCGCGCGGTCGAGATCGGCACGCAGCGCAATGCGTCCTGCCGCTGCGCTCTTCATGGCCGGGTCGAAGATCTGATAGCCACCGCGCGTAGAGGCCTTCGCTTCGTACATCGCGATGTCTGCGTGCTGGATCAGGTCGTGCGCCGTGTCGCCGGACCTTGCGAGCGCAACACCCGCGCTGCCTCGCACCGCGAGCTCGAGGTCGCCGGCGCGGAGCGGTGCATTGAAGAGTGCGAGAACGCGCTCGGTCGCGTGCAACACCTCCGAGACGCCCGAGCGGTTTTCGAGCAGGATCGCGAACTCGTCGCCGCCGAGTCGCGCAATGGTGTCTCCGCTGCGGACGCACGCGCCGAGCCGCACGCCGACCACGCCGAGCAGCTCGTCGCCGGCTGCGTGACCGAGGCCATCGTTCACCTGCTTGAAGTCGTCGAGATCGAGGAAGACGACGGCGACGTCGCTCGTGGGTCGATCCGCAACGACGTGGAGCGCGTGCTCCACGCGATCGAGAAAGAGCGCGCGGTTCGCGAGTCCCGTGAGCGAGTCGTGAAAGGCCTGCTCGGTGAGCTCGGCCTCGAGGCGCTTGCGGTCCGTGATGTCGCGCAGCGTGAGTACGCGCTCGCCGACCGCGGGATGCTCCGTGAGATTTGCGGCGATCGTCTGGCAGTGGCGCTCGGCGCCGTCGGCGCGCAGCACCATGGACTCGAAGTCGAGCGTCGCGCCCGTCGGAAGCGCGAGACTCCGTTCGAGATGCGAGGTCGCCAATGCGGACTCGCGCGCGGCGAAGAGCGTCGTGACGGATTGCCCGACGAGGTCGTCGGGCCGGTGGCCCCAGACCGACAGCAGCGCGGGACTGGCGTAGCTGACGCGCTCTTCGCGATCGATCGTCAGGATGCCGTCTGACGAGTGCTCGACCAGCGCCGCGAATCGTTCGCGACCGCGTTCGTCCGCGAGGTGTCGAACGCTCGTGAAGAGTCCAGCGATGCGCACCATCACGAGCCCCACGATTGCGATGCCGAGACCACCGAGCACGAGGGCTGCAGTGTTGGTTTGGGGCACCCCGCGCAGATGCTGCAGCGTCGAAGCCAGCAGCGGAAGCAGCACGCTCGCGCCGAGCACGAAGACGCGACGCACGCCGACGTAGCGAAGCGCGCTCGCGCTGCGGCGGGCCAGCCGGTCAGGGCAGATGGCCGCGAGACCCCAACAGGTGTAGGCCGCCATCATCAGGAGGTCGCCGATCCTGCCGAACTCCATGCCGCCGCCGACCTCGATCATCGACTCGCCACCTTCGAGCGCGACCAGTCCGCCCGCGCCGAGATAGAGGAAGAGGTAGGCGGGCGGCCGAACGCGAAGCGAGAAACCGAGCCGTGTCACGACCGCCAGCAACGCGACGTCCAAGCCAAGCGGGATCAGCAGCCACGCCTGCTCGGCGGCTTCCATCTCGGTGGAGCGGGAGGCAGGCTCGACGACGAAGAGCCAGGCGAGTGTTGCGGCCGCGAGCGCGACGGTCGTCGAGTCGATGATCCCCGTGCGGTCACCGATGGGCGCGACGCGAAGCGTGGTACGCCAGAGGCCGAGCGTGAGAATCACGAACGAGAGCGCATTCAGGTACTCGCCGGGGCCCGGGAATCTCTCGAACTCGAACACGTCCTCGGCGAACCAGTAGATTTCTGCGGCGAACAACGCGCCGAATCCTGCGGCGAAGATTCCCCACGCCGTCGCGCTCGGTGCTCCTCGCAGCCAGCGGAAGAGCAACAGCGCGAAGCTCCAGCCGATCACCAGCAGATAGGCGAACTCGCGCAACGTCTCGCTCGGCGCGTAGATGCGCGCGATCAGCAGTAGCGGTGGAACCGCGACCGCCCAGCGCACCCGAGAGCTGCTCCCTGCCATCGGTGGAGTATCGAAG
This sequence comes from Deltaproteobacteria bacterium, assembly GCA_031396445.1. Taxonomy (GTDB): domain Bacteria; phylum Myxococcota_A; class UBA9160; order UBA9160; family PR03; genus PR03. Next base: position 34,604 of record JANNKU010000034.1, on the reverse strand, counting down.
GGCGGAGCCCGATTCTTGAGGGACGGTGCGCTACCGCGCAGGAACGCCGCAGCAGGTCTAGCGGTGGCAGCCCACCGCGAAACGCACGAAGCGTCCGCTCGGATAGCGCCGCGTGATGCGCTTGCCGCAGCCGCACGCGCAGAGGCGCGAACGCTTCGTCGGGATCGGGCCGAGGCGACGCAATTGGGCGTCGCGGTACTTCAGCGCGGCCGCGAGCGCTGCGCGTTTGCCGCGATGGATGCCGTCCGAGAAGAAGTGGGAAACCGCGCGCGTGCCGCGGCGGATGCGAACCCACCAGCCGTGGGAGTTGCCGTAGTCGAAGCGGGTGATGTTCAGTTGATTGCGAGCCGGCATGCGCACTTCCTTCGCTAGTTCGGGCCGCCGCTCCGTTGGGCCGCGGTTCTGCCCGAGTCGATTCGAGTTCGATGTCCCATCTTAGGCGCTAGCGTGGCTCCGTGCGCGTGGGACTCTTCATTCCCTGCTATGTCGATCAACTCGCGCCCGCGGTCGGCGAGGCCACCGTCGCGGTGCTCGAGCGCGCGGGCTGCACGGTGGACTACGACCCCGCGCAGACCTGCTGCGGGCAGCCGTTCTGGAACCTCGGCCTTGCGGACGAAGCCGCGCGCCTGGCACGCGCGCATCTCGAACGCTTCGCACGCTACGACGCGGTGGTGTGCCCCTCGGCGAGCTGTGTCGCAACGGTGCGTCGCCACTACGGAACGCTCGGCGTCGGCAACGATGCGACGGGAGGGCGCGCGCGCGAACGCACCTTCGAGCTCTCCGAGTTCCTGGTGCGCGAACTCGGCTGCAGCGATCTCGGCGCGTACTTCCCGCACAAAGTGGCGCTGCTCGCGAGTTGCCACGGCTTGCGCGAGCTGCAACTCGGTCGCGCCAGCGAGACCGTCGGCGCCGCCAGCGAGCCCGGCCCGACGGAGCAACTGCTGCGCGCCGTCGCCGGGCTCGAGTTGCTGACACCATCGCGCGACGAATGCTGCGGCTTCGGCGGCGCCTTCTCGGTGGAGTTCCCAGAGCTCTCGGCCCGCATCGGCCGCGACCGCCTCGCCGACCTCGCCGCCACCGGCGCCTCCTACATCACCGCCACGGACACGAGCTGCCTGCTCCACCTCGACGGCATCCGGCAAAAACAGGGCGCCGGCCCCCGCCCAATCCACCTCGCCGAGATCTTGGTGAGAAAGGGTGGTGAGAAAGGGGACGGTCCTCAAAGTGACGGGCTGCTGACTTCGGGGACACACCTCGGCCAAGCCTGTCCCTCCAGTCACACGCCCGTCACTTTGAGGACCGTCCCCTTTCTCACCTTTCTCAGATGGCGCTCGGCGCGGAGCCGGGGTAAAAAGCCGCACATGACGTCACCGAGCGCGGACTCTGCAGGAAAAGCGACGACCACGAACAAGCACCTTCTCGAGTGGGTCGCCGACATGGCCCAGCTCACGAAGCCCGATCACATCGTCTGGTGCGACGGGTCGGTGGAGGAGCGCAAGCGCTTCCTCGACATCGCCGTGGACGAGAAGATTCTCGAGCCGCTGAATCAAGAGAAGCTTCCCGGCTGCTACCTGCACCGCTCGAACCCGAACGACGTCGCGCGCGTCGAGCAGCTCACCTTCATCTGCACGCCGACGAAGGAAGAGGCCGGGCCGACCAACAACTGGCTCGCGCCGAAGGAAGGCTACGCCAAGCTCGGCAAGCTCTTCGACGGCTCGATGAAGGGCCGCACGATGTACGTCGTGCCGTACATCATGGGCCCCGCCGGCTCGAAGATGTCGAAGGTCGGCGTCGAGCTGACCGACAGCGTCTACGTCGCGCTCAACATGCGCATCATGACGCGCATGGGCAAAATCGCGCTCGACATGCTGAAGAACTCGAACGACTTCAACCGCGGCCTGCACTCGACACTCGATTGCAACCCCGATCGCCGCTTCATCTGCCACTTCCCGCAAGACAACACGATCTGGTCGATCGGCTCCGGCTACGGCGGCAACGTGCTGCTCGGCAAGAAGTGCCTCGCGCTGCGCATCGGCTCCTACCTCGGCAAGAAGGAAGGCTGGCTCGCCGAGCACATGCTGATCCTCGGCGTCGAGCGTCCCGAAGGCGAAGTTACTTATGTCGCGGCCGCGTTCCCGAGCGCGTGCGGCAAGACGAACTTCGCGATGATGGTTCCGCCCGCGCGCTTCAAGGGCTGGAAGATCTGGACCGTCGGCGACGACATCTCGTGGATGCGCGTCGGCGAAGACGGCCGCCTCTACGCGGTGAACCCGGAGTTCGGATACTTCGGTGTCGCGCCCGGCACGAGCCACGAGTCGAACCCGAACGCGATGAAGTCCGTGATGCGCGACACCATCTTCACGAACGTCGCGCGTACACCGGACGGCGACGTGTGGTGGGAAGGCAAGGACGGCCCGCCGCCGCCCGAGCTCATCGACTGGAAGGGCAACCACTGGACGCCGAAGTCCACCGAGAAGGCGGCGCACCCGAATGCGCGCTTCACGGCGCCGGCGACAAACAACCCCTGCCTCTCGAAGGTCTACGACGATCCCGCCGGCGTCCCGATCAGCGCGATCATCTTCGGCGGCCGCCGCGCGACGACGGTTCCGCTGGTGATGCAAGCCTTCAACTGGCTGAACGGCGTGTTCTTCGGCGCGACGCTCGGCTCCGAGACGACGGCCGCCGCAGCCGGCGAAGTCGGCATCGTGCGCCGCGACCCCTTCGCGATGCTGCCCTTCTGCGGCTACGACATGGGCGAGTACTTCCAGCATTGGCTGGCGATGCAGTCGAAGATCACCCACCCGCCGAAGATCTTCCTGGTGAACTGGTTCCGCCGCGGCGCGGACGGCAAGTTCCTGTGGCCCGGCTTCGGCGAGAACATGCGCGTGCTGAAATGGATCGTCGATCGCGCCCGGCTTCGCGTCGGCGGCCAGGAGACACTTTTCGGATGGGTTCCCAAGGCGGGAGATCTCGATCTCTCGGGTCTGAACATTCCGTCCGAGAAAGTCGATGAGGCGACCAACATCGATCTCGACGAGTGGAAGACCGAGATCGCGTCCTACGACGAGTTCTTCGAGAAGCTCGGCCCGACGATGCCCAGGGCGCTGAAGCTCCACCGCGATCTGCTGCTGGCGCGCATCGACGCAATTCAGGGTCGGCCTGGCTGAGGAATCGCTATCGAATGGGGAAGTCGACACCCGATCTGATCATCGCGGCGCTGGATCGAACAGCGGTTGCGCCGGGGCTCACGCGCAGCGACATCCTCGCCCGATCGCTCGGACGAGGTCTGCAAGAAAGCTTGGCCTGGTCGCCGAGATTTCTCCAATCCATTGGCACGCCTCGTCCGGATCTGGATGAAGAAGTCGGCGAGATGATGGACGCAATCCGCGCGCCGTTCTCGAAACGAGGCGTTCGCTCGAATCGACGGTTTCCTCGACACTGATCTCCTCTTGATCTCAAAGCTGGCCGAGTGCCGCTTCATCGCCGCGGTAGAAACGCTGCCGCGCAATTCGCGTACCATGCGCGCGCCATGAGTCTGGACGAATTCATCGAGCGTTGGTCGAAGTCGGGCGCGTCCGAGCGCGCCAACAAAGATCAGTTTCTCGCTGAGCTCTGCGACGCGATCGAAGTGCCGCGTCCCGATCCGAACACCGGCGATCCCGCGCGCGATCTCTACGTCTTCGAGCGCGACGCGATCCAGGTGGCGGAAGGCCAGAAGCAGTCGATCGGGAAGATCGATCTCTACAAGCACGAGTGTTTCCTGCTCGAAGCGAAGCAGGGTTCCGAGGCGGGTTCGCCGAAACTCGGCACTGCAAAGCGCGGCACGGCGGCGTGGAACGTCGCGATGCGCGATGCCTTCGGCCAGGCGCTCGGCTACTCGCGCACGATGGATCGGCGGCCGCCGTTTCTATTGACCTGCGACATCGGCCATTGCTTCGATCTCTACGCAACCTTCGACGGCAGTTGGGACTACCGGCCGTTCCCGAACGCGCAGAACAGCCGCTTCTTCTTGCGCGATCTTCCCGCGCACCGCGACACGTTGCGCACGATCTTCCTCGAGCCGCACACGCTCGACCCCGCGCGCCGCGCGGCGAAGGTCACACGCGAAGTCGCCGGCCACATCGCCGAACTCGCGCGCGAGCTCGAAGAAGCGGGGCACGCGTCCGAAACCGTCGCCGCGTTCCTGATGCGCTGCCTCTTCACGATGTTCGCGGAAGACGTCGGCCTCTTGCCCGAGCGCACGCTCGTGAAGCTGCTCGAAGACGAGTGCATCCCGAACCCCGCGAAGTTCCCGGTGCAGGTGATGAATCTGTGGGCCGCGATGAACGAGGGCGGCTTCTGGCCGACCGGCAAACTGCTGCGCTTCAACGGCGGACTCTTCGCCGACCAGGGCACGCTGCCACTCACGCGCCCGCAGCTCGAGCGATTGCTCGAAGCCGCGCGCTGCAAATGGTCGGACGTCGAGCCGGCAATCTTCGGCACGCTGATCGAGCGCGCACTCGACCCGCGCGAGCGTCACGCACTCGGCGCGCACTACACGCCGCGCGCCTATGTCGAGCGGCTGGTGAAGCCCACCATCGAAGAGCCGCTGCGCGCGGAGTGGGCCTTGGTGCAGGCCGAGGTACGCGATCTGGTGGCGCGCGACAAAGACAACCAGGCTGAGAAAGTGGTGCGCGCATTCCACGAACGGCTCTGCAAGATCCGCGTCCTCGATCCCGCCTGCGGCTCGGGAAACTTCTTGTACGTCACGCTCGACATCTTCAAGCGTCTCGAATCCGAAGTGCTCAGCCTCATCGCCGAACTCTCACCCACCACGATCCTGAAGGATGTGCAGAACGTCACCGTCACGCCGGCACAGTTCCTCGGCATCGAGATCAAGCCGTGGGCGAAAGAGATCGCCGAGCTGGTGCTGTGGATCGGCTACTTGCAGTGGCACTTCCGCACGCGCGGCAACGTGGCGCCGCAGGAGCCGGTGCTGCGCGACTACAAGAACATCGAGCGCCGCGATGCCGTGCTGGCGTATGACCGCGAGGAAGTCGCGCTCGACGAGAGCGGCAAGCCCATCACGCGCTGGGATGGGATCACGATGAAGGCGAGTCCGGTGACGGGCGAGGACGTGCCGGACGAAAGTGCGCGCGCGCCGGTGATGCACTTCGTGAACCCACGCAAGGCGGTGTGGCCGGAGGCGGAGTTCATCGTGGGGAACCCGCCGTTCATCGGGAACTTCAAGATGCGCCAGGACCTAGGCGATGGCTATGTCGAAGCCTTGCGATCGGCCTGGTCCGATGTCCCGGAATCAAGCGACTTCGTGATGTACTGGTGGGACCACGCAGCGCGGCTCGTGCGCAGTGGCGCAGTGCAGCGCTCGGGGCTCGTCACGACCACGAGCATCAATCAGACATTCAACCGCCGCGTTCTCCAAGAGAACCTCGAGGCAGACGATCCTGTCTCCATCGTCTTCGCGACTTCGGATCATCCGTGGGCGACGTCCAAATATGGCGATGCAAAGGGTGGGGCTGAGGTTCGGATCGCCATGACGGTGATTGTTGCAGGCGATCGGCCCGGAATTCTTGCGGAAGTGGTGCGCGAAGAGCAGGTCGGCGAGGGAGAGGTTCGAGTCGAGCTGAGCACCAAGCAGGGGCGCATTCACTCCGACTTGACGGTCGGTGCCGATGTGGTCGGAGCACGGCCGCTGCGCTCGGCAGAAGGGTTGTCCTGCCGAGGAGTCGTGTTGCATGGCTCCGGATTCATAGTCACCCCAGAGCAAGGAGCGAGTCTGGGACTCGACCGCGTTCCGGGTATCGAGCGTCACATTCGTCGCTACTGCAATGGCGAGGATCTCATGGCGAAGTCGCGTGACGTGATGGTGATCGACCTGTTCGGTCTCACCGCAGACGAAGTGCGGTCGCGGTTTCCCGAGGTCTATCAATGGGTGGCCGAGCGCGTGAAGCCAGAGCGCGACCAGAATCAGCGGGAAGGGCGACGCCTCAACTGGTGGCTGTTCGGCGAAACCAATCCGAAGCTCCGTCGGATGCTCGGCGGATTACCTCGCTTCATCGCCACCACGGAAAGCGCTCGTCGTCGCTTCTTCGTGTTTATCGACGGTGACGTCATCCCCGACAACAGCATGGTGAATATCGCGTTGGACGATGCATTTGCGCTGGGCGTTCTCTCGAGCAGGATTCACCTGGCCTGGGCTCTCGCCGCTGGTGGCAGACTCGGGGTTCGGAACGATCCCCGATACAACAAGACGCGGTGCTTCGATCCCTATCCGTTCCCGATCTGCGGAAAAGAACAGCGGCTAGTGATCCGAGATCTGGCCGAGCTGCTGGATGCGCACCGAAAGCGACAACAGAAGCTCTATCCGAGATTGGAGCTGACCAAGGTCTACAGAGTGTTGGGGATGCTCCGAGCAGGAAATGTCCTCACAAACAAAGACAAGATCATCCTAGAGCAAGGCCTCGTCTCCGTGCTGAAACAAATCCACGACGACCTCGACGCCGCCGTCTTCGACGCCTACGGCTGGCAGCGCGATCTCAGCGACGAGCAGATCCTCGAACGACTCGTCGCGCTGAATGCGGAGCGCGCAGCGGAAGAGCGGCGCGGACTCGTGCGCTGGCTGCGGCCGGAGTTCCAGAATCCGAGCGGTGTCAGCGCGATCACGCAGACCGAGATGGCCGGCACGGGCGCGGGCGAAGCCGCTGCGATCGTCGCACCCACCAAAGCGATCAAGTGGCCGACCAAGCTGCCCGAGCAGATCGCGCTCGTACGCAATCTCGTGACACAGGGCGATGCATCGTGGTCGGTCGAAGAAGTCGCGACGCAGTTCAAGAGCGCTCGGCGCGAGACGGTGGAGTCCGTACTCGACAGCCTCGCTGCACTCGGGTTGCTCGTCGCGTACGGCGCGAATGGAACGCGGCGCTGGAAGGTGCCGGCGCGCGCGGCGGCGTGAAGGGAGGTTCGCTCGACAGCTCCGATCTCATTCGGTGTCGCACCGCGATGGTCTGATGCTCGATGACCGCGTGCTAGCCTGCGTTGATGGCCAACGAAATCACCGCAACACGGAAAGAGCGGATCTTCGAGGCGCTGAAGGACCTGCCGGCTGACGCCACCTTCGACGACGCGATCGAACGCCTCGTATTTCTTGCCAAGATCGACGAAGGGCTCGCGCAGTTGGATGCCGGTGAAGGGATTCCGCACGAGGAAGTCAGACGGCGTTTCGGCGCCTGATCCGCATCGAATGGTCGCCGCGTTCCGTTTCCGACCTCGACTCGATTCGTGACTTCATCGCGCTGGACTCGCTGCTCTACGCCGACCTCGTCGTCCGCCGGCTCGTAGCAGCGGGGGAGAGATTGTCGCGATTCCCATAGCTCGGGCGGATCGTGCCGGAACGCAGCGAGCCGCAACTCCGCGAACGCATCGTCCGCCCCTATCGCATCGTGTACCGGCTCAGCCCAGACTTCGTCGAGATCGTCACTGTGTTCCGCAGCTCTCGGCACTTTCCGTCTGACGTTGGGTAGCCGGTTCACAGATGGGCAGAAGTCGCAGCATCACCGCAGACCGATCGTGCAGCTGGACGTGGGTCAATCGATTTTGCACGAAGAACCCAGGTGGGGATTAGGCGCGTGACCAACGCGTGCAAACCTGTGTCCGCGATACCCTCGCGGCCCAGCCTCGCTCCGGACGACCGAGAGGCCAACTCATGACCAAGTCGCTCGAACATGCATTCGCGGTCGCATCGCGCTTGCCGGAGTCCGCGCAGGACGAACTCGCCGCTGCAATTCTCGCCGAGATCGACGCGATGGATCGCTTCGACGCGGCGCTCGGAGAATCGCCTGAACTCCTTGACCGAGTCGCAGATGAGGCACTTGCCGAACATCGCGGCGGGAGAACGCGGCCGCTCGATACGAGGGAGCGCTGATCTCCGCCCGCTCGCGAGCACAGCGTGAACCGCTGTTCACCGATGTCGCCAATCCGGTCCCGTGTTAGTGATCTCGTCGCGGGGGCAAGAGGAGTGACGCGTGACGATTGCCGCGTGCCTGGTCACGCCTGGTGGCGTCGTTCTCGGAGCGGACAGCACGACCGCGATCTCGGTCACCGGCCACGATGGCTCCGTGAGCCCGCACTACTTCGATCACGTGCAGAAGTTGTTCGAGATCGGTGAGAGTTCCACGCTCGGAGTCGTTACGTGGGGACTCGGCGCATTTGCGGACGTCAGCTACCGCGCGCTCTTTGCGGAGCTCGGTGATCAGGTTGCCGCGGGCGGGTACGCAACGGTGTGCGATGTCGCGGTAGCCTTCGCGCATCGCTACTGGGGCACATACGCTGCGTTGCTTGACGTTCAGATCGAGCGAGCGCGCGCGCTCGCGAAACTGTCGAGCCGAAGTGCCGCCGAAGCGGTCGAACTCAAAGCCCTGATCGAGACGCTGAGCGCCGGCTTTTGCATTGCTGGCTACTTGCTGCCGGATCGGCGCGTCCGAGCCTTCGAGCTGGGCTTCTCGCCGCGCCTCGAGGCGGTACCCGCGCCACGCGAATTGCAGTCGGGACAGCCTCGCTTTTGGGGCGTGCCGATGGTGATGAACCGACTGACCTTCGGGATCGACTCGGACCTTCTCGACGCAATCGCTGCGAGCCCCCATTGGACGGGCTCCGGTCGCGAACTGGTCGATCTGATCGAGCCATACGTGCTGCGGCTGGCCGCGAATCTTCCGATTCGCGAGGCGATCGACTACATACACTCCGTCATCGTTACGACTTCCAAGGGACTCAAATTCTCGCAGCTCCCTCCGGTGTGCGGAGGGCAGCCGGAAGTCGCAGCGATCACCGCAGACCGGAGGTTCCGATGGGTGAAGCACAAGAGGCTGACCGAGGCACTCCGCTGATCACGCAGCGGCAACGGGCGGAGTGGTTCGAGAGGGAACTGATGAAGATTGCGACGACGCCGGGGCCACCGCTGACGGCAGAGCAGGTCCGGGCCTTTCTCGGATCGCCAGTGGGGTGCGTCACCATTCCGACGCGCGAAGACGTCGCGCGCGAACGGCGCGATCGCGAGGCGAGTCTCGCCGAGAGCGCGCGAGCGTCGATGGCCACTGAGGTCACCGGAACTCCGAAAGAGAGGATCCTCGCGGCGATGAACGATTTGCCCGCCGATATCACGTTCGAAGCCGCGATCGAACGCCTCGTGTTCCTGGCCCAGATCGATGAAGGGCTTGCGCAGCTGGACGCGGGTCGATCGATTTTGCACGAAGAACTCACGCGGCGATTCGGCGCGTGACCGACCTTCGCGACGCGTCCTCGCGATACCCTCGCGGCCTCGCCTCACACCGGATTCTCTCTATCCCCCGCGCGAACCCGTCGACGCCTTCATGATGGGCGGCATCGTCCGCGACGCCGGTCTGACGCTCGAAGCTTTCAGGAAGCCTCTCCAGGTCAACGCGGTCTCCCTTCGCCCTTGGTTATTTGACGATATGCCGCGCGCATGGGCGTAGACTGATGCCCCACCCGGAGGGCCCTCGATGCACGTCACTTCGCTACTCGTGCTCGCTTTGTTCGTCGCGTCCGTCGCGCCCGCACGCGCGCAAGATGTGGACGCCGACGGCATCGCAGACGGCGCGGACAATTGCCTCGAGGTCGCGAACCTCGACCAGAACGACACCAACCTCGACGGCTTCGGCAACGTCTGCGACGCCGATCTGAACGGAGACGGCGTCGTCGGCATCCCGGACTTCAATGCGGTGCGGGGCGCTTTCGGCAGCCGCATTGGCGACGGCCGATTCCTTCCGGCCGCCGACTTCAACGGCGACGGCGCGATTGGAACGCCCGATTTCAACACGCTGCGCCGCTTCTTCGGGAAGCCCCCCGGCCCGGGCAGTACACGATCCTGTGACGGGCGTCCCGATGGAGCCGGCTGCAACGACCTCGACCCGAGCACGAGCCACGACGTATGCATCGAAGGCCGCTGCATCGGCGGCGGACTCGCCGCGCCGCAGCGGATCGCGCTGGTCGATCGCAAGGGCATCGACCAGCCGTTCGACGAAGCACCGCTGAAGGATCTCGGCCTGCTCGCGACGGACGTGCCGGCCTTCGACGGCGACCGGCTGATCGCGCGACCGCTCGACCTGAAAGGCGTGCCCGGCTCGCCCGAGGGCATCCTGATCGGGCTGCTCCGCGCGCTCGACATCGACACGCAGATGCGACCGCTCGGCGGAAGGACAGAGGACCGCTCGGCGGTGTTGCGGTTGCTCGACGGCGCGCTCGATCTCGGTCGCGGCAAGCCGCTCCCGCCCGACCTCGCGCGACTCTTCGGTCAGCTCTTCCCGGGCGCGAAGCCGCCCGAACCCGCTACGCCCGAAGCTGCGGAGCACGCGAGGATGCTGATCGGGCAGTATCTCGGCATCGACGAGGCGATGGTGCGCCAGTACGCGAGCCGACCCCGTACGGTGACGGTCTGGGAGCAGCTCTTCGATCAGGTTCCGATCGAGGGCTCGCAGCTGCTCGTGATCGACATCCCCGGCCCGCAGTCGCGGCTCGTACTCGGCGCGAAGGCGCGCCTGTTCCGCAACATCGATCCTTCGAACGCGCCGCGGATCGACGACAAGGTGGCGCTCGAAAGCGGCGCGCAGAAACTCGAATCCGAAACGGGCATCAAGGTGGCGGGCCTCGAGCGTCGCCTCCCTGCACCCGCGCTGCGATTGCTTCCGATCGCGAGCGGCTTCCGCTATGCGTGGCGCCTGCACGTCGCGACGAGCGGGGGACAGTTCACGCTGTGGGTCGATGCTGCCGACGGCTCGCTGCTCCAGCACGCAGGCGATCGGCGCGAGGGAATCGTGCACACCTTCGAGGACCGTGCGCCGCGCGATCTCGGACCCGCGACGGACAGCTTCGACGCCTTCACGTCGGACGACGTGCCCACCGACGCGCCGATCGGCGGCGTGCACCGGATGCGCAACGCCGACACGACCGACGTCATCGACTCGTTCGGCGCCGAGGTCACCAGCACCGATGCCGATTTCACCAACGAGTGTCGCGACGGCGACACCACCGCCGCGGACGCCGAGTGCACGGCGCTCGCCGGCTTCAACGACGACCTCGCCGAGTGCTCGATGTTCCAGCTCGTGAACGAGCAGCGCGAAATCTTCGGCTACCGCGGCGCGACCGCCGTCGAGGATCTCGAGCTGCGCGTGAACGTCGGCGAGACATCCGCGTGGGCCGACCTCGGCGTCATCTCCGCGGGTCGCGCCAATTCGAACCGCGCCGACTGCCCAAACTTCTCGGGCACCGACGACTTCCTGCTCAACAAGAGCCTGGACCCGTCTGCAATCGCGCATGAGTTCGGACACCGCGTGCATGCGAACCAACTGCCACCCGGCTCCTCGAACGACTGGTCGCTGGGCGAAGGCCTCGGGGACTACTGGGGCATCGCCTACGCCGGCGCGCAGCAGCCCGCCGCCAACTACCGCTTCGACGCCAACGATCGCCTGATCGAAGCGCGCTTCGAGCCGTACGTGTGTCGCAAGCGCTATTCGATCGACGGCGAGGGTCCCAAGCAGGACGGCTCGGTCTGTCGCGCGGGAGATCCCGCGGACCACTTCGAGGATCGCCTCGCTGGTGGAAACGAGTGTCACGTCGATGGCCACGTGATCCACTGGGCGCTCGCGAGCGCGCGCGACGAAATGCGACGGCTGGTGCCGAGCTTCCCGTTGACCGCGTTCGCGTTCGACATGTTCGTGATCGACGCGCTCCAGGCCTACGGGCTCACCGCCCCGGCCGCCTGCACGGGCACGACGGACCAGGCGGTGCACGCGACCTTCCGCGAGGTGCTCGACGAGCTGCTCGGTGTGATGGCGGCCGACGTCGGGATGGATCGCCACGTGAACCAGGTCCAGGCCGGCTTCGCGCGCGCGAACCTCTTCGAGACGCCGTCGGATGCGGTGATCAACGTCACCGACGACTTCCTCGCGGAGAACGGAACCGCGCCGTCGTTCGAGATCTGGAGCGGGCGGCCCTACGGCTTCACGCCTGCGGGCGCGATCGACACCTCGGACCCGCCCTTCAACACGCAGTACCGCCTGCGCGTCGCGAACGACAACATCTTCAGCGTGAACCTCTTCGACAGCGGCTGGCTCGCCATGGACGGCTCGGGCTCCGCGCAAGACGCGCCGTGCCCCGAGCAGACCGACGGCAACTGCGTCGTCCACACGCTCGCGAACGCGACGTGGCAGACGCTCGATTCGAGCGCGCGCGTCTACTACCGCGTCGACACGCGCCAGCCGAGCGGCGGCGAGCGCTTCTCGACCGTCGTCCACGGCGGCACCGTCCCGTTCCCGTGGGCCAACGTGAACGCCGATGGCAACGACTGCACCTGCGGAATCGGCAGCGAGCTGATCGTGCTGATACCGCTGGGCAACTGGCTGCGCCGCCGGATCCGGCGCCGCGCCTGATCGACGTCAGGACTAGAACACGTTTCAATTTCGCGATAGGTTGGGTGGCCCATCCTTAGGAGATCGCATGCGCACGCCCCTTTGCGAACGACTCGGTATCGAGTTCCCCATCTTTGCTTTCACGCACTGTCGCGACGTGGTCGCCGCCGTCTCGAATGCCGGCGGTCTCGGCGTGCTCGGCGCGGTCGGTTTCTCCGCGGAGCAGCTCGAGATCGAATTGAAATGGATCGACGATCACGTTGGCGACAAGCCGTACGGTGTCGACATCGTGATCCCCGGCAAGTACGAGGGAAAGGGGATGGACGATCCCGCCGCGCTCGAGGCGAAGCTGCGCGAGATGATTCCGCCCGAGCACCGCGCGTTCGCGAAGCGACTGCTCGCCGAGCACGGCGTGCCCGAGTTGCCCGAAGGCACGCACGCGCGCGAGCTGCTCGGCTGGACGGCGGCGACCGCCGGCCCGCAGATCGAGGTGATGCTGAAGCACCCGAAGGTGAAGCTCGTTGCGAATGCGCTCGGCACGCCGCCCGCGGATGTGATCAAGGAGATCCAGGCTTCCGGTCGCCTCGTCGGCGCGCTCTGCGGCAGCGTGAAGCATGCGCTCGCGCACAAAGCCGCGGGCGTCGATTTCGTGATCGCGCAGGGCGGCGAGGGCGGCGGTCACACCGGCGACATCGGCAGCATCGTGCTGTGGCCGCAGGTCGTCGATGCGGTGGCGCCGCTGCCGATGCTCGCAGCGGGCGGCATCGGCGACGGCCGCCAGATGGCGGCGGCGCTGATGATGGGCGCGCAAGGCGTGTGGACCGGTTCGCTGTGGCTGACGGTCGAGGAAGCGGAATCGGCGCCGGCCGCGAAGCAGTCGCTGCTGAAAGCGACCAGCCACGACACCGTGCGCTCGCGCTCGTGGACCGGCAAGCCGTGCCGGATGCTCAAAAATGACTGGACCGAGGCGTGGGAGAAGCCGGAGAATCCGAAGCCGCTCGGCATGCCGCTGCAGTTCATGGTCACCGCCGACGCCGTATCGCGTACCAATCAATATGCCGCGAAGGCGCAGCCCGTGGCGTTTAACCCGGTCGGGCAGGTCGTAGGCTTGATGAACGAAGAGCGATCGGTGCGCGACGTGATCATGCAATTGGTCGAAGACTACGTGGACGCGTCGGAGCGCTTCGAAGCACTTCAGCCGAAGGACGCGTAACCGCTAGAGTCGCGCCGTGGTGCAAAACAAGCGCGCGGGAGGAAGCACGCGCGGCACGACGCGCGCGCGCTTCGACCTATCTGCGCCGCGCTTGCTGGTCGGCTCGTTCGCCGCGCTGATCGCCGGCGGCACGGCGGGCTTCCTGGTGTTGCCCGGCCTGTGGATCGGCGAGCGCGTCGGCTTCGTCGATGCGCTCTTCATGGCCACCAGCGCGGTGTGCGTGACGGGCCTCTCGGTGCTCGATGTCTCGAGCCGGATGACCTTCGCGGGTCAGCTCTGGTTGCTGCTGCTGGTCCAGCTCGGCGGCATCGGCATCATCACGCTCGCCGCACTCGCAGCCGCAGCGCTCGGGCGACGCATGTCGCTCGAAGTCGAAGAGGTCGCGGCGGGGCCGACGGTGGTGATGCCCGAAGGTGGCCCGCGCGCGCTGGTGCGCTCGGTCGTGCGCGTGACGCTCATCATCGAAGCGTTGGGCGCGTCGCTGCTCTGGCTGATCTGGCGCGACACGCTCGGCAACGTCGGCGCGATCTGGCCGGCGATCTTCCACGCTGTTTCGGCGTTCTGCAACGCCGGCTTCTCGACCTTCCGCGACAACCTCGCTCGCGGCGCTGGGAGCGAGCTGCCGGTACTCGCGGTGATCGCGCTGCTGATCATCGCGGGGGGCCTCGGCTTCCTCGTCTTCGAAGATTTGCAGGCGCGCGCGCGCGGCCGACGCCGTCGTGTGACGCTCCACACGCGGCTGGTGCTGATCACCACCGCGGTGTTGGTCGTCGCCGGCACGCCGCTCTTCTTGTTCTTCGAGTGGGAGCACACTCTCGCGGGTCACGGCTTTGGTGCGCGTGCGGTGCACGCCCTATTCATGGCGGTGACGCCGCGCACGGCGGGCTTCAACGCGGTGGACTACGAGCTGGTCTCGAACCCGTCGCTGGTGCTGACGCTGATTCTGATGTGGATCGGCGGCTCACCCGGCTCGACGGCGGGCGGCGTGAAGACCACCACCGCGGCGCTGCTGCTGCTGCTCTTCGTCGCCAGGCTGCGCGGGCGGAGCGAGGTGTCCTTCGCGAATCGCTCGGTGCCCGAGGGCACGGTGCAGCGCGCCGTCGGCCTCGCGGTCGGCGCAACCGTCTTGCTCTTCGCCTTCGTGTTCGCGCTGCTCTTCACCGAGATGCCGCACGAGAACGTCGTCGCGAACCGCGAGAGTTTCGTGCACCTCGTCTTCGAAGCGCAGAGCGCGCTCGGCACCGTCGGCCTCTCGATGAACAAGACGCCCGAGCTGTCGCAGCCGGGCCGCGTGTTGATCGTGATGCTGATGTTCATCGGCCGCGTCGGGCCGCTCGCGGCGCTCGAGGCGATGGCGCGTCGCAGTCGCCGCAAGCAGCCCTATCGTCTCGGCCGCGAAGACGTCCTGGTCGGCTGACGTGAGCACAGAGAAGGAAGTGGAATGAGTCGCTACGCGGTGATCGGGCTCGGCAAGTTCGGCTCGTGGGTGGCGCGCACGCTCGAAGGACTCGGTCACCAGGTGATCGCGATCGAGATGGACGGCGTCCTCGTCGATCGCCACGCCGAGTACGTGAGTCGCGCGGTGCAAGGCGACGCCACCGATCCGGTGGTGCTCCGCGGCGCGGGCATCGCGGACGTGGATGCCGCCGTGATCAGCATGGGCGAGAACCTCGCGGCCAGCATCCTCGCGACCGTCGCGCTGCGCGATCTCGGTGTGCGCAACCTCTACGTGAAGGCGGCGACCGACACCGAAGGGCGTGCGCTGAACGCGCTCGGTGTCACCGAAGTGATCATCCCCGAGAAGGAGGCTGGCGTGCGGCTCGCGCACCGGATCGGCAGCTCGGAAGTGCTCGACTACATGCCGCTCGGCGAAGGCCAGTCGATCCAGGAAATCGCGATCCCCGCGGCGTGGGTGGGCAAATCGCTGCGCACGGTGGCGCCGCGCGCGCAGCTCGGCATCCAGGTGATCGCCGTACGCTGCGCACTCACCGAGGCCGTGCACGTACCCCCCGATCCCGACGCCGTGCTCAAAGACTCCGACGCCTTGATCGTCGCCGGCTCCGACCCCGCCCTCGCCGCCCTCGCCCGCCACAAGTAGGACCCAGCCCGGCGTCAACTTGTTGGAAGGCGGTGCCGGGCGTCAGGTTATTTGCTTGTCAGGTTATTGCGTCCAGTAGCGCAAGCTCGACTGGGACCGCGCTGTGTCGCATTGGGGAGCGAGTGCCAACGGCCCCCGTTACTCATTCTGTTCGCTCCCTGCGTTCGGCCTGCTTCGATGCGAAATGGCGATAGAGATCGTCCAGCCTGTGCACGAGTGCGAGCGCAGTTCGGATTCGCGGCTCGATGGAAACGAATTCCAACCCAGCCTCGCGCGGGCAAATAGAGCCGCACTTCACCTTGAGGCAACTTGTGTCTGATCATGACGCCCTTGGGATAGTCCTTCGGCTGAAACACCATCCAATGGGCTCCCGCCTTTCTTGCATCACGCGCCTTCTCGCCGAGATGCAGGAATTCCGAGTTGGCCAACTTGCTATAGGCGGTCAGCAGCGTGGTTACTTGCTCATTCGTCTCTGCAACCTGGCCGCGACGATTCTGTTCGATCGCTTCGCGAAGCATCGCTCCCTTGAACGTCGAGCGTGAATCCGTGCTTCGAGAAAAATACTCCAACAACATTTCGTAGCTGATGCAGGCGTCGTAGAGGGGCGCCTCGTTGGGTCCCTCGATGTATTTCCTGGGCGCAACAAGGCAAGTGATGAATTTGGCCCATTGGCTCGCGTGGATCCCTGCCTCCCCGCGCTTTTGATAGTTCTTCGCCTGGTTCGGCTGGGGGCGCGCACTGATCTTGTTTTCGAGCAGAATTCCAAGCCTGCCAATAGCTGTCTCGGCCACTACCTGAATGTCTGTTTCACCGTCGTACTTTGTGTTTAGCGACTGCATGACGCTCGCAATTTTCGCACCACTGAATCCCTCGTGCAGCTCGGCACAGAACCATGCGCCGAACTCTGGATTGACCGACAGTTCCTCGACCAACAGGATGTCGATGTCACGCTCACGAAGATAGGCGAAGGAAAGATCCATCAGCTTTGGCCTCCAAGGGTGCCCATCTAGCTTGGCTGCTGTCTTTTTCGCAAGACGAATCGATCCTCGGGGCACCCGACACGCAATGCGTATCTGTCCTTCTCAAGAACCGCGTTCGATGGGCGACGCCTCCCGATGGTCCTGCGAGTGGTGCTCGTTCACCAAGGGCAGGCGTACTGTGAATGGGTCGGGCTAGGATCGGCGCCATGTCGTGGCCCTGGCTTTTTCTCGTCGTGACGCTGATCGGCGCCGGCTTCACTGCGAACGCGTATCGACCGCGGCGGCCGAGTCATGTGCTGGCGGTGCCGAGTTTTTTCGCCGGGTGGCTCACCAGCGAGTTGGTCGTTCATCATCTGGTGTGGCAGTTGGTGGCGACACTCTTATTTGTATTGATGGGCGCGCTCGCCGCGTGGCCGGGATGGTTGGGCCTCGGCGTCAGCGTCGTCTCGTGGGCAGCGCTGCTCGCGATGCTGCCGACGGCGCGTCGTTCCGAAGGCGGTATCGAGGACGCACTCGCGTCGGGACTCGGCGCCGAATACCGCGCCGCCGCCGCGCGCTCCGCCGAGCGACTGCGCGACGCATCCGAACCGCGCGGCCTCGTGAATCCGTTCCGCTTCCGGCATCCCGACGTGTGCGTGGTGCGCAACCTCCGCTACGCGGACGGCGCCGGCAAGCGACACCTGCTCGACGTCTACACGCCGCGCGAAGCCGCGAGCGGTGCGCCCGTTCTGTTGCAGATCCACGGCGGCGCCTGGACGATCGGCAACAAGGATCAGCAAGCGCTGCCGCTGATGAATCATCTCGCCGCGCGGGGTTGGGTCTGCGTCGCCGCGAACTACCGCCTCTCGCCGAAGGCGACGTTCCCGGAGCATTTGATCGACGTGAAGCTCGCGATCCGCTGGATCCGAGAACACATCGCCGAGTATGGTGGCGACGCGCGCTTCCTGGCCGTCACCGGCGGCTCGGCCGGCGGACACCTGACTGCACTGACGGCGCTCACCGCGAATGATCCCGAGTACCAGCCCGGCTTCGAGGACGTCGATACCAGCGTGCAGGCCGCCGTTCCGTTCTACGGCGTCTACGACTTCTGCGATCGCCAGAATCTCGATCCGAAGCGCGGCATCCGGCGCTTCGTCGAGCGCATCTTGATCAAGAAGAAGTTCGCGGACGATCCGAACGCCTTCGAGCGCGCGTCGCCGATGAGCCGCGTGCGCGCCGATGCGCCGCCGTTCTTCGTGATCCACGGCGCGCTCGATTCGCTGGTGCCTGTTCGCGACGCGCAGCACTTCGTCGCGTTGCTGCGCGCCGCGTCGAAAGAGCCGGTTTGCTACGCCGAGCTGGCGCACGCGCAGCACGCCTTCGAGATCTTCCACTCGCTGCGCTCGCGCAACATCGTGCGCGGCGTCGATCGCTTCCTCGCCTTTGCGTATGCGCGATGGCTTTCGGAAGGTGCTGAGCGTAAAGTCGTTTTTCGTCAAGCTGTTCAGCCTCTCGACTCCTTGATGGCTGACTAGCCTGAACAACCTGACAGGAAATAACCTGACGCCCGGCACCACGGGAGCGTTCGAACTCGACGAACGCGCGCGCCGCACACTTCCCGACCCCGCGAGCATCGCGCGACACGATGCTGCCGTCTGGATGCTGCGCGCGAAGCGCGATGCGGCCGTCGCGCAGGTTCCCGATTTCGAGGCGCTGCGCACGCGCGCCGCCGCGATCAAGGACCACACGCTCGATCAGCTCGGGCACTACCTCGAGCGCTTCGAGAAGAAGGCGCGCGCGAACGGCGTCGTCGTGCACTGGGCGCCCGATGCGCGCGCGCTCTGCGAGATCGTCGAGACGCTGCTGCGCGAACGCGGAATCCGGCGCGTGGTGAAGAGCAAGTCGATGCTGACGGAGGAGTGCGGGCTCAACCCGTGGCTCGAAGCGCGCGGCATCGACGTCGTCGATACGGATCTCGGTGAGCGCATCGTGCAGCTCGAAGGGGAAGCGCCGTCACACATCATCGTGCCGGCGATCCACCGCACGCGCGCCGAGGTGGGCGCGCTCTTCCATCGCCACATGGGTTCGCCAGCCGGCGAGGATGATCCGGAGCGTTTGATGGCGCATGCGCGCGTCGACCTGCGCGCGCGCTTTCTCGCCGCCGATGCGGGCATCACCGGCGCGAACTTTGCGATCGCGGAAACCGGCTCACTGGTGATCGTTACGAATGAAGGCAACGCGGATCTCGGCACGAGCCTGCCGCCGCTGCACATCGCGTGTCTCGGCATCGAGAAGCTGGTGCCGAACGTCGACGACGTTGCGGTGTTCCTGCGGCTGCTCGCGCGCAGCGCCACCGGCCAGCCCATTTCCGTCTACACCAGCTTCCTGTCCGCGCCGCGCGCGGGCGGCGAGCTGCATGTGGTGCTGGTGGACAACGGTCGCAGCGCGCTGCTCGCGAGCGAGAGTCACCGGAGTGCGTTGCGCTGCATCCGCTGCGGCGCGTGTCTCAATACCTGTCCGGTGTATCGCCGTGCAGGCGGTCATGCGTACGGCGTACCCGTGGCGGGGCCGATCGGCGCGGTGCTCGCGCCCGCAATCGTCGCGACGGCGGCGGCGAGATCGCTGCCCTACGCATCCTCACTTTGCGGCTCTTGCACGGCGGTCTGCCCGGTGCGCATCGATCTGCACGAGCAACTGCTCGCGTGGCGGCGGGAAGCGCCGGCGCTGCCCGCATCGATGTGGCGCGGCGCGCGCGTTGCCGCGTTCGTGATGGCGCGTCCGCGGCTCTATCGCGTCGCGACGCGGATCGCGCGAATGCTGTGGCCCTTGCTCGCACGACCCTTCGCGGGAAATCCCGCGACACCGTGGCTTGCCGCGCGTGCGTTGCCCGAGCACCCCGGCGCAAGCTTTGCCGAGCGCTGGCGCGCAACGCGCGGAGCACAGCGGTGAGTGGTCGCGACGTGGTGCTCGCTGCGGTGCGCCGCGCGACACGCACGGGCGTCGAGCATCCAGGCCCGCACCCGGCGCCGCCGCTGCCCGCCGACTTCGCGAGCTTTGCGGCGACGCTCGCCGTCGCGGGCGGCGAAGCGCACGGCCCGTTCGCGCGCGCGTCGCTCGCGGACGCCGTGCTCGCGCAGGCGCGCGGCTGGGCCGCAGGCGGTCGCATCGTCGTGGAGCCGAGCGCGTTGACGCTTCTCGGCGTCACGTCGATCGAGATCTCCGCCCCGGATGCCGCGCCACACTCGTTCGCCGACGTCGCCGTCGCGATCGCGCGCGGCAGCGTCGGCGTTGCAGAGAACGGCGCCGTCGCGGTGACGGGCGGCGATGCGCCGCATCGCTCGCTGCTCTTGCTCGCCGAGCGCGTGATCCTGCTGCTCGATGTCGCCAATCTCGTCGGCGACCTGCACAGCGCCATCCGCGCGCTACCGGATTCTGCGTGGCGTGCGCAGCTCACCTTCATCAGCGGCCCGTCAAAGACCGCCGACATCGAGCAGACGCTCGTGCACGGCGCGCACGGTCCACGCGCGCTCGCGGTGTTTGCGTATCGGGACTGATCGTCGCCCGCGATCTGCGCGACTGCGATACGTTGGCCCGATGCCCCGATTGCAGCCGCTCCCGCCGCACTCCAACTCGCTTCCGTGGCCGACACGCGAATGGCCGACGGCGGAGCTCGACGCGCAGGTCGATGCGGCAGCGGTGCACGCCGCGGCCGACGTCGCATTCGCGCCGGCATCGCGTCACGGCGAGACGCTCGCGCTCGTCGTCGTGCATCGCGGGCGCCTCGTCTTCGAGCGCTACGCGGATTGCAAGAACGCCGACGACACCTTCCCGTCGTGGTCGATGGCGAAGAGCATGGTGCACGCGGTCGTCGGGATGTTGGTCGGCGACGAACGACTCGATGTCCACGCGCCCGCACCCGTTTCCGCGTGGCGCGAAGCCGGCGATCCGCGCGCGGCGATCACGCTCGAACACCTGTTGCGCATGGTGGACGGACTCGACTTCGTCGAGCTCTACGAGGCGACTGGCCGCTCCGACGTCGTGGCGATGATCTTCGGCGCCGGCAAGGCGGACGTCGCGGCCTACGCGATTGCGCGTCCGCTCCTGCACGCGCCCGGCAGCTACTGGAACTACTCGAGCGGCACCAGCAACGTCATCGCGCGGATAGCGGGCGATGCAGTAGGCGGTAGCCAGCACTCGATGCTCGCGTTCCTCGAGGAGCGACTCTTCGGGCCACTCGGCATGCGCAGCGCGAAGCCGCGCTTCGACGACGCCGGCACCTTCATCGGTTCGTCGTTCGTGTTCGCGACCGCGCGAGACTTCGCGCGCTTCGGTCTGCTCTACCTGCGCGACGGCATCTGGGACGGCGCGAGCCTGTTACCGCGCGGCTGGGTGGATCACGCGCGTACGGCGACGCCGGCCTCGATCGGTCGCTACGGCGCACAGTGGTGGTTGGCACTCGACGGCTCGGGGATTTTCACGGCGAATGGCTTCCAGGGTCAGCACATCGTCATCGACCCGTCGCGCGATCTGGTCGTGGTGCGCCTCGGCGTCTCGACACCGGCGCAGCGCATCGATGTCGCGCACGGCCTGCACGCGATCGTGCATGCATTCCCGTCACACGATGAAGCGTCGGAGGCACGATGAGTGGACGGCTCGCGGACAAGGTGGCGATCGTGGTCGGCGGTGGGCAGACGCCGGGCGCAACGATCGGCAACGGGCGCGCCACCGCGGTGCTCTTCGCGCGCGAAGGTGCGCAGGTGCTCGTCGTGGATCGAAGTCTCGCGGCCGCGCAGGAGACCGTCGCGCAGATCGAGAGCGAGGGCGGATCGGCCGTCGCACACGAAGCCGACGCGACCAGCGAGGCCGAGTGCGCCGCGCTGATCGCGCGCAGCGTCGAGCTCTACGGTCGCATCGACGTGTTGCACAACAACGTCGGGATTGGCGGCGGCGACAGCGGCCCCGCGCACCTCGATGAAGACGCGTGGGACAAGATCCTCCAGGTGAATCTGAAGAGTGTCGTGCTGCCCTGCAAGCACGTGCTTCCGGTGATGCGCCGCCAACAGGGCGGCGCGATCGTCAACGTCTCGTCGATCGCCGCGGTCTGCGCGACGCCGATCGTCGCATACAAGGTCTCGAAGGCGGGTATCAACGCCTACACGCAGTCGCTCGCAGTCGGCAACGCCAAGCACGGCATTCGCGCCAACGTGATCATGCCGGGGCTGATGAACACGCCGATGGCGATCGATGGGATTTCTCAGGCGCGTGGCGTCGATCGCGAAGACCTCATCCGCCAGCGCGATGCGCAGGTGCCGCTGCGCGCGAAGATGGGAACCGCTTGGGATGTCGCGTACGCCGCGCTCTTCCTCGCCTCCGACGAAGCGCGCTTCATCACCGGCGTCGCGCTGGCGGTCGATGGAGGCCAGAGCGCGCGCGTGGGCTGAAGCGCTCTCCTCCCGCTCCGCAGGGGAGAGTGGCCGCCGCTAGAACTCCGCCGATCCCGGCGTGCGCGGGAACGGGATCACGTCGCGAATGTTGGCCATGCCCGTCGCGAAGAGCAGCAAGCGCTCGAGACCGAGCCCGAAGCCGGCGTGCGGCACCGAACCGTGTCGGCGCAGATCGAGGTACCACCAGTACTCGGCTGGATCGAGGCCGCTCTCGCGCATCCGGCGTTCGAGCACATCGCTGCGGTGCTCGCGCTGTGAGCCGCCGATGATCTCGCCGACGCGCGGCACCAGCACGTCCATCGCGCGCACGGTGCGCTCGTCGTCGTCGAGGTACATGTAGAACGCTTTCACTTCGCGCGGGTACTTCGTGACGATCACCGGGCGCTTCACGTGTTCCTCGGTGAGCCAGCGCTCGTGTTCGCTCTGCAAGTCGAGTCCCCACGCGACGGGGAACTCGAAGGCGCGACCGCTGCGCTCGAGGCGTGCGACGGCGTCGGTGTAGGTCATCACTTCGAACGGCGTCGCAACGACGTGCTCGAGCGCGGCGACGACGCCTTTCTCGACGCGCTCATCGAAGAAGCGCAGATCGTCGCTGCAGCGATCGAGCAGCTCGCGCAGCACCGCGCGCAGGAACTCTTCGGCCAGCGCGGCATTGCCGTCGAGATCCTGGAACGCGACCTCCGGCTCGACCATCCAGAACTCGGCGAGGTGACGGCTGGTGTTCGAGTTCTCGGCGCGAAAGGTCGGGCCGAAGGTGTAGACGCGCGACAGCGCGAGCGCGCCGATCTCGGCTTCGAGTTGTCCCGACACCGTCAAGAACGCCTGGCGTCCGAAGAAGTCCTGGCTCCAGTCGGTGGCGCCCTCCGGCGTGCGCGGAGCGAAAGCCGGATCGAAGTGCGTCGCGCGAAACATCGAGCCAGCACCTTCGCAATCCGACGTCGATAGGATCGGCGTGTGGAGTTCGAGGAAGCCGCGTTCGTCGAAGAAGCGGCGGATCGCGCGCGACGCCGCATGGCGTACCCGCATCACCGCGCCGAGCGTGTTGGTGCGCATCCGCAGATGGCCGAGCGTGCGCAGGAACTCGAAGGAGTGGCGCTTCTTCTGCAGCGGGTAGTCGTCGCCCACCGGACCGACGACGGCGATGCGGTCGGCGCGAATCTCGAAACGCTGGCCCGCCGCGGGTGACGCGACGAGTTCGCCTTCGGCTTCGACCGCGCATCCGGTGCGCAGCGCGGCGACCTCGCTCGTGTAGTTCGCGAGCGACGGCTCCGCGACGATCTGGATGCCGGCCATGCACGAGCCGTCCGACACTTCGAGGAACGACACGTCCTTGCCGTGCCGCGCGGTGCGCAGCCAACCCTGTACGGTGACGCGCTCGCCGGCTGCTTCGCGCGCGAGCAGTTCTGCGATACGCACGGCGCTCAACGCGTTCTCTCGGCGGGCTTCTCGATGCCTGAGGGCTGCGCAGCCAATCGCTTGGCGAGCAGCCGCACGGCCGTGGCGACATCGGTGGGCGGCGCGGCGGTGTAACAGAGCCGCGCGAAGCCTTCGTAGTCGCGACCGCTCGAAGCGCCGGGCGAGAGCACGACGCCATCCTCGAACACGTCTTCGAGAAAGCCGAGCATGCCGCGCGCATCGAGTCGATTGCGCACGTCGAGGAACAAGAACGTCGAGCCTTCGGGCGCGGGCAGGCCGAGCACTTGCGCAGCGTCGCTCCCGGCGCGTCGATAGTGCTCGCGCGTTTCGGCAAGCCACGCATCGCCATCGCGCAACGCGGCGAGCGCCGCGAATTGCGCGGGCGCCGCCGCGCAGTAGGTCGAGTGCGTGTGCAGCTTGTGCGCGCTGGCGACGACGTCGCGCGGCCCGACGACGTAGCCCACTCCATAACCCGCCATGCCGTACGACTTCGAAAACGAGAACGACGTGATCGTGCGCTCCGGCGCAAAGCGCGCGAGCGACACGTGCTCGCCGCGATAGAGCACGTGTTCGTAGACCTCGTCGGCGAGAATCCACACATCGTGGCGTCGCGCCCATTCGGCGAGCGCGGCGAGCCAGGCTTCCGGCAGCACGCGCCCCGTCGGGTTCGACGGCGTCGAGACGTAGAGCGCGACGCTGCGTTCGCTGCGCTGCGCCTCGACGGCTGCGAGCGCTGCATCGATCGAATCGACGCGATCGAAGAACGGCACCTCGACGGGCGTCGCGCCGACGCTCTGCACGACGCCGCGAATCAGCGGCCAGAACGGCGCGAGGATCAGCACCTCGTCGCCCGGCGCGGCGATCGCTCCGATTGCGTTCGCGAGCCCCGCCGTCGCGCCGCCGGTGACGAGCACCTCGTCGCGTTCGCAGCGCATCCGGTTGCGCGCGCGCACCTTCTCGACGATCGCATCGACGAGCGGCGCGATGCCTTGCGTCGCGGTGTAACGATGAATGCCCGGATGCGCGGCCTGCGCGAGGTCTTGCATGCGGCCGCCGACGAAGGGCTCGCGCCAGGTGTCGCCCACATGCAGCGCGTAGACGGGACCCTCGCGCTGCGCGATGCGATCGCCGAGCGGCGAGTACACGGCGCCGGGCATCGCGGCGACGGTGGGCGTGACGAGAGGCGGACGCGGCATCACCGCGACGGTAGTAGAATGCCGCGCGATCGACAGGAGGTAGCGATGCAGACGAGCGAAGTTGCGATGAAGGTGATCACCGAGGGACTCGAGTTTCCCGAAGGCCCCGTCTGGATGGCGGATGGCAGCATCGTGCTGGTCGAGATCAAAGGCGGGCGCGTCACGCGCGTTTTGCCCGACGGATCGAAACACACGATCGCGACGACCGGCGGCGGGCCGAACGGCGCCGCGATCGGTCCCGACGGCGCGCTCTACGTCTGCAACAACGGCGGCTTCGAGTGGCACGACGTCGGCGGCATCACGCTGCCGGGCGAGCAGCCCGCGAACTACAGCGGCGGTCGCATCGAACGCGTGGACCTCACGACGGGCGCCGTCTCGGTGCTCTACACGAGTTGCAACGGCAACGCGCTGCGCGGCCCGAACGATCTCGTCTTCGATGCGTCGGGCGGCTTCTGGTTCACCGATCACGGCAAGACGCGCAAACGCGACCGCGATCGCGGCGGCCTCTACTGGGCGAAGCCGGACGGCAGCGAGATTCGCGAGGTCGTCTTCCCGCTCGATTCGCCGAACGGTGTAGGCCTCTCGCCCGACGGGCAGCGCATCTATGTGGCGGAAACGTTCACCGGTCGCGTGTGGTGGTGGGAGATCACGGGTCCGGGCGTGCTGAGGTCGAGCTTCGGCCTCGGCACCAGTGGCGGCACGTTGCTCGCCGGCTTGCCGCGCTTTCAACTCCTCGATTCGCTCGCCGTCGATGCGGGCGGTTTCGTGTGCGTCGCGACACTCGGCAACGAACCCGGCATCACGACGATCTCGCCCGACGGCGCGCAGATCGAAAA
Source organism: Deltaproteobacteria bacterium (assembly GCA_031396445.1). Classification (GTDB taxonomy): domain Bacteria; phylum Myxococcota_A; class UBA9160; order UBA9160; family PR03; genus PR03. The sequence continues at coordinate 9,023 of JANNKU010000034.1, read as the reverse complement.
GATCGCGCTGCCCGACCCGCTCACCACCAACCTCTGCTTCGGCGGCGAAGATCTGCGCACCGCCTTCGCCACGCTCTCCGGCACCGGCAAGCTCGTCTCGTTTCCCTGGCCACGCCCCGGCCTCCCCCTCGCCCATCGCTGACGAAGGAGACGGTCCTCGGCGCAACCCACGCAATGAACGTCCCCGGCGCAACACCCTCAGTCGGTCCCTCCGGGTGGTCGATGGGGCTTCGGTGGAAGAGCAACGGGGGCAATGGCTCGATGGCGTAGTGCGCGACTCGCTCGCGCCGACCGCCCTCGCCGCCGCGCTGGTGACGGCGCTGCTCGCGATCACCCAGCCGCTGCTGGTTCCGCCCGAGGCGCGACTCGTGATCGTGGCGAGTTCCGTCGCGACGGCGGCCGCACTCGGCACACTCTGGTTGCTGTTGCAGCGCTATCGGCCGCCGTCGAAGCTGGCGCATCCGATCGCCGCCGCGATGGCGCTGCTCGGGTATCTCAACACGGGCGTTTTTTTCGCCGAGCTCTCCGACCCGCGCCACACGACGACGCTGATGCTGATGGTGATCGCGTCGGGCTGCGTGGTGCTGTCGCGCCGCTGGCTCGCGGCGCATCTCGGTGGCGCGCTGGTCGTGTTCGCCGCCGCCGCGTGGAGCGCGCCGACCGATCCTGCCTGGGCGCACTTCGGTGTCGCGATCGCGTTCGCAATGGTGATCGCGGCGCTGCTGCACGAAGTGCGGCTGCGCACGCTGCAGCGACTGCGCGCGAGCCACGACGAGCTGACGCACGAACTCGCCGAGCGCGGTCAGGCCGAAGACGCGCTGCGCGCCGGCGAAGCGCGCTTCCGGCAGATCTTCGAGCACGCGCCGGTGATGATGCATTCGATCGATCGCGAGGCGCGCATCGTCGCGGTCAACGACAAATGGCTCGCGGATACGGGCTACACGCGCGAAGCCGTGATCGGTCGCCCGGTGACGGCCGTGCTGACTCCAGAATCGGCCGAGACGATGGTGCGCGAGACGTTGCCGCGCTTCTGGCGCGATGGCGCGATCCGCGATGTTTCGATGCGCCTGGTGTGTCGCGATGGATCGAGCTTCGACGTGCTGCTCGACGCGGCCATTCTCGCGATGCCGGACGGCGCCACCACGAGTCTCAGCGTGCTGCGCAACGTGACGGCGCGAAAACGCGCCGAAGCCGAGCGCGAGCGCTTCCGCCATCAGCTCTTCGAGGCGCGCAAGCTCGAAAGCCTCGGTCTGCTCGCGGGCGGCATCGCGCACGACTTCAACAACCTGCTCGGCGCGATCCTCGGCAACGCATATCTGATTCTCGAGACGCTCGAGGCCGAGCATCCGGAGCGTCCCGCGGTGAGCGAGATCAAGGCCGCGGCGGAGCGCGGTGCGCTGCTGACGCGCCAGCTGCTCTCGTACGCGGGGCGCGCGCCGGCCGATCGCGTGCCCGTCGATCTGTCGGAGCAGACGCGCGAAGTCGCGGAATTGCTGCGCCGCGTGTTGCCGCCGACCGTCGCGCTGCGCTTCGAGTTGGCCGATTCACTGCCGGCCGTCGAAGTCGATCCGGGTCAGTTCCAACAAGTGGTGATGAATCTGCTGCGCAACGCGGCCGATGCGGTCGGCGCGGCGGGCGGTCTGATCACCGTGCGCACCAGTCTCGCGCGCCTCGAGCGACCGGAACTCGCGAGCCTCGTCACCGGCGCGGGTCTCGAACCCGGCGTCTATGTGCGCCTCGACATCAGCGACGACGGCTGCGGCATGGATGTCGAAACGCGCGAACGCCTCTTCGATCCGTTCTTCACCTCCAAGGACAGCGGCCACGGCCTCGGTCTGCCGGTCGCACTCGGTGTGGTGCGCGCGCACGGCGGCGGCATCGCGCTCGACTCGGCGCCCGGCGAGGGCACGACCTTTCGTGTGTATCTCCCGGCGTCGTCGCGAGCGCCCGAGACGCGAACCGATTCGGTGTCGTCGGTGCAGCGCGGAACGGGTCGCGTGCTGATCGCGGACGACGAGGAGTCGGTGCGCCGCGTCGCGCGACGCATTCTCGAACGCCAGGGCTACGAAGTCGTCGAAGCGGGTGACGGCGCCGCCGCCGTGGAGTGCGTGCGCGAAGCCGAACAACTCTTCGCGGCCGCGCTGCTCGATGTGCGCATGCCTGGCGGCGGCGTCGAGACGGCACGCGCGCTGCGCGAACTCGATCCAGAATTGCCGATCCTGCTGCAGAGCGGCTTCGATGCGGACGACGCCGCGGGTCGCGTCGGCGCCGAAGGTCCCACTGCATTCCTCGCGAAGCCCTACTCGCCGCGCGCACTCGGCGACGCGCTCGGCGCGCTGCTCGGGCGCTCGGAACGCAAGCGCGTAGACGCGCGCTGATTCCGCATCGTTCAGCGCGTGCCGATCACGTCTTCGGTGAGCTCCGTCTGCCGCCGCATCGCGAAGCGGATCGCGAGATAGAGCAGCAAGCCGAGCGGCCCCAACATCAGCGTGAAGAAGAGACACGGCAGCAGCAGCGCGTGCGGAATGGCGTGGCGCTGCGCGTCGCGGGCTTCCCACGCGCCGACGAATAGATCGAAGACGAGGTAATGGACCCAGCCGATGAACGCGAGCTGCGGCACCGCGAAGAGCGCCACCACGCCGGGCAGCGAGTTGAAGCTCGCGCCCTCCGGCGGCGACGAAACGACGAACGACGCCACCGCGTACACCGCGTAGAGGCTTCCCAGCACGGCCGGATAGAGCAGTGAGTGGACGACCCGGCGCGTCAGCGCCGATCGAGGCGCCACCGCGAGCAGCAGCCATGCGGGCATCACCGATGCGTTCGCGATCGAGAACAACGTGTCGAGCGTCATGCCGTCTCCCCGGCGCGCAATGGACCTGCCCGCGCGCGTGTGGGATGTTACCGGCATGGTCGATTTCGAGTCGCTCGCGCGTCGCCTCGCCGGTGGCGCCCAATCGCTCGGCGAGGGGGCACGCGGCGAAGCGCGTCGCGTACTCGACGTGCTGGTAGAACGCGGCGATCTCTCGCGCGCCGAAGCCGACGAGATCGAGACATCCGTTGCGGGCGCCGCCGAAACGCAGCGCCGCTGGGTCGATGACAACGTGCTCTCGCCGCTCGGTCGCGCGCTGCGCGGCGTCGCGAAAGCGGCGGCACCGAGCGCCGCTCTCGACACCGTGCAGGATCGCCTCGCCGCGATCGAAGCGCGCCTCGAACGCATCGAACGCGCGCTCGCCAAGCGCGACGAAGCGAAGCGCTAGTCGTGCAGCTCGGCGCGCTCGTTCGGATCCCGCGCACCTACAAGAACCTGCAGCGGCTGCGCGAGATCGTCGGCGTGATCGTCAAGTACGGCTTCGGCGATCTGGTCGCGCGACTCGAAATCGAGAATGCGCTCGAACTCGGTCGCAGCCTCGTGCGCTTCCGCCGCGAGCGCCGCGAACTGGTGCGCTACACGACCGAAGAGCGAATTCGGATGGCGTTCGAAGAGCTCGGCCCCACCTTCGTGAAGCTCGGCCAGATCCTCGCGACGCGGCCCGACCTGATTCCGATGAGCCTGATCGTCGAGCTGCGCAAGTTGCAAGACGCGGTGCCACCGTTTGGTTCCGCCGCGGCGCGGAACCAGATCGAGAGCGCGCTTGGTCATCCGATCGCCGAGCTCTTTGCGGAGTTCGACGACGCGCCGATCGCCGCGGCATCGATCGCGCAGGTACACCGAGCGCGGTTGTTCAGCGGCGAAGAAGTCGCGGTGAAGGTTCGCCGGCCCGGCCTCGAGCAGGTGATCGGCACCGATCTCGAGATCCTGCGCGGCCTCGCGTCGCTGCTCGAAGAGAACGCGCCGGAACTGCGCGCGTACGCGCCGAGCGAGATCGTCGAAGAGTTCGCGCGTGCGATCACGCTCGAGGTGGATCTCTCGAACGAGGCGTCGAACATGCAGCGCTTCGCGCGCAACTTCGCGGGCGATCCGCAGGTGCACGTGCCGCAGCTCTACGCCTCGCACTCGACGCCCGCCGTGCTGACGATGGAATACGTGCGGGGCATCAAGGCGAAGGACATCGCCGCTCTCGATGCGGCCGGCATCGACCGCAAGAAGCTGGCCGCCGCGGGTGTCGAGTTCTGTCTGCGCCAGGTCTTCGACCACGGTTTCTTCCACGCCGATCCGCATCCGGGCAATCTCTTCGTGCTGCCGGGCGGCGTGATCGCGCCGATCGACATGGGCATGATGGGCGTGCTCGAATCCGAGATGGTCGACGCGCTGCTCGAGCTGCTGGTCGGCATCCTGCTGCGCGACGCGGAGAAGATCGCGGGCCTCTTCGCGCGCCTCGATCTGATCGACGATCGCGTCGATCGCGTGCGGCTGCGCCGCGACATCGCCGCGCTGCTCGAGCGCTACGCATCGCTGCCGATCGGGCAGGTCGATGTCGCCGCGCTGATCGGCTCACTCTTCGAAGTGTTGCAGCGCCATCGCGTGCGCGTGCCGCCTGAACTGCTGCTGATGGGCAAGGCGCTGGCGACGGTCGACGGCATGGCGCGCGAGCTCGATCCGACGCTCGACCCGATCGAAGCGGTGCGCCCCTACGTGCTGAAGACGTGGCTGCGGCGCCTCGCCGATCCGCGCTTCCTCGCACGCGATTGGATCCGCGCCGCGAGCAGCATCGTCGAGACCGCGACCACGCTTCCGGGCGATCTGCGCGCGATCGCACGCGATCTGCGCCGCGGCGAGCTGCGGATTGCGACGCGCCACGAAGGCCTCGACACACTCGTGCGTGAGCAGGCGCGCTCCGCGAATCGCAGCTTGCTCGCGATGCTGGTCGGCGCGACGACGCTCGCGTCGGCGCTGCTGATCGCGAGCGGCACAGGTGCGCTGCTCGGTCCGCTGCCGGTCACTGCATGGCTCGGCATCGCGGGCCTCGCACTCGCTGGCGCAGGCTTCTGGTTGCTCGCGTATGGCGTACTGCGCTCGGGGCGGTTCTGAGGGCGTAGCCGGCGGTTCACCGTTTGTCGTGTTCGCGATTGGTGCCTTAAGCTGCGCTCGCCCCGATGAGTCTCGGAGGAGCCATGGCAGTGCTCAACATTCGCGGACTTTCCGACGAGAATCTCGCCCGGCTGCGGAAGCGCGCCTCGCGCAAGAAGCGCAGCGTGGAAGCCGAGGCGCGAGACATCATCGCGAGAGCGGTTGCGACTGAAGATGTGGCCGCTGCGGTCAAGCGTCTTCAGGCCTACGTAGATCGGTTCTACAACGGCAAGAAACCGAAACGCGTTGTGGAGTCGCTGATCGCGGAGCGACGCAAGGCCGCTCGGCGCGGCGAGTGATCGCGCTCGACGCCTCCGCTGTCCTCGCGATGTTCTTTCGAGAACCAGGCCATGAAGTCGTTGAGGCTTCGCTTGGCGAGTGCTGCCTCTCGGTCGTGAATCTATGCGAGGTGCTCGATCGGATGGGACGCGACGGGCACGGAATCGAGGCGGTACAGAATCGTCTGATGGGTCTCGAGGTCGAAGTCGTCGCGTTCACCGAGTCGCAGGCGGAAGTTGCCTCCGCAATGGCTCGTGCTGCGCGAAGGCTCGGGATCTCGCTCGCGGATCGCGCTTGCATGGCGTTGGCCATCGAGCGCGAGATCCCCGTGCTCACAGCCGATCGCGTCTGGGCGCTCGTAGACCTCGGCGTCGAGGTGCGCCTGATCCGCTAGTGCGTCAGCCCGCCGTAGCGATTTCGGATCGCCGTACGACCCAGCGCCGGTAGCTCGCAGTCGGGAAGAACGTCAGGAAGAGCAGCGTCACGGCGGCGATGCCGAAGGCCGACGTGATCGGCACCACCACATCGATGATCGGGCGGCCGATCTCTGCGATCCACTCGGTCGTGGTTCCGGTGAGCGACCAGTACCAGAAGCGCGCGAGCGGATCGGCGAAGGCCATCGCCGCGAGTACGACGCTCCAGAGTCCCCACAGTCGAAAGCGATTGGCGAGCAGCGGATCGACGAGCCCGATCGCGACGCGACGCTGCAGCTGCGCGCCATAGCGGAGCGATTCGATCGCGACCCACACGAATGGGACGAGTCGCGCCGTGAAGGCGAGCCAGTAGAACGGCCCGTTCAGCACGCGAACCTGAAACCTTTCGGTGATGCCAACGCCGATCGCTGCTGCGATCAGTACCGCAATCGTTCCGATCATGAGTGCGCGCGCGCCGGTGGATCCCGGTCGGAAGGTGCGCTGCGTGAAGATCAGCAGACACGAGATGCCGATCGTCGAGAGTACGAAGAAGGCGCCGTTCAGAAACTGCGTCGTGTCGCCCGAGAACGCGATCGCCGGGTCCGACCATCCGATGTACACGCTGATGCTCGCGGTCGTGGCAAAGCAGCCATAGATCAGGAAGTAGAGACCGAGCCACCACTCGGGACCTCCGTCCGCGCGGCGCCCGAGGCGCAAGAGCCGCGCGCCGATCAGGAAGGAGAGCACGATCAATCCAAGCGTGGTGAGACCGCTGAGTGCTTCGAACATGGCTTTGCCTCCCCCCGTCGCGACGTCGTGTCATCGGTAGGGAATGGCCAGATCCTGAGGCCGACCTCGGAACTTGGAACCGCAGCTGCCGGCGTGCTACGCGCTGGTCATGCATCCCATCGCGCCGTGTCCGCATCGTCCGCCGTGTCCCGGTTGTCCGCGCTACGGCGAGCTGGGCATCGCACCCGCCGCGCGCACTGTGCTCGGTGCGATCGCGCGGGAGGCGGGCCTCGAGCCCCCGCGAGTCACCCTGGGCGCGTCCTTTGGTTACCGACACCGCGCGCGGTTGATGGTGCGCGGCCGGGCGCGCTCGCCGAAGCTCGGGATCTTCGAGGCCGGCACGCACGATGTCGTGGACATCCCGCGTTGTCGCGTGCACCACCCGCTGATCAACACGGTCGCCGCGGCGCTGCGCGAAGCGATCCGCGCGACCGATACGCGGCCGTACGCCGAGCGCTCTCACAGCGGCATCTTGCGCGCGGTGCAGATCGTCGTCGAGCGCGCGAGCCAGACGGCGCAGGTGGTGCTGGTCGGGAATGCCACGACGCCCGATTCACTCGTCGATCTCGCGGCCGCCCTCGGCGATGGACTCGGCGCGCGATTGCACAGTCTGTGGTGGAACGGAAATCCGGAACGCACCAACACCATTCTCGGTTCGTCGTGGCAGCACCTGCGCGGCCCCGATGCGGTACGCGAGTTGGTGTGCGGTGCGCAGATCTACTTTCCGCCGGGCGCCTTTGGGCAGAGCCACCTGGAACTCGCCGAAGCGCTCGTCGCGCGCGTCCACGAATGGGTTCCGGACGGTGCGCGCGTGGCGGAGTACTACGCCGGCTGCGGTCCGATCGGACTCGGCTTGTTGCATCGCATGGCGCGCGTGGTGTTCATCGAAAGTGCGCCCGATGCCGTGCGCGGACTCGCGATGGGCATCGCCGCGCGCCCCGACAGCGAGCAACAGCGCGCGGCGGTGATCGCCGGCGGCGCGGGCGAAGCGCTCGACGCACGCGATGGCGCACAGGTGGTGATCGTCGATCCGCCGCGCCGGGGGCTCGATACGGCGCTCGCACAGCGGCTCGCCGCCGATCCGCCGCCAGTCTTGATCTACGTCAGTTGCGACCCGCTCTCGTTTCAGCGCGACGCGACGCAGCTCGTCGCGGGTGGCCACATACGACTGGTGGCGCTCGAAGCCTGGTCGCTCTTTCCGCACACCGAACACGTCGAGACGCTCGCGCGCTTTCATCGCGTCTGAATGGCTGGGCGGAGCACGCGAGATTCCGCGTGAAACTCCGCGCGATCCGCAGCATCCTAAGCTCGTTCGGGTCGACCGATCGCTGGGCGAGAAGCGTGGTGCTTGTCGCAGCCGCGGAACGGCTCCCGATCGAGGAGATTTCGGATGAAGGTTTCGAAGCTCGGAATTCTGGCGGCGAGTGCGATGGCGAGCCTGATCGGCACTGCGACGTTCGCGGCCGACGACATGGCGGGCAGCATGGACGCCGACAAGGCCTGCTACCGCTCGCATTGCGGCAAGAGCGTGAAGGGTCACGAGGGCAAGTGCGGTGGCACCATGGTCGATGGGGTGAAGGACAAGGCTACCTGCGAAGCCGCTGACGGTGCATGGACGACCGCGACTGCGGCCGAGGCCTTCAAGAAGAAGTAGGTCCGCGACCACGCACACCCTCGCCGCTCTGAAGGCGCGATCGGGCCCGCTCGATCGCGTCTTCCATTGCGGGAGTGAATGAGAGCATGCCGGCATTGACCGACTCGAGTGCTGCGCCGCGCTTCGGCGTCGGCTTCCGCTCGGCGCACTTCGACGAAATCATCGACCTACCGCGCGCCGTAGATTGGTTCGAGGTCGTATCCGATACGCTGATCGGCGTCGGCGGCGTGCGGCGGGCGATGCTCGATCGGCTGCGCGCAGATCATCCGATCCTGCTGCACGGAGGGCTCGCGCCCTGCCACTTTCGTCAACGCAGATCGGGATGTACGAGTGACAGAGTGCGGACAACCGCAACTCGCACGGAATCCGCATTACGGACAGAGCGAAGTACGGTCAGTCCGGCCTGTGCAAACCTCTCCGCTGCTCTTTCAGACAGAACGGCTTCGGAGGCAGGCTGAATCACTTCCTCGCTGTCCAGCGTGAAGACATGCTGCGGCAATCGTTCAATCTCCGCGGGAATGTCATTCGCGAAATTGTGGCCAGCGTGCGTGAAGGCGCGACCAAGCAATTCGGCGATTCCGAAGGCTGCGTTCATCCACAGGTATTGGTCGTGCCGTGTTCCGTCTGGTGCCTCCGCGAACTCAAGCGATTCGATCGGATCTGAATCCGCACCGTAGGGTCGCCGCGCTAACATGCGTGGCAGTGCGAGAACCGCGTGCCGCGACCAGGAGTGATTCCGGACGTGGCTCCACAACTGTCGATTCTCATCACCGATGTCCGGCCAGTCGCGCGGGTCCGACGGTTCCGCCAACTGATGTCGCGTCGCGAAACCCGGGCAGCCGGCAATTTCCGGCACTGCGCCGGAAACGAAGACGGCTCC